>CAMDJV010000025.1 GCA_945901085.1 Rhodovarius crocodyli | reverse complement strand
TATCGGGCGCCTGGCCGCGAACCTCCGTCTCTACGGCATAGAGTGCCGCGATACGCTGCAACGTCTCCTGCGCGATCGGCGCCGTTTTGGATTTCGCCAGATCGATGAACTCGCGCCGCACATGGCTCCAGCAGAATGCCAGCGACATGTCGCCCGCCGCGGCCAGCGTTTTGTAGGCAGCATAGCCGTCGCATTGCAGCACCCCGCTATAGCCCGCCAGCAGCGCCTCCGCCTGCTCGGCGCCGCGGCCTGGCGCGTAGTGGAACACCACCGCCGGCGGGTCCGCCCCGCCCCAGGGCCGGTCGTCGCGCGCGATGGCCCAGGCATAGCCCTTTTTGGTCCGGCCACGCCCAGGGTCCAGCACCGGCATTGTCGTCTCGTCGGCGAATACCGGCGTGTCACGCACGTGTTGAAATCCGACGGTGAGATTGATCGCGGACTTCGCGAAATAGTTCCCGAACAGGCGGCGGTTGTGCAGCGAATTTTCGCCGAATATGGCCAGGGCGTGACGGCGGGAATGATTGCGCGTCGGCTTAATGCTGACCGCATCGCGGCACCGAAGGCGGTTGGTTGGAACGCGATGACCATCCGTGGCCGGCCCAGCCATGCTGACGGCATCCTGCGCAATCGCGCCTACCTCGGAGAGATCGTGTGGAACCGGCGCCACCGCATCGTGGACCCGACCTCGGGCCAATCACGACGAAGGCTCAACCCGGTAGGTGAACGTGTGGTCGGGACGGTTCCCGAATACCGAATCATTGATGACGCGGTCTGGGCGGTAGTTCAGGCAAGGCTGGACGCTGATGCCGCGCCGCCCAACGCTGGTACGGGGCAGCAGAAATTTTGGGAGAAGCGCCGCGGCCGCTACCTGCTGTCTGGCAGGCTGATTTGCGGAAAGTGTGGAGCTCCCTTCGCGGCCAATACCAGAAAGACCTACACCTGCAACAACGTCCAGCGTGGCATGTGTGACAACCGCGCAGCGATCTGCCGCGATGTTCTTGAGGAACGAGTGCTGGAGACACTTGCTGAAAAAATGATGGACCCCGAGGTCGTGCAGGCATTTGCAGAAGAGTTCGCTGCGGAATGGAACCGCTTGACGACGCAACTGCAGGCGGCAGCTCCAAAGCTGCAGCGTGATCTGGATGTCGCCGAGCGGAGGCTTGCCAATCTGCTTGAGGCCATCGCTGATGGGCTGAGAGGCCCGCGGCTGCAGGCCAAGCTCGAAGCCGCGGAAGCAGAAACGCAACGGCTGCATGCTGCCATCAGCAATGCCAGGCCGGCGATAATCCGGATTAGGCCCGATATCGGTGCCGTATACCGAGCGAAGCTCCAAGGATTGCGAGCGGCACTTGCCGCCGCCGACGATCCAGCTGCGCTGGAAGCAGCCCGGGCCCTAATCGAGCGCGTCATCATTCATCCGGCTGGAAGGCGCGGGGTGCCTGACATCACGGTGGAGGGACACCTCGCCGCCATGCTCGACATGGCACAACCAGGCCTTGGCAGCGGCGCGGCTTCAGAGAGCTCGAGCGGCTTGGCCAGGGCTATCTCGACTGGAGTGTCCAACGCTCAAGATCTGATAGGCAGCATCCGCGAACCGGATTGAGGCAATGGTCCAAATGCGTTGCGCCGCGTGTAGCCGACATCACACGATCAAAGCCAGGTGTTGGTAAAAGAAGGACCGAGGGGCAAAGCCCCTCGATCTTATCGTCCCCCGCCTTCGTTACGCAGCAGCCCGCTAACCGATCCGCATCAACCGCCCGGCATTCGCCTTTAGCCACAAACTGGCCGCATCCCGATGCGGGGTGCGGCTCTCCACCAGCGCCCAAAAGCGCGGCGAGTGGTTGAGTTCGCGCAAATGCGCCACCTCATGCGCCACCACGTAATCCAGCACCCAATCCGGCGCCATCACCAGCCGCCAGGAGAAAGCGATGGTGCCATCCGGGGCGCAGCTTCCCCAGCGGGTCTGGGTATCCTTCAGCCGCAGCGCGCGCGGCCGCACCCCCAGCGCCTCGGCATGCACCGGCAGCACAAGGCCAATGCGCCGCGCCGCCTCGGCGCGCAGGCAATCCATCACCCGGCGGGGCAGAAATTCCAGCCCGCCACCCACCACCACCCGCCCCGGCGCGATGATCCCTCCCCCGCGGCACTCAGGGTCATGGACAATAACATGTGGCACATCGCCAATGGGCACCGCCCCCCCGGGCTCCAACACCACCGGCGCCTCAATCGCGCCCAGGCGTTCGGTGACCCAGGCGGCATGCTCAGCCAGCAGCGCCATGCCCAAACGCCGATGGGCGCGCATCGGCAGCGTCACAATCACCGCGGCATCTCGCGGGGAGATTTTCAGCGAGACCCGACGCGCCCTGGCCGAGCGCCGCCACAGCACCAAACAGGCCACCTCGGGCAGAAAAGCCCGGGGGCGCAACAGAACTGTCTCCGTCTCATCGCCGATCATGCATGGTCATTGCCAAATTCACGCGCGCCGCGCCAGAACCACGTGCAAAACACCTTGACCCGACGCTAAGCGCAGCGCATCGAAACTCTGCCGTTGCAAGCGCGGCCAAAACTCGACAATTTGCAAGGTCATCTGCTGGTGCTTACGCTTCGTGTAATTCCATGCCTGGACGTGAAGGAAGGCCGCGTCGTCAAAGGCGTCAATTTCGTCGCCCTGCGCGATGCTGGGGACCCGGTGGAGCAGGCCTCCGCCTATGGCGCCCAGGGCGCCGATGAACTCACCTTCCTCGATATTGGCGCCACCCATGAAAACCGCGACACCATGCTCGATGTCGTGGCGCGCACCGCAGCCAGGCTGTTCATTCCGCTGACGGTGGGTGGTGGCGTGCGCAGCGTGGAGGATATCCGCAAGCTGCTGCTGGCCGGGGCCGATAAGGCCAGCATCAATTCCGCCGCCGTGGCCGAGCCCGAATTGGTGGCCCGCGCGGCCCAGGCTTTTGGCAGCCAATGCATCGTGGTGGCGATTGACGCCAAGCAAGTCTCGCCCGGCCGATGGGAGGTCTTCACCCATGGCGGCCGCCGCGGCACCGGCATTGACGCGGTGGAATGGGCAGCACGCATGGCCGAGGGCGGTGCGGGCGAATTGCTGCTGACCTCGATGGACCGCGACGGCACGAAACAGGGCTTTGACCTGGGCCTGCTGCGCGCCGTGCGCGCCCGGGTGCGGCTGCCGCTGGTGGCCAGCGGCGGCGTGGGCAGCCTGGACCACTTCGCCGAGGGGGCCGCTGCCGGCGCCTCTGGCCTGCTCGCCGCCAGCGTATTCCATGACGGTATTTTTCGTATTGCCCAGGCCAAGGCAGCACTGGCCGCCGCTGGCTGGCCGGTGCGCCCGGCCGAAGCACCCATGATGGAGGCCGCGTGATGGCCAAGCCCGCAAAGAAAAAAGTCGAGAAGGCCAAGCGCCCCAAGGCGGTGGTCACCCACGCGCTGCCAGCGGTGGTTGAGGCCCCGGCCAAGAATAAGGTGGCAAAGGCGAAAAGCCCGAAGGCCAGCGCCACCGTCATCAAGGTTCTGGCGGCAGCGCCCATCGCCAAGCCGGTCAAACTCGCCAAGGCGGTGCGGCAGATCGAAAAGCGCTTGCTCAAACCCGCCCATGACAGCGCCGCCGCCGGGGTGCTGGAACGGCTATGGGGCGTGATCGAGCAGCGGAGGGTGATGGGCGATGCCGCCACCTCGCATTCCGCCCGCCTGCTGGCACGCGGCACGCAGAAAGTGGCGCAGAAGCTGGGCGAAGAGGCGGTGGAACTGGTGATCGAGGCGGTGGCGCGCAACCGCGAAGCCACGATCAGCGAGAGTGCCGACCTACTTTATCACCTGCTGGTGCTCTGGGTGGATGCCTCCGTGGCGCCCGATGACGTGTGGCGCGAGCTTTGCCGGCGCGAGGGCATTTCCGGCATCGCCGAAAAGGCCGCGCGGCCGAAAACCATCACGCGCCTGGCCAAGACCCGCAAACTGCCCTGAGGACCAAGCGAGCATGAGCGTGACCGGGCTGCCTCCCTATGACAGCAACAACATCTTCGCCCGCATCCTGCGCGGTGAAATCCCCTGCAAGCGGGTGCTGGAGACTGAGCACGCGTTGGCCTTCCACGATATCAACCCGCTCTCACCCAGCCATATCCTGGTGATACCCAAGGGCGAATGGGTTTCGGCGGCGGATTTCCACGCCGGCGCCAGCGCCGAGGCCATTGCCGGCTTCTGGCGGGCGGTGGGTGAGGTGGGCCGGCCGCTGGAGGCCAGCGGCTACCGCATCCTGTCCAATATGGGCCTCGATGCGGGGCAGGAAGTGCCGCATTTCCACGTCCATGTCTTTGGCGGCCGGCCGCTGGGTCCCATGCTCAAGCGGGGCTGAGCCCGGCTCAATGCAGCGTCACCCCGGGTCCGCCCGGTTGGAGACCAGCCCGACAGCGCCGCCGCCCACCACCATGAGGCGGTGGGGTGCGGCCATCTGGGAGGCGTTCAGGGTGAATTCCTGACGCGGGCGGCGCCTTCCTGCGGGCGAGGGCTGGGAGAAAGCTGGGGGCCATGGCTTCTTCGCAATCTTTGCGGCAGGCTAAGCGGATGAGATCATTTCGCCTGCCGTCCGCGGCCCTGCTCTGCCTCATTCTTGCGCTGCCGGCGGCGGCGCAGACATTGCGCATCGGCATCGCCTCGGACCCCGATGTGCTCGACCCCAGCCTCTCGCGCAGCGTGGCCGCCCGGCAGGTTTTTGCGGCGATGTGCGACAAGCTGTTGGATGTGGATGAGCGGGGGCAACTCATTCCCCAACTCGCCACCGCATGGGAGTGGCAGGAGGATGGCCGGGCGCTGCTGCTGAACCTGCGCGCCGGGGTGCGCTTTCATGATGGCGAGGCGCTGGACGCCGCCTCCGCCATGGCCGGGCTGAACCGGCACCTGACCGCACCCGGTTCCACCCGCCGCGGTGAGTTGGGGCCGGTGAGCGCGGTGGAGGTGGCGGGGCCGATGGCGCTGCGCATACGCCTCTCGGAGCCCTTTGCGCCGCTGCTGGCGGCACTGAGTGACCGGGCGGGGATGCTGGTTTCACCCCGCACGCCGATGGAATCGCAGGCCGCGCCGGCCTGTGCCGGGCCGTTTAGGCTGACGCGGCGGGTGGCGCAGGATCGCATCGAGCTGGAGCGCTTCGCCGATTACTGGGACCGGAGCAATATTCACTTCGAGCGGGTGGTCTATCGGCCGATACCCGATACCACGGTGCGCGCTTCCAACCTGCGCGCGGGCGCGCTGGAGGTGATCGAGCGGGTCAGCACCTCCGATCTTGATACCCTCGCCGCCGATCGGCGGGTGCGGGTGGTGGAGGGGCCTTCGCTGGCGGCGTTCTATATCGCCATCAATATGGCCAATGGCGAACGGGCCAATACGCCGCTCGGCCGTGATGGGCGGGTGCGTGCGGCGCTGGAGGCGGCGATTGACCGTGAGGTGCTGAACCGGGTGGCCTTTGAGGGCCGCTTCAGCCCGGCCAACCAATCCACGCCGCCTGGGCACCCGCATCATATCGCCAGCATCGTCACGCCGCCGCGGGATCTGGCCCGGGCCCGGGCGCTGCTGCGTGAGGCGGGGCTGGAGCGGGTGCGGATACGGCTCTCGGTGCCCGGCACCTCGGATTACACTCAGGCGGCGGAGGTGATTCAGGCCATGGCGGCCGAGGCGGGTATCACCATTGAGATTGTGGTGCTGGAGACCGCGACGCTGCTGCGGCAATGGACCATGGGTGATTTTGAGGCGCTGATCATCCAATGGTCCGGCCGCACCGATGCTGACCAGAATCTCTGGAGCTTCAATGCCTGTGGCGAGAGCCTCAATGGCGGGCGGTATTGCTCGGCCGAGGCGGATGCGGCGCTGCGCCAGGGCCGCACCAGCACTGACCCGGCGACCCGGCTTGCTGCCTATGAGCGCGCCATGACGGTTCTGCTGCGGGACCGGCCTTACATCTATTTGTGGCACCCCAAGACCTTCTTCGCCCTGCGGCCGGCGCTGGAGGGGTTGCGGCTTATTCCCGATGGCTTGATCCGGGTGCAGGGGCTGCGGTTGCGCGGCTGAGGGGTTTTTCAGCCGGCTGTTTTTATTGCGTTTATCTGCGGCCGGGCTGGGTTGCGCGCAAAATGGTGGTATTCGGACAAATTGCCCCGCAGGTGGGGTGGCGGTGGTGGGGGGCGGATGCGGTTGTCAAAACAGCGCGGCACTTGGCTGATGATATAGGATTATTTGCCGATTTCTGTCAAGCCTGGGGCTGAAACGCCGGCCTTTATGTCCGCGTCAAAAAACTCATTGCAGCCCCAATTGCCGCGCCAATTCACGATAAAGTGCCACTTGGCCGCCAATATAGTCTCGGGTCTCATCAGGCGGCAGCAGGCGCGGCAGGCTGCCTTGGCGCTCCACCTCGGCCAGCCAGGCCGGGTTATGGCGCAGCGCGGCCAGGGCCTGCGCCCAGCGCGCCACCAATTTCGGCGCCATGCCGGGCGGGCCGGCCAGGGCGCTCCAGCCGGTCAACCCCTCCAGGGCGGGAAAACCCGCCTCGGTCATGGTCGGCACCGCGGGGAACTCCGCCAGCCGCACGGGGCCGGAGACGGCCAGGGCGCGCAGGCTGCCATCGCGCAGCCCTAGCGCCAGATCGGGCAGGTTATTGCCGATGAACTGCACCTGCCCGGCCAGCAGCGCCTGCACCGCCTCACCCCCGCCACGCAGCACCAGGGCGGTTGCGGCATCCAACCCCAGCCCGGCGGCGATGAACAATTGCCGCACGCCCAGATCGAGAATGGTGGCGGGGCCGGAGGTGGCGAAGCGCATTTGTCCGGGCGCATCGCGCAGCGCTGCCACCAGCGCGGCCAGATCGGCCCATGGCGCCTCGGCGCGCACGGCGATGGCATAGGCGCTTTGCTCGAGCAGGCCGAGGAAGGTGAAATCATCCCAGGCGAAGGGGGTGCGGCCATCGGTGGCCGGCAGAATGGCCGAAGAGCCAACCCGTGCCAGCAGCAGGGTTTGCCCATCAGGCGCCGCGCGCGCCACCGAGGCGGTGCCGACAGCGCCCGAGGCGCCGGCGCGGTGTTCCACCACAATCCCGGTACGGCCCGGCAGCAGCGCGGGCAAATGCGCCGCCAGGGCACGCGCCGAGAGATCAGCCGAACCGCCGGCGGAAAAGGGCACGACAAGCGTCACCACCGCCTCGGCCGCCCCCTTTGCTATTGCCCCCGGCAGCAGGGCAGCGGCGGCGGATAGCAGCAGATTGCGCCTGGAGCCAAGCATGCTCATCTCCCGTTTCCGCCAGCAGAATGCACCGCCCGAAAGGCGGCGGGTAGGGGCCCGGAGGGGCAAGGCTTGCCCTGCATCTTCACGCCATGCTACTTAATGTTTCATGAAGACCGAGATTGCTCCGTGGCCCCCCCAAGGTCTGCGCCACCCGGCCCTCCCTCCGCGCGTGATGGAACCCCCAGCTCCCCATCGCGGTATAACGATGATGACCCTCGCCGCCGTTTTGGCCTGCGGGCCCTTGGCATTTTCAGCGCAAGCCCGGCCGGCCCAGGCCGAGCGCCCTCAGGCCCGCCCTGCCGCCGCCAAGGCGGCCCCTCATGCCGCACCCAGCCAGACCCGCCATGCCCGCGCCCGCCGCCACAACCAATATGCCCGTGCCCCACGCCTGCCCGACCGGCCGCAGGATTTTCGGCCGGTGGCCAGCGGCGGCAGCTTCGCCGTATCCACCATCTTCCAGGGACCGCCGCGCGCGGCCTGCCTTGAGGCCACCCGCCGGGCCGAGCATATTCATGGCCTGCCGCCGGGCCTGCTGAGCGCAATCGCGCTCTCGGAAAGTGGCATGCACGCCTATGCGATGAATATTGGCGGCCGGGCGGTGTTTCCGGCATCACCGGACGCCGCTGCCGCGCTGCTGCGCGCCGCCTCGCGCAGCCGCAATGTGATGGCGGGCTGCATGCAGGTGAATGCCCGGCTGCATGCCCGTGGTGAGACCTGGCCGCTTGATGCCAGGCTTTCGGCCGATTGGGCCGGCGGCATGCTGGCCCGCTGGGGCCAGGAGCATGGCTGGGCCGAGGCGCTACGGCGCTGGCATGGCGCCAGCGCCGGGGCCACCAATCGCCTGGTCTGCCGGGTGCGGGCCAAGATGGAGATCACCCATCCGGGCAGCGCGCTGTTCAGCGAGCATCATTGCAACACCGGGCGCGAAGAGCGCACCCGGCGCAATGGCGAGGCGCATTTCAACAGCGCGCAGGACGAGACGATCTGATCAGAAGCGCCTGAGCAGCCGCTCGATATAGTCCAGCTCTTCGGCGGCGCGCTCACGCTCGGCGCCGCGGCGGCGGAGTTCATCGAGGATGCGGCGGCTGCGCATTTGCTCGGCCTCCTCGGGCAGGCGGGTATCGCTGCCCTGATCGGCATTGCCCGAGACATCTCGGGCGCGGCGGCCCAAGGGGTCGCGGCCTTCGCCCATCTCGCTTCCCTCGCCTTCACCCTCGGCCCCCTCCTCGGTATTGCCGGCCAGATCGGCATCACCGGGCTCGCCCTCACCCTCACCCTGGCCGGGCTGTTGGCCGAATTGGCGCTGGATTTGCTGGGCCATCTGCCGGCCGCCCTCCTGCAGGTGGCGCATGGCGCGGCTTTGCGGGTCTCGCGCATCGCCGCCCTCGGATAGCGCCGCCTGCGCCTCGCGCATCGCCTGGTCGGCGCGGCCGAGTGCTTGGGGCACCTCGCCGGTCAGGTCGCCATATTGCTGCATCAGCTCGCCCAGGGCGCGGCGCAGGGCGCGCTGGCGGCGGGCATCGGCGGTTTGCGGCACGGCTTGGGTGGCGGGGGGCGGATTTTGGGCGCCCTGGCTGCGGCGGAGCTGGTTGCGGCGGGCCTCCTCGGCCTCGATGCGGCGCTGGCCATGGTCGAGCATCTCGCCCTGGCGGCGGAGCATATCCTGCACCACGCCCATTTGCTGCTGGCCGCGTTGGCGCTGCTGCTGGCGCTCGGGGTCTTCGCCGCGGGCCTGGCGGCCCTCCTCGAGGTTGCGCAGCATCTCCTCCAGCTCGGCCAATTCGCGCTCGGCGTCGGGGATACGGTTTTCGCGATTGGCCTCGCGCAGGCGCTCGGTGCGGCGGTTGATCTCGCGCTGATCGGCCCGGTTTTGCGGCAATTCGCTCAGGCTTTCGGCGTTTTCGCGCTGCAGGCGCTCGGCCATGGCTTCGAGGTGGCGGCGGATCGCCTCGCGCAGGTCCTGGATGCGGCGCTCGGCCTGCTGGCGGGCGGGGTCGTTATTGGCGCGCTCCTGATTCTGCCGTTCAGCATTTTGCAGCGCCTCGCGCAGGGCTTGCCGGGCCTGGGCCAGGGCGCGGGCGGTGCGGCCCTCGCGGCCTTCCTCCAGCGCCAGCGCCATGTCCCAGAGCAGTTCCTGCGCCTCCTCCACCGCGCCGGCGCGGCGCTGCAACAGGCGGTTGCGCGCCACCCGCAGGCCGAGGGCGGTTGTGGTGTCGTTTTCAAAGGCGTCGGGGGCGGTGGCGAGTTGCTCCAGGGCGCGGCGGGCGGTGTCGCGCGCCTCGGGGGACAGGGAGAGATCGCGGCGGATGCTGACCAGCGCCTGGGCCACGGGATGGGTGAAGCTGCGCTCGGGCAGGGTGATCTCGACCGGCTCGGAGGCACCCACCTGCCCCACGCCATCCTGCGCGGTGAGGCTGAGGCGCACCGGCAGGCCGGCCCAGGGGTGGGCGGAGAGATCGGGCGCTGCGATGCCGCGGGCCTGGCGCGGGGTGCCGGGGGGGAGCGGGATGTCCTGGGTGAGGGGCGGCGCCTCGGGGCGCGCGCTCAGGCGCAGTTCAAAGCGCAGGCTGTGCACGCCCCAATCATCCTCGGCCCGCCAGGGGATGCGCAGGGTGAGGCCGCGCTGCGCCCGGGCGGGGGGCTCGGGGAAGCTGGCCAGCGGCGGCGCATCGGCCTGCAAAGCGAGGCTCCATTCCGCCAGCACTGCGCCATCGCGGCGCAGCGTGAGGCGGGCGGGCGCGGTGAGGGGCAATTCGCCGGCGAAGCTGCTGGCATCGAGGCCTTGCAGGGTGATGGTGCCGGCGGGGCCGGTGAGTTCGGGCGCGGTGCCGGGGCGGCCGGAGAGGGTGAGCTGCATGCGGCTGCCGGCGGGGACGGTGGCCTGGCCGCCGCTTGCGGAGAGGAAAATGGGCGGGGCACCGGTATAGGCGGGGGGGGTGACCCAGGCCTCGATCCGCTGGGCGGCAGCGGGTTCAGGCTTGGCGAAGCCAGGCAGAATGGCGCGGCGCAGCCGCTCGGGCGCGGCATCGCCGGCGATGCCGAAGGCGGCGATAAGGGCCACCGCCATTCCGGCGCGCAGGGCCCGCTTGTCCCGCGCTGCGAGGCCGGGGCGGGGCAGGCCCACCCGAAGCTGGCGGATGCGCGCGGCCATGCGGGCCTGATGCGCCTGCCAGATGGCCATGGCCAGGGGGTCATTGCCCGCCGGGCGGTCGGCCATCACGGAGAGGGGACGGTGGCTGAGGCCGGAGGCGCGTTCCAGCCGCCTTTCGGCCGCCTGGGCATCGGGGATGCGCCAGCCCTGCCAGGCGCGGCGCAGCACAAGGGCCAGGGAAGCGGCGAAGGCCAAAAGGCCCAGGCTATGCAGCCAGGGGGGCAGGAATGCCGGAAGGCCAAGCAGGGCCAGGAGCAGGAAAACCCCCAGCACCGCGAGCACCGGCCAGGCGCCGGGCCAAAGCAGCTCCCAGCCCAGGGCCGCACGGGCCAGGAGGCGCCGGACGCGCAGGCCCGGGGGCCCGGCTTGCGTCAAGCACGCACCCAGTCGGGGATGCGGCTGCCGGCGAGCAGCGCCTCATAGCCCTGGCGGGCGCGGATGACGGACCATTCTCCGCCTTGCACCAGCACCTCGGCGGCGAGCGGGCGGGCATTGTAGGTGCTGCTCATGGAGGCACCATAGGCGCCGGCATCGAGAATCGCCACCAATTCTCCGGCTGGCAGGTCGGGCAATGCGCGGCCCTGGGCGAAGGTGTCCGAGCTTTCGCAAACCGGGCCGACCACATCGGCCGGGGCGAGGGGGGCGGCGAAGCTGTGCGGTGAGACCGGCAGGATGCCGTGCCAACTGTCATACATGGCAGGGCGCAGCAGGTCGTTCATCGCGGCGTCGATCACCACGAAGCGGCGCGCGGTGCCTTGTTTTTGGATGACGACGCGGGCGAGCAGGAGGCCGGCCGGGCCGCAAATCCAGCGGCCGGGTTCGAGCATCAGCTCCAGCCCCAGATTGCCCAGGCCGGATTGGATGGCGCCGGCCAGCGCCTCGGGCGAGGCGGGAGCTTCATCGCGGTAGGAAATGCCCAGGCCACCGCCGCAATCCACCCGCGGCACGGGTAGGCCCTGGGCGCGCAGCGCCACCACCAATTCGCCGAGGCGCCGATAGGCGGCGGTATAGGCGCCCACGCCCTGGGTGATCTGGCTGCCGATATGCACGGCGAGGCCCACTGGTTCGAGCCCTGGCAGGGCGGCGATGCGGGCATAAAGCGCCGGGGCGAGGGGGAAATCGACGCCGAATTTATTCTCGCTGGTGCCGGTGGTGATCTTGGCGTGGGTCTTGGCGTCCACATCGGGGTTGACGCGCAGCGCCACGCGCATGGTGCGGCCGAGGGAGACGGCGAGGGCGGAGAGCATCTCGGCCTCCTCGGCGCTTTCGAGGTTCACCTGGGAAATATCCTCGGCGATGGCCAGGCGGAGTTCGCGCTCGGTTTTGCCCACGCCGGAGAATACGATGTGGCTGGCGGGAATGCCGGCGGCGCGGGCCTGGCGCAATTCGCCCTCGCTGACGATATCGGCGCCCAGGCCTTCGGCCGCCAGCAGCGCCAACACGGCCAAATTGGGGTTGGCCTTGACGGCGAAATGCACTTTTGCTCGCAGCGCCGCACCCTCCAGCGCGCCGGTCAGGGCGCGGGCGCGGCGGCGCAGGGTGGAGGCGGAATAGACCCAGGTGGGGCTGCCCACCGCATCGGCCAGACGGGCGAGGGGGACATCCTCGATGCACAGGCCGGCGGAGGGGTCCATGCGCAGCATGGGGCGCGCGGCGAGAAGCTCGGCGGGGCTGGGGTCGGGGGTGGTGGGGGCGGAAGCGGGAGTGGAGGCCATGGCTCCAGCATGGCGTCTCCGGCGGCATTCGCAATGGTCAAATCGGCGGGTTGGTTTTCGAAATGTGCTGGCATCGCCTAAGCTGGCCGCATGCTGAATATTCGCACGATGACCGCGCCAGAGGTGATGCTGGCGGTGGAATGGGCCGCGGCCGAGGGGTGGAATCCGGGGCTGGCGGATGTGCCGGCTTTTCTGGCCCAGGATCCTGGCGGGTTTCTGCTAGCCGAGGAGGCGGGGCGGCCGGTCGCTTGTATGTCCGCGGTGCGCTATGGCGCGGGTCTGGGGTTTATCGGCTTCTATATTGTGGCGCCGGAGATGCGCGGGCGGGGCCATGGGCTGGCGCTGTGGCGGGCGGGCATGGCGCGGCTGGAGGGGCGGGTGATTGGCCTTGATGGCGTGGTGGCGCAGCAGGGGAATTACCGCAAATCGGGTTTTACGCTGGCCTGGAACAATGCGCGTTATACCGGCATGGCGCGGCCGGCACCGCCGCCTGTGGCGCTGCCGCTGGCCGCTTCCATGCCCTTCGAGGCGCTGGTGGATTATGACGCGGCGTGTTTTGGCGCGCCCCGGCCGGCGTTTTTGCGGGCATGGATGGAGACGGAGGGGCACCTCGCCCTCGCCTTGCCCAGAAGGGATCATGGGGGAATGCGCGGTTTTGGCGTGGCGCGACCCTGCCGCGAGGGGGTGAAGATTGGCCCGCTCTTCGCCGAGACCGAGGCCGATGCGGCCCTGCTGCTCGCGGGGCTGGGGCAGCATGGCCACGGCATGCTGACGCTGGATGTGCCGGAGAACCATGAAGCCGCGGTGCGGCTGGCGCTGAGGCTTGGCATGGCGAAGGGGTTTGAGACTGCGCGGATGTATGTCGGGCCGGTGCCTGTGATGGCGCGGGAGAAAATCTTTGGAATTACCAGCTTTGAACTGGGCTAGGAGGCTGCTGGAAGACGGTCAGCGCGTGGAAATAAGATCGAGGGGCTTTGCCCCTCGAGCACCCCAGCCGGAAACTTAGTTTCCTGCACCTTCGTTAGATTATTGATATACCCAGTTCATCAAAGGTCCAGGAAAATCGTCGACATACATGTCGACCCTGGTGTGAGAGCTCGAGAGGGCAAAGCCCGGGCTTTGCCCTCTCGCTCTTTTTTCCGGTCATCAGCCTTTTAAGCACCCTGCTGGCGGTTCCAGCAGCTGCGCCCACCATCTCAGGCCGCAGCGCTTTCCGAACGCTTGGCGTTCTTCTTGCGCTCATTGGGGTCAAGGTAGCGCTTGCGCAGACGCACGGCCGAGGGCGTGACCTCGACCAATTCGTCATCCTCGATATAGGCAATCGCCTGCTCGAGGCTCATGCGCCGGGGCGGGATCAGCAGCAGCGCCTCATCCTTGCCGGCGGCACGGATATTGGTCAGCTTCTTTTCCTTGATCGGGTTCACGTCCAGATCGTTTTCGCGGCTGTTCTCGCCCAGGATCAGGCCTTCATAGACCTTGTCGCCGGGGTTCACGAACAGCGTGCCACGCTCCTGAAGGGCGAAGAGCGCGTATTGCACCGCCTCGCCATCGGAGTTGGAGATCAGCGAACCCTTGACCCGGCCCTCGATATTGCCAGCCCAGGGCTGATAGCCGGCGAAGAGCCGGTTCATGATGCCGGTGCCGCGCGTATCGGTGAGGAATTCGCCCTGATAACCGATCAGGCCGCGGCTGGGCATGATGAAGGTGATGCGAATCTTGCCGCCGCCGGAGGGGCGCATATCCTGCATCTGCGCCTTGCGGATGGAGAGTTTTTCCACGACCACGCCTGTATAGGCCTCATCGACATCGACCAGGACTTCTTCGAAGGGCTCTTCCCGTTCGCCGGTCTCCTCATTGGTGCGGGTCAGCACCCGGGGGCGGCCGATGGTGAGTTCAAAACCCTCGCGGCGCATGGTCTCGATCAGCACGCCGAGTTGGAGTTCGCCGCGGCCGGCGACCTCGAAGGCGTCAACCTCGCTGGAGATGGTGACGCGGATGGCGACATTGCCCTCGGCCTCCTTGGCCAAGCGGTCCCGAATCTGGCGGCTGGTGACCTTCTTGCCCTCGCGGCCACCCAGTGGGCCGTCATTGACGCGGAAGGTCATGGCGAGGGTGGGCGGATCGACGGGCACGGAGACCAGCGGCGCCGCTACCGAGGGTTCGCAGATCGTGTCAGGGATGGTGGCATCCGACAGGCCGGCGATGGCGATGAAGTCACCCGCCTGCACGCTCTCCACCGGCACGCGCTCCAGGCCACGGAAGGTGAGCAGCTTGGTCAGGCGGCCGGTCTCGATCTGCGTGCCATCGGGGCGCAGCACTTTGACGGCCATGTTCAGGCGGGCGACGCCCTGCTCCACGCGGCCAGTGAGGATGCGGCCGAGGAAATTGTCGCTCTCCAGGATGGCGGCGTTCATCGCGAAGGGGAGCGTGGCGTCCAGCCCGGGCTCGGGCACATGGCGCAGGATGAGGTTGAACAGCGCCGAGAGGTCTTTGCGCGGGCCGTCGATCACCTCATCCGCCCAGCCCTGGCGGCCGGAGGCGTAGAGCATGGGGAAATCGAGCTGCTCATCCGTCGCGTCGAGGGCGGCGAAGAGGTCGAAGACTTCGTTGTGGACTTCTTCGTGCCGGGCGTCCTGACGGTCGATCTTATTGACGATGACGATGGGCTTGATGCCGCGCGCCAAGGCCTTGCCGAGCACGAATTTGGTCTGCGGCAACACGCCCTCGGCGGCATCGACCAGCAGGATGGCGCCATCGACCATGGAGAGGATGCGCTCCACCTCGCCGCCGAAATCGGCGTGGCCGGGGGTATCGACGATGTTGAGCTTCACGCCTTCCCATTCCACGGCCGTGCATTTGGCCAGGATGGTGATGCCGCGCTCGCGCTCGAGATCATTGCGGTCCATGGCGCGTTCGGCCACGGCTTGGTTTTCGCGGAAGGTTCCAGCCTGCTTGAGCAGCTGATCCAGCAGGGTGGTCTTGCCGTGGTCAACGTGCGCGATGATGGCGAGGTTACGCATGGACATATGAAAAGGGCCTTCAGGCGGTGAAAGGCTCGCCATAACAAGCACCCGGGCCGCGACTGCGAACCGGGGTGAGAAATGACGGGCCTTGGGGCTTGTTGCGAAGCCACATAGGCGTCTGGGCGGCGAAAGGCCAGAGGAAAATTGGCCATGGGCATCAATAGGCGGGGGTGGCTGCAATGGCCTGGCCGCATGGCAGTTCCCGCGCGGCGGTTTGTGGCCGATGATGGGGTTGTGATCAGCACCAACTCAGCGCTTTTCGGCATTGCCCTGCAACTCATTGCCCTGGTGCTGTTTGTCTGCATGGACACGGTGTTCAAGCTGCTGACCGGGCATTTCGCGGTGGCGCAATTGGCGTGGTCGCGGTTTTTCTTTTCGACGCTGACGGTCTGGCTGTTTTTTTGGCTGACCAGCCGGGGGCGGGTGCCGTGGCGTTCGCGCGCGCCGGGGCTGCAGGCGGCGCGCAGCCTGACGCTGACGGGCTGCACCTTTTTCTTCTCCTCGGCGCTGGTTTTTCTGCCGCTGGCCGATACCACGGCGGTGAATTTCGCCGCCCCCCTGCTGAGCGTGGCGGCGGCGGCATTGTTCCTGGGGGAAAAGGTCTCGCCCCGGCGCTGGCTGGGCGTGGGTTTGGGGTTGGCGGGGGTGATGGTGGCGGTGCGGCCGCCCTTTATCACCGGCGAGGCGGCGCCCCACCCGGCCTATTTGCTGCCGCTGGGCTCGGCGGCGCTTTTCGCGCTCTACACCATCCTCACCCGCCAGCTGGCGGCGCGCGATGACCCGCGCACCACCATCCTGCACACCGGGCTGGTGGCGACGGTGGTCTCATCCCTCGCCCTGCCCTTCGTTTGGATATGGCCCACGCCCTTCGAATGGCTGCTGCTGGTGACGATTGGCGTGATCGGCGGTGCGAGCCATGGGCTGCTGGTGCTGGCCTATGCCCGGGCGCCGGTTTCGGTGCTGGCGCCGCTTTCCTATTCGCAGCTTGTCTGGGCCGGGGTGGCGGGGTGGCTGGTCTTTGCTGACCTGCCGGACCGCTGGACGCTGATGGGCGCGGCGGTGATCTTCTGCGGCGGGATTCTGGCGGTGCTGCCTGATCGGCGCCGGCCATGATTGACACACAACATCCATAAAACTGAAATCTTCTAGACATCAAACCGTAGCGGGACTATCGCAGCCTCCGTAAGGCCGGAGAAGAAATACATCCATGTCCATTATCGGTATCACCCAGGACAGGGACCATCCTCGCGCCGCCCTGGATGCGGCCTCGGTTCGGGAAGCCTATCGCCGCTGGGCGGGGGTTTATGATGTGGTGTTTGGCGGGGTCTCGGCCTTTGGGCGCAAGCGCGCCGTGGCGGCGGTGAACCTGCTGCCGGGCCCGCGCGTGCTGGAGGTGGGTGTGGGCACGGGGCTGGCTTTGCCGCTGTACCGGCCCGACCTTGATGTGGTGGGCATTGATCTCTCACGCGAGATGCTGCTCAAGGCGCAGGAGAAGGTGGGCGAGCAGGCTTTGGCCAATGTGCATGGCCTGCTGGAGATGGATGCCGAGAATATGGCCTTCGCATCGGGCAGCTTTGACATTGCGGTGGCGATGTTCACCGCCTCAGTGGTGCCGGATGCGAAGAAGCTCTTTGCCGAAATGTCGCGGGTGGTGCGGCCGGGTGGGCATTTGCTCTTCGTCAATCATTTCGCCGCCGAGAATGGTTTCCGCTGGTGGGTGGAGCGCAGCATGGCGCCGCTGGCACGGGTGCTGGGCTGGCATCCCGATTTCATGATCGAGGATTTGCTGGACCCGGCGGTGACAAGGGTGGAGAGCCGTGACCCCTGCCCGCCTGCCGGACTTTTCACTCTTGTGAAGGTTCGCAACGCCGATTAATGCCCGTCTCCTTGGCCTGCAGTCGTTTGTCATGATGCGGGAGGGCAAAGGAGTGGGGCATGATCGACAGCAGTGACGGCGGCGAGATCAGCGAGGTTTTTACCGAGACCACGCAGCAATCTTTTACCGAGACCACGCAGCAATCCTGGTTCTCGCGCATTGGTGGCGCGCTGACGGGGCTGGTAATTGGGCTGCTCCTCATGCCGGCCGGCGGGGTTTTGCTGTTCTGGAATGAGGGCCGCGCGGTGCAGACCGCCCGCAGCCTGACCGAGGGTGCGGGGGTTGTTGTCTCCGTCGCCACTGATCGCATTGACCCTGCGCGCGAGGGCCGTCTGGTTCATGTGGCGGGCACGCTCACCATCCCCAGCCCACCGCAGGATGCGGAGCTAAAAGTCACGGCCCCCGCCGGGGCGCTTCGGCTGTTCCGCCGGGTGGAGATGTATCAGTGGCTGGAGGAAAGCCGCAGCGAGACCCGCAATCGCCTCGGCGGCGGCACCGAGACGGTGACGACCTATTCCTATAGCCGTGGCTGGCGGGAGGGGCGCGTTGATAGCGCCCGCTTCCATCAGCCCGAGGGGCATCAGAACCCGCAGCCGCGCTGGGTATCGCGCAGTTGGAATGCCGAGAATGCCCGCCTGGGTGCCTTCCGGCTGGAGGCGCCGCAGATCAATGAGGTTGATGCAGAGCAGGATATCGACCAACCCACGCGCTTTATTGGCCAGGATGCCAATGCGCCGCGGGTGGGGGATTTGCGGGTGAGTTGGCGGATGGCCAAGCCCGAAAGCCTGTCCATCGTGGCGGCGCAGACCGGGGATGGCTTTGGCCCCTATGCCACCCGCGCCGGCGATGCGCTGATGATGGTGCAGACCGGCAGGATGCCCGCCGCAGCGATGTTCGCCGCCGCCGAAGACGATAATGCGATCCTGACTTGGGCGCTTCGCCTGTCGGGGGGGCTGGTGATTTTCTTTGCCTTTTGGCTGCTTTTCGCGCCGTTGAAGGTGCTGGCCGATATCATTCCGCCGCTGGGTTGGCTGGTGGGTTTTGGCACCGGGGTGCTGGCAGCGATGCTGACCTTGGTGGTGGCGCCGGTGATCATCGCCATCGCCTGGCTGACCTTTCGGCCGCTGCTGGCGGGGGCGGTCATCCTGGTTGGCCTCGCGCTGGCCTTTGGCATCAGCCGGTTGCGGCGTGGCCGGGTGGTGGCTGCCCCGGCCTGAGGTGGTTTGTCCCCCCGACCGGGGCAGCCTGCGCCAGCCGATGAAATGGCGCGAAGGTGGCGGTGAACAGCCGCACCCAGGGCTGCTTGCGCCACTCGGTCACCGCCGCGATGGCCAGCAGCAGGGGGAACCCCAGCGCCAGCAGCAGCGGCCCGGACCAAGGCCCGGGCGGCGTGGGCAGCACCGCCGCGAGGAAGCGGCTGAGTGGCATGTGGAAAAGATAGATGGTGAAGGTGCTGCCAGCCAGCCAGCGCAGCGGCCGGGCGATGGCGCTCAGCGGCGCCTCCAGCCAGGCTGCCAGGCTGTGGCAGCCCAGAAGATGCATGCCGAAGGCGAGCGCGATGACGCTATCATGCAAGATATTGGAATCGCGCAGAAGCCAGGCCAGGCGGTCGAGCATGAAGGCCTCGCCGGGCACGGGGTGGTTCACCGCCAGGAAGAAGATCACCGGTCCCAGCAGGAAGAGGCCCAGCCCCAGGCCCTGGGAAAGCCGCAGCCGCTGGGTTAGCCCATGCAGCCCGACTCCGGCGAACCAGAGCAGCGAATACAGCGCGATCTGCGGCCCGCAGACCAGCAGCGTGGCCAACACCGCCGCCACCCGCTGCCAGCCGCGCAGAAACAGGATCATGCCGAAGAGGACGTAATACCAAAACTCGAAATTCAGCGACCAATACGGCCCATTCGAGCCCGCCCCAGCATCAATATACCAAAGCTGGTTGAGGAAGAGGAGCGCGCCGAGGAAGGGCTGCGGCGCGAAGGGCGGATAGAAGGCCGGTGCGATGGCGCGGCCCAGCATGTCCAGCACCAGGGTCGCCAGCAGCGCCGGCAGCGCCACCGAGTAGAGCCGCGCCAGCCTGGCGGTGGCATAGGCCTCGGGCGTGGTCGGCCGCGCAGCGGTGGCATGGGCGATGACGAAGCCCGAGAGCACGAAGAAGATGATCACCGCCTCATCGATGCAGGCGGAGAGGCCACTGAACGTGGCGGAAAAGCCCGGCCTGACAAAGGAGGGCTCACTCGCCAGGGCCAGATGGCCGAGATAGACCACCATCGCCGCGGTGAAACGCACGGCGTCGAGATAAAGCGACAGGGCGGGTTTCATCGGCGGTGACCCGCTCGGGTCTGGGGGCGGGCGGGCACGCTGTCAGGGGCGATCATGGTCACAGAATGGCGGGCCATTGCGGCAATCAGGAGGCAGCCGCCGCCCTATCCCCGCCGCACCACGTAGTCCCCAGCTTCCAGCGCCGCCACCAGAGCATCGCCCTGCGCCCGGTCGCGCACCTCGATCATCAGCAGCAGCTCGGTGCTCTGGGCTGTCGGCGCGCCGAACAACTGCTGGTGCTGCACCTCGATGACGTTGCCGCCCAAGGCGCTGACGCGCTTGGCGATATCGGCCAGGACACCCGGCCGGTCGGGAATGTCGAAGCGCAGTCGCAGGATGCGGCCATCGCGCAGCAATTGCCGCAGGAGCACATTCGAGAGCGTCCGCGCATCGATGTTGCCGCCGCAAACCGTCGTGCCGACGATGCGGCCGGCGAAGCGCTCGGGGTAGGCCAGCACCGCCGCCAGGCCAGCCGCGCCCGCGCCCTCCGCCACCACCTTGGCACCCTCGGCCAGCAGGGCGATGGCCTGCTCGACCATCAGCTCGGACACCACGAGAACCTCGCAGCCCAGGGCGCGGATCATGGCGAGCGGCGTCTCGCCAACATCGCGAACGGCTATGCCCTCGGCCACCGTCGGGCCTCCGACGCTGACCGGCTTGCCCGCCAGGCGCTGCGCCATGGCCGGGTAGCCCTCGACCTCCACGCCGAAGACGGGCATGCCCGGGCGGAGTTCGGCGGCCGCCGTGGCGCAGCCGGCCAGCAGCCCGCCGCCGCCCACGGGCAGGATCAGGGTGTCGATCTGCGGCACATCTTCCAGCAATTCCAACGCCAGCGTGCCCTGGCCGGCGATGACGCCCACATCATCATAGGGGTGCAGGAAGACATAGCCCTCGCGCAGCGCCAGTTCATGGGCATGCGCCGCCGCCTCGGCCAGCGTGTCGCCATGCAGCACCACATTGGCACCGAAATTCTCGGTGCGCACGACCTTGGTCGAGGGTGTGAAGCGCGGCATCACGATGGTTGATTTGATTTGCGCCAGCGTCGCATGCCGCGCCACCGCCTGGGCGTGGTTGCCGGCCGACATGGCGATGACGCCGGCGGCCCGTTCGCGCGCGTTCAGCGTGGCAATGCGGTTGGCGGCACCGCGTTCTTTGAACGCGCCGGTGGCCTGCAGGTTATCAAGCTTGAGGAAAACCCGCGTGCCGCATTCGGCATTGACCGAGGGCGATTCGATCGTGGGCGTGTGCCGCACGACGCCCTGGATGCGCGCCGCCGCCGCCCGCACCTCGGCGAGCGACAATTGCATCTTGGTCGCACTCACCGGAATGCGACGGCGGTGATCTCATAGGCGCGCGCACCGCCAGGGGCGGGCACTTCAACACTATCGCCCACCTTCTTGCCGATCAGCGCCTTGGCGAGGGGCGAGGAGATGGAAATCGAGCCATCCTTCATATCGGCCTCATATTGGCCGACGATGCGATAGGTCTTCTCCTGCTCGGTCTCTTCATCCAGCACGGTGACCTTGGCGCCAAAGCGCACCTGATTGCCGGAGAGCTTGGCGATGTCGATCACTTCCGAGGAGGGAATGATCGTCTCCAGCTCGGCGATGCGGCCCTCGATGAAGGATTGCCGCTCGCGCGCCGCGTGATACTCGGCGTTCTCGGAGAGATCGCCATGGGCGCGGGCCTCGGCAATGGCGCGAATCACCGCCGGGCGTTCCTGCGAGCGCAGGTGCTTCAGCTCCTCTTCGAGTCTCGCCAGGCCCTCCGCGGTCATCGGAAACTTCTGCACGGCAACACCATCCTTCATTCAAACACGAGCAGCCCCAAATGCGGGCAGGCCGGCCCACCATGGGCCTAGCCTGCGCGACTTGGGGGGAAGAGCAGGGGAAGGCAGCTTGGCAGCCCTGCGGTGCTCAGAACAAGGCTTTAGAGTAGGATTGGAGGGGCGCGACATCAAGGGTTCCGGCGCGAAGTGCCGCAATTGCGTGCACTGCGGCCCTGGCACCGGCCAGAGTGGTGTAATGCGGCACGCCATGGGTGAGGGCGGAACGGCGGATATCGAAGCTGTCGGCCAGGCTCTGGCCGCCCTGGGCGGTGTTGATCACCAGCTGCACGCCGCCGGATTTGATGCTGTCCACGCAATGCGGGCGGCCTTCCAGCACCTTGTTCACCTGCTCACAGGCGATGCCGGCCTCACGCAGCCGGGAGGCGGTGCCGCGGGTGGCCAATAGGGCAAAGCCCATATCGGTCAGGCGCCGGGCCAGGGTGATGGCGGCCTGCTTGTCGGAATTCTTCACGCTGAGGAAGGCGGTGCCGGTTTCCGGCAGAATGACGCCAGCGCCAAGCTGGGCCTTGAGGAAGGCGCGCTCGAAGGAGAGGTCGAGGCCCATGACCTCGCCCGTGCTCTTCATTTCCGGGCCCAGGATCACATCCACATTGGGGAAACGGTTGAAGGGGAAGACCGCCTCCTTCACCGCGACGTGGCGCGGCACGGCGTCATCATCGAGTTTGAATTCGCTGAGCAGGGCGCCGGCCATGACGCGAGCACCGATCTTGGCCACCGGCACGCCCGTGGCCTTGGCGACGAAGGGCACGGTGCGGCTGGCACGCGGGTTCACCTCCAGCACGAAGATTTCATTGTCCTTCACCGCGTATTGCACATTCATCAGGCCCTGAACCTTCAGGGCGCGGGCCATGGCCTCGGTCTCGGCGCGCAATTCGGTGACGATGGCGGGCGGCAGGGAATAGGGCGGCAGCGAGCAGGCGCTGTCACCCGAATGGATGCCCGCCTCCTCGATATGTTCCATCACGCCCGCGACATAGACTTGGCCCTCGCGGTCACAGATGCAATCGACATCCACCTCGATGGCATCGGCCAGGTATTGGTCGATGAGGATGGGGTTTTCGCCCGAGACTTTGACCGCTTCGGCGCCGAAGCGGCGGAGTTGTTCGGCGGAATAGGCGATTTCCATGGCGCGGCCGCCCAGCACATAGCTGGGGCGGACGACGACGGGGTAGCCAATGCGCTCGGCCTCGACCAGCGCCTCCTCGATATTGCGCACGGTGCCGTTTTGCGGCTGGCGCAGGCCCAGGCCCTTGAGCAGCACCTGGAAGCGCTCGCGATCCTCGGCGATGTCGATGGCATCCGCGCTGGTGCCCAGGATGGGAATGCCGGCGCGTGACAGGGCCTGGGAGAGCTTGAGTGGTGTTTGGCCGCCATATTGCACGATGCAGCCCAGCAGGGTGCCGGCTTCCATCTCCTTGCGGATCAGCGCCAGCACATCCTCATGGAAGAGCGGTTCGAAATAGAGGCGATTGGCGGTCTCGGGGTCGGTGGAGACGGTTTCGGGATTGCAATTGACCATAATGGTCTCAATGCCGACTTCCTTGAGCGCATAGGCGGCATGAACGCAGCAATAATCGAACTCGATGCCCTGGCCGATGCGGTTCGGGCCACCGCCGAGGATGATGACCTTCTTGGCGTCGGTGGGCCGGCTTTCGCAGACCGGGGTGCCAAAGCCACCCTCATAGGTGGAGTACATATAGGGTGTATCGGAGGCGAATTCGGCGGCGCAGGTGTCGATGCGCTTATAGACCGGCTTCACGTCCAGTTTTTGGCGGGCGGCGAAGACCGCCTCCTCCTTCTGGCCGGTGATGCGGGCGAGTTGGCGGTCCGAAAAGCCGAGCGCCTTGATGGCGCGCATGGCATGGGCGGTGGTGGGCAGGCCGTCTTTTGCGATGCCGGCCTCGGCCTGGATGATTTTTTCTACCTCGCGCAGGAACCACGGGTCGAAACGGCAGGCTTGGGCGATTTCCTCGACGCTCAGCCCGGCGCGCAGCGCCTGGCCGGCCATGATGATACGGTCCGGCGTGGGGGTGGCGAGGGCAGCGATGAAGGCCTGCTTGCTGCCATCGCCGGGGGCGGGGATGGGGTCGAGGCCGGAGAAACCCGTCTCCAGGCTGCGCAGGCCCTTTTGCAGCGCCTCGGCGAAGGAGCGGCCGATGGACATCGCCTCGCCCACGCTCTTCATGCTGGTGGTGAGATAGGCGGGGGTGCCGGGGAATTTTTCGAAGGTGAAGCGGGGGATTTTCACCACCACATAGTCGATGGTCGGCTCGAAGCTGGCCGGGGTGACCATGGTGATGTCGTTTTTCAGCTCATCCAGCGTATAGCCCACGGCCAGCTTGGCGGCGATTTTCGCGATGGGGAAACCGGTGGCCTTGGAGGCCAGCGCCGAGGAGCGGGAGACGCGCGGGTTCATCTCGATGATGACCATGCGGCCATCCTTGGGGTTGATGCCGAATTGGACATTGGAGCCGCCAGTGTCCACGCCGATTTCGCGCAGGCAGGCGATGGAGGCATCGCGCATGCGCTGGTATTCGCGGTCGGTCAGGGTCAGCGCCGGGGCGATGGTCACGCTGTCGCCGGTGTGCACGCCCATCGCGTCGAGGTTTTCGATCGAGCAGATGATGATGCAATTGTCGTTGCGGTCGCGCACGACCTCCATCTCGAATTCTTTCCAGCCCAGCACACTTTCCTCGACCAGCACCTCATTGGTCATGGAGGCATCGAGGCCGGCGGTGATGATCTGCTCGAATTCTTCGGTGTTGTAGGCGATGCCGCCGCCGGTGCCGCCGAGGGTGAAGGAGGGGCGGATGACGCAGGGCAGGCCCACGATCTTCAGCGCCGCGCGGGCTTCGTCCATCGTATGGGCGATTTCGGATTTGGGGCTTTCGATGCCGATCTTGGTCATCGCATTGCGGAATTTCTGCCGGTCTTCGGCCTTGTCGATGACGTCGGCGCGGGCGCCGATGAGTTCGCAGCCGTATTTCGTCAGCACGCCCGCGGCGTCGAGTTTGAGCGCGGTGTTCAGCGCGGTTTGGCCGCCCATGGTGGGGAGCAGCGCGTCCGGGCGCTCCTTGGCGATGATTTTTTCGACGATCTCGGGGGTGATGGGCTCGATATAGGTGGCATCCGCCAGGCCGGGGTCGGTCATGATGGTGGCCGGGTTGGAATTGACCAGGATGACGCGGTAGCCCTCGGACCGCAGCGCCTTGCAGGCCTGGGCGCCGGAATAGTCGAATTCACAGGCCTGGCCAATGACGATCGGGCCGGCGCCGATGATGAGGATGGATTTGATGTCGGTGCGCTTGGGCATGGGAATTATCCGCGGGTTCGGCTGGCCATCCAGAGCAGGATGGGCAGGATGAGCATGTGGGGAATGGCCCAGAAGGCCAGGAACAGCGCCCTTTGGTCGGCAGGGGCGGCAAATAGGGTGGCGGCGTGCAGCGCGGCAGAGATGGCAAAGGCGGTGAGGGCGGCACGGCGTGGCGGCAGGCGCTTGCGCAGCGCGCCAGCAAGGGCGAAGAGCACGGTTGCCGAATAGGCCAGGGCGAAAAGGCCGAGGGCGATCTCCATCAGCCCCGCCGCCGCTCGCTCAGGCGGATGACCGCAAAGGCCACCGCATGGCTGCCCAGCACCACAATCACCAATGGCCAGGGGTTTTCCGCCGGGAAGATTGCGGCCAGCCACAGGGTGAGGCCCATCATGATGGCCGAGGCTGAGAGGGCGGGCAGCATGTCTCGCAAGGCGCGCCGCAGCGCCATTGTGGTGACGATGGCGACGAAGCTGGCGCCGATCAGCACCGGCAGGATGAGGATGATCTGCAGGATCATGCGCGGCTCGTCGTGGCGAGTTTGACGGCGAGCAGCGCCAGCGCCGCGCCCAGCACCCAGCGCTGCGCCGCGAGCCATAGCGGGCGGGTGGCGAGGAAGCGCGACACCCCACCCGAACCCCAGACCAGCAGGGCATCGAAGGCGAGGCAGGTGATGATCTGGGTGGCGCCGAGGATTAGGCCCTGGGCCAGAACCGGCCCCGCAGGGTCGATAAAGGGCGGCAGAACAGCAACGTAAAACAGCGCCACCTTCGGATTGAGCGCTGCGGTGAGGAAACCCACGGCGAAGAGTTTTTGCGAGGGCTCGGGCGGCAAGGGCTGGGGGGCGAAGAGATCGCGGCCGCCGGGTTTGATGCTCTGCCAGGCGAGGAAGGCGAGGTAGCCGGCGCCGCCCAGGCGGAGCGCGTCATAGGCATAGGGCACGGCGAAGAGGGCAGCGGTGATGCCGAGTGCCGCCAGCACCATGATGAAGAGCGAGCCGAATTGGCAGCCGATGAGCGAGACCATGCCCGCCCGGGTGCCCTGCGCCAGGGAACGGGTGACGATATAGAGCATGTTCGGCCCCGGCGTGGCGGCCAGGCCGAGGGAGAGGGCGGCGAAGATGGCGAGGGTTTCGGGGGAGGGCATCAGCCGACCGACGAAAACCCGCCATCCACCGGAATGGCCGTGCCCGTGACAAACGCCGCCGCATCGCTGGCCAGGAAGGCGGCGATGCCGGAAAGGTCCGAAGGCCTGCCCCAGCGGCCCATCGGCGTGCGGGCCAATTGCCGCTCATAGAGGCCGGGCACCACGGCGCGGGCGCCATCGGTCAATTCGGTCTCGATCCAGCCGGGCAGCACGGCATTGGCGGTGATGCCATCCATCGCCCAGGCCGTGGCCAGGCTTTTGGTGTATTGCACGATGGCGCCCTTGCTGGCGCCATAGGCTGGCGAGAAGGGCACGCCGAAGATGCTCAGAATGCTGCCGATATTGATAATCCGGCCATGGCCTGAGGCCTTTAGCGCGGGGTAGGCGGCGCGGGTCAACTGCATCACGGCCGTGAGGTTCAGCGAGAGCACGGAATGCCATTCGGCATCGGTGATCTCCTCTGGCCGCTTGCGGATATTGGCGCCGGCATTATTGACCAAAATGTCCAGTCGGCCGGTGTTTTCCAGGGTTTCGGCCAGCACCGATTCGGGGCGGCCGGCCTCGGTCAGATCGGCCGCGATGGCGATGCTGCCGGCGGGCAGAGCGGCCAGGGCGGCGGCGTTCTTCTCGGCCCGGCGGCCGGTGAAGACGATGCGCGCGCCGCAGGCGGCGAGCCCCTGCGCCATGCCCAGGCCGATGCCGCCATTGCCGCCGGTGATCAGCGCGACTCGGCCCGTCAGATCAAACACGGCGGGCCTCCATCATCGCGGAGAAGCGGCCGAAGAGGTAAAAACTGTCGGAGGGGCCGGGCGAGGCCTCGGGGTGGTATTGCACCGAGAAGGCTGGCCGGTCGTCGCAGGCGATGCCCTCATTCGAGCCGTCGAAGAGGCTTTTATGGGTGACCCGCACGCCATGCGGCAGCGAGGCCTCATCCACCGCGAACCCATGGTTTTGCGCGGTGATTTCCACCCGGCCGGTGGAAAGATCCTGCACCGGCTGGTTGGCGCCGCGATGGCCGCGCGCCAGCTTGTAGGTCTTGGCGCCGAGTGCGAGGGCCAGCAATTGGTGGCCGAGGCAAATGCCGAAAATCGGCACGCCGGCGGCCAGCACCGCCTGGATGGCGGGCACGGCATAGATTCCGGTGGCCGCCGGGTCCCCCGGTCCGTTGCTCAGAAAGACACCATCGGGGTTGTGGGCAAGGATTTCCTCGCCCGAGGCGGTGGCAGGCAGCACGGTGATGTCGCAGCCTGAGGCGGCCAGCGAGCGGAAGATATTGCGCTTGGCGCCGTAATCGAGGGCCACCACCTTGTGCCGCGCCGGGGGCGGGGCGGGGAAGCCGCCATCCCAGGCCCATACGCCGCCATTCCAGTGATAGCTCTGCGCGGTGGTGACCTCGCGGGCGAGGTCCATGCCCTCCAGCCCCGGCCAAGCGGCGGCCTGGGCGATGAGGGCGGGGATGTCGAAGGCGCCATTGGCGGGATAAGCCAGCACGCCATTGGGCGCGCCGCCATCGCGGATGCGCATGGTGATGGCGCGGGTGTCCACGCCGGCGATGCCGGGCAGGTTGTGGCGCTTCAGCCAATCCTGCAGCCGGGCGGTGGCGCGGTAATTCGCCGGCTCGGTCACATCCTGCTTGACGATCAGGCCGCGGGCGGCGGGGTTGGCCGCCTCCTCATCCTCGGCATTGGTGCCGGTATTGCCGATATGGGGGAAGGTGAAGTTGATGATCTGCCCGGCATAGGAGGGGTCGGTCAGGGTTTCCTGATAGCCGGTCATGCCAGTGTTGAAGCAGATTTCGGCCACGGCGCTGCCATGGGCGCCGAAGCCGCGGCCCCAGAAGATGCTGCCATCGGCCAGGACCAGGGCGGCTGTCGCGCCGGCAGGCGCGCGGGCGTTGGATATGCCGGCAGGCGCGCGGGCGTCGGATACGCCGGCAGGCGCGCGGGCGTCGGATACGCCGGCAGGCGCGCGGGTGCTGTCGGGTGTTTCGGGCATGGCTGTCTCCGTTTTGGCATCGGCGCCTGGCAGGTCGCTCAGGGAGAGGCCGGTGGCGGCCAGTATTCCGGCCCAATGCTTGGATGGGATGGCGCTGTTCTGGCGCCATTTCCGCAGCGCCTCCGTGCCCAGGCCCAGGCGAGAGGCGGCGGTTTCGGGGCCACCCAGAAGGGCTATGACGTCTTCGACACTGCGCATGGGAGGGCTATGCGGGAAAGTTTTTCCCAAAGCAAGCGATCTTATCGCTTGGGAAATTCTTTCCCAAGGGGCGGGGTGGTTACCCGAGCCTGGGGCCATTTCACCGGGTGCAAAGCCGCAAGGCTTGGAAATGGCCTCGGGGGCTACTGGAGAACGCTGATGGCGGAGGGAAAGAAAGAACGAAAGGGCTTTGCCCCTCGATCTCATTCTCCATCGCTGTCGTTTTTCAGCGGCCTGCTAACCCGGGGCGCGTTGCCGACGCGCCTCGCCACGGCTGCGCGATTCATGCGGATGGCTGGCGGTGGCACCCGCGGCGCGGCCGGCGTCAAAGCCCAGGAAGCCCATTTGCGGCTGCGCCGCGCCGCCATCATTGGCAAAGAGCCGGGCGGTGCGCGCCGGTGCCGGGTCGCGCACCGGGGCGGTGGCGGCGGGTGCGGTGGGGCTGGGCCGGGGCTCGCGCTGGGCGGCGCGGTTGCGCGCTGGCGGCGGCGGGGTATTGCCCTCGGGCGCGGCGGCGGAACCGGCGGAGCCGCGCAGGGAGAGCAGGTAGAAGATCATGTCCGGCCGGCCCTGATCCACGGCCGAATCCACCGCCGTCAGCCCCAGCGCGTTGCGGGCATTGGTGTCCGCCCCGCGCGCCACCGCCTCGCGCGCCGTGGGCACATCGCCGCGCGAGATCGCATCGAATAGTGCATCATTGGGGTTCATCGAGGAGGGGATGGTCGTCGGCGGAATGACCTGGCTGGGCCTGGCGGTGAGCCCGGGCAGGCCGGCGGGCCTATCTTGTGCGCGCGGCGCCTCGGGCGGGCGCATCGCCGGATTATTGGCGCCCATGCGGCCCTGCGCCATGGCGGCGGCGGGCAGAAGAAGGGAGAGGGTGATAAGGGCGGGAAGGATGCGCATGGGGTGGTTCTAACGCGCCTCCCGCCGCCATGCCAGCAGGGCGAGGCCGAGAAGCAGCGGCAGTGCCAGCCAGGGCGGCAGCAGCGGCAGGGCTGAGATGCCGGTCACAGAGTGGTCGGCATTGCGCCGCAGGCCAATCCAGCCGGCAGCACCCGCCCCCGCCATGTCACGCCCAGCCGTCACCCGGCGCAATTCGGGCAGCCGGCTGCCATCACCCAGCCAGCGGATGGCCCCGCCATTGGCTTGCAGCAGCGCCGCCATCCGCTCGGGCGAGGCGCGCAAATCCGCCAGTTCCGCGGGGTTGGCCGGCACTGCGGCGGCATAGGCCTGGCGGCGGCCATCGCTGGCCTGCCACATCCCCGCCGCCATGGCCTCCGCTTCGGCCGTGGCGCGGCCACCGCTGCTGGGTGCCAGGGGCAGGCGCTGGGTGGAACCATCGGGCGCGGTGATCACGATCTCAGGCGGCGGGCCGGGGGCGAGGCTGCGGCGGACCACCTGCAGCCGGCCGGCTTCGATTCGCGCGGTGAGATCCTCCTCCTCCAATTCAGGCTCGCGCATCAGCCAATGCGCCATGCGGCGGAGAAGCTCCTGCTGCGGGCCACCGCCCTCATGGCCGCGCGCCCAGAGCCAGATATGGTCGCTCAGCAGCAGGGCGACACGGCCCTGCCCCACCCGGTCAAGCTGCAGCAGCGGCGCGCCCTCGGGGGCTTCCATCACCGTGGTGCCGCCGCGCGCCTCGCTGCGCAGGTAGCGGTACCAGCGGCCCCATTCGGGCTCAGGGCCGGGTTGCAGCCCATCGGTCACCGGGTGGCGGCGGCCGGCATCGGAGATTCGCGGGCGGAAGGGGGTTTCCTGAATGGCATTCGGCGGCGCCACCGGCCGGGCCGGCAGCACGGCTGCCAGCGGGGTATTGGCCAGGCTGGCGGGGCCGGAGAATTCCGGCCCCACACTGACCAGCAGCGCGCCGCCAGCGCGGACGAATTCGGCAATGTTGCGCATATAGGCCGGCGGCAGAATGCCGCGATTGGCGAAGCGGTCGAAGACGATGAGGTCGAATTCGCGCAGCTTCACCTGGAATAATTCGCGCACCGGGAAGGCGATGAGCGCCAATTCATTCAGCGGCGTCAGGTCATCCTTCTCCGGCGGGCGGAGGATGGTGAAGTGCACCAGATCCACGCCCGGATCGGCCTTGAGCAGCCGCCGCCAGGTGCGCTCACCCGCATGCGGCTCGCCGCTGACGAGCAGAACCCGCAACCGGTCACGCACGCCATTGATGGTGATGACGGCGCGGTTATTGGCCGCTGACACCTCTCCAGCACGCGGCTCGGCCAGCAATTCGAGCACGGTGGGGCCGCCGCGTTCGATGGGCACCGCGATGCGGTGCTCGCGCCCCACCGGCACTGCTTCCTCGGTGGCGGCGGCGCCGTCGCGCCGGATGGTCAGCCGCGCCGTGCCGGGGGCGTTGTCGAGGCCCAGATCATCCACCGCCACGCGCAATTCCACCGTGCGGCCGACAATGCCAAAGCCCGGCGCCTCGATCACCCGCAGCCGCCGATCCATCTCGCCCGGGCGGCCGGGCAGCAGGAGGTGGAAGGGCGCATCGAGCGGCGGGGTGGGGGGCACGTCATGCACCTGGCCATCGGTGAGGGCGAGCACGCCGGCGAGGCGCGCGCGCGGGGTCTGCGCCAAAGCGCGTTCCAGCGCGGTGAAGAGCCTTGTGCCCTGATTGCCGCCCTCGGGCACCTCCACCACGCGCAATTCGAGATTGTCGAGCCGGCCGAGCCGGGCCTCAAGGGTTTGGCGCGCGGCGGCCATGGCGGCGGCACGGCCGGGGACGAGTTGCGTGCTGTCGGAGGCATCGACCACCAGCAGGGCGATATCGGGGCGGAGTTCGCGGGTTTCTTCCACCAGCCGGGGATTGGCCAGGGCGAGGAGCAGCGCGGCAAAGGCGGCGGCGCGCCACCAGATGCCGCGTGCCCGGCGTAAAAAACCAGGCAGCAACGCCAGCGCCGAAAGCCCGGCCGCCGCCGCCAGCAGCCAGAGTGGGATGATGGGCGCGACATCGAGGGTGGTGAATTGCTGCATCACTGGCCCAGCCGCTCCAGGATGGCAGGGACATGCACCTGGTCACCCTTATAATTGCCGGTGAGGGCGTAGATCACCAGATTCACCCCAAAGCGATAGGCCAGGATGCGTTGCCTTGTGCCGCCGGGAATGGCGGCATGCAGGTTCTGGCCGCGGCCATCCACAGCCCAGGCGCCGGCCCAGTCATGCCCGCCGATGATGACGGGGGAGACGCTGTCATTCGCCCGGTCCTGGTCCCGCGCCGCCCAAACCTGGCCGCCGGCGAAGCGGCCGGGCAATTCGTGGAGCAGGTAGAAGGCCCGGCGCAGCACGTGATCCTCCGCAACCGGCGCCAAAGCGGGGATGGCCAGCCCCTGGGTGATGCGGCGCAGGGCGGCGCGTGAGCCGGGGGAAAACCCCTCGCCCGAGCCATCGTCACGGGTGTCGAAGAGGATGATGCCGCCATTGCGCATGAAGGCGTTTAGGGCGGCCAAAGCCGCGGCGGAGGGCGGCGCTGCATTGGGCGAGATGGCCCAATAGAGCAGCGGGAACATCGCCAGATCACTCTCGCCCGGCACCACCGCCATGGGCTCGGCCAGGGCGGCGGCGGTGCGACGATTCACGAAATCCGACAGGCCGGCGAGGCCCTGGCGCTGCAATTCATCCAGCGCCTCATCACCGCTGACCACATAGGCGAGGCGGGTGGCGAGGGCGGGGGCGCCTTCAGGGGCGGTTTGCGCCTGGGCCGGCAGGGCCAGGGCCAGGGCCAAAGCCGCTGCGCGCCATACCAGCAGCCCGCGCAGGCGCAGCGAGACCAGCAAATCCGCCGCGAGCAGCACAAGCGCCACCGCCAGCAGCCACGGGCCGAGGTCGCGCTCGGTTGGCAGGCTCTCCAGCGGCAGCAGGCGCGCATCCGGGGGCGCTGGGGCCAGGGGCTGTGGGTGGGACAATGCCGCACCCAGATTCAGGGCGCGGCGATAGGCGCTGTCGGCGCCGGGAATGCCGTACCAGCCCGGCGGGTGGCGGGGCGATGGGATGGTGCTCTCCAGCGCCGGCGCGGCGATGGCGGCGGCGGCCGGCGGCGGGGGTACAGCGCGGCCGAAACCATCGAGGCTTTCGACCGGCGCCAGCGCGGCCTCGCCCTCCGGCACGCCGGCCACGCCGGCGGAGAGGGCGACCACGCGGCGGAGCATTTGCACGAAAAGCCCCGAAAGCGGCAGGTTGGACCATTCCGCCGTGGCGGTGATGTGGAAGAGGATGATCCGGCCCTGGCCACGGGTTTCGGCGGTGACCAGCGGCGTGCCGTCGGAGAGGCGGGCCCAGCTGCGCTCGGCGAGGCGCGGGCTGGGCTCGGCCAGGACCTGGCGCTCGATGGCGATCTCGGCCGGCACAATCAGGCCGGCAAAGGGCGAGGTATCGGCGAAACCGGCCAGGGATTGCGGCTGTTCCCAGGTGAGCCCGCCGCCAAGCGCGCGCTCGGCGCGCAATGGCACCGGCAGCAGCGCATCGGGCCTTTCGGCCACGCGCGATCCGGCAAAGCGCAGCAGCGTGCCGCCGGCCTGGACCCATTGCGACAGCAATTGCTCCTCCCGCCCCGGCGCCACCGGGCGGTCGGCCAGCACCAGCACGGCGATGGGCCGGGCCAGCAGGGCATCAAGGGTGCCGCGGCGGAGTTCGGCGAAGGGGGCCAGGGCACGGTCGAGATAGAAAAGATCGCCGATCAGCGGCGCATCGGCCCCCTCCTCAGCGCCGGGCAGCAGCCCGACGGGGCGGCGGCGGAACCGCTCATCCAGCAGCGCCACGGCGGCGGCCCCGGCCTCGTTCTCGATCTCCAGCCGCACCACCTGATTGCGGATTTCCAGCGGCAATTCGAGCGCGGCGGTGGCCTCGGTGGCGCTGGGTGGGATGGCCAGCACGGCGCGGGCCAGGGCGCGGCCATCGGCGGTGCGCGCCAGCACCGCGGCCTGGGAGGCGATGGGCAGCGGGGTTTGCCGCAGCGTGACATGCAGCCGGTCCGGCTCGGCGCGGGGCGCGGCCAGTATGCGGCGGGGGCGCTCCTGTGATCGCATCAGGCTCAGCGGGCCGGCGGCGGTGAGGGGGCCATGCAGGAGCGCGGCCTCCAGCCCATCGGTGATGTGCAGGCTGGTGAGCGGGCCGGGATGGGCGGCGCGCCACTCTGACAGCGCCTGGGCGGCGGCATGTGGATCGGTCGGCCAGGGTTTTGGCCGCAGCACGAGCAGCCTGGAACGCAAATCCGCCGCCGGCATTGGCCCCAGCACGCGGGGGGGGGCGGCGGTTTCGGTGGGGGCGGTGGCGAGCAGGGCCGCGGGGCGGGCCTGCCGCGCCGCGCGGTCGAGTGCGGCGAGGCCGGCGGCCATGCGCGGTGCCCAATCCGGGGCTGCGGCCCAGCCATCATCCATCACCAGCAGGAGCGGCCCTGGGCCTTCGCTCTCCGCCCCCGGGCCCCAAACGGGGCGTGCGAGGCCGAGGATCAGCAAGGCGGCGGCGGCCAGGCGCATCAGCAGCACCCACCAGGGGGTGCGGGCGGGGCTTTCCTCGGTCACTGGCAGGTCACGCAGCAATTCGATCGCCGGAAAGCTTTGCGCGCGCGGCTGCGGGGGCGTGACGCGCAGCAGCCAATAGAGAAGGGGCAGGCCGAGCAGCGCCAGCAGCAGCCAGGGTGCTGCGAAAACGATCATGCCGGGGCCAGGCCCTGCCACAGCGCCAGAAGTGCCGTCTCTGGCCGCGCATCGGTGCGGTGGGTGGAAAAGCTCCAGCCCAGCCCGCCGGCCATATCGGCCAAGCCCGCGCGCTGGGCTGCCAGCCGCGCGGCGTAGAGGTCACGCACCGCTTCCACCCGGGGCAGGATCGCCGGCAATTCACCCAGCAGCCCCTCGAAGCGGCGACGGCCGGCATAGGGCAGGCTTTCCTCGGCGGGGTCCATGATCTGCAGCAGGCGGCCGCTGAGCGGGCGCGCGGCAAGTTGCGCGGCGATGGCGCGGGTTTCCTCCAGCGGGCCGAGAAAATCGGAGAACATGACTATGCGGGCGTGGCGGGGGAGGGCATCGGCCGCACTGGGCGAGGCTTCGGGTGCGAGGGCGAGGGCTTCAGCCAAAGCGGGCAGCGCGCCGCGGCCTTGGAAACTCCGTGGCGGGCCGGGCAGCAGCCGCACCCGCTCGCCGCCACGCAGCAGCAGGGCGGCGAGGGCCAGCAGCAGCAGGGAGGCGCGCTCCTTCTTGGTCACCTCGGCCAAATGGCTGCGCCATTGCATGCGCGGGCCGCCATCGCGCCAGAGCACCACGCTCTGCGCTGCCTCCCACTCGGTTTCGCGCAGATAGAGCCGCTCGGCCTTGGCGGATTGCCGCCAATCCACCCGGGCGGCGGCATCGCCGGCCAGGTAGGGGCGGAATTGCCAGAAACTATCGCCCATGCCCGCCCGCCTGCGGCCATGCACGCCCTGCATGACAGTGCTGGCCACGCGCTCGGCCTCCACCACCAGGGGCGGCAGATGGGCGCCGAGCGCCTCGGCGCGCAGGACGGCGCTAGGCAATGGAGGCTTTCAGCAGGGCGATCATTTCCCCCAGCTTCACCCCCTCGGCCCGGGCGGCGAAGCTGAGTGCCATGCGGTGGCGCAGCACCGGCTCGGCCAGGGCCAGCACATCCTCCACGCTGGGGGCGAGGCGGCCTTGCAGCAGGGCGCGGGCGCGGGTGGCGAGCATCAGCGCCTGGGCGGCGCGGGGGCCCGGGCCCCAGGCCAGATTTTTTTGAACCGCGGGCAATATTGCCGATTCGGGGCGGGCGCCACGCACGAGCTTTAATATGGCCTCCAGCACGGTCTCGGGCACTGGCATGCGCCTGATCAAGGCTTGCGCCGCGAGCAGTTCGGCGCCGGTCAGCACCGCTGCGGCTTTGGCCTCGGTGCCGCCGGTGGTGGCCAGCAGCATGGCACGCTCGGCCGCTTCATCGGGGTAGCCGACCTCGATTTCGAGCAGGAAGCGGTCAAGCTGCGCCTCGGGCAGCGGATAGGTGCCCTCCTGCTCGATCGGGTTTTGGGTGGCCAGCACGTGGAAGGGGCTGGGGAGGGCAAAGACCTCGCCGCCAATGGCCACCTTGTGCTCCTGCATCGCCTGTAGCAGCGCGGATTGGGTGCGGGGCGAGGCGCGATTGATTTCGTCAGCCATCAGCAACTGACAAAAAACCGGCCCCTTGATGAAGCGAAAGCTGCGCTTGCCATGTGCATCCTCCTCCAGCACCTCCGAGCCCAGGATATCGGCCGGCATCAGGTCGGGGGTGAACTGCACCCGGCGGGCATCGAGGCCGAGCACCGTGCCGAGGGTTTCCACCAGCTTGGTCTTGCCCAGGCCAGGCACGCCCACCAGCAGCACATGGCCGCCGGAGAGCAGGGTGATGGCGACCTGCTCGATCACCGCCTCCTGCCCGAAGATCACCCGGCCGATGGCGGCGCGGGTGCGGCCGAGCTTTTCGGCCAATTGTTCGGCCTCGGTGAGCCATTGTGTCGCTTCTATATCCAACACGTCTCCCATCCGGCACGAAGCCTTCCTATATAACCCTTATGTGGGCAGTCGGACGGGAAGCTTAAGGGTGGCGGGGCCTTTGGACAAAGCACGGAATGCGGTGGGGCTGGACGGTGGCTTGCTGGGCGGGCTCGTCACAGGCGCGGCTGAGGGCGGCGCCGGCAGGGCGAAGCGCGATTGTGGCGATTTCGACATCCGCATCGCGCGCGATGGCTCCTGGCATTACAAGAACTCCCCGATCGGTCGGAAGGAGTTGGTCTGCCTCTTCGCCTCGGTGCTGCGGCGCGATGCGGATGGGGCCTATGTGCTGGAAACCCCGGTGGAGCGGGGGGTTATTGCGGTGGAGGACGCGCCCTTCATCGCGGTGGAGTTGTTCTGGCGCAATGATGGCGGGCATCAGGTGCTCAGCTTTCGCACCAATCTCGATGAGATGGTGACGGCGGATGCCCAACATCCGATCCGCATTCAGCTTGACCCGATCTCACGCGAGCCGCGCCCCTATGTGATGGTGCGGCCGGGGCTTGAGGCGCGGATCAATCGCGCGGTGTTTTATGAATTGGTCGCCCTGGCTGAGGCTGAGAGCCTGGATGGGCGGCAGGTGCTGGGGGTATGGAGCCAGGGCGTGTTCTTCCCCATCGATGATGTACCGCAGCATGAACTGGCCGCCGAATAGGTGACGCCGGAGCAACTTGCCCATCGCCTGGCGCGGCCGGGCTTTTTTGATGCCATGGGCCCGGGTTCTGCCGATGACGCAGCCAGCGCCAACCAGGCGCCTTTGCGGCAGGCGGCGGTGCTGGTGCCGCTGGTGCTGCATCGCGCGCCGGCCATCCTGCTCACCCGCCGGGCTGCGCATCTGAGTGCTCATGCCGGCCAGGTCGCCTTTCCCGGTGGCAGGCTGGAGGCGGGCGAATCGCCGGAGGAGGCCGCCCTGCGCGAGGCCGAGGAGGAGGTGGGCCTGCCGCGGCACTGGCCCCGCCTCATCGGGCGCATGCCACGGCATCAGACCGGCACGGGCTATATGGTCACTCCGGTGCTGGGGCTGCTGGAGCCCGGTTTTCCGATGATGCCCGACCCATCCGAGGTGGCGGAGGCCTTCGAATTCCCCCTCGCCACCCTGCTCGACCCCGCAGCACCGCGGCGCGAGAGCAAGGAATGGAAGGGGCGGATGCGGGAATACTGGGTCTGGCCGCATGACAGGCACTTCATCTGGGGCGCCACGGCGACCATCCTGGTCGCTCTGGCCCAGGCCTTGCGCGAAGGCTGATGGCCTGATGCGGCGAGATTGCCCTGCTTCCGGGCGGGTGATCCGTGCTCTACATAGGCGCCATGCCGCTCTTCATCGCAGCCCTCGCCTTTCTGCTGCCTTTGGCGGCACTGTTCCTGTGGCGGCATTTGCGGCCGGGCGAGACGCCTTCGGGCTGGCTGGTGCTGGCCGCCGCCCTGGCGGTGGCGCTGGTGCTGGGCGGGGCGCTGCATTACGGGCTGAACCGCAGCATGGAACGCGGCGAGCGCTACGTGCCCGCCACGCTGACGCCCGAGCGGTGACGCCCGATTTTCTGCGCCATGGCACGCCGGCGGCGGTGCTGGCGGCATTGCCCGGTTCGCGGGCGGTGGGCGGTGCGGTGCGCGATTTTCTGTGCGAGCCGCCCAAGGCGATTCATGATGTGGATGTGGCGGTGGCGCTGCCGCCGCTGGAGGTGGCGCGGCGGCTGCGCGAGGCCGGGCTGAAAGTCTTTGAGACCGGCTTGCAGCATGGCACGGTGACCGCGGTGCTGGAGCGCCAGCCGGTGGAGGTGACCAGCCTGCGCCGCGATGTGGCCACCGATGGCCGGCATGCCGAGGTCGAATGGATCGGCGATTGGCGCGAGGATGCGGCGAGGCGCGACTTCACCATCAATGCCATGAGCATGGGCCTCGATGGCGTGCTGCATGATTACTTCGGCGGCATGGCGGATTTGCGGGCCGGATGCGTGCGCTTCGTGGGGGTGCCGGGGGCACGGCTGGCGGAGGATTATCTGCGCGCCTTGCGGTTTTTTCGCTTCTGGGCCCGGTATGGCCGGGGCGCGCCGGATGGCGAGGCGGTGGCGGCCATCGCCGATGCGGTGCCAGGGCTGGCCAGGCTTTCGGTGGAGCGGGTGTGGATGGAGATCAAGCGGCTGCTGCAAGCGCCCGAGCCCCCGGATGCGCTGCGGCTGATGGAGCGGACGGGCGTGCTGGGGGCGGTGCTGCCGGAAGCATTGCCGGTGGATCTGGCACCGTTGGAGCGGCTGGTGGCGCGCGCGGCGCCGGTGGATGCGCTGCTGCGGCTGGCGGCATTGCTGCCAGCGGGGGCGGATCATGTCGCACTCGGCCAGCGGTTGAAATTGTCCAGCGCGGAGGTGCTGCGCCTGGCGCATATCCTCGATCAATCCGCGATGCTGCCGCCCGGTGCCAGCGAGGCAGAATTGTTGATCTGGCGGGCGCTCAGCCGCTTCGGCATGCCCCCCGATGCGCATTTGCCGCTCTGGCTGGCCGATGCGCGTGATGGGCTGGACCGTGCGGCGGAGCGCGCCGCGATCCACGGCCCCCCGCCGGCCTTTCCGCTGCAGGGCCGGGATGCGCTGGCGCTGGGCGTGCCGCCAGGGCCGGATCTCGGCCGGCTGCTGGGCGCCGTTGAGGCATGGTGGCTGCGGGAAGCCGCCACCCGCGCCAGCCGTGCAGACTGCCTGGAGAAACTGCGCGAATACGCGAAACGGAACACCGCCCCATGACATCGGCCAAGAACATCACCGGCACGCTGCCGCTCCTGGCGCGGCTGTGGCGCGAATTGCTCTCACCGCTGCGGCGCCGCATTGCCACCGCCGCCCTCTGCACCTTGGGGCTGGCCGGCATCACCGCGCTCTACCCCATTGTCATCCAGCAGGCTTTTGACCGGTTTCAGCGTGGCGATGAGACGCTGATCTGGGTGCTGCCGCCCACCATTATCGTGGTGACGGCGCTGCGCGGCGGCTTTCTCTATGCCCAGCAATATGTGCTGCAGGGCACCGTGCTGCGGGCGCTGGAGGCTTTGCAGAACAAGCTGTTCATCGCCCTTACCCGCGCCGATCTGGCCACCGCCACGGCGCTGGCCCCGGCCCGCCAGGCGGCGCGCTTCACCACCGATGCCACCGCCATTCGCGATGCGCTGTTCAAATCCCTCGGCGGGCTGGGCGATGTGCTGACTATTCTGGGCCTCGTCGGCTCGATGCTGTGGCTTGATTGGCAATTGGCGCTGGGTGCGGCGCTGCTCTACCCGATTGCCGCTGTGCCGATTATCCGCCTGGGCAAGCGCATCCGCCGCGCCAGCGCGGGCATGCAGGACCGGGTGGGCGAGACCGCGGCGCTGCTGACCGAGAGTTTTTCCGCCGCCCGCGTGGTGCGCGCCTATCGGCTGGAAGCCACCGAGGAGGGCCGTGCCGGCGCCGCCTTTTTGGGCTTGCGCGAATCCCTGTTCCATATTGCCACCAGCCGTGCGCGGGTTGACCCGGTGCTGGAGGTGCTGGGGGGGCTGACGGTGGCCGCGGTGCTGGGTTTTGTCGGCTGGCGGGTGTCCAATGGGCTGGGCACGGTGGGGGAGTTTACCGGCTTTGTCGCCGCCCTGCTCATTGCCTCGCGCCCGGTGCGGGCGCTGGGCTCGCTCAATGCCACCTTGCAGGAAGGGTTGGCGGGGCTGGCGCGGGTTTTCGCCGTGCTGGATACGCCGCGCCTCGTGGTCGATGCGGCGGATGCGAAGCCACTGCCCGCCGGGCATGGGCGGATCGAGTTCCGTGACGTGACCTTCGCCTATGGCCAGGGCGAGGAGGCGGCGCTGACCGGCCTCTCGCTGACCGCCGAACCGGGGCAGACCGTGGCGCTGGTGGGCCCTTCGGGGGCGGGGAAATCCACCGCCATCACCTTGCTGCCCCGGCTGCATGATGTGACCGGGGGGGCGGTGCTGCTCGATGGCGTGGATGTCCGCGGGTTGCAGATCGCGGGGCTGCGCGATGCCATTGCCTATGTCGGCCAGGAGAGCCTGATTTTCGACGACACCGCCCTGGCCAATATCGCCTGCGGCCGGCCCGGCGCCACCCAGGAAGAGGTGGAGGATGCCGCCCGCGCCGCGGCGGCGCATGATTTCATCACTGCCCTGCCGGCCGGCTATGCCACGCCGCTGGGGCCGGGCGGCGGGCGGCTTTCGGGCGGGCAGCGGCAGCGGATTTCGCTGGCGCGCGCCCTGCTGCGCAACCCGCGCGTGCTGCTGCTTGATGAGGCGACCTCGGCGCTTGATGCCGAAAATGAGGTGTTGGTGCAGCAGGCCATCGCCCGGCTGCGGCAGGGCCGCACCTCGCTGGTCATCGCGCATCGGCTTTCCACCGTGAAGGATGCTGACCTGATCGTGGTGATGGAGGGCGGAAGGGCGGTGGAACAGGGCAATCATGCCGCGTTGATGGCGCAGGATGGGCTCTATGCCCGTCTGGTCCGCGCCCAGGCGTTTTCCGGGTAGCGCTGGCCGGCCGGGCGGGCCAACATCCTGCCAAAGACTGGAGGAATCCCATGCCCACTCGCCGCGCCATGCTGGCCGCGCCCTGCATTGCCCTGTCTGCCGCCGCCCCCAAGCCGGGGCAGGCGCAGGCCCGGCCGGTGACCATCACCGTGCCCTTCCCGCCCGGCGGCTCCACCGATGTCACCGCCAGGGTGCTGGCCGAACGCATGGCGGGGCCGCTGGGCCTGCCGGTGCAGGTGGAGAACCGGCCCGGCGCGGCGACGGTGATCGGTGCCGATTACGTCGCCCGCAGCGCGCCGGATGGGCATAATGTGCTCATCGCCTCGGGCAGCACGCTGACCATCAACCCGCATATCGTGCGCAATCTCTCCTATCGGCTGGAGGATTTTTCGCCGGTCACCTTGGTTTCCACCCTGCCCTTCGCCATCGTGGCGCGGCCCGATGGGCCGGCGGATCTGCCTGCGCTGATGGCCCGCGCGGCGGCGCGGCCCGGCACCATCACCTATGGCACCAATGGGCCTTCCAGCTTCAACAACATTGCCATGCTGTTGGTGAATGAAGCCTTCTCGGTGCGGATGCAGGATGTGACCTATCGGGGTGATTCCGCCCAGGTGGCGGATTTGCTGGGCGGGCGGCTAGACCTGCTGGTGGTGGGCGGTGCCACCGGCCTGGCGCTGCACCGCGGAGGCACCGGCCGCATTCTGGCCTGGACCGGCGAGAGGCGGATGCCGGGCAATGAGGAGGTGCCGCTGGTGGCCGATTTCAAGCCCGATGTGGTGGCGCAGACCTGGTTTGGCCTGCTGGTGCCGGCGCGCAGCCCGGCGGGGATGATCGAGCGGATTTCCCAGGCCGCGGTGCAGGTCATCCGCGGCGATGATTTTCGCGGGCGGATGCTGAATGAGGGCATGTTCGCCGCCGGCTCCACGCCGGCGGAATTCGGCCATTTTCTGACCAGGGAGAGCAATCGGTGGGGGCCGCTGCTGCGCCGGTTGGAGCTTCAGGCCGGGTAGGTGGGCAGGCTTCCCCGCCGCCACCAATTGGTTCGGCTTTTCGCTGCCGGCCGGCGTGGCGGGCGAGATCGTGGCGCGCTGGGATGGCGAACTGGCCGCGCTGCTGACCGATGCGGGGGTAGTGTAGCGCTTCACCGCCATTGGCGTGCGCCCGGGCCGGCTGGGGCCGGTGGAATACACCGCCCTGGTGCGGGGCGAGTTGGAGCGCTGGCAGGCGGTGATTCAGGCCGGCAATATCACAGCAGATTGACCCGATTTCGTGACGCAGCCGCATCGTTCTTGACGAAGACCCGCCGGGCGCGATTTCATGGGCCTAGCAATGAGGAAGCCCATGCCACGTGTAATATTTTCCCTTCCCGATGGTTCCCGCCGGGATGTGGAGGGCGAGGAGGGGCTGACGGCGATGCATGCGGCGCTGGCGGCCAAGGTGCCGGGCATCGAGGCTGATTGCTATGGCGACTGCGCCTGCGCCACCTGCCATGTCTATGTGGATGCGGCCTGGGGCGAAAGGCTGGCCGCACCCAATGTGGAGGAGCGCAGCATGTTGGCCGAGGCGGAGCATCGGCGGCCCGAATCCCGCCTAGCCTGCCAAATCCCGGTCTCGGCCGAAACCGATGGCATTGTCGTGCGGATTCCCGCCTGAGCGCGCTGCTGCGCCCGCTTCCCCTGCCGGAGGGGGTGGCGGGCAGGCTTTGGCTCTCGGCCATGCCGGGGCGCGGGGCTGCGATGGCAGAATGGCTGGCGGCGATGCAAGAGGCGGGCATTGGCCATGTGCTGTGCCTGAACGGCGCGGCCGAAATCGCCCAGAAATCCCCCGCCTATGCGGCGCTGCTGCAAAGCGGTGCCGCGCCTTGGCAGGTGCATGCCCATCCGGTGGAGGATTTTTCCGTGCCCGATGATCTGGGGGCTTTTGCCGCATGGCTTGGCCTGCAGGCGGCGCGGCTGCGGGCGGGGGAGACATTGCTGCTGCATTGCGGTGCGGGGATTGGCCGCACCGGGATGACGGCGCTGGGCCTGCTCGGCGCCCTGGGGATGGCCCCGGCCGAGGCGGCGGCACGGGTTTACGCTGCCGGATCTCACCCGGAGACCGAGGCGCAGCGCGATGCCGTGGCCACCCTGGTTGGCGCGCGGCCATAGGGCTAGGATTTCTCCCATGACAAACCCGATGCCGCCCGATGGGCTGACCATGCCCCGCTTTGCCGGGCCCGTGACCTTTATGCGCCTGCCGCAGCGCGAGAGCGCCGAGGGGTTGGATATCGCCATCATCGGCATTCCCTTCGATGGCGGCACCACCAATCGCCCCGGCACGCGGCATGGCCCACGGGAGTTGCGCGCCAGTTCCACCCTGATGCGCCGGGTCAATCCGGTGACCGGTGTTGCGCCCTATGAGCTTTGCGCGGTGGCGGATCTGGGCGATGTCACCACCAATCCGGTGAATGTGCTGGAGACGCTGGAATTGATCACCGCGCAGGTGGCCGATATCCGCGCTGGCGGCGCCTGGACGTTGGTGGCGGGCGGCGATCATTTGATCTCGCTGCCCATCCTGCGCGGGATTATGCGCGCAAGGCCGACGCTGGCACCGCTCGGTATGGTCCATTTCGACGCGCATTCCGACACCAATGACAGCTATTTCGGCGGCAATCGCTTCACCCATGGCACGCCCTTCCGCCGCGCCATCGAGGAGGGGCTGCTCGACCCCAAGCGGATCGTGCAGATCGGCATCCGCGGCTCGCTCTACGCCATGGATGATATGGATTGGGCCCGGGCGCAGGGTGTGCGGATCATCACCATTGAGGAATGCGAAAGCCTGGGCCCCGATGCGGTGGTGGCCGAGGCGCGGCGGGTGGTGGGCATGGGGCCGACTTATCTTAGCTTTGATATCGACAGCCTGGACCCCGCCTTCGCGCCCGGCACCGGCACGCCCGAGGTGGGGGGGCTGACCCCGCGTGAGGCGATTCGCATGCTGCGCGGGCTGGAGGGCTTGCGCATTCTGGGTGCTGATGTGGTTGAGGTCTCGCCGCCCTTTGATGTGGGCAATGCCACGGCTTTGGCCGGTGCAACCATGATGTTCGAGATTCTCTGCCTGTTGGCGCGGGCGCGGGCAGAAGCGGCGGACGGCTGAGATTTAACCGTTTCGTAGGCTTGCCGGGCGGGAGCGGATGATAAAATATGCCGTCGAACATTTTCTCGGAAGCCCTACCCCATGAGAGTTCTGCCCCTTCTTGCCGTGCTGGCCCTGCTTGCCCCCGTGGCGCAGGCGCAGGCGCCCATCACCATTGTGGTGAATTTCGCTGCTGGCGGCTCGGCCGACCGGATGGCGCGGCTGCTGGCGCCCGAATTGGGCGAGGCGCTGGGCACCCAAGTGGTGGTGAAGACCACGACGGGCGCGGCAGGTGCAATCGGCGCGGCCGAGGTGGCGCGCGCCCGGCCCGATGGCACCACCCTGCTGCTGACCACCACCGGCCCGATGGGGGTGCAGCCGCATTTCCGCAGCGACCTGCCCTATCGCGTGGCTGATTTCGCGCCCCTCTGCCAGTTGGGCGATGCGCCGGTGATGGTGATGTCCGCCCCCGGCAGCACGGTGCGTGATGCGGCCAGCCTGGTGGCGCGCGCCCGGGCGGCACGCGGCGGCTTCAATTACGGCTCGGTCGGGCCGGGTTCGATACCGCATATCGTGATGGTGGCGCTCGCCCGGCAGAATAATCTGGACATGACGCATGTGCCCTTCCGGGGCAGCGCCGAGGCGATCATCGCCCTGCTGCGCCAGGATGTTGAAGTCTATGCCGATCTGCCCGGCGCGCTGCGGGTGAACAACCTCCAAGCCGTGGGCGTGATGGCCGAGGCGCGGACGGCTGAATTCCCCGATACCCCCACCATGCGCGAGCAGGGCTATGATCTGGTTTATTCGATCTGGGCGGGGCTTTTCGCGCCGGCCAATACGCCTGCCGCCTTCATGGAACGCGCCGAGGCCGCCTGCCAGCGCGCGCTGCGCGCGCCCTCGGTGGTGGAGGGTTTCGAGCGGCTCTCCACCCCCATCACCTTCCGCGGCCGCTCCGATTTCGCAGCCTTCTGGGCCGCGGAATTGGAGAAGTATCGGGTGATCGTGCAATCGGCCGGGGTGCGGCCGGGCGATTGAGCGCGCGGGAGGGGGCTTATCCGGTGCCCACAAGCCCCTTCAGCCGCTTGCCATGGCCGATGACGGCGGCGATGGAGCCCAGATTGCGCTTATCGGCCAGCGCACCGAGGGCGGCGCCAATGCGCCCCTCCTTCAGCCGGGCGAAGCTGTCACCCAGTGCTACCGAGAAATGCAGCATGATCGAGGCGTCACGGTAGCAATCGGTGGTGCAGGCCTGGCAGGGGTCACGCATCATCTTGTCGGGCGTGAAGTCCCAGACCGGGCAGATCGGCGCCTTCCAATCCTCGCAGCGCCACAGATCGTAATTCCAATCCATGTAGAAATATTTGTAACCGGCATGGCAGGTGAAGCGCTCACCCTCGCCGGTCAGGCGCCGGCGCATATCGGCGATGCCCTGGCGCGGATTATGCACGGGGATGACCTCGCGGGTCTGCTCCACGCCATCGAAGGCGGCCAGCAGCTCCGCATTGGACATATCCACCAGGTCACTATCCTCGGACCAGACGAGGGAGGATGAGCCCAGCGCCGCCCGCCGGGGGTAGGAGAAGGTGACGGCGGCAAAGCCGAGTTCCTTCAGGAAATGCCCCAGCGCCCGGTAATCCGTCACCAGCCGGGTCATCGCGACAGAGGCAATGGGCGTGATGCCGAGCGCCGCCATGCGGGTATTGCTCTCGCGAATGCGCTCGCACACACCCTTGAGGCCGCGGTTCTTCTCATGCGCGGAGGCATCTTCGCTGTCGATCGAGATGAAGATGGTGGAAATGGAGGTTGCGGCGAGGGCGTCGAGCTTGCCGGGCAGCAGCCAGCCATTGGTCACCATGGTGGGCTGCACGCCCATATCGGTGGCTGTTTGCATCATCTCGGCGATGCGCGGGTGCAGCAAGGGCTCGCCACCCATGAAGGTCACGAAGCGGAGATTGGCCTGCGCCTTCATCAGCGCCAGGGATTCGGCGAAGCGCGTGGCGTCCATCGAGCGGCGGTCGGTCACGAAGCCCTTGTCATGGGCGAAATTGCAGAAGTCGCAGGTGGCGTTGCACAGGTTGGTGACAGAAGCATTGAGGATGGCCGGGCCACCGCTGGGCACGAGGCTGAGTAGGTCCATCAGGCCGGAACGGGTCGCCGTCATGCGGGAATCCTTCAAATCTGGGGCGGTGTTGCCCGAACTCGCCGGCAAAGCCAAGTGATAAGCGGGGCCAAGTAATAAGCGGGGCCAAGCGAGAAGCGGTTCTACTCCACCCGCAATGGGCGATAACCCTGGAAGGCGAAACCCTGGGAGACCATGCATTGGCGGCGCCAGCCGTCACGGGCATTGGCGTTCATGTCCACATCCTCCCAGCGCTCGGGGATGAAGCGCTCGGTGACGGTGCAGTATTCCCTGTAACCATCACGGCGGCAGTCGCGGTGACGCTCGACGCGCGCGGGGGCGGCGAGGCGGCGGATCATGGCGGGGGGCACCGCCATCGCGGCCTGGTGGCCGCATTGGGCGTTCGCGGCATCGGCCTGTGCTTCGCTGACGCCGGGGCGGGTCCAGCGCTCCGCACAGCCGGTGGCCAGGAGCAGAATCAGAAGGGCAATGTGTCTCATATGGCGAGAACAGCATGGCGGCGGAGAAAAGTCATGCGGATGGGCGGCTCTCGGCGCGCTGCCAGGCCAGCAGCCCGGGCAGGCTGAACACAACCTCGCGCGAGCGGCGAACCAGCGCCACGGCCAGGGCTGCCGAGGCCGGAACCCCCACCAGAGCGGCCGCGCCGATGATCGCCCCCTCCTGCACCGCCAGGGCGCCGGGGAGAAGAAAACCAACATTACGCAGCGCCTGGGCCAGCGCCTCGACCACCAGCGCATCGGCTAGGGTGATAGGGTGGCCCAGCAGCCAGAGCACGCCGGCGATTTCCACCGCCCCCAGCACCCAGGAGATGGTGTGGAACAGCATGGCGGCGGCCAGGCGGGGCCAATTGGCGTGCAGGGCGAGGATGGCGGCCTGAAAGTCGCGAATGGCATCCGGCCGGATGGCGGGCCAGCGGCGCGACAGCCGGGCGAGGCCGCGTTCGATGAGGCTGAGCGGCAGGCGGCGCTGCACCGCCACCATGGCCGCAGCCCCGGCGAGGGCAATGCCCAGCCCCGCCAGGGCAAAGCCTGCGAGACCGCCCGTCTCGCGCCCCGCCAGCAGCAGGGCGATGCCGGCCAGGGTGAAGAAAAGCTGGCTCACCGCCTCCAGCGTGATGTCCACCGTGGCGGTGGCGCCAGCCATATTGCCGGGCACTCCCTGCCTGGCCAGCAGCCGCGCCGCCGCCGCCTGGCCCAGAATGGCACCGGCGGGCAGCAGGGCATTGGCCGCCTCACGATACCAGCGCAGCGCCATCATGGTGGCGATGGCGGGCCGCTGCTCGGGCGGCAGCAGGGCCCACCAGGCCAGCGCGGTGAAGAGGATTTGCAGCATATGCACCGCCGCCGAAATCGCCACCGCCAGCGGCAGATCGGCCAGGATGCGGGTGAGGCCGGGAATTTCGGAGTAATTCAGCGCGATGACGGTGCCCATCGCCAGGCTGCCCAGCAGCACGCCATTGAGCACGCCACGGCGCCACCAGGGGGCGGCGGTGTTGGGGGCGCTGGTGGGGGGCTGCATGAGGCGGCGATACAAGCCGCAGCCCGGCCTTACAAGCCGCACGGCATGGCCTGCGGCCCGCCCCTATGCGCGAAGGCGGAGGCGCGCCCGAGGGGCGCCCCGGGGGCGGGTGGAGGGGCGGGTGGAGGGGCGGATGGAGGGGCGGGTGGGGGGGCGGGGGGCGGGGGGCCTGGTATCCTCGCCTTGGTCGAGGCCGGTATCGCGCGGCATGCGCATGCCTAGGAATGGCGGCAACATTCGGGGTGGGCGGGCGTTACACCCTCACAACAGAGGATGCCACCACCATGTCCGACCTTCTTGCCATCGCCTATCCGACCGAGAGCGAAGCTGAGGCGGTGCGCGCCAGGCTGCTGGGGCTACAGCGCGAATATCTGATCGAATTGGGCGATGCCGTGGTCGCGGTGAAGCAGCCCGATGGCCAGGTCAAGTTGAACCAATTATTCGAGCCTGTGGCGGCGGGTGCGGTCTCGGGCGCGCTCTGGGGCTCGCTGATCGGGCTCGTGGTGCTGATGCCGCTGGCCGGTGCCGCGCTGGGTGCGGCCTCGGGCGCGTTGGGCGGCAAGATGACCGATCTGGGGATCGATGATGCCTTCATGAAGGAAGCCGCCAAGGCGCTCGATGCCGGCCATGCCGCGCTGTTTCTGCTGATCCGCAAGATGACGACGGATAAGGTGGTGGCGGCATTGGCGGCCTCGGGCGGGGTGATCCTGCGCAGTTCCTTCGATGAAACGCGCGAAGAGGCCCTGCGGGAGGCTCTGGCCAGGGCACAGGCGGCGGTGAGATCGGCGCCAAAGGCATAGACGTATGATGCCAGCGGCCGCAGAGACTGCCATCGCACAGGACGCGCGATACCATGCGACCAGATGCAGTCTGGACCACAGTGATGGCGGGGGAGAAAGAGCGAAAGGGCTTTGCCCCTCGATCTTGTTTCCCCTCGCTATTCGTTTTTCAGCAGCCTGCTAGAACACCGCAATGGGCATTGGTTTCGAAATTCTGACGATACTGCTGCTGGTCGGGCTGAATGGCATTTTCGCGATGAGCGAACTGGCCATCGTCTCCTCGCGCAAGACGCGGCTGCAGGCCATTGCCCGGCGCGGCAGCCCCGGCGCCATCGCGGCGCTGGCGCTGCAGGATGACCCGCAGCGCTTCCTGCCAACGGTGCAGGTGGGCATCACCATGGTGGGTATCGTCGCAGGCGTCTTCGGCGGCAGCGCCATCGCAGGCCCTCTGGGCGATGCGCTGGATGGCCTGCCCATGCTGGGTAGCTTCGCGCATGAGATCGCCTTCACCCTTGTCGTGGTGCTGATCACCGCGCTCAATCTCGTGCTGGGCGAATTGGTGCCCAAACAGGTGGCGCTGCGTGACCCTGAGACCATCGCCATCATGGTCTCGCGCCCCATCGCCTGGCTATCGCGCTCGACGGCGCCTTTCGTTTGGGTGCTCTCCTCGCTCACCGCGGTCATCCTGCTCAGCCTGCGGCTCAACAAGCCGGCCGATCAGGGCGTGACGGAAGAGGAGGTGAAGGCCGTCGTCGCCGAAAGCGTGGAGACCGGGGCATTGGAATCCGAGGAGCGGCACATGATCGAGCGCGTACTCCGCCTGGCCGATAAGCCAGTGCGCGCGCTGATGACACCGCGCACCGAAGTCGCCTGGCTGGACCGCAATGCCGCGCCGCATGATATTGCGGCGGCCCTGCGGGCGCATGATGTGACGCGCTTCATCGTCGCCGATGCCAGCGTGGACCATGTGGTGGGCGTGGTCATCGCCAAGGATTTGTTGGACCAGATGCTGGAGGCCGGTTCGGGTGGCGCCCATAACCTGTCCCTGGCCCCCCTGCTCCGCCAGCCCATCGTGCTGCCCGATAGCCTGACCGCGCTGGACGCGCTGGAGCGCCTGCGCACCGACCGCATCGGCCTCGCCTTGGTGCTGGATGAATATGGCAGCTTCGAGGGCGTGGTCACCGCCTCGGACCTGCTGGAGGCGATTGTGGGTGAGTTGGGCCCGGCGCCGGAATCGCCCAAGCCCGGCACGCTGGTGCGCCATGATGGCTCGCTGCTGCTTGATGGCATGATGGCCTCGGACGAGTTGCGCGCCCGGCTCGACCTGCCCGAATTGCCGCATGCGGGCACTTATCACACCGTGGGCGGGCTGATGCTGGCGCTGCTGGGGAGGCTGCCGAAGGAGGGGGACCGCATCGTCTGGTCCGGCTGGCGCTTTGAGGTGCTGGATATGGATGGACGGCGTGTGGACAAGGTGCTGGCGCTGCGTGAGGAAGAGACGGCCTGAGGTTTTGTGCCGGGCGCTGCGTTGCGCGGACCGGATGGGCTGTGCCAGCCTGGGGCCAAATTCTGGGGAGGATACCGCGCCATGAAGCGCCGCTCACTGCTTGCCACCGGCCTGGCCTTGCCCGCCCTCGCGCAACCCGCCTGGCCAGATCGGCCGATCCGCCTTGTTGTGCCCTTCGCCGGCGGCACCTCCACCGATATTCTGGGCCGGCTGATCGCGGGGCAGATCGCTGCAGGGCTGGGTGGGGCCGTTGTGGTGGTGGATAATCGCGCCGGGGCGGGTGGCACCATCGGCTCGCAGCATGTGGCGCAATCGCCAGCCGATGGCGCGACGCTGCTGCTGGGCACCATTGGCACCCATGCGGTGAACCCGCATCTCATGCCCAACCTGCCCTATGATCCGGCGCGCGATTTCACGCCTATCATCGCTCATACCAAGACCAAGATGCTGCTGGTGGTGCGGCCGCAGCTGGGCGTGCGGGATATGGCGGGATTTCTGGCCCTGGCGCGCAGCCGGCCGCTATCCATCGGCACATCGGGCACCGGAACGGCGGGCCATCTGGCCCAGGCGCTGCTGAGCGAGGCCACCGGCGTGGCCGTCACCCATGTGCCCTATCGTGATGGTGGTAGGGCGGTGACCGACCTGCTGAGCGGCACGTTGGATGCGATGTTCTACCACACCCAATTCGTCCGGCCGCATATTGAGGCCGGCACGATTCTGGGCCTGGGCATTACTGGCGCGGCGCGCAGCCCGCTGCTGCCCGCCGTGCCCACCTTCGCCGAAGCCGGGCTGCCGGGGATCAATATCGAGGCCTGGTGGGCGATCTATGCGCCACCCCGCCTGCCCGCTTCCATCACCCAGCGGCTGAATGCCGTGCTCAACGCGGCGCTCGCGCAGCCCGAGACCATGGCGGCGCTGGACCGCAATGGGTTGGAGCCGATGGGCGGCTCACCCGAGGAGCTGGCGCAGTTTCAGGCGCGCGAATTGGTGCTGTGGCGTGAGGTGGTGCGCCGCGCCAACATCACCGCCGAGGGGTGAGCTTGCGCGGGGGGCGCGGCGGCGACAAGCTCCGCCCCATGCGCACCCTCATCCGAAACGCCGCCTGGTCCGTCCTGTGGGATGGCCAGGCCCATGCCTATGCCCGTGGCCGCGATATCCTGCTGGAAGGTGGCCAGATCACCTCCATCACGCCCCATGCCGCCGCCCCCTTTGATGGCGAGGTGATCGACGCCGCGGGCATGCTGGTGCTGCCCGGCCTCGTGAATATCCACTCCCACCCCACCACCGAGCCGGGTATGCGCGGGGTGCGGGAGGATCACGGCGTGCGGGAGCAGCAAATGTGCGGGCTGTTCGAACGCAGTCAGGCCTATGGGCTCGATGAGGCGGGGCGGGAGGCGGCGATGCGCCTGGCCTATGCCGAATTGATGGCCGCTGGCGTCACCTCGCTGGTGGATCTATCGGCGCCCTTTCCGGCCTGGCTGCGGGTGATGCGTGATAGCGGCCTGCGGGTCTGGGCCGGCCCCGGCTTCGCCTCGGCGCGCTGGGGCATGAGTGCGCCGCAAACCGTTACATGGAGTTGGGATGCGCAGGCCGGCCAGCGCGGTTTCGCCGCCGCCCAGGCCTTGATGGATGAGGCCGAGGCCGAGGCTTCCGGCAAACTCTCCGCCATTGTCTTTCCCGCCCAGATCGATACGGTGGAGGAGGAGCTTTTGCGCGAGGCGGCCGCCCTGGCCCGCGCCACCGGCCGCCCCTTCACCACCCATATCGCCCAGGCGGTGGTGGAGGTGCGCGAGATCATCCGCCGGCACAATCGCACGCCCATCCAATGGGCCGCCGAGATTGGCCTGCTCTCGCCCACCACGGTGCTGGGGCATTGCATTTTTCTCGATGAGCACCCCTCCATCGGCTGGCATTCGCGCAGTGACCTCGGGCTGCTGGCCGAACATGGCGTGGCGGTGGCGCATTGCCCCACCCCCTTCGCCCGCTATGGCGAGCATTTGAAGGATTTCGGTTCTTACCGTGCGCGCGGGGTGCGGATGGGGATGGGCACGGATTGCGCGCCGCATAATCTCATCGAGGAAATGCGCCTCGCCATCATCCTCGCCCGCAACGCCCGGCGTGATCTGGCAGCGGCCGATACCGCCATGGTCTTCCATGCCGCAACGGCGGGCGGCGCCGATGCGCTGGGTCGGCCGGATCTGGGCCGTCTGGCGCCGGGAATGGCGGCGGATCTCGTGCTAGTGGATTGCGCCCACCCGATGATGATGCCGGCGCGCGACCCGCTGCGCTCCCTGGTGCACCACGCTGCCGACCGCGCGGTGAAGCGGGTGATCGTGGGCGGTGAGACAGTCTTCGCCCATGGCCGCCCCACAAGGCTGGATGTGGGCGAGGCGGCGGGAATTCTGATGGAATCCCAGGCCCGCGCCCTGCGCAATGCGAAGGATCGTGACTATCTCGGCCGCGATGGCGAGAGCATCACGCCGCTCAGCCTGGGGTGGATGCCATGACCTTCTCCGTCATCGGTCATTGCCCGCGCAGCGGCCAATTCGGCGTGGCCACCACCACCTCGGGCTTTGGCGTGGGGGCACGGGTGCCTTGGGCCCGGGCCGGCATCGGCGCTGTGGCCACCCAGCACCGCACCGACCCACGGCTGGGGCCGCGCGGGGTAGCGCTGCTGGCCTCGGGCTGCACGGCGGCGGAAACGGTGGCGGCGCTCGTTGCCTCCACCCCCGATCATGGCTGGCGGCAGATCGGCGTGATGGACCGCAGCGGCGCCACCGCCTTCTTCCATGGCGCGCGGGTGAAACCCAGTTTTGGTGCGGTGCAGGGGCCGGGCATGCTGGCGCTGGGCAATATCCTGGCGCATGACGCGGTGCTGCCCGCCATCGCCGCCGCCTTCGCCGCCCACCCCGAGCACCCGCTGGCCGAGCGGCTGATCTGCGCACTCGAAGCCGGTGAGGCTGCGGGCGGCGAGCATGGCGCCATTCTCTCCGCCGCGCTGCTGGTGGTGGAGCGGGAGGATTTCCCGCTCGTCGATATCCGGGTGGATCGCAACGCCGCACCCTTGGGCGAATTGCGCTCGCTCTGGGCGGAATATGCGCCGCAGAGCGCGCTTTATGTGGCGCGGGCGGTGGACCCTGAGAGTTGCGGCCCCTGAGAGGTTGCGGGTGGCGCCAGCGCCGCCCTCAACTCGGCCGGCCGCCGCCTTCCGCATCACTGCCATGCATCGCCATTTGCATGAGCGCCAGCATCATCTTGGTCCGATCCGCCGGCAGCGGCGCTTCGAGCAGTGCCTGCTTCTCGGCCACCGCGAAGGGGCAGAGCATGCTCAGCGTGGTCACCAGCATGGCCTCGGGCGTCTTCTCGATCGCCTCCCAATTCACATCCATGCCCTGGTGCTGGAAATAGGGCCGCAGCACCGCCAGGAAGCCCTCGCGCGGGATGGATTCATTCGCCGGTAGTGGGTCGAGATCATGATGATAGGGGTTGTAATCCACCCGCATGCGGCGGTAGCCGCGCCGCATCTCCTCCTCCTCCAGCACGCGGAAGCGCATGATACCGGTCAGCGTGATGAGGAAGCGGCCATCCTCGGTCTCTGAGAAGGAGGAGAGGCGGCCGAGGCAGCCCACGGAATAAATCGCCGTGCCATGCTCGCCCCGCGGGCGGCTGGCATCGCCCTGCATCATGCCAAGCACGCGCCCGGCCGCCAGCGCATCCTCGATCATGGCAAGGTAGCGCGGCTCGAAAATATTCAGCGGCAGGCGGCCATGTGGCAATAGCAGCGCTCCGGCCAAGGGAAAGACCGGGATGGTCTCCGGCAGATCATCCGCCAGCACAGGGGAATGCGTCACCCTATTTGAACAGCAGGCCGGAGAGGGCGCGGCGGGCCTTCAGCGTGGCAGGGTCGGTCATGCCCCAGGCCTCGAAGAATTTCAGCAATTGCATGCGCGCCGCCTCCTCATTCCAGGCACGGTCGAGCTTGATCGAGGCCAGCAGGGTCTCGGCCGCGCGGGCGCGCTCATCCATGGCATTGAGAGCGATGGAGAGTTCGATAGCCGCTTCATGGTCGCTCGGGTCGGCCGCAAGCCGCGCCTCGAAGCCGGCCAGGCCTGCCTGCGCCTCACGCCCCGCCTGGGCCAGTTCGATCTGGCTGCGCACGGCGGCGATCTCAGCATGGCCGGCGATTTTCGGGGCGGCCGAGGCCAGCACCTCCAGCGCCTGATCCTCCTCGCCCAGCGCCACCAGGGCGCGGGCCAGGCCGGCCAGGGCCTCGGCATTCTCGGGCTCCTGCTGGGCGAGGCCGGCGAAGAGTTCGAGCGCGCCCTGGGCATCGCCCTGTTCGAGCAGCGCCTTGGCCTCGGCCAGCAACTCAGCACTGGGCATCTGCCCACCGGCCACCTTCAGCAGGTTTTCGACGAATTTCTTGATCTCGCTCTCGGGCAGCGCGCCTTGGAAGATATCGGCAATCTGCCCCTGCCAAAAGGCGGCCACGGTGGGTACGGATTGCAGCGGCAGGCCGAGCTGGGTGAGTTGCGCGACCAATTGCCGGTTCTGGTCGATATCGATCTTGACCAGCCGCACCCGGCCACCGGCGGCGCGCACCACGCGCTCAATCGCCGGGGTCAGCGTCTTGCAGGGGCCGCACCAGGTGGCCCAGAAATCGACCAGGAT
>CAMDJV010000024.1 GCA_945901085.1 Rhodovarius crocodyli | reverse complement strand
AGGCTGTCGATCGACCAGCCGGCCTTGGCCAGCGCCTTGCGGCTGGCCGGGATCGGGCCCGTGCCCATGATCGAGGGATCAACCCCCGCCGTCGCCCAGGAGACGATGCGCGCCATCGGCGTGATGCCGCGCTTTTCCGCCTCGGCCATGCTCATCAGCACCGCCACGGCAGCGCCATCATTGATGCCCGAGGCATTGCCGGCGGTGACCGTGCCGGTCTTGGAGAAGGCGGGGCGGAGTTTTTGCAGCGTCTCGAAGCTGGTCTCGGGGCGGGGATATTCATCCTCGCTGATGATGATGTCGCCCTTGCGGGTCTTCACCGTGACGGGGGCGATCTCGTCGCGGAAGCGGCCGGCCTTCATCGCCTCGCCCGCCTTTTGCTGGCTATGGGCGGCGAAGTGATCCTGCTCCTCGCGGGTGATCTGGAATTTCTCGGCCACATTCTCGGCCGTGGTGCCCATGTGATAGCCGTGGAAGGCATCCATCAGCCCGTCCTTCAGCATGGTGTCGATCAGGGCGAGATCGCCCATCTTCTGGCCGGCGCGCAGCTGCTGGGCATGCGGGGCCTGGGTCATGCTCTCCTGGCCGCCGGCGACCATGATGCGGGCATCGCCGCTGGCGATTTGCTGCGCCGCCAGCGCCACGGCGCGCAGGCCAGAGCCGCAAAGCTGGTTGATGCCAAAGGCGGTGTGTTCAACCGGGATGCCGGCATTCACACTGGCCTGGCGGGCCGGGTTCTGCCCCGCACCGGCGGCGAGGATCTGGCCCATGATGACCTCATCCACCTCCTCGCCCTTCACGCCCGCGCGGGCGAGGGCGGCCTGGATGGCCACCGTGCCCAGCGCATGCGCCGAGAGCGAGGCAAAGGCGCCGTTGAAACTGCCGACCGGGGTGCGGGCGGCCGAGGCGATGACGATGTCTGACATGGAATTCTCCCGAAAATCGGGGCCAATGTGGCCCCGGCTCAAAGCCCGCGCAACCAGTCTCGTAAAGGGCGCCACATTGCGCTCTCGGCATTCTCGCCCGCCACCATGCCAATATGTCCTGCCTGAGCCACATGCACCCGGGCTCCCGGCATGGTGGCCAGCGGCAGGGAGGCGGCGGGGGGCACGATCCTGTCGCGCCGGGGCACGGCGATGAAGGCCGGCCCGGCATAGGCTTGCGGCCGTACCGCGAGCCCTGCCACCAGCCATTCGCCGCGCGCTGTGTCATTGCGGCCATACCAGCCGGCCAGGGTTTCGCGGGCCACGGGGGCGGCCAGCGGCACGCCATCATTCAGCCAATCCTCCAGCACCACGAAGCGGTGTGCCCGCGCGCCCGCCTGGTCCAGTCGGGCGAAGGCGCGGAATTTTTCGGCGATGCCGAAAGGGTCCAGCATGGCGAAGAGGCTTTGCAGCGCATCCACGCTGAGTGCGCCATGGGCTTCCAGCATCGGCTCGAAGCCGACCAGGGCGGCGGATAGGGCGCGCGGCTGATGCGCGCCGGCGGCGTGGAAATCCCACGGCGTGGCCAGTAGCCCCAGGCCGCGCAGTTTTTCCGGCCGGCGCTGCGCGGCCGCCAGCGCCAGCAACCCGCCCATGCAGTAGCCCACCAGCGCCAGCGGCCCGGGCACCGCGGACATGGCCCTATCCAGCCGGCCGGCCACATGGTCGGTCAGGGTGAAGCGCCGCTCGGTGGGGCCGGGCCAGCCCCAATCGAGCAGAAGCGGGCGAAAACCCTGGCCGGCCAGCCAGCGCATCAGGCTGGCGCCCTCATCGAGGTCCAGCACATGGGCGCGGTTGACCAGGCTGGGGACGAAGAGCACCGCCGGGTCACGAGGATGGCCGTAATCCAGCAGCCGGGCCGCGCCCTCACGCCACAGGATGGGGGGCTCGGGCAATTGGCGAGTATGCGGGTGGCGGCGATAGGCGGCGATGCCGGCCAGCATCGCCCTGTCCTGGGCGATGAGCCGTTGCAGGATGGCGGCGCGGAAGGCCTCAGGGCTTGCTTTTAGGGCGGCGAGTTCGTGGGCGATCCGGCTTGCCTGGGCCTGGGCTGTGCTCGACCTCGGCCAGGCGCCGCTCCAATTCGGCCAGGCGCTGGAGGAGAGCGGCTGCGTCATTGCCGCCATGGCCCGCAGGCTGCTGGCCAGCATATGCATCCCCAGCGGGCGAGGGCCCCGGCGCATCATGGGGCCAGGGGTTGGCATCAGCAGGCCCGCCGAAGGGAAAGCCTGGCATCGCCCCGCCAGGCGGCCATCCCGGCATGCGGCCAAGCCCTGCCGCCTGCGCCCGCCACCAGGCCGCGCCCAATGCCACAGCGGCGGCCCATGCCTCGGCCAATTCGGGGTCGGCTGCCATGGCTGCCAACTCGCTCTGCCAGAGGGTGATCCAATCCTCGGCCAGCTTGTCCAGGTCCGCGGGCGGTTTCATTCATTCCAGACATTCGGTGCACAACGGGTTTTCATATAGCCGGAGTTTCTAAAGCATGACACTGGACGATAAAGACGTGCTATCCTCAGATCGCAGAGGGTGTGAGGAAGGCTATCGATGTCACAGAACAAGAAGGTTGAGACCGCACCGGATGCGCAGGCCAATGCCCAGCCGGTGGTGGTGAAGAAATACGCCAATCGCAGGCTCTACAACACGGAAAGCAGCAGTTACGTCACGCTCGAGGATCTGGCGGCGATGATCCGTGCCGGGCGGGATTTCGTGGTCTATGACGCCAAGAGCGGCGATGACATCACCCGCTCCGTCCTCACCCAGATCATTGTCGAGGAGGAGGCGAAGGGGAAAAATCTGCTGCCCGAGAGCTTCCTGCGGCAGATGATAGGGTTTTACGGCAATAATATGGGCCAGCTGGTGCCGGGCTACTTGGAATTCGCCATGAGCGGCTTCGCCAAGCAGCAGGAGCAGTGGCGGGCAAGCATGCAGCAGGCCATTGGCGGCTTCAAACCCTTCGATATGCCCTTTGACCTGACCGAGCTGGGCCAACGCAATGTGGCGATGATGGAGCGGGCGATGAGCCTCTTCACCCCGTTTCAGGGCCGGCCGGTGAATGAGGTGGATACGCTCAGGGCCGAAAATGAGGCGCTGAAGGCCGAGATTGCAAAGCTGCGGACCAAATAAGCATTCCAGGCTATGATAGGCGCCGAATCGCGCCCTGCATGAACCCTATCCGCATCCTGCCCGAGACCACCGCCAACCGTATCGCCGCCGGCGAGGTGGTCGAGCGCCCGGCCGCCGTGGTGAAGGAGTTGGTGGAGAATGCGCTGGATGCCGGCGCGCGGCGAATCTCCGTCACGCTGGAGGGCGGCGGCATGGGTCGCATCCTCGTCGAGGATGACGGGCGCGGCATGAGTGCGGCCGATCTTGCACTCGCGGTGCAGCGCCATGCCACCTCCAAGCTGCCCAATGAGGCGACGCTGTTTGCCATTGCCACGCTGGGTTTCCGCGGCGAGGCCCTGCCCAGCATTGGCGCCGTGGCCCGGCTGGCCATCACCGCGCGCCAGGTGGGGGCGGATGCCCATGCCATTGCGGTCGAGGGCGGCCGGGTGGGCGTTGTTTCTCCCGCTGCCGGGCCGCCTGGCACCCGGGTGGAGGTGGCGGATTTGTTCTTCGCCACCCCCGCCCGGCGCAAATTCCTGCGCAGCCCGCGCAGCGAGGCCGAGCATTCCATTGAGGTGATCCGTCGCCTGGCGCTGGCCTGGCCGGAGGTGGCTTTTCGCGCCAGCATCGATGGAAGGACGGTGCTGGAACTGCCGGTGGCAGAGCGCGAGGCGCGGATCAAGGCGGTGCTGGGCAATGGCTTCGCCGCCGCCGCCCTGCCGGTGGCCCGCGCGGCGGACCCTGCGATCTATGGCCTGATCGGCCAGCCCGCGCATTCCCGCGCCACCGCTTCCGAGCAGCATCTGGTGGTCAATCGCCGCCCGGTGCGCGACCCGATGCTGCGCGCGGCGCTCAGGGTGGCCTTCCGCGATGTGATGGAGCAGGGGCGCCACCCTGTGGCGGCGCTGTATCTGGATGTGCCGCCGGAGGTGGTGGATGTGAATGTCCACCCGATGAAGACCGAATTGCGCTTTCGCGATGCTGCCGGGGTGCGTGGGGCGCTGATCTCGGCGTTGCGCGGCGCCTTGGGCGTGGGTGCGGGGGAGGCGGGGGCGCGCCCGGTCTTCCAATGGCAGGCGAAATCCCACCCCGCTGCGCTGCCGGCCAGCTATGCGCCGCGCGGCTTTGCCGAGGTGGGGCTGGAGTTGCTGCCGCCGGCATCGGCATCGGCACCCGCACCGGCTGCGGTGCCGCAGCCTTTGCCGATGGGCTTCGCTGCTGCCCCGCTGCCCGCCGGGCCACTCGGCCGTGCCATAGCCCAGGTGATGGAATGCTACATTCTGGCCGAGGCGCCGGATGGTGCCTTGGTGCTGGTGGACCAGCACGCCGCGCATGAGCGGCTGACGCATGAGCGGCTTTCGGCGCAATTGACCCAGGGCCAGGTTCGCGCCCAGGCGCTGCTGATCCCGGCGGTGGTGGAATTGCCCGCCGCCGATGCCGCCCGCCTGCTGGAGGCCGCCGATGCTCTGTCCCGGCTGGGGCTGGAAATTGAGGGGTTTGGCGGTGGCGCGCTGCTGGTGCGCAGCCTGCCGGCGCTGCTGGGCAACCCCGAGCCGCAAGGCCTGCTGGCGGATATGGCGGCGGAATTGGCGGAATGGGGCGAGGAGACGGCGCTGGGCCGCCGGCTGGATGCGGCAGTGGCACGGCTGGCCTGCCATGGCAGCGTGCGCGCCGGCCGCAGGCTGACGCTGCCCGAGATGGATGCGCTGCTGCGCGCCATGGAGGCCACGCCGCGCGCTGCCACCTGTTCGCATGGCCGGCCCACCTTCCTGCGGTTGGGCTCGGGTGATTTTGCTAAGATGTTCGGCCGGGGCTGAATCAGGCGAAGGGGTTTGCCACCTTCGGCCAATAGGGTTCGGTGAACCGCTCATAGGGGATGGCGGCGAAGTCGCGCAGGATGCCGGCCTCGGCCGCGCAATAGCGCACCCGGGCGGCGATGGGGGCGAAGGCGGCGTAGAAATGTTGGCTCGACTTCACCACCACCATGCGTTTATCGGCCAGCATGCAGCCCAGCCCGGTGAAGGCATCTGGGTTGAAGACCTGATTGCGCTCTGAGCCGATGATGATGTGAATGCCCTCAGCCTCCACCCAGGCGGCCGGGCCCAATTGCCGCACGCCGCCGGAGAGTGCGGTCTGCACATGGCTGTCCAGCACGCGGTGCACGCGCACCATCAGATCCAGCGGATCGCCCGACATCACGCCGCATTTGCCGCCCAGGCGCAGTGGGAAGCGCGCGCCCTCGCCGGCCTCCTGGCAGAAAGAGACCGCCACGGGGTCCCAAAAGACGCCAATGGCGGCGTTTTGGACGCCACGGCGCAGCATGGCGGCCAGCATGGCCGTGCAATCCGATGGCGCGCCGCCGCCGGCATTGTCCGAGGTTTCGGCGACCACCGTCAGGCCGGGGCCGACCAGCGCGATGTCGATGGCCTGGTCGGGGGTGTCGAAGCGTTTGCGGGTGGTCTCGCGCAGCTCCCAAATGCGCCCTGCCCAGCGCTCGGCGGTGACCTGGGCATGGGCGGCATCGCCATCGGCCACGGCCAGCACCATGGCGCCGACATGGGGCACATCGCCCCAGGGGAAGCCATGGGCGAAGGAGAGGGAGAGGATTTGGCCTGATTTTTCCTCGGCCTGCATGTCGGCGATGATGGATTTCATCGGCTCAATGGGCGTGTGCCACATATTGATCATGCGCAGGCGGTGATAGGCCATGACCGGGCGGATCTCCCCCCGCGCGGCGCGCAGGGCGAGCGAGAAGACCTCCTCGGCGCGCTCTGTCATGTCGATATGCGGGTATTCCTTATAGGTGATGACAATATTGGCCTGGCTGCGCAGCGTCTCATCGAGATGGCAATGCAGGTCGAGTTCGACGCCGATGATGGTGTCCGGCCCGACAATGGCCCGCGCCCGGGCGACGAGGTCGCTTTCGCAATCATCATAGCCTTCGGCCACCATGGCGCCATGCAGGTTGAGCAGCACCATCTCGACCGGCCCTGCGGCTTTGAGATCGGCCAGGATGAGGTCGCGCAGCCCCTCATACACCGCGCGGATGGTGGTGCCTGAGGGCTGGGCATTGGCGGTCAGGCTTTCGATCACCTCGATGCCGTGTTCGGCAGCGAGCCGGCGCCAGGCGATGAGTGGGATATTGCCCCAGGCAGGCGCCTCCAGGCTGGCGCCGGTGCGGCGGTAGCTGGGCTCGTGAAAGCCGCCATGGCCGGTGGGGATGGGCGAGAAGGTATTGGTCTCGGTCAGCAGCGCCGCCATGAACAGTTTCATCGGTGATCCATGCCCCTCATTGTGCCTGGAGAGCATGGCCGATGCGGCTGCGGCGCTACAAGGGGCGGGCTGCTCAGCGGCCCTGGAAGACAGGGTCGCGCTTTTCGCGGAAGGCGGCCAGGCCCTCTTTCACATCCTCGCTTTGCTGGCTGGCCTTGGCGCGGGCGGCGCAGCCTGCCGCGTCGAATTCACCGCGGGCGATCTCGTTCAGGCCGCGTTTCATGCCCTGCACGGCCAGCGGCGCCATGGCGGCGATGCGCGTGGCGAGCGCATCCACCGCGGCGTCCAGCCCCTCAGCCGGGACCATCTGGGTGATATAGCCAATGGCCAGGAGTTCCGGCGCCTGGAGCCTCTCGGCGGTCAGGAACAGGCGCTTGGCGTTGTTCAGCCCCAGGCGGGATGCGTAACGGAGCATGCCCGAGGGGTAATAGTGAATACCGAGCCGGGCGGCGGGCATGAACATTTCCATGCTGTCCACGCCGATGCGGAAATCGCAGCACAGCGCGAGATCGGTGCTGCCGCCATAGACGCCGCCATTGAGCCGGCAGATCACCGGCACGCGCAGATTTTCCAGCAGACTCGCCACATCCTCGAAGCTGAGTTGCGGCCCCCCGGTGGTGACGGCGGCATCCGGCCGATTGGCAAGATCGCCCAGGTGGTAGCCGGCCGAAAAGGCGCGGCCGGTGCCGGTGAAGACCAGCACGCGAAGGCTCTGGTCGGCCTCCACCTCGGCCAGCAACTTGCCCAGCGCCAGCAGATCATCGGGTTCGATCCGGTTCAGATGGCGCGGCCGGTTCAGCCGCAAGGTGGCGATGGCGCCCTGGCGGGTGAGGATGGGGGTGGTGGCTTCTTCCGTCATTAATCCTGGACCTTTGTTGTGGTCAGGATAGTGCAAAGGGGGCTGAGCGGAAGCCTGCCCCAGATCTCGTCGCTTCAACTCATGAAAATATCGGTGCTGCCTTGGAGGCCGCGTGTCCAAACGGCCAGACCATCAAGACCGGTGCCGGGCGCCAGCCAAAGCGCCCCCTCGGATGTTTTCGCGAGGCCAGGTTGCACATCGGCCGGGAAGGGCTGCGCATCATCGGCAATGCCGATCCAGACATGGACATTGTGCTGATGGGCCATGCCCACCAGCACCGCGCCATAGGCCGCGTTGAGGCTATCGGTTTTGGAGCGGCTGCCGAAGAGGGGCGAGACCGACCAGCTAACGGGGAGGGAGTGGTGCGTGGCTGTGGGGGTGATCTGGCAGAACGCCCCTTCATTCTCCAGCCGGAACCTCATCGCTACCAAGGCGGCATGGCCGCCCAGAGGAGATTGCGGGGCAAGCCCATGCGCCAACGCTTCCTGCGTCATGGTCAAATTCCTTTCGATCCATGAGGGAATTTACGCATGGAGGAATTGCCGTTCGGTTAATCGCGGCGCAGGTGGTGATGGAAATTTGCTCCTACCTTGTCAGGTATCAGCCTAAGGCCGCGGCTACCCTCTCCTGTGCCTTGGCATCGAGATGCAGGCCCAGCTTGCTGCGCCGCCACAGCACATCATCGGCGTTGCGGGCCCATTCATGGTCGCGCATCCAGGATATCTCGCGTGATGTCAGCCCCGCGCCAAAATTCTCGCCCATATCGGCCGGGCCACGCGCGCCGCCCAGCATGGCCTCCAACTCGCTGCCATGGGTCCGCACCAGGCGCGGCAGGCCTTGGAGCCAAGGGTAGCGCCGGGCCATCTGAGCCTCGAAGCCGGCCAGGCTGAGGCCTCCCAGATCGCCGCCTGGCAGCATGGCCCCCCCCGTCCAGGCCATGCCCTTGCGGCCCAGCGCCGCGCCCACCAGCCCCACCGCCTCCTCGGCCAGGCGGCGATAGGTGGTGATTTTCCCGCCATAGATATTGAGCAGCGGCGCCCCGGCCAGGTCGAGCTTCAGCACATAGTCGCGCGTCACCGCCGATGGATTCTCAGCACCATCATCGAAGAGCGGCCGCACGCCGGAATAGCGCCAGATGATATCGGCCGGGCTCACCGGCCGGCGGAATTGTCCTGAGACGGCGGCGCAAAGATAGGCGGCCTCCTCCGCTGTGCAGGTGGCGGTGGCGGCATCGCCCGTATGGGGCATATCGGTCGTGCCGATCAGCGAGAAATCGCGCTCATAGGGAATGACAAAGACCACCCGGCGGTCGTCATTCTGCAGGATATAGGCCTGCTCACCGGCATAAAGCCGGGGCACGACAATATGGCTGCCACGGATGAGCCGCACGCCGCCCTCGGGCTTGGCATGGGCCGCGGCCAGCGCCTGGGCCACCCAGGGGCCGGCGGCATTGACCACCGCCCGCGCCCGCAATGCGCGGCCATTGCTCAAGGTTACCTCCCAATAGCCGGGCTGACGGGCGGCATTGGTGAAGCTGGTATGGGTGGCGATCTCGGCGCCGCGTTGCGCTGCATCACGCGCATTGAGCAGCACCAGCCGGCTATCCTCCACCCAGGCATCGGAATAGGCGAAGGCGTGGGTGAGGGCCTGGCAGAGCGGTTGGCCAAAGGCATGGCCCTGGGTGCGAAACGCCTGTGCCCCCGGCAGCGTGGCGCGGCGGGCCCGATGATCATAAAGAAACAGTCCGGCGCGGATCATCCAGCGCGGCCGCATCTGGGGCCGGTGCGGCAGCACGAAGCGCAGCGGCCAGATGATATGCGGCGCCATGCGCAGCAGCACCTCACGCTCGGCCAGCGCCTCGCGCACCAGGCGGAACTGGTAATTCTCCAGATAGCGCAGCCCGCCATGGATCAGCTTGGAGGAGGCCGAGGAGGTGGCCTGTGCCAAATCTCCACGCTCGACCAGAAGCACCTTATGGCCGCGCCCGGCCGCATCGCGGGCGATGCCCGCGCCGTTCACGCCCCCGCCCACCACCAGCATGTCGCAGTCTGAACCGGGATGATCCACGCGCCCTCCTGTCCACGCCCTGCAGGGTTCATATGGGCAAGTCGGGCTTATCGGCAAATCCCTTGAGGCGTCACCATCTGGCCAATATGGTATATCGCCCCCATCTTCAGCGTAGATAAGGAGAGGCCCATGACCATCACCCGCGAAACCGCCATTCTGGGAGGCGGATGCTTCTGGTGCCTCGATGCCGTTTATCGTGAGCTGCAAGGCGTGATCGAGGTGGAGAGCGGCTATGCCGGCGGCCATCAGGCGAATCCTACCTATGAGCAGGTCTGCGCCAAGCGCACCGGCCATGCTGAGGTGGTGCGCGTGGTCTTCGACCCCTCCGTCGTCAGCTACACTGATATTCTGCGGATTTTCTTCACCATCCACGACCCGACCACGAAGGACCGCCAGGGTGCTGATGTCGGCCCGCAATACCGCTCCATCATCATCGCCCAGGATGATGCCCAGATGGCCATCGCGCGCGAGGTGATGGCCGAAATTGAAGGGCTGAAACTCTGGGGCGGCGCGCTGGTGACCGAATTGGTCGGCCCGCAGACCTATTGGCCGGGCGAGGCCGAACACCAGGATTACTATCGCCTCAACCCCTGGTCGGGCTATTGCCGCGCGGTGGTGGGCCCCAAGGTCGCCAAATTCCGCAAGAATTTCATGGCCCGCCTGAAGGAGAGCGTTTGATGTTCGGCGCCAAACCCGCCCCGCAGAGCTTCCCGGTCAGCAAGACCGAGGCCGAATGGCGTGCCATTCTCCGCCCCGATGCTTACCGGGTGCTGCGCGAGCACGGCACCGAGCGGGCCGGCACCAGCCCGCTCAACAATGAAAAGCGCGCCGGCACCTTCACCTGTGCGGGGTGCGGCACGGCGCTGTTTCAGGCCGATACCAAATTTGAGAGCGGCACCGGCTGGCCCAGCTTCTTCGCGCCCATCGATGGCGCGGTGGCCACGACCACTGATCGCAGCTTCTTTATGACCCGCACCGAGGTGCATTGTGCGCATTGTGGTGGCCATCTCGGCCATGTCTTCCCCGATGGGCCGCCGCCCACCGGCCAGCGCTATTGCATGAATGGCGTGTCTCTCGGCTTCGTGCCTGCCGACTAAATCCCTCCGTCTTGCCATGGCCGCCGCTCTGTAGTTTGTGGAGGTCCCCCCTTCGATGAGTCTCAGCTTCATGTGGCGCGCCTTCTATCCAATGCTGCTCTGTCTGGCGCTGGCCGTTCCGGCCAATGCCGATATGGTTTTTGTGCTGAATTCGGGCGATGCCTCGATCTCCGTTCTGGATGCGCGGGAGCGGTCTGAACTGCGCCGTATGCCGGCCCTGCGGGAGGTGCATCATGCCGTGCTCACCCCCGATGGCAGCACGCTGGTGGTGGGCGATAGCGGTGGCAATGAGTTAATTTTCCTGGATCCGAGCACCGGCGAGCTGCGCAACCGTGTGCGGGTTTCCAACCCCTATCACCTGGAATACAGTCCGGACGGCAAATACCTTGTGGTCGCCAGCCTCCGCCGGGACCAGGTGGACATCTACGATGCCGGGACCATGGCGCTGCTCGGACGTCTGCAACAGCCCGATAAGCCGAGCCATATCGCCTTCAGCCCCGATAGCCGCTTCGTCTATGTCACTTTGCAGGGCACTGGGGAGGTTGTGGCAATCGATTTGTCCACCCGTGCGGCGGCCTGGACCGTCGCTGTGGGGCCCGAGCCTGCCGGCATCATCTGGCATCGCGGCCGGCTGATCATCGGCCTGATGGGCTCCACCGACTTCGTTCAGCTTGACCCGACGACCAAGGCGGTCTCGCGCGCCTTTTCTGTTGGCCGTGGCGCCCATGTGGTGGTCCCCTCGCCCGATGGGCGCAGCCTCTATGCCACCGCCCGGGTGGAATCGGGGCTCTGGGAGGTCGATGCCGAGACGCTGGAGGTCAAGCGCCGCTTTGACGTGCCCGGCGGGCCGGATTGTATTTCCTTTGACCCCGATGGGCGGCTTTGGATGACGCTGCGCTGGCTCGGCCGGGTTGGCGTGCTTGACCCGCGCACCGGCACGCTGGAGCAAATTCGGGTTGGCCGCAGCCCCCATGGCATCTTCGTCATGCCGAGGCGTGATGGCATGCGGGCGGATTTTGCCGCGATCATGCCCGGCGCGGTCTCGGGCAGCCGCCCGCTGCCGCGCCCTCTGCAGGCACGCCAGGGTGAAATCCCGGCCGACCGGCCGGTGCCGCCGGTGATGAGTGCGGCCCCCAGCCTGGCCCCGGGGCCCAGCGTCCAGCCAACCCGCAACAGCCGCCGCGCGGGGCTGGATATGCCGATCCTGACCGTCACCCCGGTTCGGGTGGAGACGTTTCGCTGATGCTGCGCCGCGCCCTATTGGGCGGGCTTTTGGCATCACCGGCGCTGTCGCAGACCTGCCGCCGCGGCACCTTGTACCTCACCATCGATACCGGCTGGTCGCGTGAGGCCGAGCAGATCGCGGAGGTGCTGCGCCGCCGTGAAGTGCGTGCGACCCTGTTCCTGGCGCAGGAACCGAGCTTCCGGGGGGACCGCACGCTCGATGCCAGTTGGGCACCCTTCTGGCGCGCCCGGGCGGCCGAGGGGCATGTATTCGCCAGCCACACCTGGCGGCACTGGTATTTCGCCGGCGATGCCGGGCCAGGGCGCACCCGCTATGCCTCCCGCCGCCAGGAAGGGGCTGAGCTGCTGGACCAGGCCGCGCTCTGCGCTGAACTAGCCCGCCCGATAGAGGCCTTGCGCGCCATGGTGCCCGACGCCACCGTGCTGCCGCTCTGGCGCGCACCCGGTGGCATCGTGACCCCAGAGGCCCGGCGCATGGCCACCGCCTGCGGCCTGCGCCATCAGGGTTGGACGGCGAATGGTTTTCTGGGCGACGAACTCGCCAGCGAAACCCACCCCAATGCTGCGCTGCTGCAGCGCAATCTGGACAAAATCCGTGATGGAGAGGTGCTGGTGATGCATTGGGGCGTGCGCAGCCGGCGGGAGCCCTTTGCCGGGATTTTTGATGCGCTGATCGGCGGATTGCAGGCCCGGGGCTTTTGTTTCAGGCCCCTGCCGCCACATGGCGTGTGATGGAATTCTTTGAGGATCATTACCTGCGCCTTGTCACCTTCCTCTTCGAGGGGGCGGTGCAGCCGGCACTCTATCATCTGGGCCTGATGGAATGGGCTGAGGATGGCTATGACTGGCTCGATTTTTTCCTCTTTGGCCTGCTGCAGGTGGGGGTGGTCTATGTGATTTGCCGGCCGCTGGAGGCCTGGCGGCCGGTGGAGCGCGGCCAATCTGCCCGGGCCGTGCGCACCGATGTGGTCTATACGCTGCTGGCCCGTCTGGGGCTGCTGCCGCTGCTGGGCTTTGTGCTTTTTGCCGCCACCCAGGTGCGGCTGGAGGCGCTGGTGGCCGATAGCGGCTGGATTCCGCCGACGCTGGAAGGCGTCTTCCCCAGCCTGCGGGAGACGCCCCTGCTGGCCTTTGCGGTTTATGTCGTGGTGCTGGATTTCTTTGAATATTGGCGCCATCGCTTTCAGCATGAATGGCGCTGGTGGTGGTCGTTGCATGCGATTCATCACGCCCAGGTGCATATGACATTCTGGACCGATGACCGGAACCATGTGCTCGATGAGGTGCTGGCGGCGGCCTGGCTTGCCGGCCTCGCGGTGCTGCTTGGCGTGCCGCCGGGACAATTTCCCATCATTTTGATGGTGCTGCGCCTGGCGGAGAGCGTCTCGCATGCCAATGCGCGCATTCATTTCGGATGGCTGGGGGAGAGGCTGTTGGTGAGCCCCCGCTTCCACCGGCTGCATCATGGCGTGCTCAGCATCGGCGCTTCAGGCAAGAACTATGCGGTGTTGCTGCCGATCTGGGACTGGGTGTTCGGCACGGCGGATTTCCGCCGTGATGCCTTCCCCCACACGGGCGCCCCCGGAACGCCTGAGGCCTATAGTCGCGGCGGGTGGCTGCGCCAGCAGATCGAGGGCGTGCGGCAATTGGCCCGGGTGCTGCGCGGCCGGGGCGAAAAGCCCCAGGCACCAAGAGTGCCGGCGGAGTAGTCTACCCCGCCGGCGCTCTGGATTAGGCCTTGGTCTTATAGACGTCGATAATGTCGGAGAGCAGCTTCAGCGCCTCTTCCTTCGGTCGCTGGAAGGCGTTGCGGCCGACGATGGAGCCATTGCCGCCGCCGGCATGGATGGCGCGCACCTCGCCCAGCAGCGCATCAGCGCCCTTGGCCTCACCGCCCGAGAACACCACCAAACGCCGACCATTGAAGCAGGCCTTGACGATATGGGCGATGCGGGCGGCGGCGTCCTTCACTTCCACGGGGTGGGACTGGTAGGTCTTCTTCGCGGCATCGAGGAAGATGGCCTCGGTGGGCGGCTTCACCTTGATGATATGCGCCCCCATCAGGGCGGCCATATGGGCGGCATAGGCTGCGATATCGAGGGCGGTTTCGCCCACCTTGTCCAGCATCGGGCCGCGCGGATAGCTCCACACCACCACGGCGAGGCCCACGCTCTTGGCCTCCTCGGCCATCTCGCGCAGCTCTTCCATCATCTCGAATTGGTATTCGCTGCCGGGATAGATGGTGAAGCCGATGGCCGAGCAGCCCAGGCGCAGGGCATCCGCCACGGTCGCCGTCACCGCCTGGTCCTTGGTGGTGGAGAGGCTGTTGGAGCTGTTCACCTTCAGGATGGTCGGGATGCAGCCGGCAAAGCTGGCGGCGCCGGCCTCGATCGGCCCAAGCGGGGCGGCATAGGCATTCAGCCCTGCCTCGATCGCCAATTCGAAATGGTAATGCGGGTCATAGGCCGCGGGGTTCGGGGCGAAGCTGCGCGCCGGGCCATGCTCGAAACCCTGATCCACCGGCAGGATGACCATGCGGCCCGTGCCACCGAGCTTGCCGGTCATCAGAATGCGGGCGAGGTTGGCCTTGGTGCCGGGATTGTCGCTCTCATACCAGGAGAGGATTTCCTTGACCTTGCGGGTGAGTTTCATGACCTACGTTCCTTTACGGCTGGCCGGGCTTTAGCAAAGCCACGGGCGTGCTGGAAGCCCATGCACGCAGGTCAGGCAATCACCACCCAATGGGTCGTCATATGCGCGGCCGGTTTTTCGGCGCCCTCGGCGAAGATCAAGATATCGCCATAGATCATCCGCTTGCCTGCCTTCACCACCCGGGCCTGTGCCACCAGTGGGCCTGGGCCGGCGGGGGCCAGAAAATTCACATTCATGCTGCTGGTCACGCTGTTGTCGCGGCCGGCATTGGTGGAGAGCAGCGCGGCCCAGAATGCCATATCCGCCAGGCCCATCAGCACGGGGCCTGAGATGGTATTGCCCGGCCGCTGCAGATCAGCATGGGCAGGCAGGCGCAGGGAGGCCTGGCCGCCCTCGGCTGCCAGCAATTCCACCCCCCAAATCCGGGTGAGGGGTAGATGCTCACGCATGAAGGCCTGCAAAATTTTGATGTCGTTCATGCCGGCTCTCCTGCGATAGCCCGGCCAAGGCAAGGGTTGGCCCCCATCCAGTAGCAAAGATCCGCCGGGCGATTGATGGCAAACAGTGAAAAATCCGCCCGCAGCCCGGGCGCCAGTACGCCACGGTCGGCCAAGCCCAGGGCTGCCGCCGCGTGGCGGGTGACGCCCAGCAGCGCCTCGGGCACGGTCATGCGAAAGAGGGTGCAGCCGAGGTTGAGCATGAGCAGAAGGGAGCGGGCCGGGGAGGAGCCGGGGTTCATGTCGGTGGAGAGCGCCATGCGCACCCCCAGCCGGCGCATCGCCGCCACATCCGGATGGGCGGTCTCGCGCAGGGTGAAGGCGGCACCGGGCAGCAGCACGGCCACCGTGCCGGCTGCTGCCATGGCGGCCAGACCCTGCACGTTGGCGCGTTCGAGATGGTCGGCGCTCAGCGCGCCATGGGCGGCGGCGAAGGCGGCGCCACCCTGGTCGGTCAATTGGTCGGCATGCAGTTTCACCGGCAGGCCGGCGGCTTTTGCGGCGGCGAAGACCCAGGCGGTTTCCTCATTGGTGAAACCGATGGAATCGGCGAAGGCATCCACCGCATCGGCCAGCCCTTCGGCGGCGGCCAGTGGAATGATCTGCTCGGCGACGGCCTTGGCATATTCTGCCCGGCGGCCGGCATATTCCGGCGGTGTGGCATGGGCGGCCAGCAGGGTGGTTCGCACATCCACCCGGCGCTTGGTCGCCAGCGCGCGGGCGACGCGCAGTTGCTTCATCTCATTGGCGGCATCGAGACCATAGCCGGATTTGATCTCGATGGTGGTCACCCCCTCGGCCAGCAGGCCGTCTAGGCGGGGCAGGGCGGATGCCATCAGCGCGGCCTCGCTGGCCGCGCGGGTGGCGCGCAGGGTGGAGAGAATGCCCCCGCCGGCGCGGGCAATTTCCTCATAGCTGGCCCCGCCCAGGCGCTGCTCGAATTCCGCCGCGCGGTCGCCGCCGAAGACCAGATGGGTGTGGCAATCGATCAGCCCCGGGAGCAGCCAGGCGCCGGCGCAGTCGAATTCCTGCGCCGCCGATTGCGGCAGCGCGGCCAGCTTTCCCACCCAGGCGATGCGGCCATCATTGACCGCCACCGCGGCATTTTCGATCACCCCCAGCGCGTCATCGGCCATGGTGGCGGCGTGGCAGTTCAGCCAGACTGCATCATACATTCAGAATTCTCCGCTCAAGGCTGAGAAGCGCCCGGCGCGCACCAGGGCGGAGACGGCGGCGATATCGGGCGCCATCAGCCGGTCCCTCTCCCAGAAGCCCGCCACGCCGCGCACCAGCGCATGCGCCGCCTCCAGCCTGGCCGAACTGCGCAGCGGCCGGCAGAAATCCACCGCCTGGGCTGCCGCCAGCAGCTCGATCGCCAGCATATCGGCCAGGTTGCGGTACATGGGCCGCAGCCGCAGAGCCGCGCCGGTGGCCATGCTGACATGATCCTCCTGATTGGCCGAGGTGGGCAGGCTGTCGGTCACTCTGGGGTTGGCGAGGTGGCGATTTTCCGCCGCCAGGGCGGCGGCAGTGACCTGGGCAATCATGAAGCCCGAATTCACCCCGCCCTCGCGCACCAGGAAGGCGGGAAGGCCGGAGAGGGCGGGGTCGATCAGCAGCGCCACCCGCCGCTCGGAGATCGCGCCGGTTTCGGCCAGGGCGAGGGCCATGTGGTCAGCCGCGAAGCCCACCGGCTCGGCATGGAAATTGCCGCCGGAGAGCACTTCGCCGTCCACCACCAGCGGGTTGTCGGTCACCGCATTCGCCTCGCGCTCCAGGATGGCGGCAGCATGGTCGAAGGCATCGAGGCAGGCGCCCAGCACCTGGGGCGTGCAGCGGATGGAATAGGGGTCCTGCACCCGCGGGTCATCCACCCGGTGGCTTTCGCGGATCGCGCTGCCGGCCATCAGCCCGCGCAAAGCTGCGGCCACGCGAATTTGCCCTGGCTGGCCGCGCAATGCATGGATGCGTGGGTCGAAGGGCGTGTCGGAGCCGCGCAGCCCCTCAGTGGCGAGTGCGGCGGCGACCAGCGCGGTGGCAAAGAGCCGCCGGCCGCGAAACAGCGCATCAAGTGCGATGGCGGTGGAGACCTGGGTGCCATTGAGCAGCGCCAGCCCCTCCTTTGGCCCCAGCACCAGCGGTGGCAGGCCGATCTGGCGCAGCGCCTCGGCCGCAGGCACCTCCACGCCGCGCAGCAGGGCGCGGCCCTCGCCCACCAGCACCAGCGCGAGATGGGCCAGCGGCGCCAGATCGCCCGAGGCGCCAACCGAGCCGCGCGAGGGGATGATGGGCAGGACATCCTCGTTCAGCAGCAGGATCAGCGCCTCCACCACCTCCGGCCGCACGCCGGAGGCGCCACGCGCCAGGCTCAGAGCCTTGAGGGCCAGCACAAGGCGGACGATGCGCGGCGCGAGTTTCTTGCCCACCCCCGCAGCATGGCTGCGCAGCAGGTTGAGTTGCAGCGCGGCCAGGGCCTCAGGCGCGATGGAGGTCTGCGCCAGCTTGCCGAAGCCGGTGTTGACGCCATAGAGCGGCGCGCCGCTCGCCAGCGCCGTGGCCAGGCTGGCATGGCTGGCCTGGACGGCGTGCTGCCAGCCTGGCGCGAGTTCGAGCCTATTGCCCTCGCCCACCGCTCGCAGGGTGTCGAGGCTGGCCCGGCCCGGGGTGATGGCGTCACGCATGCGTTGTGACCTCTGGTTGCTGCATCATAGGGCCAGCTTGCAGCCCCGCGCCGGCTTTGCAACCGCTAAACAAAGACGGCCGCGCGTCCTCAGGCAAACAAAGACGGCCGCGCGGCCTCAGGGCAGAGATGGTAGGTCGAGGCCAAATTCCCGGGCGCAATCGCGGGCAATGTCATAGCCGGCATCGGCGTGGCGCATCACGCCGGTGGCGGGGTCATTCCACAGCACGCGTTTGAGCCGCCTTGCGGCATCTGCCGTGCCATCGGCCAGAATCACCATGCCGGAATGCTGCGAATAGCCCATGCCGACGCCGCCGCCGTGATGCAGGCTGACCCAGGTGGCGCCCGATGCGCAATTCAGCAGGGCATTGAGCAGCGGCCAATCGGATACCGCATCCGAGCCATCCATCATCGCCTCGGTCTCGCGGTTGGGCGAGGCGACGGAGCCACTATCGAGATGGTCGCGGCCGATCACCACGGGGCCAATTTCACCCCGCGCCACCATCTCATTGAAGGCGAGGCCCAGCCGGTGCCGCTGCCCCAGCCCCACCCAACAGATCCGCGCCGGCAGGCCCTGAAAGGCGATGCGCGCGCGGGCCATGTCCAGCCATTGGTGCAGATGCGCATCATCGGGGATCAATTCGCGCACCTTGTCATCGGTTTTGCGAATGTCATCCGGGTCACCGGAAAGCGCGGCCCAGCGGAAGGGGCCGATGCCGCGGCAGAAAAGCGGGCGGATATAGGCCGGTACGAAGCCCGGAAAGTCGAAGGCGCGGGCCAGCCCCTCATCGCGGGCGACCTGGCGGATATTATTGCCATAATCGAGCACGGCGCTGCCCATTTTCTGGAAATCCAGCATGGCCTGGACATGCACGACCATGGATTTTTTCGCGGCAGCGGCCACGGCGGCGGGGTCGCTTTCGCGCTTGGCCTCCCATTCGCCCACGGACCAGCCGGCGGGCAGATAGCCATTCACCGGGTCATGCGCTGAGGTCTGGTCGGTGACGATATCGGGCACCACGCCGCGGCGCACCAGTTCGGGGAAGACCTCTGCGGCATTGCCGAGCAGGCCGACGGAAATCGGGCGGTCGGTGCCGCGGATCATCGCCAGCGCGGTGTCGAGATCATCGGCCTTATAATCAAGGTAGCGGGTTTCCAGCCGCTTCTCGATGCGGCTGGCCTGGCACTCCACCGCCAGCACCGAGGCGCCGGCGAAAACCCCGGCCAAGGGCTGGGCGCCACCCATGCCGCCCAGGCCCCCGGTGAGTATCCAGCGGCCGCGCAGATTGCCGCCAAAATGCTGGCGTCCGGCCTCGACAAAGGTCTCATAGGTGCCCTGCACGATGCCCTGGGTGCCGATATAGATCCATGAGCCGGCGGTCATCTGGCCATACATCATCAGGCCGAGGCGATCGAGTTTGGAAAAATGTTCCCAATTGGCCCAGGCGGGGACGAGGTTGGAATTGGCGATCAGCACACGCGGCGCATCGGCATGGGTTTCGAAAACACCCACCGGCTTGCCGGATTGCACCAGCAAGGTCTGGTTTTCCTCCAATCGCTTCAGCGTCTCCACGATGCGGTCATAGGAATTCCAGTCGCGCGCCGCGCGGCCGATGCCACCATAGACCACAAGCTCGCCCGGCCTTTCGGCCACCTCATCATCGAGGTTGTTCATAAGCATGCGCAGCGGCGCCTCGGTGGACCAATGCTTCGCGTTCAGCGTGAGGCCGCGCGGGCTGCGGATGGATGGCGCGTTGCGCAGACGGGGGTTCATCAGGCGCCCTTTCGATAGGAAAAAGCCTGTGCGAAGCGGCCCAGAATATGCGCGCCGCAGGTGGTGGCCTCATAGCGCGGCTCGGTGGCACCCAGCGCCCGCGGGTCGATGGGGGCGGCGAAATTCGGGTCATAGAAGGTGGCGATGGAAAACCGCTCATGGCCCGAGCGGTTGACCACCCGGTGCGGTGTGCTGGCGAAGCGGTCATTGCTCCAGCGGCCCAGCAAATCCCCCACATTGACCACCAGCGTGCCGGGCAGGGGAGGGGCGGGGATCCATTCACCCGTGCTGCGCTCGCGCACCTCTAGCCCGCCGCTGTCATCCTGCCAGAGCAGGGTGATGCAGCCGAAATCGGTATGCGGTGCGACGCCGAAGCCATCATGGTCATCGGGGGGCTGCGGCGGGTAGAAAATCGCCTGGGTGCGCTGCAGGGGCAGGGTGTAGTGCGGCGCGAAGAAATTCTGCGGCAGGTCCAGGCTCAGCGCCACCGCCTCCAGCAGCCTGGCACCGCAGCGCGCCATGGCGGCGAAATAGGCCTCCATGGCGGGGCGCAATTCGGGGACTGCCGCCGGCCATTGATTGGGGCCGCGCAGTTTTTCACCGGCCAGTACCGCCGGGTGATCCTCCGCCAGGTCCAGGCCGATGGAGAAGAATTCCTTGAGATCGGGCTTGGTTGCGCCCTCCATCACCGCGCCGCCGGCGGCATGCCAGCCGCGATGGACGAGATTGGCCCGGGTCAATTGCTTGACCTCCGGCGGCTGGTGGAAGAAGTGCCTGGCCGCCGCTGCGGCCTGCGCGATCACCTGAGGAGCAACACCATGCCCGCGCAGATAGAAAAACCCAGGCCCTGTGCAGGCCGCCCGGATTTCTGCCGCCACCGAAGGCAAATCCGCTCCGGTCATGTCGATCACCGGCAGGGTATTCTGGACGACTGGGTGGGGCATGGTGCATCCTTGGACAATTAGGTTCAAACTATGCCCGTGGCCTGACAGGTCAACCGCCAGGACTGACATCCGGAGAGCATGATGACACAGCCCCTTCTCACCCGCCGCGCCGCCGGCCTCGCCGCAGCCGCCGTGCTCGCGCCGCTGGCCGGCGCGCGCGCCAATAACCTGGACAAGGCGCGCCGCGCTGGCGAGTTGCTGATCGCCACCGAACTCCATTTCGCCCCCTTTGATTTCACCGAGGGCGGCCGCCAGGTGGGCATGAACAGCGAACTCTTCGCCGTGGTAGGTCAGGTGCTGGGCTTTCGCATTCGCTTCCAGGACCTGCCCTGGCCGGGTGTTCTCCCGGGCCTGGAGGCAGGGCGTTTTGACCTTGTGGCCGGCCCCGCCACCATTACCCGTGCGCGGATGGAGCGCTACCGCTTCACCGCCCCCATCGCGAACGCCACGGTCGCGCTGCTCAAGCGCAGCAATGACAGCACGATCAGCAAGCCTGAGGACATCAACGGCAAGACCGTCGCCTCCGCCCAGGCAACGGCCCAACTCGCGCAGTTGCAGGCTTATATCGCGCGGATGAACTTCAACACCCAGGTGCGCGAATACCAGTCCTTCAGCGAGGCCTATGCGGACCTCGCCGCCGGGCGCGTCGTCGCCGTCGCCAATTCGCTGCCCAATCTCGCCTATGTGGCGCAGCAGCGTCGCGGCGCCTTTTCGGTGGTGAGCCCGCCCTTCGGTGCATCGCTGTATTTCGGCTATCTGGGCCGCAAGGATGCCGAAACCGCGCCGCTGATCGATGCGATCGATGGTGTGATCGACACCATGCGCAGCGATGGCCGGCTGGCCGCGCTGCAGACCAAATGGTTCGGCCAGAGCTTTGAGGTTCCGGCCCGGGTGGTGGAAGCCAACGCCTGAGCTGGGATTTTCTGGCCGAGGCGCTGCCATCGATGATGGCAGCGACCTGGGCGACCATATGGATCTCCGCGCTTGGCATCGCCATCGGCTTCTCGCTGGGGGTGCCGATTGCTGTGGCGAGCCTGCGCGGGCGCGCTTGGGCGGCGGTTTACATCAGCTTTTTCCGCGGCGTACCAATGCTGGTACAATTGCTGCTCGCCTATTACGCGCTGCCCTTCATCGGCATAGACCTGCCGGCCATTGTGGCCGCCGTGGGCACGGTGGGGCTGTGCTGTGCCGCCTATATGGGTGAAATTCTGCGCGGCGGCTTTGCCCTGGTGCCCAAGGGCGGGGTGGAGGCGGCGCGGCTGCTGGGGCTTTCGCCCCGGCAGATATTGCTGCGCATTCAACTGCCCATTGCCGTGGAGGCCATGCGCCCGGCCATTATCAATGAGGCGATCCTGATCGTGAAAGCCTCCTCGCTGATCTCGGTGGTGGGGATATTGGAACTCACCCGCAGCGCCCAGGCATTGGCGTCGAGCACCTTCGAGCCTCTGCCCTCCTATGCCCTGTGCGGGGCGATCTATCTCATCATCAATGTCTCGCTCTCCCTGCTCGCCAGGGGGCGCGCGGTATGATGCAGGCCTTGCAGGATAGCCTGGTCGCCACCGCACAGGGCCTGCCGGTGACGCTGGCGATCTGGATTGCCGCGGTGCTGCTGGGCATGGCCGGAGGGTTTGTGGTTGGCGCCTTGCGCTTCTTCTCGCCATGGCCCTTGGCCCTGCCGCTGAGCGTGGCGGTGGAGGCGGTGCGCGGCACGCCGTTTTTGGTGCAGTGCTTTTTGCTCTATTTTGGTGGGCCCTTCATCGGCATTGATCTGGCACCGCTGACGGCGGGGCTGCTGGCGCTCTCGGTTTATGGCGCTGCCTATTTCTCCGAGGTGTTTCGCGCGGGCTTCATGGCGGTGCCGCCGGGGCAGTTGGAGGTGGCGCGCATGCTGGGGCTCTCCCGTTTTCAGGCGGTGCTGCGCATCATGCTGCCGGTGATGGCGCTGGGCGTGCTGCCCTCACTGGCCAATCTCTGCGTCATCCTCATCAAGGAAACCGCCGTGCTGTCGATCATCACCGTGCCCGAGTTGACCTTCCGGGTGCAGGGCGTGGGCACCGCCACCTTCGCCTTCGCCGAGACCATGCTGGTGCTGGCACTGGTCTATTGGGCGCTGGCGGAACTCACCGCCTGGGGCGCACGCGCGGCCGAGAGGCGGATTGAAAGGGCGCTCGCGGCATGAGCCCGATACTTCAACTGCGCGGCCTGCAACGCCGCGTGGGTAGCACCGAGATCCTGCGCGGCATCGACCTGGACGTGATGCCCGGCGAGGTGATCGGCGTGATCGGCCCTTCGGGTTCCGGCAAATCCTCATTGCTGCGCTGCATTGCCGGGCTGGACGAGATTGCCGGCGGCAGCGTGCAGGTGGAGGGCCGCGCCACCCAGCCCGGCGATGGCGCCATTGGCATGGTGTTCCAGCAATTCAATCTTTGGCCGCATCTCTCCGCCCGCGACAATGTCTCCCTCGCGCTGCGCCTGGTGCGCAAAATGCCGGCGGCGGCGGCGGCAGAAAAGGCCGAGGCGGCACTGGCCCAGGTGGGGCTGGGCGCGCTGGCGGCGCGCAAGCCTGCGGCGCTGTCCGGCGGGCAGCAGCAGCGCGTGGCGATTGCCCGCAGCCTGGCGATGGAGCCGCGGGTGCTGCTCTTTGATGAGCCCACCGCCGCGCTGGACCCCGAACTCACCACCGAGGTGCTCGATGTGATCCGCAACCTCGCGGCGAGTGGCACCACCATGCTGGTGGTGAGCCATGAGATGGGCTTTGTGGCTGGGCTGGCGCATCGCGTGGTGTTTCTCGACCATGGTCAGATGGTGCAGACTGGCACGCCGCAAGTGATATTTTCCGAGGCGGCGGAGCCACGCATTCGCAGCTTTCTGCAGACCTATCTCAGCCGCGTGGCCTGGGTGCAGGGCTGAGCGCCAGACCCAAAAAGCGCCCCCCCTTCGCGCGCTGCCGGTTTTTGCTCAGGCTTTGAGTATCGCCTCGACGATTTCCTGAACCTCCAGCGCCTCGCTCAGCGTGGCGAGGTGATGCGCCTCGCCGCGCGTCATCGCCGCCACCGCCTGCAATTGGCCGCGCAGCACCATGGGGCGCATTTTTTCATTGGGCAGCGCATCGGCCGCCTGGGCCCAAAGCCCGTCAGCTCCCGCCCGCTCGGCGAAGGACCAGTCGCGCAGTCGGATGGCGCCATCCAGGGTCCAGCAATTATGGTCGTCCTTGGTGGTGATGCCGACACCGCCGGTGAGGCTGACCGGCAGGCCACCCGCCGTCAGGCGTGCGGTGATTGCGCTCTCCGCCCCATCGCCTTCGGGGTAGCATGCGCTGGCATCTTGCAGTGCCAGCGGCCCCAGCATGCGTCGCGTCAGGAACAGAAAATGCGAGACCACCTCGCGGGTGAAGCCGCCCTCGGCGCGGCGCGCCAGCCAGCCCGCGGCATCCTGCTGCCAGGGGCGTGGCCAGGTGGCGAAGGCGACCTCAATGGCGAGGGATTGCGGCGTGAGCCCCTCCTTCCAGGCGACAAGCTGTGCCACCGCCGGGGATGAGGCCATGGGGAAATTCACTGCCGCCCGCGCGCCGGCAGAGGCGGCCACCAAGGCCCGGGCGGCGGCGAGGTCGGTGGCCAGTGGCTTCTCCAGAAACACCGCTTTGCCGGCGGCCAGCGCCGCCTCGGCCAGGGGCACATGCGCCGCAGGCGGGGCTGCGACATAGAGGCAGTCGCACCCCGCGATCACCGCCTCGGCCGAGCCCAGCATGGCCGGCGCCCCGGCCACAGCCGCGAGCCGCGCCGCAGCGGCCGATGATGGGTCCCACACGCCACTGGGCGTGACGAATTCCCCGGCGTGTTCGAGTGCGGCACGCAGCAGGCGCTCGCCCATGATGCCAAAACCGATGATACCCAGGCGGATGGGGGTGGTCATGCAATGCCTCTCTGAAACCCAGCAAAGCTAGCCGTGAAGCGGGCGAGCCGCCATGCGGGTGACATCGGATGCGTTCCGCTGCCTCCCCAAGGCCCAGAGCGCCCACATGGCGCAGGGTGCCGTGGGATCAGGCGAGGCACTCCTCGCTGATCGAGCGCAGATCAACCTCGAAGGCGAGGCCGGTGACAGGCGGATGCGCCGGCACCAGCGTCACCCCGCCCAGGTTGAGCGGTGCGGCCGCCAGCACCGTCTGCAGCACCGGTGCCAGCGGATGGATGGTATAGGCCTGTGCACCGCTGATGCGCGCAGGCTCGGCGCCGATCTCGCTCATCCGTGCCTGCAACTCGGCCATCACATATTCGGCCTTCACCAGGAGGCCGGCCGTGGAGACATCATCGCCGCCGACGATGCCCTGCTCCCAGGGCACACCCTGGCGGCTTTCGGGCTTGCCGGAGATGAAGAAATCCTCGCCGCCGCCGGAGACCTCCACGGTGAAGGTCACTGCATAGAGCGCCACCTCGGCCGGGGGGGAGAGGATGGGGGCGAGGTTGCTGCGGCCGATCGGGTAGGGTTTTGCCGCAGCGAAGCCATTGTCGCGCAGCGCCGCCAGATAGCGCTCATTGAAGGCCAGGAATTCATCGCGCGGCAGCGGCAGGGGGGAGCGTAACTCGCACAGCGCCAGCGCCTCCAGCGGCCGCCCCGCCGCGGTGATGATGCGCGCGGCCGCGGCCAGCCCCTGGGCCAGCGGCATGGGGGCGAGGAAGCGCACGCGGCGCAGCGCAAAGCCTGGCTCGGCGGCGATGGCGTTGGAAAATTGTCCGCCCGGCAGAAAGCGGAAGCCGCCGGCAGGGAAGGGGGTGGCGATAGACATGGTTGCTCCTCGGTGTGGCCGTGCCGGCTGACACTATCATCGTGCCACGCCCCCGGGCGATCGGGAAAACCGCCCCCGCCATGCATCGCGCGGCGGGCGCAAGCCGGCTAGATAAGGGATCGGAGGTGCGCATGGTCGTATTCTGGGCAAAACAGGCGCTGTTGCCATCGGGCTGGGCCAGCGATGTGCTGATCGAGGCCGATGCCGCCGGCAGCATCACCGCATTGCTGCCTGGCGCGCCGCCCGGGGCGGCCCGGCGCCTCGGCCTCATATTGCCCGGCATGCCCAATCTGCACAGCCACAGCTTCCAGCGCGCCATGGCCGGCCGGGCCGAGCGGCGCAGCGCCACGGCCGATAATTTCTGGACCTGGCGGGAGGCGATGTACGCCGTCGTCGCCCGGATGAACCCGGACCGCGCCGAGGCGGTGGCGGCGCAGATGCAGATGGAATGCCTGGAGCGCGGCTATACCCATCTTTGCGAATTCCATTACCTGCATCACAGCGCTGACGGCACGCCCTATGCCACGCGTGAGGAAATGGGCCTGCGCCAGATTGCCGCCAGCGCCCGCACCGGCATCGGGCTGACGCTCTTGCCCTGCCTCTACCGCCATGGCGGGATTTTTGCGGCCGATCCGCTGCCCGGGCAGCGGCCCTTTCTGCATGATCTGGATACCTACATGGCCATGATGGCCGATTTGCGCCGCCACACCTCCCCGCTGCTGGCGCTGGGTTTCGCCCCGCATTCGCTGCGCGCCGTGACACCGGAGATGCTCGCCGCCATCGCCGCCGAACCCGCGCTGCCCATCCACATGCATCTGGCCGAGCAGCAGCGCGAAGTGGCGGAATGCGAGGCCGTGACCGGCCTGCGGCCCGCCGCCTGGATGCTGGCCCATGGCTTTGCCGGCCCGCGCTGGGTCTTCATTCATTCCACCCATCTTGATGATGCCGAGGTGGCGGGGCTGGCCGCGAGCGGCGCGGTGGCCGGGCTTTGTCCGCAGACTGAGGCCTCGCTGGGCGATGGCATTTTTCGGCTGCCGCAATGGCGGGGCCGGCTGGGCATTGGCAGCGACAGCCAGGTTTGCCTCGATCCGGCGCAGGAGTTGCGTCAGCTCGAGACCAGCCAGCGGCTGAAGCTGCAACTGCGCGCCGTGGCAACCTCCGAGGCCTCGCCCCACCCTGCGCGGCAGCTTTTCGATGCTGCCCTCGCCGGTGGCGCTCAGGCCGCGGGCGCGGCGATTGGCGGCCTCGCGCCGGGCCTGCGCTGCGACTGGGTGGAGTTGGACACCACCAACCCCGACCTGCTGGGCCTTGCGGGGGATGCGGCGCTGGATGGATGGGTTTTTGGTCCCGGCCGGGGCGTGGTGAAGAGCGTGGCGGTGGCGGGCCAGGTGCTGGTGGAAAGCGGCCAGCACATCCATGCTCGGCAGATTCGTGAGGAATATATCAAGGCCATGAGGGAGATCTGGGCATGAGCCAAACCGAGAGAGAATGGGCGGCGCCGCGCTCTCGCGCCATGGCGGGGCTGTGATCCATTGATCACCACCGATTTCTCTGGCCCCTTCGCCCGCGTCACCGTGGCGAATGACCGCAAGCTGAATACGCTGGGTAGCGGGCTGCTGCTGGCGCTGGCCGAGGCCTTTGCAGCCGTCCCGGCCTCTGCCCGCGCGGTGGTGCTGACCGGCGAGGGTGCGCGTGCCTTCATCGGCGGTGCTGACATCACCGAAATGGCGCGGGTGGAAACCCCAGCCCAAGGCCAAGGCTTCATCGAGCGGGTGCACGCCGCCTGTGCTGCCATCCGCGATTGCCCTGTGCCGGTGATCGCCCGGATCAATGGCTGGTGCCTGGGTGCCGGGCTGGAGATTGCCGCCGCTTGCGACCTGCGCATCGCCGCCGATACCGCGCAATTCGGCATGCCGGAGGTGCGGGTTGGTATCCCTTCGGTGGTCGAGGCCGCCCTGCTGCCAGGCCTGATCGGCTGGGGCCGCACCCGCCGTCTGCTGCTGCTGGGCGAGACCTTTTCCGCAGCCACCATGGCGGAATGGGGTTTTTGTGAGCGCGTGGTGGCGCCCGATGCGCTGGAGGCCGCCTGTGGCGAATGGTGCGAGTTGATCGCCCATGCCGGGCCGGTGGCGATCCGCAATCAGAAGGCGCTGATCCGTCAATGGGAGGATCTGCCGCTCTGCGAGGCGATTGCCGCCGGCATCCCCGCCTTCGCCGCCAGTTGGCACACCGATGAACCGCGAGAGATGATGGCGGCCTTCGTCAACCGGAAGCGCTGAACCGCTTCTTCAGCGGGATCGCCAGCAGCGCCAGCGCCGCCAAACCGCAAAGGGCGGCAATGATCTCGGGCGTGAGAATGCCCGAGAGGCTGGGCGTGCCGCCTGCATCCAGCACCCGGCCCAGCCCCGCCCCGCTGAGCGCGAAGACCGCGGTGCCGGGAATAATCCCCAAGGCAGTGGTCACGATGAACACCACAGGCCGCACGCCACAAAATGCCGGCACCAGATTCACCAGGAAGAAGGGAAATAGCGGCACCAGGCGCAGTACCAGCAGATAGGACCAGGCATTGGCCTGGATGCCGTGCGCCAAGCCCTCGGCCTTCGGGCCCAGTTTTTGCAGCGCATCGGCGCCGAAGACACGCTGGGCGAAGAGGAAGAGCAGCGTGGCGCCCATGGTGGCGCCTAACACGGTCAGCGCCGTGCCCAGCACCGCGCCGAATAGAAACCCCCCGCCCAGCGTCAGCCACACCGCACCCGGCACAGCGAGGGCCGCCACCACCGTGTAGATGGCCACGAACCCCCCCGCCGAGAGCAACGGATGGCCCGAAACCCATGCCGAAAGCGTCACCCGGTGCCGCGCCAGCGTATCGAAGGACAGCCATTCCCCCAGGCCAGAAAACCGTAGCGCCAGCAACAGCGCCACCAGGGCGAGGGCGATCCAGAGCTTTTTCACGGCAGGAACCTTTGCGTGAGGCCGACGAAAAATCGCGTCTTCGCGCCATACAGCGTGGGGGTGAACCATGCCCCTGCCGCCCTTCGGCCGATTTCGGCCAAGGTGGGGTAGGGGAAGGTTACACCGGCGATGGCGCCAATCTTCATCCGCTGCTGGATGGCCAGGCCCCAGAGGCTGATCATCTCGCCGGCACCCGGGCCGATGATGGTGGCGCCCAGGATGAGCCCCTTGGGGCTGAGCACCAGCTTGATCAGCCCTTCGCTCACGCCCTCGGCCTGGGCGCGGTCATTGCCCGAGAATGGCTGAAGAAGGGTTTTGCAGCCCGGCGCCTGTGCTTCGGTCAGGCCGGCATGGGCCAGTTCCGGGTCGGTATAGGTCACCCAGGGCAGGGCACGATAATCCATCTTCGCCGGCAGGCCGAACAGCGCGCGGCGGATCACCACCCCGGCATGCGCGCCGGCGATATGGGTGAATTGTGGCCCACCCGCGCAGTCGCCGATGGCGAAAGCGCGCGGGTTGGTGGTGCGCAGCGCCGCATCCACCGTGATGCCCTGTGGCGTGAAGGCAATGCCTGCGGCGTCCAGCCCCAGCCCATCCACTACGGCCTGCCGCCCGGCGGCGACCAGGATATGGCTGGGCTCTACCATTCCATCCGCCAGGGTGATGCGGCCTGGATCGACGCGGGTGATCGCCGCCCCTTCGATGATCCGCACACCCTCGGCCGCCAGGGCTGCGCGAAGTACGGCCACAGCCTCGGGCTCGTCTTTGGGCAGGATCGTGGCGCGTTCCAGCACGGTCACCTGGCTGCCGAGCCGGCGAAACGCCTGGGCCATTTCCAGGCCGATCGGCCCGCCACCGATCACCGCGAGATGGCGTGGCAATTCGCGCAAGCCGAATAGCGTCTCATTGGTGAGATGGGGCGTCGCCGCCAGGCCGGGAATGGGTGGCAAAGCCGCGCGCGAGCCAGTGGCGATGATAAAGCGCCGTGCTGCAATGCGCTGGCCGCCCGCCTCCACCTCGCCAGGGCCAGTGAAGCGCGCCGGGGCCTGAATGATGGTGCAGCCCAGCCCCTCAAAGCGCGCCACACTGTCATGCGGCGCGATGGCGCCGATCACGCCATGGACATGCGCCATCACCTGGGTGAAATCGACCCGCGGCTCCACCGGGGCCACGCCGAAACGACCGCCACTGCGCTGCGCCTTTGCGGCATGGGCAGCAGCGAGCAGCGCCTTGCTCGGCACGCAGCCGGTATTGAGGCAATCGCCGCCCATGAGGTGTTTTTCGATCAGCACCACCGCCGCACCCATCTGGGCTGCCCCCGCAGCCACACTCAGCCCGCCGGAGCCGGCGCCGATAACGCAGAGATCGGCTTGCAGAATGCCATTCTTCAGGTGAGGTTTGCGGGACATGCGTGGCCTTCGGTTTGGAGGTCGCGGTCAGGTGGGGTGGTTTGGATGCGCGTGGTCGGGCTGATGTGCAAGGCGCCGCGCCCTGGCTATGCCAAAACCCGGCTGGCCGCCAGTTTGGGCGCGGCCCGGGCGGCCGAATATGCCGAAGCCTTCCTGGCCGATAGCGCGGTGCTGGCCAGCGCGCTGGGGGCGGCCACAGCGTTTTTCGCCCCCGATGATGGCGGGGCGGAGGTGGCCCGCCTGCTGCCGCCGGCCATGCGCCTGCGCCCGCAGGTGCTGGGTGATCTGGGCATGCGGATGATCGCGGCCTTCGCGGCCCTCTTCGCCGAGGGCAGCCCGGCCTTGCTGATGGGCACCGATAGCCCGGACCTGCCGCCCGCCCTGCTCGAGGAGGCATTTGCCGCGCTGGCCGACCATGATGCCGCTTTCATCCCCGCGCATGATGGCGGCTATTGCGCGGTGGCCCTGCGCGCCCCGGCACCCCATCTGTTCCAGGGTATTCCCTGGAGTTGCGCTGAGACGCTCACCGCCACCCTGGCGGCAGCGGGGGAGCTTCGCATCCACCTCACCGCCCCATGGCACGATATTGACGAGGCCGAGGACCTGGAAAAACTCCACCTCGCCGCTGCCCCCTTCACCCGCCGCGTCGCAGCGCCGCCAGGCTGAGCACCAGCCCGCCGCCCAAGGCCAGCACGGCCAGCGCCAGCGGCAGGCCCCAGCCCGGCACGGCCTCCAGCAAGAGCCCGCCCAGCGGCGCCCCCACCGCGCCGCCCAGAAGATAGGCGGTGTTCAGCCCCGCCATGCCCAAGGCGCGCGCCGGGCCGGCAAAACGTTGCACCGCCCGCACCATGCCCAGCGTATAAATCGAGCCCGCCGCGCCACCCCAGACCGCCAGCACCGGCCAAATTCCCCAGCCCGGCGCCAGCCAGGGCCAAAGGAGCGAACCCAGCGCCACCACCACCGCACAGCCCAGCAATGCGCGATGCGAGCCAAAGCGATCCGCCGCCCGCCCCACCGGGTATTGCGCCAGCATATTGCCAAAGCCCGTGGCCACCACGATCGACGCCGCCGCCGTCGCCCCCAGCCCCATGGCCAGCCCCTGCACCGGGAAGACGGCGCCCGCAGTGCTCTCCAGCGCGCCGCAGAGCAAGGCAGCGCCGGCGGGGGCGAGCATCATAAGCGCCACCGGCCGCAGGCGTGGGATGCTGATGCGCATGCGGCGCGGCACCGCGCCCACCACCTCGCGCAGGCGCAGCGTCAGCAGGAAGCCCAGCCCCATCAGCGCAGCGCAGCCGGCAAAGGCCCCGGCCTGCACGCCGGTCAGCCACAGCATGGCCGGCCCACCGCCAATCGCGGCCGAGACGAAGGTTTGATAGAGGCCCAGGAAACGCCCCTCCTGGCCTGGCTTCGCCATGGCACCGGCCATGGCATCGGCGGTGGTCCAGGTCAGGCAGGAGGCTGCACCCAGCATTGGTCCGATGACGAACCAAAGCCATAAGGGCGGGTCCAGCGCCAGCGCCAGCAGCGCAAGGCCGCAGACCAGCCCCGCCGCCTGATGCAGCCGCAGCGCGCCACCAATGCGCCCGGCAAACCAGGGCGTGCCCGGCGCTGTGAGCAGCGCCGCCACCCAGACCGAGGCGGCATAAAGCCCGACCAGCGCCGGCGAGGCTCCAGCCTCGGTCAATAGCACCGCCGCCAGCGGCGTGCTCATCCACACCCCGGCAAAGGCCAGGGTGGCCGCCGCGATGAAGGTGGCGGCGGCGAAGCGGATGGGGGGCGCGCTCAGGCCACGCTGCCCGGTGCGGTATTGCTGCCGCAGACCAGCACGCCCACCCGCGCACCGGGTGGCGGCACAAAGGCGCCGCTGCGCAAGGCGGCCAGGGCCGCGGCACCGCCCGGTTCGGCCAGCACCGCGCATTCCGCCCAGAGCCAGCGCTGCGCCTCGCTGATGGCAGCGTCACTGACCAGCACGGATTGCGCGACATGGGTTTGAGCGATGGGGAACATCAGCCCGCCCACCTGGCGCGCCCCCAGGCTATCGGCCGCGAGGCCGCTGACCGGCACATCCACCGGCCGCCCGGCGGCCAGCGCCGTATGCAGCGCGCAACTGGTCTGCGGCTCCACCGCCACGACTTGCGTTGTGCTGCCGGCATACCAGGCGGCCATGCCACCGATCAGCCCGCCGCCGCCCACCGCGACCAGCACATGGGTCAGTTCGGGCGCCTGCTCCTGCCATTCCAGCGCCACTGTGCCCTGGCCGGCCAGAATCTCTGGCTGGTCATAGGCATGCACGGCAAGCGCGCCGGTCTGCGCCACATGAGCCTGCGAGGCCGCCAGCGCATCGGCATAGCCGGCACCGCCCACCACCAGCCGCGCGCCGAGCGCCGCAATGCGCGCCTGTTTGGCCGGGCTGCTGACCTCGGGGACGAAGATCGTGGCCTGCACCCCCAGCGCGCGGGCTGCCAAAGCCACCGCCACCCCGTGATTGCCGCCCGAGGCGGCGACCACGCCGGCCGAGAGATCGCCCGCCTGGCGCAGCCGGTTGAAGGCGCCACGCGCCTTGAAACTGCCGCCGCGCTGCAATTGTTCGAGCTTCAGGCAGAGCCCATCCTCCAGCCGCAGAATGGGGGTGCGACGTATATCGCCGGCGATCCGGGCATGGGCGGCGGCGATGGTGGTTTGGGTGATGCTCATGGCATTGCTGCATGCCCGCACAGGCGTCTCTCGCCAAGGCCGGCGGGCCACACTTTCGCCTTGAGCACATTTCCGGCATAAAGCTTTTTGGAATGACCCCCCGTCCGGAATTCAACCCATGCGTCTCCATGCGTCCTGCATCTCCTTCGGGGGCGCGGGCGTTCTTCTCCTGGGTGTGCCCGGATCGGGCAAATCCTCCCTGGCGCTTCGCATGATGGAGCGCGGCTGGGGCCTTGTTGCCGATGATCAGGTGGACCTCGCCGCCACGGAGGATGGCCTGATGGCGGCAGCGCCGGCGGAATTATCCGGTATGCTGGAAATCCGCGGCCTGGGTATCTTTGAAGGCCTGGCCGCGGCACCCGCCCGTCTGGCCTTGGCTGCGCGGCTGCGCCCGGCCTCGAGCATTGCCCGGCTGCCGCAGCCCTCGCGCTGGCAGGCGCTGGGCCGCGATGTGCCTGAATTTCCGCTTGATGCCGCCGATGTCGCAGCGCCGGAAAAACTCTCCTGGGCGCTGCGCGCGGCGCAGGGTGGGTTGCGCCAGCGCGCGGGTGCTTTCGCGCCATGACCCGCCCGGTGGTGATCATCACCGGACTGTCGGGCGCGGGGCGCGCCTCCATCCTCAATATGCTGGAAGACCTCTCCTTCGAGACGGTGGACAACCCCCCGCTCGCGGTGCTGGAGGCGCTGCTGGGCGATGGCGACCTGCCGATTGCCGTGGGGGTGGATACACGCTCGCGCGGGTTCGACCCGCCGGCGCTGCTGAAAATTCTGGAAAGGCTGCGCCTGCGGCCCGATCTCGCGCCCACGCTGCTCTTTGCCACCGCCGAGGATGCGGTGCTGCTGCGCCGCTACACCGAGACCCGCCGCCGCCACCCCCTCGCCCCTGGCGGGCCCTTCGGCACCAGGGTGCAGGATGGCATTGCGCGCGAGACGCTGCTGATGGCGCCGCTGCGCGAGGCAGCGGATCTTTTGGTCGATACCACCGATGTGCCGCTGCCCGAATTGCGCCGCCGCATGGAGGCGCGTTTTCGCCCCGAGGGCGCGCCGGGCCTGTCCATCACGGTGCAGAGCTTTGGCTTTCCCAAGGGCCTGCCGCGCGAGGCTGATCTGGTGTTCGACATGCGCTTCCTGCGCAACCCGCATTATGTGCCGGCACTCAAGCCACTCACCGGTCGCGACGCCGGGGTGGCTGAATATGTCGCTGAGGATGCTGCCTTCCCCGCCTTCTGGCAGAATTTGACGGCGCTGCTGGACCCGTTGCTGCCGCGCTACGTGGCCGAGGGAAAGAAATATCTCACCATCGCGGTGGGCTGCACCGGTGGGCGGCATCGCTCGGTTTTCGTGGCGGAGAAGCTCGCAGCCCATCTGGCCGAGACCTCCTCGATGCATGGCTGGCGGGTGGAGTTGGCGCACCGGGAATTGCCCGAGATCGCGCGCGGGTCTAACACGCCGCACGCTGAAAACGGCCACCCCGACTTGCTTCCTGATATCGCCCCCCGTGACACCCATATGACGACTGTTGAATGACCCATAACGCCAGAATCCCCCGATGATCGGCCTTGTCCTTGTCACCCATGGCCGCTTGGCTGAGGAGCTGCGCCTGGCCATGGAGCATGTGGTGGGCCCGCAGCGTGCCGTCGCCACCGTGTGCATTGGCCCGGAGGACGATATGGAAGGCCGGCGGAGCGATATTCGTGAGAGTATCGGTGCGGTCGACCAGGGTGATGGCGTGGTGCTGCTGACCGATATTCTGGGCGGCACGCCCTCCAACCTCGCCCTCTCCTTATCCAACGGAAAGGTGAAGGTGATTGCCGGTGTCAATCTGCCTATGCTGGTGAAGCTTGCGAAGATACGTGGCAGCGAGCCGCTGATGGAGGCGGTGGACCACGCTGCCCAGGCGGGGCGGAAATATATCACCGCGGGCAATGACCCGCCGGGCCAAGCTCAGAAGGGAACGCGTTGATGGACCAGCAGCCGGCGATCGCCCCGACCCAGGTCCCGGATTGTGGCTGCCCGGAGCCGGGCAATGGCGCCCATGTGTTGCGCCGCCAATTGCTGATCAGCAATTCCCGCGGCCTGCATGCTCGTGCCGCCGCCAAGCTCGTGGCGGTGGCTGAGCGCTACTCCGCCTGCATGCATGTGCTGCGTGATGGCCAGGTGGTGCCGGCCTGTTCCATTATGGGGCTGATGATGCTGGGCGCGGGCCAGGGCAGTTCCATCGAGATCACCGCCGAGGGCTGGGACGCGAAAGAGGCGCTCGAAGCCGTGGCCGGCCTAGTCGAGGCCGGCTTCAATGAAGACTGAGCCTAAGCCGCGCAGCAAGAAACCCACCAAGGAAGCGGTGTTTCGCGGCATCGCCGTCTCACCGGGCATCGCCATCGGGCCGATCCATGACACCAGCGAGGTGGCAACTGATGTGCCTCGGCGCGTCATCACCCCGGCCGAGGTCGAGGCTGAGCGCGAAAAGCTGAACCAGGCCGCCGCCACCGCGCGCAAACAGGTCACCAAGCTCAAGACCAGGCTGAATATTCTGCCTGAGGAGGCGCAGGAGGAACTCGCGCCGCTGCTCGATGCCTATATCCTCATGCTGGGCAATTCCCGCCTGCTGCGGGGCGCGCGCAAACGCATCGGCGATGCCGGCTTGGGCGCTGAAACGGCGGTGCTGGACGAGGCGGAGGAGATCGCCGCCCTCATCCTGGCGACAAAGGATGACGACAAGGCCGGCCTGCTGCGCCGCGCTGGCGAGGTGCGCGAGATCGGACGCCGACTGATCCGCACCCTCACCGCCACGCCCTTTCGCTCGCTGAAGGACGTGCCGCAGGGGGCGATCCTGATCGCCGAGGAAATCACCCCCGCCGATGCAGCCCTGCTTGACCCGGCGCGGATCGCCGGTGTGGCGACGGAGGAGGGTGGGGCGGATGGCCATACAGCCATCATGCTGCGCGCGCTGGGCATTCCCGCCGTGCTCGGCTGCCATGGCTTGACTGAGGCGGCCAGCCGGGGTGACCAGGCGGTGCTGGATGGCGGCACCGGGAAGGTGGTGCTGCACCCCGGCGAAGCCGCGCTGGTGGCCGCCCGCGAGGGCCTGGCCGGCTATGCGCGGGAGCGCACCAAGCTGGGCAAGCTGCGCCGCCTGCCGGCAGAGACCACCGATGGCGAAGTGGTGGAATTGCAGGCCAATCTGGAAATTCCTGCCGAATTGCCGCTGATCGCCCAGGCCGGCGCCCAGGGCATTGGCCTGCTGCGCTCGGAATTCCTTTTCATGAACCGGCCCGAATTGCCCGATGAGGATGCGCAATTCGACGCCTATCGCAGCATCGTCGAGGCCATGGCCGGCGATGCCGTCACCATCCGCGTTTTGGATTGGGGCGGCGAGAAGGATATGGAGGCGCTGGGGCAGGGCGTGCCGGCGCATACCGGCCCCAACCCGGCGCTGGGCCTGCGCGGCATCCGCTTGCTGCTCAAGAGGCCAGAACTGCTGGAGGAGCAATTCGCCGCAATCCTGCGGGTTTCCGCCCGCGGGCCGGTGCGGGTGATGCTGCCGATGATCACCATTCCCGAGGAAGTCGCCCAGGCGCGGGAAATCTATGAGCGCGTGGCCCGAAGGCTGCGCCGGCGCGGCGAGGCGCTGCCGGAAAAACTACCGCCGCTGGGTGCGATGATCGAAACCCCCGGCGCCGCCCTGGCCGCGGACGCCATCGCGCTCGAGGCGGATTTCTTCTCCATCGGCACCAATGACCTCGCCATGTACACCCTGGCGGTGGATCGGGCGGAGACCGATGTGGCCCATCTCTATGACCCGCTGCACCCCGCAGTGCTGCGCCTGGTGCAATTTGCCACCGAAGCGGCGCTGCGGATGCGCATGCAGGTCAGCGTCTGCGGCGAGATGGCGGGCAATCCGCGTTTGGTGCCGCTGCTGCTGGGTTTGGGCCTGCGCAGCCTGTCGATGAATGCCAGCGCGATACCCCGGGTGAAGCAGGCGATCCGGGTGCTCGATATCGACGATTGCGCCCGTTTCGCCCGCCGGGTGATGGAGCAATCCGACCCGGCGCGGATTCGCGAATTGGTGGCCGCCTTCGGCGCTGAAAAAGCCAAGCCTATTTCGTGACGAAGGCTTTCTCCAGCACATAGGTGCCGGGCTGGTTGTTGGTGCCTTCGACAAAACCAAGCCTCTGCACCAGCGCCTCGGTATCGGCGTTGAAGGCCTCTGAGCCGCACATCATCACCCGGTCCAGTGCCGGGTCGAGCGCGGCCAGACCGGTTTGAGCATAGGCTGCGCCGGTCTCGATGCGGGTGGTGATGCGGCCTTGCACGGGGAAGGGCTCGCGCGTCACCGAAGGGGCATAGATCAGCTTTTCGCTCGCCCATTCGCCCAGCAATTCATGGGCGGGCAAATCCTCGGTGATATATTGCCGATAGGCCAATTCACTGACCTGGCGTACGGTATGTGCCACCACCACACGGTCGAATTTTTCGTAGGTATCGGGGTCGCGGATCAGGCTCATGAAAGGGGCGAGGCCGGTGCCGGTGGCCAGCATCCACAGGTTGCGGCCGGGCAGCAGGTTTTCCACCACCAGCGTGCCCACCGGCTTGCGGCCGATCAACACCTTCTCACCCACCTGAATATGCTGCAGCCGCGAGGTCAGCGGGCCGTTCTGCACCTTGATGGAGAGGAATTCCAAACCCTCATCCCAGGGGGGCGAGACCATGGAATAAGCCCGTGTGAGCGGCTTGCCCTCGACCATCAGGCCGATCATGGCGAATTGCCCGGCCACGAAGCGCAGCGCTGGGTCGCGCGTGCAGCGAAAGCTGAACAGGGTGTCGTTCCAATGATGCACCCAGGTCACGTCTTCCTGATAGAAGGCAGCGAGGGCTTTGGCGGAGGCTGTGTCGCTCATGCCACCGGGTATGCTGCGGCGCGCTGCGGTGCGCAAGTTTGTCATCCGTCAGGGCAGGGTTGTGCGCCGGCGGGGCGCGCCGCACCATCATGCCATGCTGCATTACCCGCCCCCGTCAGACCCCAATACCAATCCCCCTGTGGGCCCGCTGGCGGACACCACGCCACGGCCCATCCCCGCCCGTGTGCCCCATAAGGGCCGCAGCGTGGACCTGGAGCCGCTGCATGTCCGCCACGCCGCGGAGCTCTTCGCTGCCGCGCAATCGGATCGTGATGGCAGTTCCTGGCCCTATCTCGGCTATGGCCCCTTCGCCGATGCCGCCGCCATGCGCGCCTTTGTGGGCAATTTTGCCGCGACCCATGACCCGCTGGCCTGGGCCATCCGCCCCCATCGCAGCGGCACCGCCGATGGCTGGCTGACCCTGATGGAAATCCACCCCGCCCACGCCCATATCGAGATTGGCAATATCTGGTTCAGCCCGCGCATGCAGCGCACCCGCGCGGCAACGGAGGCGATGTTCCTTCTCATGCGCCACACCATGGAAGATTTGGGCTACCGCCGCCTGACCTGGAAATGCAATGCGCTGAACGCACCCAGCATCCGCGCCGCTGGCCGGCTGGGCTTCACCTATGAGGGCACGCTGCGTGATCTGCTGGTGGTCAAGGGACGCAGCCGCTCCACCGCCTGGTTCAGCATCCTGGCAGCGGAATGGCCCGCACTGCAGGCGCGAATCGAGGCCTGGCTGGCGGATTCCAATTTTACCCCCGACGGGACGGCAAAGACCCGTCTTGGCGGCTGAAATGACTGAGCAGCCTGTTCCGCTCGCCTCGGCTCACTGCACAGGCTCTAAGCTTTTGTTTGTCGAGCATCTTTATCCGCTCAAACGAGTCCGTTTGAACGGATGATGCTCTAACCCCTAAACGCGCTCTCCAGCCGGTCCAGCACCGCCTGCTCGCCATGGGAAATACGCGCGCCCAGGCCCAGAAAGCCGCCCGAGATCCGCGCCACCGCCCGAGCCTCCTCCAGCAGGTGATGGCCCAGCGCTGTCCTGGCCTCGGGCGCCATATGCGCCGCCAATGCGCCTGCATAGGCCAGCCAGGCGGCCTCCAGCGCCGGTAGCGGCGCCGCCTGCAGCCAGGATTCCAACATGGCCATGCCAGCACCGCCCGGGCCTAGTCCGGCCTTTGCGCCTTGGCGCAGCACCGCCTCCCGCTCGGCGTCGCTGACCACACCATCGGCCCAGGCCACCATCACAAGAGGGGCCAGCGTCAGCGCCGCCAGCGTCCCGGCGCTCAGCCCGAGCGTATCCAGCAGCGCAAGCTTGCCTGCATCATTGATACCGGAGGCTTCAGCCAGGGCTGCATGCGCCATGGCGGTGGCATCGGCGGCGATCAGACGCTGCCGCAATGCCTCGTTGTAACGCAGGAAGAATTCCTCCTCGAGCGCTATCCGCCTTTGTTCCAAGATATTCATCGCCGGCCCTCCATTCCGCTCCCACGCTAGGTGCCGGGGGGCTGGCCTGCCTTGATCGGGGTCAATGCCCCGTGGCTCAGAGGCTCTCCCGCATCACCCCGCCCGGCGGGGGAGGGGCGGCGCGCTCGCCCTCCACCAGCCAGTCACGCAGGGCGCGGCGCAGCTGGAATTCAAATTCGGTGTTGAGGTCGAAGGTGGCGCGGCGCAGCAGGCTCGTGGCGGTGCGCTCGCGGGCGGCGAGGTTGCTTTCGCTGGGCGCGGTGCGGCTTACCGTTGCCTCGGCGAAGCCCAGGCGCAGGTCATTTGCACCACGGATTTCGAGCCGGCAGGTCAGGGTGCAGTTCAGCCGCTCGCCCGGGTCGGAGGCGAAAATCCCGCTCTGGCTCGGCAGGCGCTCGCGCAGAATGGCGGCGCGCAGGGTGATGAAACGCGCGCTGTGCTGGGTGCCAAAGGCGGCAAGACGGTCCCGGCCCATGATCTGCACCGCCTCCGCCGCACTGGGCCGCAGGCTGCGCCCCACATCGGTGGGCCCGGCATTGGGGCGGGTCTCGTCGATATCGATGCTGGCCACATTCAGCCGCAGCTTGGGCAGGTAGGAATAGCTGATCTCCGGCCCTTCAGGTGCCGGGGGTGGGCTTGCGGCGCAGCCGGCCAGAACACCCAGCGGCGGCAGCAGCAGAAAATGGCGACGTTTCATGAGGCCTTTCTAGCAGCCTGGAACGGGTTTCAGAACCCGCCCGGTGGAATGCGGAATATCGGTTTTTCCGGCCCCCGGCGGGCGGCTTGGATCGCACGGTCCAGCGCATCCAGAAAACGTGATCGATCTGCCAGTGCCATGGCGCTGGGGCCATGGGTGGGGCCGCCGCGGGCGAGTTCGGTTTCGCGCATATGGCGGGCGATCTCACGCCCGGCCAGCGCGCTGCCAATGTTTTGCGCCGTCCAGTCATGGCCCTTGAAGGAGAGGGCCCGGGCGCCCTTTTCCAAGGCGCGGGCGGCGAGGGGGATATCGGCGGTGGTGATCACATCGGCGGGGCTCGCTTGCTCCACGATCCAGTCATCGGCGGCATCGGCCCCCTCGGCGACGATGACCTGGCGAACAAAGCGCTCCTCCGGCGGCCGAATGGGGCGGGAGCCATTGGAGACCAGCACCACCTCACAGCCCAGCCGGGCAGCCACCCGGATGATCTCCTCGCGCACCGGGCAGGCATCGGCATCAACCAAAATCCGCGTCACAGCCCCACCACCGTGACCGTATGGCCGAGTGACTCCAAAAAGCCCCGCAGCGCCCGCGGCGCCACCGCGACGGAGGCGGTATTGCGCAGCGGGTGGCACCATAGCGGCTCCGGCCCCTCGGCGATGGCGGCATCGAGGGCGAATTGCACCTGCCCCGGCGCCGCATTCACCAGGCCCAGCGGCGTGACCGAACCCGGGGTTACGCCCAGCACCGCGACCAGTTCCTCGGCAGAGGCCATGGTCACCTTGGGCCAACCCGCCGCCCGCGCCAGGGCATTGACCGAGACCACCCGGTCCTCCTTCAGCGTGGCGAGGAAAAACCCCTCGCCCTTTGCCGCGCGCAAAAACAGGTTCTTGCAATGCAGCCCGGGCAGATCGCCCCGCAGCACCGCCGATTCGGCCACGGTGAAGACGGCATGATGCTCCACCACGCGCGCCGCGATGCCCGCCTGTGCCAGCATCGCCAGCGCCTTGTTTGAAGCCGCTTTGGTCAACGCCGGCGGAACCGCTCCACCGCCGCCACCAGCGCGGTGCGAATGCCCGGCTCCAGCGCCGAATGCCCCGCATCGGGCACCACCGTCAGCCGCGCCCGCGGCCAGGCGGCGGAGAGGTCAAAGGCGGTCTCGGCCGGGCAGACCATGTCATAGCGGCCCTGGATGATCTCGGCCGGGATATGCGCCACCGCCGCCATGCCGGCGAGCAGCCCACCCTCGCGCAGGAAGAGCTTATGGGCGAAGTAATGCGCCTCGATCCGGGCGAGGCCGAGCGCCGTACGGTCCTGCGCGAAGCTCGCCACCGTGTCCGGGCTGGGTAGCAAGGTGGAGCATGACCCCTCAAAGGCGCTCCAGGCCCGGGCGGCGGGCAGATGCACTGAAGGCTCGGGGTCGGTCAGGCGCTTGAGATAGGCCGCCAGCAGGTCGCCGCGCTCGGGCGTGGGAATGTGTTCGGCGAAATGCGCCCAGGCATCAGGGAAGACCCGCTTGAGGCCATAGAGAAACCAATCCACCTCGGCATCACGGCCGAGAAAGACGCCGCGCAGCACGCAGCCCACCACCCGGTTGGGATGCGCCTGGGCATAGGCCAGCGCCAATGTGGACCCCCAGGAGCCGCCGAAGAGCAGCCATTTCGGAATGCCCAGAAAATGGCGCAGCACCTCAATATCGGCTACCAGATGCGGTGTCGTATTCGCCGTCAATTCACCCAGCGGGCGGGAACGGCCAGCGCCACGCTGATCAAAAATGATGAGGCGCCAATGCGCGGGGTCAAAAAACCGCCGATGGACCGCGCCCGCGCCAGCACCGGGGCCGCCATGCAGAAAGAGCACGGGCTCACCCATGGGGTTGCCCACCTGCTCCCAATACATGACGTGGCCATCCGAGAGCGGCAAAAAACCGGTCTCGAAGGGGGCAATATCGGGAAAGAGGTCGCCACGGGGCATAAAGTGTTTATCCGCTGCCGGCCGTTGTAATTCAACATCCCCCTTTGGCTTTCGCGCATCAGGGACTAACTTTGTCACGATCATGGTCATTCCCGCCCCCCAGCCCCGCAGCACGACGCATCGCTCCCCCCCCGGAGAGGTGACATGCGCCGTATGCGGCAGCGAAAGCCGGCAGGTGATGTTTCGCGCCGGCGCGCCCGAACAGGCGCCCGATCTGGACCTGCGCCCAGGCGAGCCGCTGCGTTCCACCATGGGCCATTGGCTGCAGCAATGCCCGCGCTGTGGTTATGCCGCGCCTGATATCAGCCAGGCCCGGCCCTCGGCGGCCCGGGTCGTTGGCGCCGCCCCCTTCCGCAGTCTGGTGAGCGAGGTGGCGCACCCGCCCTTGTCGCGCCGCTTTCTCGCCTGGGCGCATGTGCTGGAGGAGACCGGCGCCATGCATGAGGCCGCCGAGGCCATGCTGCAGGCGGCCTGGACCGCCGATGACCTGAACCGGCAGGACCTTGCCCGCAATTGGCGGCTGGAGGCGGTGGCGCTGTGGCGCTCCGGCCCCGGGCTGGATGCCGAGCAGCAGGTGCGCGTGGTCGATGCGCTGCGCCGGGCCGAGGCCTGGGATGGTGCGGCTGATGCCATCGCCGCCATGCTGCGCGACCAGCCGCCCGAGGCGGTGCGCCAGGTGCTGGCGCTGGAATCGCGGCTGGTGGAGAGTTCCGATGCTAGGCGCCACACCGTGGCCAGCGCCCTGCCGCCGCCCGCCCGCCGCCCGCATGTGGCGCATCAAAAGCTGGCGGGGCGGAGCAGCCTGTTTGGTTGGTTCAGGCGGTTATTCGGGCGGCGATGAAGCAGTTTCAAGCCTTGCCGCTTCGCAAGGTGAATCGGAATATGCGTTAAAACAGGGGCTGGGGCCGCCTCATTGGCTTCGCTTCGGGTGACATGGCGCTAGCCGAGCGCCGCAAACCCCGCCTCCGCCGCTGCCAGAACCGCATCCATATCCGCCCGTGTATGCGCGGCATTGAGAAACATATTGTGCTTGGGGTGCAGATAGGCCCCATGCTCCAGCGCCGCCCGGCAAAATGCGCCGCCCTTTTCGAAGCCTGCATCATCATCAAACAGCCACAGCGGCATCGCCACCGGCCCAGATTGCCGCAGCCCCACGCCATGGCGCTGGGCGAGATTGGCCATACCCTGGCGCAGATAGGTGCCGAGGCCTTCGAGGTATTCCGGCAGGCCGATGCGATCCATCTCGCCCAGCGTCGCCACCGCGGCGGCCATGGGCACGGCACCGCACCAGAAACTGCCCGTGATGAAGATTTTCGCCGCAGCGTCGCGCAGGGAATCGCGCCCCAGCACCGCGGCCAGCGGATGGCCATTGGCAATGGCCTTGCTCCAGGCTGAGAGGTCCGGCTGCACCCCCAGCCGCTCCCACGAACAACCGCGATGCAGCCTGAAGCCCGCGCGCACGTCATCAATGATCAGCGCCGCACCCGACCTGTCGCATAGCGCCCGCGCCCCCTGGGCAAAGGCCAGTGAGGGCATTTCCTGATCCAGCACATTGTCGTGCCGGAAGCCGGTGATGATCACCGCCGCCAGATCGCCGCCTGCGGCATCGGCGGCGGCCTGCAGGCTGGCCAGATTATTATAGACAAAGCGGCCCTGATTTGCGCGGTCCTCCGCCGTGGTGCCGGCGGGCACCGGCGTGCACCAGGGCAGGGCACCATGATAGGAGCCCTGGGCGATCAGCACCGTGTTCCGCCCGGTGGCGGCGCGGGCGATGGTGACGCAGGCGGTGGTGGCATCGCCGCCATTCTTTTGCAGCATCGCCCAATCGGCATGCGCCACGCGCTCGACCAGCGCCTCGCAAAGTTCGACCATCACCGGCGCTGGGCCATTGAGGCAATCGCCCAAGGCCGTCTGGCGCGCCACGGCCGCATCCACCACCGGGTTGTGATGGCCCAGCACAATGGGCCCCCAGGAGCACATCAGGTCAACATAGCGCTGGCCATTGGCATCCCAGATATGCCCGCCCTCGGCGCGGGTGAAGAATTGCGGGTAACCCGCCGGCAGCCTGCGGGTGTCCAGATGCCCCCACATGCCCCCAGGCACCACGCGCGCGGCGCGGGCACGCAGGGCCGCATCGCCATCCAGCGGACTCAAACCTCAACCTCCCAGAACATCGGATAGGCGGCGCGCGGCAGGTTGCGAAGCCTGTCACGATACCCCGCCGGAATGGTGAACTGGCCCCACATCACCGCCGGCACATGCGCCACCGCCGCCGCCTGGATGCGCCCGGCCAGGGCACGCCTGGCCGCGCCGTCTTCCGCCCGCGCGAAGGCGTCGATCAGCCCGCGCATGTCCCGGTCGCAATCCCAGCCCGGGAAATCCGCGCAGGTATTGGCCACATAGAAATGCGTCAGCGGCGAAATCATATCCGTGCCATTGGCGTAGACGGCGAACATATTCCAGCCTTCGCGCCGCGCCCTTCGCGCCAGCAGGGTGCCCCAGTCCATCACCTGTTCCTGCACCGAGAAACCGGCCTGCTGCATGCCCTGGATCATCACCTGTGCTGCCGTCTGGGAGATGCCGCCCTGGGTCGTGAGGAATTGGATGGGCTGGCCGCGATAGCCCGTCGCCGCCAGCATGGCCCGCGCCGCCGCAGGGTCGAAGCCGGCGGCCTCTGCTCCCTGCCGGCTGTCGAGTGGTGTGTCGCACATGAAAAAGCTGGGACAGGGAGGGGCGCGAAACCGCTCGGGCACGCCTATCGCTGTCAGGATGGAGGCTTGGTCCAGGCACTTCCACAACACCCGACGTACCGCCGGGTCGTCAAAGGGCGGTGCTGCGTGGTTGACCCGAAAACTGCCCTGGAACTGATGGATGCCGCCCAAGCCCAGCAGCCGCACGCCCCGCGCGCGCTCCAGCCTGGGGATCCAGTCAAACGGCAGATACTGCATATAGTCCAATTCGCCCGCCATCAGCGCGGTGGCGCCCGTCGCCTGATCGGGCATGGCGCGCAGCGTGACCTGGTCTATCTTCACCCGCTTGCCGCCGGCCAGAAAGCTGGCCGGCTCGGCGCGCGGCACGTAATCGGCAAAGCGCTCCAGCACCATCGAGGCGCCCGGCCGCCATTCGCTGGCACGGAAGCGGAAGGGGCCCGAGCCCACGATCTCGCGGATGCGCGTCTCCACCGGTACCGCCGCCAGCCGCTCGGGCAGCATCACCGGCAACGGCGCATTGGGCTTGCCCAGCACATCGAGCATCAGCGGGAAGGGCGCCTTCAGGGTGAGGCGGAAACCGCGCGCGCCGGTGGCCACCAATTCGGCCTTGGCGGCCCAGAGCATGCGCCCCAGCGCATCCCTCGGGGCCCAGCGCTCCAGGCTCGCCACGCAATCAGTGGCGGTGACCGGCGCGCCATCATGCCAGCGCAGCCCGGGGCGCAGCAGAAAATCCCAGCGCAGCCCATCGGCCGAGGTCTCGAAACTCTCCACCATCTGCGGGCGGATCACGCCCTCACCATCCATGGCGAAGAGCGTGTCGAAGACGTGGGTGGCGAAGGTGCGGGTGATGGCGGCGGTGGTGGCGTGGGGGTCCAGGATCACCACCTCGCTCTCCAGGGCCACATTCAGCGCGCCCGCGGCCGCTGCGTGCCGTGCGAGAAAGGGCAGGGCCATTGCCCCCATGGCCGCACGCCGGTCTATCCGCATGGTCACGCCTCCATTGTTTTGCCTAGGCTAGGCATGGTGGCCAGCGGCCGACAAGCGTGGTGTGTTACGAAAATGGACAGCACCGAAACAATCCGCGCCGCCGCGCAAGCCGCCCTCCCGCCGCTGGAAGGGGAACTGCATGTCGCTGGCCTGACCGCCAGCGTCACCGTCCATCGTGACCCTGAGGGCATCCCCCATATCCGTGCCGAAAATGTCGCCGATGCCTGGTTCGCCCAGGGCTTCGTCCATGCCCAGGACCGGCTGTTTCAGATGGAGCTGAACCGCAGGCGGGCGCTCGGGCGCAGCGCGGAATGGCTGGGGGCGGCGGCTTTCGCCTCCGACGCGCTGGCCCGCCGCCTTGGCATTGAGAGCGCCAGCCGGCGTGACGCCGCCGCACTGGGGGCCGATGCCCGGGTGATGATCGAAGCCTATGCCGCGGGGGTGAACGCTTTCATCGCTTCAGGCGCGCCGCTTGCCATCGAATACCAATTGCTGAGCGCAACACCCGAGCCCTGGCAGGGCTGGCACACCATCGCCGTGATGCGCCGCCTGGGCCTGCTGATGGGCAGCGTGTGGTTCAAGCTGTGGCGCGCCGCTGCCCTGCCGGTGGCCGGGCGCGGTACCAGCCTGCTGCGCTATGATGATGGTGGGATGGATGCGCTGATTCTGCCGCAGGGCAAGGAATCGCTGCGCTGGCGGGCAGGGCTGGAATTCCTCGCCCCGGCCGTGACCGCCCTGCTGGAAGCCGCCGAGGCCGATGCCACCGGCGGCGGCAGCAACAATTGGGCGGTGAGCGGCGCGCAATCCGCCACCGGCCGCCCCTTCCTGGCTGGCGACCCGCATCGGCTGTTCGAATTGCCCAATATGTACGCCCAAGGCCATCTCGCCTGCGATGCCTTCGACGTGGTGGGCCTGACCGTGCCGGGCGTGCCCGGCTTCCCGCATTTTGCCCAGAACGGCGCTGTGGCCTGGTGCGTGACCCACACCTTCGCCGATATTCATGACGTCTATCTGGAGCGCTTCGAGAATGGCCGTGTGCTGTTCCAGGGCCAGTGGGAGGTGCCGTCGCGGCGCATGGAAAGCATCGCCATCCGCGGCGAGGCAGCGCGCGAGGTGGAGGTGGTGGAAACCCGCCATGGCCCCGTCATTGCCGGCGACCCGGCCTCGGGCCATGCGCTGGCGCTAAAATCGGTGCAATTCGCCGAGACCGATCTCTCCTTCGACTGCCTGCCCAAGCTGCTGCGGGCGAAAACCGTGGCCGGTCTGTTCGAGGCGACGCGCGGCTGGGGGCTGATCGACCACAACCTCGTCGCCGCCGATACCGATGGCCATACCGGCTTCCTGCTGCGCGCCCGGGTGCCCCGGCGTGGCCGCGAGAATGGCTGGCTACCCATGCCGGGCTGGACGGGCGAGCATGAATGGGATGGCTGGATCGCGCATGAGGCCATGCCCCAGGTGATAGACCCTGAGGGCGGCATCATCGTCACCGCCAATAACCGCGTGGTGGCCGATGACCACCCGGATTACCTCTGCACCGATTGCCACCCGCCCTACCGCGCGGCGCGCATCGCGGCGCGGCTCAAGCAGTCCGGCGCGCGCGCACCCGGTGCGGCGGGGGCGATCCATGCCGATACGCTCTCAGCACCCGCCGCCACCTTCCAGGCCGCGCTGCGCGCCATCGAGGTCGCCGGGCCCGGTGCTGCGGTGCGGGCGAAAATCCTGGAATGGGATGGCCATATGGAGGCGATGGCGACCACCCCCACCCTCTATATTGCTTTCCGCCTGGCGCTGACCCGGCGCTTTGCCGCTGCCAGCGGCCTGGGCGCGCTGGCGGGCCACCCCTGGCTGGCACCGGCGCCGGGTGTCGCACCGCTGACCCAGCTTTGGTGGGCGCTGCCGGCCCTGCTGCGCAGCCAGGACACCACGCTGCTGCGCGGGGCCGATTGGGACCAGCTGATGGCCGAGGCGCTTGACGAGGCCGCCGCCGCCACCGCCGAAGCCTGGGGTGAGGCGCATAAGCCGCGCTTCGCCCATCCGCTCTCTAGCCTGTTTCCGGCCGCCGCCGCGGTGCTCGACCCGCCTTCGCTGCCCATTGGCGGCGATGGCGATACGGTCTGGGCCAATGGGCTGGTCGCACCACTCGGCCCCCGCGCGACCTATGGCGCCCTGGCGCGCTATGCCTTTGATGTGGGGGATTGGGAGAAGAGCCGCTGGAGCGTCTTCCTCGGCGCCTCCGGCCACCCGGCCAGTCCGTTTTATGCCAATCAGCACGCGGCCTGGGCGAGTTGCAGCATGACGCCGATGCGTTATGGCTGGGCTGGTATCGCTGCCGGTGCGGTGGCGACGCAGCGGCTGCTTGCCTAGCGGGCTGCTGAAAACCGGCGAGCGAGCGACAATAAGATCGAGGGGCTTTGCCCCTCGAGCACCCCAGAAGGAAACTGAGTTTCCTTCACCTTCGATCAATTATCGGTATAAAAAATTTTCAAAGGTCCAGGACAATCATTTTCCTGGTGGGAGAGCGGGAGAGGGCAAAGCCCTTCCGCTCTTTTCGTCCGCAATCAGGCTTTGTCAGCAGCCTGCTAGCCGAGCAGCGTCGTGATGCGGCGCTGCAATTCGGCCAGCAGCCGGGGCGCGCCGCCTTCGCGGATCAGCCCGGCGAATTCGCTGCGTCGCGAGGCCAATTCGCTGATCGTGCCGGTCAGATAGACATCCACCACCCGGCCATTGCGCAACAGATAGCTGAGCACCACCGGTTCCTGCCCACCGGTGCGGTTCAGGATGGTGCGGACCAGCTGGTCGCCATTGGGCGTGGCCTGAACGGCCTGGGTGGCGAAGCTCTCGCCCGAAAAGCCGTCAAAGCGGGCGGCATAGGTGGCGATGGACCAGCGGGTGAAGGCCTCGGTCAGCGCGGCCTGGTCGGCGGCGGTGAAGCCGGTCCAGGGCGGGCCGATGGCGATGCGCGTCATCGTCACCAGATCAAAGACCTGCGCCATCACCGGCGCCAGCCGGTCATAGCGGCCGCGCACGCCCAGGCGGGGCGCATTGCGCATGATGTCTAGCAGGGTGCTGTGAAACCCCTCGACCAGCGCGGCTGGGCTTTGCGCCCGAGCGGTTGCGGCGGCGAGAGACATGGCGAGCGCCAGAAGGGCGCGGCGGTGCATGGACATGGTCCCCTGTAGCACCATGGCCCTGAGGGAACGAGGGTGGACCGCCCGCCCCGCCCAGGCCACAACGCCGCTATGGATGAACGTTTCACCACCTTCGTCACCGGCGCCACGGGTTTTCTGGGCAGTTCGGTGGCCCGTGCCCTGGTGGCGCGTGGCCATAGGGTGAGCGCGCTGGCCCGGCCCGAGACGCCGCGCGGCGTGCTCGATGGCCTGCCCATCGCCTTCACCCCGGGTGACCTGACCGACCCGGCGAGCCTCGCTCTGGGCATGGCAGGCTGTGATGCGGTGATCCATTGCGCGGCGGATTACCGTATTTTCGTGCCCCACCCTGGCCCGATGTTCGCGGTGAATGTGGCGGGCACCGAGGCGGTGATGCGCGCCGCCATGGCGGCGGGTATGCGCCGCATTGTCCATGTCAGCAGCGTGGCCACCCTCAAGCCGCGCGCCGATGGCAGCCCCGCCACTGAGGCCGATGCCGCAACCCCCGCCGAGGCCATCGGCCCCTATAAGACCAGCAAGACCGAGGCCGAGCGCCTGGTCGAGCGGATGGTGCTGGAGGAGGGGCTGCCCGCCACCATCGTCAACCCCAGCACCCCCATCGGCCCGCGTGACCGCCGGCCAACCCCCACCGGCCGCCTCATCCTGGAGGCCGCGCGGGGCAATATGCCGGCCTATGTGGAGACCGGGCTCAACCTCGTCCATGTCGAGGATTGCGCCGCCGGCGTGGTGGCCGCGCTGGAGCATGGCAGGCTGGGCCAGCGCCATATTCTGGGCGGGCAGGATGTCAGCCTGGCCGAATTGCTGGGGTATATCGCCACTCGTTATGGCCGCCGCCCGCCCTTCCGCCTGCCGCGCGGCCCGCTCTTCCCGCTTGCCTTCCTGGCCGAGACGGCGGCGCGGGTCACCGGGCGAGAGCCGATGTTGACCCTGGATGGGCTGCGCATGGCCGGCCATCGCATGTATTTTACCGCCGCCCATGCGCAGGCGGTGCTGGGCTTTCACGCTCGCCCCTGGCGCGAGGCGGTGGATGACGCGCTGGGCTGGTTCACCGAACAGGGCATGCTGTGATCTGGCTGGGTGCGGCTGCGCTGCTGGCCTGGCTTGTGCTGCTGCTGGGGCGGGGAATGTTCTGGCTGTGCCGGGAGAATGATGCCCAGGCCGCGCCAGACCTGCTGCATTGGCCCGATGTCACCATCCTGGTCCCGGCCCGTGACGAGGCCGAGACCATCGCAACCGTGGTGCAGGCGCTGCTGGCGCAGGATTACCCGGGCGGGCTCGCATTATGGGTGGTGGATGACCGCAGCGGTGATGGCACCGCCGCCCTCGCACGCGCCGCGGCCGGCGGGGATGCGAGGCTGCAAGTGGTCACCGGCCGTGACCGCCCGCCGGGTTGGACTGGCAAGCTCTGGGCCTTGCAGCAGGGGCTGGCAGCGGCCAATCCCACCACGGCCTATCTGCTCTTCACCGATGCCGATATTCACCATGCGCCCGACAGCCTGCGCCGCCTCGTGGCCCGGGCCGAAACAGGTGGCTATGCGCTGACCAGCCTGATGGCGAAGCTGCGCTGCGAGAGCCGCGCCGAGCGTTGGTTCATCCCCGCCTTCATCTATTTTTTCCAGATGCTCTATCCGTTCCGTTGGGCCAATGACCCCGCCCGCCGCATGGCCGCTGCGGCGGGTGGCTGCGTGCTGCTACGGCGGGCGGATTTCGAGGCTGCGGGTGGCGTTGCGGCGATTCGCGGCGCGATGATCGATGACTGCACGCTGGCTGCGGCCATCAAGCGCCAGCGCCCGGGCACGCGGATCTGGCTGGGGCTGACCGAGCGGGTGGTCTCGCTGCGCGCCTGCCCGAATATCGAACCGATCCGCCGGATGGTCGCCCGCACCGCCTATGCCCAACTGCGCTACAGCCCGGCCCTGCTGCTGGGCATGCTGCTGGCGCTGACGCTGGTTTTCCTGGTGCCGCCGGCGCTGACATGGTGGGGCAGCTTCTGGGCCCGGCTGCTCGGCCTCGCGGCCTGGCTGGGCATGGTGCTGAGCTTCGTGCCGGTGCTGCGCTTTTACCGCCTGCCGGTCTGGCGTGGTGTGGCTTTGCCGGTGGTGGCGATGTTCTACATGCTCTTCACCCTGGACAGCGCCATCGCCCAGCATCGCGGCCAAGGCGGCATGTGGAAGGGCGAGGCCGGCCCCGCACCGCCTCCGGGCTGACGCGCCCCGCGCATGTCAGATTGTTCATGCCGCGACAATCACTGTGATGGTGGCGGAGGAAAAGTCCCTCGATCTTGTTCTCCCGTGCTATTCGTTTTTCAGTAGTCTGTTGGATGTTTGGTGCGACCATGCCGCCGGCCCAACCTGGCCGATACGCTCTGCAACAGCAGGGTGGCTTCGCAAAACCGACCAAATCGCTCTATGGCGTGCCGCTGACCGCTATCTGCCTGATGGGATCACCGTGTCTTGGATAGTCTGCCTGGTATCGCCCCGCCTGTGTCCGTGACCGGCGACGCGCCGCGTGGCACGGCGCTGGATGCGGCTGTGCTGCGGGCGCGGGATGCGCTGCTGCGCCGCCAGCGTGAGGACGGCCATTGGGTTTTCGAGTTGGAGGCCGACGCCACCATTCCGGCCGAATACATCATGCTGCGCCGCTTCTTTGGCCAGCATGACCCGGTGCGTGAGGCCGCCATTGGCCAATACCTCCGCCGGTTGCAGGCGCAGCAGGCGCCGAGCGCGGCCGGTGGCTGGCCGCTCTACCATGCCGGCAAGATCGATATCTCCTGCTCGGTGAAGGCGTATTTTGCCCTGCGCCTGATCGGTGATCCCGTCGATGCGCCGCATATGATCCGGGCGCGGGAGGCGATTCTGGCCGCGGGTGGCGCGGCAAAAAGCAATGTCTTCACCCGTTGCACCCTGGCTTTGTTCGGCCAGGTGCCCTGGCATGCCGTGCCGGTCATGCCGCCGGAACTCATCCTGCTGCCCCGATGGTTTCCCTTCCATATCGGCAAGATCAGCTACTGGGCACGCACCGTGCTGGTGCCGTTGACGGTGGTGATGGCGCGCCGGCCACAGCCCGTGGCGCCCATCGGTGTCGATATCGGCGAACTCTTCGCCACCCCCCCTGATGAGGTGCGCGAATGGCCGGGGGGAGCGCATCAGCAGGAACCCTGGTCCAGCCTGTTCAAGGCGGTGGACAAGGCGCTGCAGCGCGCCCAGAGGCTCTTCCCCCGCACCCACCGCATCCGCGCCGAGGCGGCTTGCGAAAAATTCGTCACCGAGCGGCTCAATGGCGAGGATGGGCTGGGGGCGATCTACCCCGCCATGGCCAATGCCATCTTCATGTATCACGTCATGGGCGTGGCCGAGAGCGACCCGCGCATGACAACCGCCTGGGCCGCCATCGAGAAACTCGTCTGCGAGCGCGCGGATGGTGAGACCTATGTCCAGCCCTGCCTCTCGCCGATTTGGGACACCGCCCTGGTGGCGCATGCCCTGCTCGAGGCCGGCGGGGCTGAGGCCGAGCAGGCGGTGGGCCGCGGCGTTGAATGGCTTTTGACCCGCGAGATCACCGAGGTGCGCGGCGACTGGGCCTGGCAGCGGCCGCATCTCAAGCCCGGTGGCTGGGCCTTCCAATACGAGAATGCGCATTACCCCGATGTGGATGACACCGCCGTGGTCGTGCTGGCCATGGACCGCCACCGCCGTGCCACTGGCACCGCACCGCCGGGCACCGACCAGGCCATTGAGCGCGCGGTGGATTGGACCATTGGCATGCAGAGCCGGGGCGGAGGCTGGGGCGCCTTTGATGCCGACAACACCCATCATTACCTCAACCACATCCCCTTCGCCGATCATGGTGCGCTGCTCGACCCACCAACGGCGGATGTGACGGGGCGCTGCCTTGCCATGCTGGCTCAGCTTGGCGAGGCCTCGCAGAAGCCCGCGCGGGAGGCGGTGGCTTATCTGCTGGCCGAGCAGGAGGCCGATGGCGCCTGGTATGGCCGCTGGGGGGTGAATTACGTCTATGGCACATGGTCGGCGCTGACCGCGCTCAACGCCGCCGGCCTGCCGCATGAGCATGCCGCGATGCGCCGCGCCGTGGCCTGGCTGGAAGCGCGCCAAAACCCCGATGGTGGCTGGGGCGAGGATGGTGATACCTATCCCGAGCGGGGCGGCACCGCCCCCGATGGCGGCAGCCGGCGGAATTCGGCCTCCACATCGAGCCAGACGGCCTGGGCACTCCTGGCGCTGCTGGCGGCGGGTGAGGCTGATAACCCAGCCGTGGCGCGCGGCGCCGCCTACCTGCTGCGCAGCCAGACCGAGGCCGGCGGATGGGATGAGGATGATTATTCCGGCACTGGTTTTCCGCGGGTGTTTTATCTGCGCTATCACGGCTATCGGCAGATTTTCCCGCTTTGGGCCCTGGCAAGGCTGCGCAATCTGCAGATGCGGAATTCGCGACAGGTCAGTTTCGGATTGTAGTCCCAAGATTATTAATCCTTGGACTTTGTGTCGGTTCGCCCATCATAATCCCTGCCTGTGTTGATCGCAGGATAATCCGCCATGCTCAGCTGCCGCTTCCTGCTCGCCTGGCCCATGCTGCTGCGCGGCGCCTGGCCGGGTGAGGCATCCGCCATGAGGGCCATTCGCCAGCGCCGATTCAACCCGATCGGCCGTGCCCTTAGGCCGCGTTACCCGCAGCTCCCCAGGCTTTGGCCCAACTGAACGCCGGGCGCCAAGCTTCCCCCCTGGCCCCGCCCTTGCGCCCAACACCCACCCGCGCCAGTTTGCGGCAAAACGGTTGAGGGTCTTATCCATGTCGGAGAATTTCGACGTCATTGTCATCGGCGCCGGTCCGGGCGGTTATGTCTGCGCCATTCGCGCCGCGCAGCTGGGCATGAAGGTGGCCTGCGTAGAAAAACGCGCCACGCTGGGCGGCACCTGCCTCAATGTCGGCTGCATCCCTTCCAAGGCGCTGCTGCAAAGCTCCGAGCATTATGAGGAGGCGGTCCACAAACTCGCCGAACATGGCGTCAATGTTGGCCAGGTGACGCTGGACCTCAAGCGCATGCAGGCCCGCAAGGCCGAGGTGGTGGGGGCCAATGTCAAGGGCATCGAGTTCCTCTTCAAGAAGAACAAGGTGACTTGGCTGAAGGGCGAGGGGCGGATCGTCAAGCCCGGCACCGTGGCGGTGGATGGCACCGAATATGCCGCCAAGCATATCGTCATCGCCTCGGGCTCCGAGAGCATCCCGCTGCCTGGCGTCGCCGTTGATGAAAAGCGCATCGTCACCTCCACCGGCGGGCTGGAACTCGATGCGGTGCCCGGCCATCTCGTGGTGATTGGCGGGGGCTATATCGGCCTGGAGATGGGCTCGGTCTGGTCGCGTCTCGGCGCCGAGGTCACGGTGATCGAATTCCTCGACCGGCTGGTGCCGGCGATGGATACCGAGGTGGGCAAGAGCTTCGAGCGCATCCTCACCAAGCAGGGCTTCAAATTCAAGCTCAAGACCAAGGTGGTCTCGGCCGTGGCTGACGATGCCGGCGTCACCCTCACCCTGCAGCCGGCTGCCGGCGGTGCGGAGGAGACGCTGCGCGCCGATGTGGTGCTGCTGGCCATTGGCCGCCGCGCCTATGTGGCCGGCCTGGGGCTGGATGCGGCGGGCGTGGCGCTGGATGAGCGCGGCCGCGTCACCGTCGATGCGCATTACGCCACCAATGTGCCGGGCATCTGGGCCATCGGCGATGTCATCACCGGCCCCATGCTCGCCCATAAGGCCGAGGAGGAGGGCGTGGCCCTGGCGGAAAATCTCGCCGGCCAGCGCGGCCACGTGAATTACGGCGCCATCCCCGGCGTGGTCTATACGTGGCCCGAAGTCGCCAGCGTGGGCGAGACTGAGGAGCAGTTGAAGGCGCGCGGGCAGGCCTACAAGGTCGGCAAATTCCCCTTCACCGCCAATGGCCGCGCGCGGGCGATGGGCGATACCGATGGCTTTGTGAAAATCCTGGCCGATAAGGTGACGGACCGCGTGCTGGGCGCCCATATCCTCGGCCCCGATGCCGGCACGCTGATCGCCGAGATCGCATTGGCGATGGAATTCGGCGCCAGCGCCGAGGATGTGGCGCGCACCTGCCACGCCCATCCCTCGCTGAACGAGGCGGTGAAGGAGGCGGCCCTCGCCGTGGATGGCCGTGCGCTGCATATCTGAAACCAGCCGCCGCTCGGCGCTTGGGCCACGCTGCGTTCACTGCGCGTGGCCCAGCCAGTGTTGAGAGCATGATGGAGCGTCTTCGGCGATTCCGCCTCAACTCATCATGCTTGACTGCCATGGTGCTACGCACCGTCTTCCCCGCCTGCCTGCTGATGCTGTCCCTGGCGCAGGCCGAGCCCCTGGCCAGCATGGAGGAGGTGGTGGTGCGTGCGCCTGCGCCCCTGCCGCTCGCCAGCGCCTCTGAACGTGTCATCACCGCCGAGGAGATCGCCTCCCGCCCCATCGCCCGACCGGGCGAAATCCTGGAGGCCGCCCCGGGCCTGATCGCCAGCCAACACAGCGGCGAGGGCAAGGCCAACCAGTATTTTCTGCGCGGCTTCAACCTCGATCACGGCACCGATCTGGCCATCACCCTCGATGGCATGCCGCTCAACATGCGCAGCCATGCCCATGGCCAGGGCTATGCCGATCTGAACTTCCTCATCCTCGAATTGCTGGCCGAGATGCGGCTGCGCAAAGGCCCTTACGGTGCCGATCAGGGCGATTTTGCCAATGCGGGGCAGGTTGACCTGTCGCTGCTGAACAGCCTGCCCCGGCCCATCCTGCAAACCACCATGGGCAGTTTCGGCTATTGGCGCGGGCTGGCGGCGGGCAGTCAGGCGCTGGGCCCGGGCCGCTTGCTGCTGGCGGGCGAGATCACCGCCTATGATGGCCCTTGGGAGCGGGCGGACCGGCTGCGCCGCTTCAACGGCCTGGCCCGCTATAGCCAGGGCGGCGA
>CAMDJV010000023.1 GCA_945901085.1 Rhodovarius crocodyli | reverse complement strand
GAATGGAACACCAGCAAAAGCGCAATCTGCCCCCCGCCCAGCGCTCCCAGCGCCGAAAACCCCGGCAGCGCGAAGGGCAGCAGCACCGCGGCGGAAAACGCCTGCATCCAGAAACTGGCGGTGATCACCGGCGCCTGGCCGGCAATGCGTTTGGCCAGCAGCACGTACCCCGCCTCACCGCACACGCCGAGGAAAATGAGCGCATTGCCCAGCAGCGAGCCGCCGGCCTCACCACTCAGACGAGCAAGGGTGATGGCGGCCATGCCTGCCCCGGCCAAGGCGGCCGCTGCCCATTGCCGGGGCAATAACCGCTCGCGCAGGAGCAAAAAACTCCCCAGCGCCACCACGGCCGGCAGGGTGGCCAGCACCAGCCCCCCCTCCAGCGCCGTGGTAAAGCGCAGCCCCGCCAGCAGTCCGGCATTGTAGATGGCCGTGCCGAAAATCGCCTGGAAGAACAGGTTTTTCAGCACCGGCGGCCGCAGCGCCGGAAACCCCTCCAGCCCCCGCGCCAGGGGCCAGAGCACCACACAGGCGAGCATGCAACGCAGGCAGGCAATGAGCGCGATGGGCAGGCTCTCGGCCAAAACCTTCGCCACGCCGACATTGGCGCCGACCAGGATCATGGCCAACGCCAACTGGGCATAGGCTAGTCGCAAGTGTCATCCTGTTTGAAAGGCGAAAGCGTGGCCAGTTCAGCCATCTGCGCCCGCATCGCCGGGCGTTCCTGCTCCAGGAAATCCGCCACTGCATGGCGCAGGCCGCGATGGTCAATCCAATGCGCCGAATAGGTCTCCACCGGCAAATAGCCGCGCTGGATTTTGTGCTCGCCCTGGGCGCCAGCCTCGACGCGGGAAATGCCATGGGCAATGGCGAAATCGATCGCCTGATAATAGCAGAGTTCGAAATGCAGGAAGGGCACCTCCACGGTCGACCCCCAATTGCGGCCATAAAGCGCATCCTCGCCCCAAAGGTTGAGCGCGCCGGCCACCGCCTCGCCATCGCGCTCGGCCAGCATCAGCACCACCCGCTCGCCCAGGCGCTCGCCCAGCAAGCCCCAGAAGCGGCCATGCAGATAGGCGCTGCCCCATTTGCGGTCGGTGGTATTGCGATAGAAATCATGGAAGCGGCGCCAGATGGCGGGGGTGATCTCGCCGCCCTGCAAGGCGCGGAAGGTGAGGCCCTGGGCCGCCGCATCGCGCCGCTCGCGCTTGATCTGCTTGCGCTTGCGGCTGCTCATCTTGGCCAGAAAATCATCGAAGCTGGCAAAGCCCTCATTGGTCCAGTGGAATTGGGTGCCGATGCGCTGCAGCCAGCCGGCCTCGCCCAGCGCATCCCATTCGGGCCGGGTGCAAAAGGTGATGTGGATGGAGGAGCATTTTTGCGCCGCCATCGCCTGGCGCAGCCCCGCGGCCAGGGCGCCCAGCGCATGCGGGTGGTCGGGCCTGGTCAGCAGCCGCGGGCCCGGCACGGGTGAGAAGGGGGCCGCCACCTGCAGCTTGGGGTAGTAGCTGCCGCCCGCCCGCTCATAGGCATTGGCCCAGCCATGGTCGAAGACATATTCGCCATAGGAATTCGCCTTGGCGTAGCAGGGGGCGCAGCCCACCAGCAGCCCCGCCGCATCGCGCAAGACGGCGTGCTGCGGATACCAGCCGGTGCGCTCGCCGGTGCTGCCACTATCCTCCAGCGCCGAGAGGAAGGCGTGGCTCACAAATGGGTTTCCCCCGGCGCAGCCATCCCAATCCGCCGGGTCGATCTCCGCGATCCGCGGATGCAGGCTGAGTGTATATTCGGGTGAGGCATCCGGCATGATGGGAAGATGCCCCTGTATGGCGCCGCGTCAATCAGAAAGCGGCGACGTGGAATACGCGCCCGCGGGGGATCACCCCAGCCTCAGGCCGGCGAAATCTCCACCAGCGCCTCCACCTCGCAGCAGGCATCGGCCGGCAGGCTGGGCACGCCGATGGTGGTGCGCGCATGCCGCCCGGCATCGCCGAACACCGCCACGCAAAGGTCAGAAGCGCCGTTCATAATGGGCGCATGGCCGGTGAAATCGGCCGGTGCCGCAATGAAACCACCCAGCCGCAGCACCTTCTTCACCCGGCCCAGATCGCCACCACAGGCGGCCTTGAGCTGCGCCATCACATTAATAAAGCACAGCGCAGCGGCCTCCTTGGCCACCTCAGGCGTCACGCTCACGCCCACCTTGCCGGTATAGGCCACTCGGCCATCCCTCAGCGGGATCTGGCCGGAAACCACAACGAGGTTGCCGCTCACATTATAGCCCACGTAATTGGCGATGGGCGCTGCTGCCTCGGGCAGGGTGATGCCGAGTTCGGCCAGCTTCGCGTCGATGCTCATGGAATGATCCTTTTCAGGCGACAATGCGGAAATTGCGGCGCCGTGCCTCTGGCGCCGAGGTGAGGGGAAGGTCCAGCGGCAGCAGCGGTGATTGCTGTGCCGCGGTGCTCAGGCTGTCGGGCGCGCAATCGGCCTCGCTCGGCTGGGGTAAATCCGCCCGGCCCAGATAATCCGCCGCCAGCCGCCGAAAGGCCCAATCCAGCACCGATGTCGCCTGGGTGATCTCGCCATCGCCCTCCACCACGCCGGCCGGGCCAAAGCGCGTATAGGAGAAGGCCGTCACATAATCATCCAGCGCCACGCCATGGCTCAGGCCAATCGTCACCGCCTGGGCGAAGGCATCCATCAGCGAGCGATAGGCCGCGCCCTCCTTGGCCAGGCTGAAGGCCAATTCGCGCAGCTTGCCCTCGGCATCCTCGGCGGTGCGCATCGCCACGCGGTGGCCGCCCACCGAGGCGTGGAAGCTGCCGCCGGTGCTGCGCGGATGCGCCAGCAGGCCGCGCGCCGCCGGGCGTTCCACATGCGCGCGCGGCGGCCCAGGCACCGCCACCGGCGCCGGCGGCGCGGCATGCAGGAAGGGCAGCACCGCCTCGGCCATCATTTTCCGCGCGGTTTCGGATACCGGCGCGAGCAATTGCCCCACCCGGTGCGGCGCCATCCGGGCGGCGGCGAGCGCGGCCCGGGTGGGAATTTCGGTGGCGCCGGTTGCAGTATAAACCGCCCGGGTGCTGCCGGCGGCGGGGAAGAGCCCGGCGGTCTCGGCGCCCAGCAGCGCCTCTGCGGCATCGGCCGGGGTCAGGGCGATGATCGCGCCATGGCGCAGGCCATGGCAGGCGCCCACGGCCTGCAGCGCGGCACTCGCGGCCTCGGCCAGGCCGGGCAGGGCGGTGGTGTCGGGCGGTGCGGGCCAGAGCAGGGCCACAGGCTCTCGCGCGCCCATCCGCGCGGCCATGGCAGCGCTCTCGCCCTCGGCCACGCCACGCATCAGCGCGGCCAAGCCAGCGGCCACGCGCCGGCCCTCATCACTGTCATAGGCAAGGCCCAGCGCCGCCAGCAGCCCGGCCATATCGCAAAAACCCAAGCGAAGTCGGCCCGCGCGGCCATTGCCCAGGGCGTCAAGGAAGCGCACCCCCAACACCACGGCTTCGGCAAAACCCTCCAGGTCGAAGCTGGCATCGGCATCAAGGAAGGCAGGCAGGTTCAGCACATAGCGTGCCTCGGCGGCCGTGCCGCGCCAGACCTCGGCGCCAGGCGCGCCCCTGCGGGTGATCAGGAGCGCGCGCAGCCCCTCGGCCAGGTGATTGGCCGCGGAATCATCCATGAGCCCGGCCTTGCGGCCACGGCTGAGAGCGCGCTGAATCCAGGCCTCGGCGGCGCGGGGCAGGCTGATGGGCCGGCTGCCCGGCACCAGCCCTGCCAGCGCCTCACCCGCTTCCACCGGCCAACCTGCCGGGATGGCCACGGCGCGAAGCGCCGCATCCGGGTCCGCCCCCAGCCTGTGGCGTGCCAGCGCCATCCCTTCCCACAATGTGCCGTTTATGCGTGCCATAGGGATGAGACTATGCCGGGATTTTCCCCGGTGAAAGCCGTATCTGGTAGGTCTTGGCGGATTGAACCACAAAACCTTGTGGACAAACACGCCGCGCTGGCGTGCTGCGACGCGCCATGGCATGCTCAACCCATGTCGATCCTCGAGATGCTCCACGCCCGCCTGACCGCCCGCAAAATCGGCCAGGACCGTTTTGGCAATACCTATTACGAAGCGCGCAAGACGCTGCCGGTGTATAACCGCAAGCGCCGCTATGTGGTCACCGCCCATGGCCAGGACCCCACCAAGGTGCCGGCGGAATGGCATGCCTGGCTGCACCACACCACGGATGCGCCGCTGGATGAGGCGGCTCGCCTGCCCTGGCAGAAGGAGCATCAGCCCAACCTGACCGGCACGGCTGGCGCCTGGCGCCCCAAGGGGCATGATTATTCCGGCGGGCAACGCCGGGTGACGGGTGGCGACTATGAAGCGTGGACACCGTGAAGGGGCGTTCCGCCCTTGAAATCATGACCGGCGCCGGCGTGCTTGCCGTGGCGGCCGCCTTCCTGTTCTACGCCGTGGCCCATGGCGGCCGCGGCGCCCAGCCGGGCGGCATGCTGCTCACCGCGCAATTCGACCGCATCGATGGCCTGGTGAATGGCGCCGATGTGCGCATTGCCGGGGTGAAGGTGGGCAGCGTCGTCTCCAGCAGCATCGACCCGCAAAGCTTCAATGCCGTGGTCGGCATGCGGGTGGATCGCGGCCTGCGCTTGCCCAGCGATAGCAGCGCCGAGGTCAGTTCGGATGGGCTGCTGGGCGGCAAATACCTCTCCATCGTGCCCGGCGGGGCCGAGCGGGTGCTGGCCGAGGGCGGCCGCATCACCGAGACCCAGGGCTCGGTCAGCCTGGAATCGCTGCTTGGCCGCTTCATCTTCTCGGTCACCCAGATGAACCAACCCGCCGCCGCCAATGCCGAGACCGCAGCCCCCGCCACGGCCGCGCCCCGGTGAACCCGCCCGAGACCTGGCCCGGCGCCGATGGCAACCCCCTCTCATGCCGCGAAAAGCTCAAGGTCCTGGCCGAGAACCATGCTGAGGCGGCGCAAATGCTGGCCGATATGCTGGAAGATGCGGTGATCATGGGCGTGGATGAGCGCGCGATGCGCCGCATCATGGCCGATCTGGTGGCCGGCCTGCCCTCGCCCCGGCGGCGCGCGGCGTGAGAGCGTTTTGGCTGGCGCTGTGCGTGTTGCTGCTGCCTGACCTGGCCCTGGCGCAAAGCTGGGCGCCCCGCCAGCAGGCCCAGCTTCAGGCGCTGGACAAGGTGACGGCGCGCGTCACCGTGCTTTCGGCCCGCATCGGCCAGCCGGCCAGCTTTGGCACGCTCACTATCCTGCTCAGCGCCTGCAATGCCAGGCCGGCCGATGAGGTGCCCGATGCCGCAGCCTGGATGCAAATCACCGATAGCCGGGCCGCCGCCGGCAGCGCCCCGGCCTTTCGCGGCTGGATGTTCGCCAATGCCCCGGCGGTCAACACGCTGGAACACCCTGTTTACGACATACGCATATTGGAATGCCGCTGATGGATTCACTGCTCGACACCGCCAACCGCGTGCTCCCAGGTGGGCATTTCGGCAATATGGCCGGCCCGACCCTGGTGGAAGGGCAGGGCGTCCATGTGCGCGACACTGCGGGGCGGGGCTATATCGATTTTCTCTTGGGCTCGGGCCCCATGTTCATCGGCCATGCCCATCCGGCGGTGACGGCGGCGGTGATGGAGCAGGTGCCGCGCGGCACCACCTTCTTCGCCAATAACCCCGCCGGCATCCGGCTGGCCGAGGCGATTGTCGATGCCGTGGCCTGTGCCGACCAGGTGCGCTTCGTCTCCAGCGGCTCTGAGGCCGATATGTACGCCATGCGCCTTGCCCGCGCCTTTCGTGGCCGGGAGAAAATCCTGAAATTCGAAGGCGGCTATCATGGCATGAGCGACCATGGGCTGATGTCGCTCTCCCCCAAGCGCGAGGCGAATTTCCCCCAGGCCATCCCCGATTCGGCCGGCATTCCCGCCCATATCGCCGATGACATGCTGGTCGCGCCCTATAATGATATCGACGCGATGCTGGCGCTGATCGAGGCGCATCACGATGAACTCGGCGGCGTGATTCTGGAGCCGTTTCAGCGGCTGATCCCGCCCAAGCCCGGCTTCCTGGCGGCAGTGCGCGAGGCCACCGCCCGATATGGCATTCCGCTGATTTTCGACGAGGTGGTGACCGGCTTTCGCTTCGCCTATGGCGGCGCGCAGAGCTATTATGGCGTGACGCCGGACCTTTGCACGCTCGGCAAGATCATCGGCGGCGGCTTCCCGCTCGCCGCCATTGCCGGACGTGCCGACATCATGGCGCATTTTGACCGTGCGAAGGTGGGCGACGACAAATTCCTGATGCAGGTGGGCACCCTCTCGGGCAACCCCATCGCCGCGGCCGCCGGCCTCGCCACGCTGGAGGTGCTGCGCGAGCCTGGCGCCTATGAGGGTGTCTTCGCGCTTGGGCGGTGGATGATGGAGGGCCTCACCGCCCGCATCAAGGATGCGGGCATCGCAGCCCAGGTGGTGGGCGAACCCGTGCTGTTCGACGTGGTTTATGCCGGTGGCGAGATCGCCAATTATCGTGACATGCAGCGCGCCAATGCCCGCTACCAGGCCCATGTGAACCGCCATATGCGCGCCGGAGGCATCCTCAAGGGCGACAGCAAATACTATATGTCGCTGGCCCATACCCAGGCAGATGTCGCCCTGACGCTCGATGCCTTCGAAGCCGCCTTGGCCTGCATGCCGCGCTGAAACCAACAACCAAAAGGGAAACACCATGCCGCTTACCGTCAAAGATATGCTCGACGCCGCCCATGCTGCCGTGCCGAAGATCTCGGGCGCCGAGGCGATCACCCTGGCTGCCCAACCCGGCACGCTGGTGGTTGACCTGCGCGACAGCGCCGAACTCGCCGCCACCGGTAAAATTCCCGGCGCGGTGAATGTCTCGCGCGGGCTGATCGAATTCCGCGCCGATGCCTCGCACCCAATGCACAACCCGGCCTTCTCTGAGGCCAAGACCGTGATCGTGCATTGCGCATCCGGCGGGCGTGCCGCCCTGGCGGGCAAGACGCTGCAGGATATGGGCTATAGTGATGTGCGCAACCTTGGCCGCTTGCAGGATTGGACCGAAGCCGGCGGCGAGGTCGAAAAGGGCTGAGGGCGGCGGCAAAACCCGCCTTTTCGCCAAGCCCTTTGCCGGCTGCATGAGCATAGCCGGCCTCTGGGCGAATGCGCTACACCTTGGACATCCCCTAGCCACTGGCCGGTGCCGCTGCTAGGAGTTAGTGACAATTTCGTCATGCAGGGAGACGAATATGCGTTTGGTATTGGCCGCTTTCGGGCTGGCGCTGAGTTTGGCTGGCGCCCAGGCGCAAACCCTGACCATGGCGGTGGGCGCGCCGGTCACCAGCCTCGACCCGCATTTCCACCAGCTCTCCCCCAATAACGCCGCCGCAGGCATGATCTTCGGCAAGCTGGTCGAGGATGACGCCAATGGCGTGCTCCGCCCGGGCTTGGCGCTGAGCTGGAGCGCGGTTGCGCCCGATACCTGGGAATTCCGCCTCCGCCCGGGTGTGCGCTTTCACAATGGCAATGCCTTCACCGCCGATGATGTGGCCTTCACCTTCGCCCGCATCCCCCAGGTGCCCAATAGCCCCAGCAGTTTCGCAGGCTTCGTCCGCCCCATCATTCGGATCGAGGTGGTGGACCCGCTGACCATCCGCTTCATTACCAACGGCCCCTATCCGCTGCTGCCGATGGACCTCTCCAACCTCTATATCCTGGACCGCGAGACCCACGCCAACGCCACCACCGAGCAGTTCAACTCCGGTGCGATGGCGATTGGCACCGGTCCCTTCCGCTTGGTTCGCCACGCCAATGGCGACCGGATAGAGCTGGAGCGCAATGATGGTTATCACGGCGAGGCTCCGGCCTTCGCCCGCGTGGTCTACCGCATGATCACCAATGACAGCGCCCGCATGGCCGCACTCCTGGCCGGGGATGTCGATGTGATCGACCAGGTGCCCACCGCCGACCTCGCGCGCCTGCGCAGCGATGCCCGCGTCAGCCTGTCCGAGATCATGGGGCTGCGGATCATCTTCCTCGGCCTCGACCATGGCCGCACCGATGCCTCGCCCTTCATCACCGACAATGAGGGTCGGCCGATTGCGCGCAATCCGCTGAAGGATGTGCGGGTGCGCCGCGCGCTCTCCATGGCGATCGACCGCAATGCCATCACCTCTCGGGTGATGGAGGGCAGCGCCACCCCCGCTGGCCAGTATTTGCCACCGGGCACCTTCGCCTATGTGCCCGATCTGGCCGCCCAGCCGCATGACCCCGAAGGTGCCCGCCGGCTTCTGGCCGAGGCCGGCTTCCCGCAGGGTTTCCGCATCACCCTGCATGGGCCGAATGACCGCTACCCCAATGACAGCCGCATCATCCAGGCCATTGGCCAGATGTGGACCCGGGTGGGCATTCGCACCACGGTGGAGGCGCAAACCTGGTCCACCTTCATCGGCCGCGCCGCGCGCGCTGAATTCTCGAGCTTTCTGGTGGGCTGGGGCAATAACCCCGATGGCAGCCACCCGCTGCGCAACCTCATCGCCTGCCCAAGCCCGGAGCGGGGCTGGGGTAATTCCAACCGCGGCCGCTACTGCAATGAGGCGCTGGATCAGGGCCTGATGGCCGCAATGCGAGAACTGGATAACGGCGCCCGCGCTGCCCAGTTGATCGCCTTGCAGCGCCTGGCGCTGGAGGATCTCGCCATCATTCCGCTGCACAACCAGACCAATATCTGGGCTTCCCGGCGCGGCTTTACCGTCACGCCGCGGGTGGATGAGCTGAGCATGGCGCAAAGCGTGCGCCCCGCGGCTGGCCGCTAAGTGGCGCTCTATCTGCTGCGCCGGCTCATGCAATCCGGCTTCGTGCTGGTGGCGATGAGCCTTTTGGTGTTCCTCGGCGTTTATGCGGTGGGTGACCCGATTGAGATTCTCATCTCACCGGATGCCGACCAGATCGAGAAGGAGCGCGCCATCCGCGCGCTGGGTTTGGACCTGCCGCTGTGGCAGCAATATCTGGTCTTTGTCGGCAAGGCTTTGCAGGGTGATCTAGGCCGCAGCTTCGTGTTCAACGAGCCTGCCATTCAGTTGATTTTGCAGCGCATGCCGGCGACGCTCGAATTGGCCTTTGGCTCGATGTTTCTCAGCATTCTGATCGGCCTGCCGTTGGGGCTTTATGCCGGGCTGCGGCCGAATCGCGCGTTGAGCAAGGGCATTATGGCCGGCTCCATCCTGGGGTTTTCGCTGCCCACCTTCTGGGTCGGGCTGATGCTCATCATGGTCTTCGCCGTGCAGCTGGGCTGGCTGCCCAGTACCGGCCGGGGTGATACGGCATTGCTGTTTGGCATCCCCTGGTCCTTTCTCACGCTTGATGGGCTGAGCCATATCCTGCTGCCGGCCATCAACCTCTCGCTGTTCAAGATCAGCCTGGTGATCCGCCTCACCCGCGCCGGGGTGCGCGAGACGATGCTGATGGATTACGTGAAATTCGCCCGCGCCAAGGGTCTCTCGCCATTCCGCGTCACCTTTGTCCATGTGTTCAAGAACATCATGATCCCGGTGGTGACGGTGGTGGGCCTCGAACTGGGTGGCACCATAGCCTTCTCCGTGGTGACGGAATCCGTCTTTGCCTGGCCGGGCATGGGCAAGCTGATCATCGACAGCATCAATGTGCTCGATAGGCCGGTCATCGTCGCTTATCTGATGATGATCGTGCTGATGTTCATCATCATCAATCTGGCGGTGGATATTCTCTACACCGTGCTCGACCCGCGGGTGCGGCTGGAGGCCAAGGCATGAGCGCGACCGCAGCCGTGCCGCAGGTGGAGACGCCGTTTCGGCGCTTCGTCTCGGAATTCTGTGCCTCGCCGCTTGCGGTGGGCGGGTTGGTGGTTTTCGCCATCATAGCATTGGTGGCGATACTAGCGCCCTGGATCGCGCCGCAGGACCCCTATGACCTCGCCGTGCTGGACATTATGGATGGCCGGCTGGAGCCGGGCAGTGTGGGTGGCTCGGGCATCACCCATTGGCTGGGCACCGATGACCAGGGCCGCGATATGCTCTCGGGCATCATGTATGGCTTGCGCATCTCATTGTTGGTGGGGGTAGGGTCCGCTTTGATCGCCTGTCTGGTGGGGGCATCGCTCGGGCTGCTCGCGGCTTATGCCGGTGGGCGGACCGATACGATGATCATGCGCCTGGTTGACCTGCAATTATCCTTCCCCACCATCCTCGCGGCGCTGATGATTCTGGCCTTTCTCGGCAAAGGCATCTTCAATGTCGTTATCGCGCTGGTGATCGTGGAATGGGCCTATTACGCCCGCACGGTGCGCGGTTCGGCCCTGGTGGAAAGGCGGCGGGAATATATCGAGGCAGCGATGTGCCTGGCCCTGCCCACCCGGCGCATCCTGTTCAACCATTTGCTGCCCAATTGCCTGCCGCCGCTGATTGTGGTGGGCACCATGCAGATCGCGCGCGCCATCGCGCTGGAGGCGACGCTGTCCTTTCTGGGCCTGGGTGTGCCGATCACCGAACCATCCCTCGGCCTGCTCATCGCCAATGGCTATGAGTATATGCTGAGCGGCAAATACTGGATCAGCTTTTATCCCGGCATCGCCTTGCTGATCACCATCGTGGCGATCAATCTGATGGGCGACCAGATGCGTGACGTGTTGAATCCGAGGCTGAAGAAGTGAGTACCCTCGAAGTCAAAGGCCTCTCCACTCATTTCTTCACCCGCGCGGGCGTGGTGAAGGCCGTTGAAGACGTGTCTTTCAGTGTCGGCCGCGGCAAGGTGATGGGCCTAGTGGGCGAGTCCGGTTCCGGCAAGACGGTGACCGGCTTTTCCATCATCGGCCTCGTCGATGCGCCAGGGCGCATTGTCTCCGGTGAGATCCTCTTCAAGGGCCGCAATCTGGTGGGCATGGGCGAGGCGGCGCTGCGCGAGTTGCGCGGCAATCGCATCGCCATGATCTTCCAGGACCCGATGATGACGCTCAACCCGGTGTTGCGCGTCGATACCCAGATGATCGAGACGGTGCAGGCACACCAGAAGGTGGATCGCGAAACCGCCCGCCAACGCGCCCGTGACGCGCTGGGCATGGTGGGTATTCCCAGCCCCGATGAGCGGTTGAAATCCTACCCGCACCAATTCTCCGGCGGCATGCGCCAGCGCGTGGCCATTGCCATAGCCCTGCTGCATCAGCCCGACCTGATCATCGCCGATGAACCCACCACGGCCTTGGACGTCACCATCCAGGGCCAGATTCTCGCCGAGGTTCAGAAACTGGCGGCCAATACCGGCACCTCGCTGATCTGGATCACCCATGACCTCTCGGTGGTCGCGGGTTTGGCCGATGATATCGCGGTGATGTATGCCGGGCGCATTGTCGAGCAGGGCTCGGTGGATCAGGTGCTCGATGTGCCCTTCCACCCCTATACCCATGGGTTGATCGGCTCGGTGCCCAGCCGCAACAAGCGCGGCGTGCCACTGCGGCAAATTCCTGGCACCACGCCCAGCCTGATGTCCCTGCCGCCCGGCTGCGCCTTCAAGACCCGCTGCGAACGCGCCGACGCCGCCTGCGAGACCATGCCCGGCCTGGCCGAAATCGCCCCCGGCCGCTTCGCCCGCTGCGTTCACCCCCATATCGAGATCCTGCCGGCATGAGCGACACCATCATCGAGCTGCGCGGCCTGACCAAGCGCTTCGAAAAAACGCTCGACTTCGCCGGCCGCACGCTCAAGAAGCTGGGCCTGCCGATGAAGCAGGAGGTGGTCCATGCGGTGGATGGCGTGGACCTGGCCATCCGCAAGGGCGAGGTTGTCGGCCTCGTGGGCGAATCCGGCTGCGGCAAATCCACCCTCGGACGCATGGTTGCCGGCATCATGACCCCCAGCGAGGGCGAGATGTTTTGGCGCGGGGCCAATACCAAAACCCTCTCCGAAGCGGCAGGGCGCGAGGCCAAGCTGCGCACCCAGATGATCTTTCAGGACCCCTACGCCTCGCTCAACCCGCGGATGAAGGTGGAGCAGATCGTCGGTGAGGCGCCGCTCTATCATGGCATGACCAATCGGGCGGAATGGGCCGGCTATGTCGATGCACAAATGCGCCGCGCCGGCCTCGATCCCGCCTTCAAGTCTCGCTACCCGCACCAATTCTCAGGCGGCCAAAGGCAGCGCATAGGCATTGCCCGGGCTTTGGCCGTGCAGCCGGAATTCATCGTCTGCGATGAGGCGGTGGCGGCGCTCGATGTGTCCATCCAGGCGCAAATCCTGAACCTGTTCATGGACCTCCGCCGCGACCTGGACCTGACCTACCTCTTCATCAGCCATGATCTGGGCGTGGTGGAACACCTCTCCGACCGTGTGGTCATCATGTATCTCGGACGTGTGGTGGAGCAGGCCCCGTCGGAAGAAATTTTCGCCCGGGCCAACCACCCCTATACCCAGTCGCTGCTCTCCGCCGTGCCGCGGATCGAGGCGCGCCGCCGCGCCTTCAACGTGGTGCAGGGCGAAATCCCCTCGCCGCTCAACCCGCCCCAGGGCTGCCATTTCCACCCGCGCTGCGCGCATGCCACGGCGCGCTGCAAGGTTGAACGGCCGGCCTTGCGCGAAATAGCGCCGGGGCATTTTTCGGCCTGTCACTTGAACGATGCGGCCTAGCGAAGGCGGCAACCGCCAGGGCGCTGTCCCGCCCTATTTCGGCCAATGGGAAAGCCCTCGCCGCATTCGCGGTTTCCTCGGCGGGCGCGACGCCGCGCAAGACCCGCTCTGGCCCGCCAGCGGCGCGCAGACCGCAGCAGAATATGCAATTTGGGCCGATCATCTCTGCGGCATGGCCTGCCTGAAAATGGCGCTGGCCGGCCGTGGCCAGACCTGGAGCATCCATGCCCTGCGCCGCGCCGTGCAGGGCCATGGCGGCTATGTCGAAACGCCAGAGGGCATCAAGGGCCTGATCTATGCGGGCGCCGTGGAATGGTTGCGAACGCAAGATATCGCCGCCGCCATCCGGGTTGACCTCACCGCCGGAAAACTGGCTGGGCTGCTGACGACGCACCTCATCATCGCCTCGGTCCATCCGGCGATTCGCCGGCCGGAGTGCCAACCGCCGGGGCGTGGCGGCCATCTCGTGCTGCTTTTCGGGACTGACAGCGAGGGATGCCTGCGCTTCCACAACCCCTCGGGCGATAGCGTTGCCACACAGCGCGATGTGCGCCTCACGCCCCGGCAATTTGGCGGTTTTTTCGCCGGGCGCGGTATCCTGTTGCCGCGTTGAGCCCGCCGGCCCATATCCCTGCCATGCGCATGACCCTTTTGCTCCTCCTCGCCCTTGCCGCCTGCGCCGCGCCTGCGCGTCGGGATGATGCGCCATCCGCCATTCCATCTGGGCCCACGCTGAGCATTGGCGGCGGCATCGGCAATTATTTCGGCACCTCGCGCTAGAGCCGTTTCACCGAGAGCGAAGACGGTGAAACGGCTCTAGCCTCTGTTTTACCGTATTTTCTGGGTCGCCTTGCGAAGTCGCAAGGCTTGAAAATGCGCTAAGCGGGCCCAGCCTCGGTGCGCTCCCCACGGATCGCCACCACAAACCCCGCCACGGCCACCAGCCCCACCACCGCCAGCAGCCCCGGCACCGGCGCATAGCCGCCGCCCCATTGCCACACCAGCGCCAAGGCAGAGGGTGCCAGCGCGCGCGGCAGCACTGTGATGGCACTCAGCGCGCCAGTGATGGCGCCATAACCCTCGCGCCCCATCAGCTCCACCGGCGCCGTGGCGCGCACAATCGTCATCAGCCCATCCGCCATGGCCCAGCACAGCACGAAGCCCAGCAGCCACCACGGGCTGTCCCCGGCCAGCCACAGCCAAGTCAGCCCAATGGGCAGCAGCGCTGCGGCGAAGACCCCCACCGCCAGCACCCCCACCCTCGCCCCCAGCATGAACAGCACCGCCCGGGCCGCCACCTGAAACGGCCCATGCAGCGCGAGCAGGGTGATCACCCAGCCCTCGGCAATGCCGCGCTCGCGCAGCAGCAGCACCAAATGCGCCCCCAGCCCCACGCCAATAAAGGCATGCGCGGCCAGGCAGGTGGCCAGCCCCCAAAATGCCGGCCGCCGCAGCACCGGCCCCAATCGCATCGCCGGCGCCGCGGCCCGCCCCCGCGCGGCTTTCGGCAGGCCCCAAATGGCCAGGGGCACCGGCAAGGCCTGCAGCAGCGCCAGCACCAGCAGCGCCTGGCGCCAGCCCAACCCCTCCACCAGCGCCGAGACCAAGGGCACGAAGACCGTGCCGGTGAAGCCAGTGATGAAGGTGAGCGCGGTGATGGAGCGCACCGGTTCGCGCGCCGCCGCCATCATCACCGCCATGGCAGGCCCCCAGAGCGCCATGGCATGCACCACCCCCAGCGCCAACCACACCGCGTATAGCCCGGTGAGGCTGCCCACCCCGGCCCAGCAGGCCAGCAGCACCGCCCCAGCCAAGCCCCCCCATGCAATCGGCCCACGCCCGCCATAGCGGTCCACCCAGCGCCCCGCCGGCACCGCCGCCAGCCCCGAGACGAGCAACCCCAGGGTAAAGGCGCCGGCAATGGCCGAGCGTGACCACCCCATCTCCGCCTCCATCGGCGCCAGCACCAGGGCGAAGGGGATGAACAGCGTGCCCCAGCCCACCACCTGAGTCGCGGCGATGGTCCAGATCAGCCGGCCGTCGGTCACACCGCGAACTGCTCCGCCAGGATCCGTTCCGACAGGTTGGTATCCGGGTCAAACAGCAGGGTGAGGGTGATGGAGCGGTCCTCGCGCACCTCCACCCGGCGCACATCGCGCACCTCGGTATAATCGGCCACCGCAGCAACGGGGCGCTTGTCCGGCTCCAGCACCTCAAACACCACCCGCGCATCGCCGGGCAGCAGCGCGCCGCGCCAGCGCCGGGGGCGGAAGGGCGAAATCGGTGTCAGCGGCAGAAGATTGGCCGAGAGCGGCACGATCGGCCCCTGCGCCGAGAGGTTATAGGCCGTGCTGCCGGCCGGCGTTGCCACCAGAATGCCATCGCAGGCCAATTCGGCCAGCCGCTCCTTGCCATCGACCAGAATGCGCAGCTTGGCGGTCTGCCGGGTCTCGCGCAGCAGCGATACCTCGTTGATGGCCAGGGCGGCATGGGTGGCATGGGCGGTATGCGCGCGCATGCGCAGCGGGTGCAGATTGGCCGATTGCGCCGCCGCCACGCGCTCAAACAAATGCTCCTCGCGATAGGCATTCATCAAGAAACCAACCGAGCCACGATTCATGCCATAGACCGGCAAATTGCGGCCGAGATAGCGGTGCTGGGTTTCCAGCATGAACCCATCGCCGCCCAGCGCCACCAGCGCCGTTGCCTGCTCAGGTGGGCAATTGCCATAGAGCGCAACCAGCCGCTCCAGCGCCGCCTGCGCGCCATCGGAATTGCCGGCCAGAATGGCAATGCGCTGCCCCGTGCTCAAAGGGATAGGCGCCTTGCATCGCGGTGTTCGAGCACGGGCATATCGCGCCGCACCCGCGCCGTCACCGCGGGGTCGATCCGCGCGGTGGCCCAGCCCTGGCCATCGCTGGCCTTGGCCACCACATGGCCCCAGGGGTCGGCCACCAGGGAATGACCATAGACGAAGCGGGTCGCGCCGCGTTCATCATAGCCGCCCCAACTGGCGGCGGCGGCAATCCAGCACTGGCTCTCAATGGCCCGGCTGCGCAGCATCACCTCCCAATGATCCTTGCCGGTCTGCAGGGTGAAATTGCTGGGCACGAAGATAACCTCCGCCCCCATCCGCCGCAGCGCCATATATTGCTCGGCGAAGCGGATATCGTAGCAAATGGTCAGCCCCAGCGTCACATCGCCAAGCTGACAGGTGACCAGCCTATCGCCCGCGCCATAAAGCGCGCTTTCGCGATAGCCGGTGCCATCGGGGCCAGTGATGTCGAAAAGGTGAATCTTCCGGTAGCGCGCAATCTCCGCGCCGTTGCGGTCAAAAACCAGCGTCGTGTTGAACAGTTTTTCCGGCCCGCGCTCGATCATGCTGCCGCCATGCACGGTGATGCCATGGGCCACCGCCACCGAGCGCAGGAATTCATAGGCCACGCCGCCAGTGCCGCCGGGCTCGGGCAGGATTTCCGCCGCCGCCTCCCGCGCCTCGCGCCCGCCGCCCAGATTGGTCCAGGTCTCGGGCAGGGAGATCAGGTCGGGCCGGTCGGCGCCCACGGCGCCCTCGATCAGCCGCCGCGCCTGGTCCAGGTTGGCCTGCTTGTCACTGCCCTGGTTCATCTGGATGACGCTGATGCGCATGATGCGACCTCGCTGTTAACGGGCGCATCAAGCGCGTTTGTGGCCCCCTCGGCAAGCCGGGGCTCAGCGCCGCCCCAAACCCCGCTACCCCCGCGTCGCCCCCGCCGCGCGCACCACCGGGCCCCATTTCGTCTCCTCGGCGATCATGAAGGCCTGGTATTCCGCCGGGCCCGCCGGCCAGGCATCGGCGCCGAATTCGGCCAGCTTGGTCACGACCGCGGGGTCCGCCAGGGCGCGCAGCACGGCCTGGGCCAGCCGGTCGATCACCGGCCGGGGGGTGGCGGCCGGGGCCACCAGCCCATACCAGCTGGCGACATCGAAATCCGGAATGCCCGCCTCCTGCATCGTCGGCACATCGGGGTATTGCGACCAACGGCGAGCGGGGCTGACCGCCAGCGCCGTCAGCAGCCCCGCGCGCACCTGCTGGGCCGAGGCAGGGGCATTGTCGATGGCAAACAGGATTTCCCCGGTCAGCACCGCCTGCATATTCGGCGCGGTGCCGCGATAGGGCACATGGGTCAGGTCCACCCCGATCCTCTGGCCGAACATCACGCCCGAGAGATGCGATGAGGTGCCCACCCCGGCCGAGCCAAAGGTGCCCGCCGCCGGATTGGCCCGCACAAAGGCCACCAGATCCGCCACCGTGCGAAACCCATGCCGCGGATGGACGATCAGGCAATTCGGCATCGACGCGATGCGCGCCACGCCGGCCAGGTCCCGGTTCGGCTCAAAGCCGCCCGGCCGGCGGTGCAAATGCGGCCCAATGCCGTTGGAGGCGATGTGGTTGATGAAGAAATTATAGCCATCCGGGGCCGCCGCGCCGCAGATCTCCGCCGCCAGCATCCCCCCCGCACCGGGCCGATTATCCAGCCAGAAGCTATGCGCCAGCACCTCCCGCAGGCTGGGCTCGATAATGCGCATCAAAATATCCGAGGCACCGCCCGGCGCACCACCCACCAGCACCCGCCAGGGCTTCTCCGGCCAGGCCGGCTGGGCGAGGGCAAGGGCGGGCAGGGCGGCACCCATCAGGGCGCGGCGCGCGATTCTTGGCATGGTATCCTCCATATTTTCGCCAAGCCTGACGCGGGGACCCGCCCTGTGACAAGCGCAATCCTGCAAGGGGGATGCGCGCCGCCACTATCTGGCATAATCGAGAGGGTAATTTCCAAGGGGTGCGGCATGGATCATGTGTTGGTGGCGGGCGCGGGCCCGGTGGGCATGGTGGCGGCAAGTTGCCTGGCGGATGCGGGCATCAAGGTGACCATCCTGGAGCAATCGCCCGATCTGCCCGATGATCTGCGCGCCAGCACCTTCCATCCGCCCACCCTCGATATGCTCGAGCGCTTCGGCGTGGTGCCGGCGATGATCGAGCAAGGCCTCGTCTGCCCGCAATGGCAGGTGCGCGACCGCGAAAAAGGCGTCATCGCCACCTATGATCTGGGCGTGCTGAAGAACGACACCAACCACCCCTATCGCCTGCAATGCGAGCAATGGCGCCTGACCCGCATGCTGCGCGACCGCCTGGCCAGCAACCCCGACGTCACCTTCCAATACGGCGCCTGCGTGCAGGATGTGACGCAGGACGCCAATGGCGTGGATGTCCGGCTCGAACATGGCGAGACCATTCGCGGCACCTGGCTGATCGGCTCGGATGGCGCGCGTTCCGCCGTGCGCCGCGCCCTGGGGGTGAATTTCGAGGGCATGACCATCCCCGAAATCTACCTCACCCTCTCCACCAGCTTCCCCTTCCATACGGCGATCAGCGATCTCGCCAATATCGCCTATATCAGCGACCCGGAGGAGTGGTTCGTGCTGCTGCGCACCGCCAGCCTGTGGCGCCTGCTGCTGCCGACCGACCCGGCGGAGACCGAGGAAGGCATGCTCCGCCCCGAGCGCATCGAGGCCCGCATGCAGGGCGTGCTTCCCACCGGCACGCCCTATAAGGTGCATCACCGCACCGCCTATCGCGTGCATGAGCGGGTGGCAGAGAAATACCTGGTGGGCCGGGTGATTTTGGCCGGTGATGCTGCGCATGTGAACAACCCGCTGGGTGGCATGGGCATGAATGGCGGCGTGCATGACGCCTTCAACCTGGCCGAGAAATTGACCCAGGTGATCCAGGGCGCCGACCCCGCTTTGCTCGGCCGCTACGAACGCCAGCGCCGCAAGGTGGCGGTGGAGGTTGTGCAAAGCCAGGCGCTGCGCAACCGCAACAACCTCAATATGCGTGAACCGGCCAAGCGCGAGGCAGCCTTCGCCGAAATGCGCGCCACGGTGGAGAGCGCCGAAAAGCACCGCGCCTTCCTGCTGCGCGGCTCGCTGATCCAATCGCTGCGCGATCTGGAGGATGTCGCATGAGCCATCCGGAAGAAGCCATCTACCAGGCCCAAGGCATGGGCAATTCCTCCGGCATGGGTGCAGCACCCGCCCTGGTGCTGGTGGATTTCGTGGTGGGCTTTGCCGACCCCGCGCATTTTGGCGGCGGCAATATCGGGCCGGCGATTGAAAATGCCGTGGCCCTGCTGGCGCATGCCCGCGCCAAGGCCTGGCCGGTGGCGCATACCCGCGTGGTCTATGCCGATGATGGCAGCGATGGCGGCGTCTTCACCCTCAAGGCGCCCTCATTGTTGAAACTGACCGAAACCTCGCCGCTCTCGCAGATCGTGCCGCAACTGACCCCCATCCCGGGCGAGCTGGTGGTGCGAAAACGCGGTGCCAGCGCTTTTTTCGACACCCAACTCTCGGGCTTTCTGCGCTTGCGCCGGGTGGATACGCTCATCGTGGCGGGCTGCACCACCTCGGGCTGCGTGCGCGCCACGGTCGTCGATGCCATGCAGCATGATTTGCGGACCATCGTGGCAGTGGATTGCGTGGGCGACCGGGCGCTGGGGCCGCATGAAGCCAACCTCTTCGACATGCGGCAGAAATATGCGGATCTGATGACCAATGCGGCTTTGATGGCCGCCTAAGTCTCCGCCCCGCCATTGATCGCCAGCATCTGGCCATTGATGAAGCCGCCATCCTCGGAGGCGAGCAGCCGCACCATGGCCGCCACCTCAGCCGGACGGCCCATCCGCCCCACCGGCACCCGCCCCACCATCGCCTGGCGATAGGCGGTGGGGTGCTCGGCCTCGTCATCGGCCGCGATGGGGCCGGGCGAGATCGCATTCACCGTGATGCCCTTGGGCCCGAATTCCTTGCCCATGGATTTCGTCAGGCCCCAAAGCCCGTGTTTGGCAACCGAGACTGGCGCCCGCCCGGCATAGCCATGGATGGCGTTCATACCGGTGAAATTCACAATCCGGCCCCAGCCGCGTTCCAGCATGCCGGGGATGCAGGCCTGGGAGAGCCAGAGCGCTGCCTCCAAATCCACCGCCATCACCCGCCGCCAATCCTCCGGCGTGATCTCCAGGAAGGGCTTTTGCGGCCGCAGGGCGGCATTGTTCACCAGCACATCCACCCCACCAAAGGCGGCAATGGCCTCGGCCGCAATGCGGGCGCATTCGCCCGGCTGCCCGACATCGCCCATGGCGACCAGCGCCCGCGCACCCAGCGCGCGGGCCTCGGCCGCCACGCTCTCCGCCGCCGCACGGTCGGACGAGCCGTTGATCACCACCGAAAAACCCTCCCCCGCCAGGGCCAGGGCCACCGCGCGGCCAATATTGCGCCCAGCGCCGGTGATGAGTGCTGTCTTTGTCATGGGTCTCGCCTTTTCTCGATGGCGGGCATGATCAACGCAGCACCGCGCCGCGTCCAGGCTCTCAGTCTTCTGCCCATTCCGGCCAGCGCTTCTTCACCACCGGGCTGTTCGGCGCATAGGCATGGCAGGTGCCCAGCAGCGATGGCTTGGCGCCGGGCTGGGTTGGCGGCTCGCCAGCCACATCGCGGTTTTTGCGGGCCTCGCGCGCCAGCCTGGCCCGGATGGGATAAAGCGTCTGGAACGCCACCGTGGCCATTTGCGCCAGCACCTCGCGCAGATGGGTGCAGCCTTTGACACCTCCCACCCGCTCATGCACCGCCTTATTGAAACCCGGGCCGATCTTCAGCCCGGCCAGATTGGCGAAGGCGGGCGCGGCACCGGGGCAGATGGAATAGGGGGTAAAATCGCTCGCCGCTTCGCAGGCAATGACGTTCATCTCGGTGTCGATGGTCATGCGCACCCACATGCCATGCAGCGGCTCGCCCGCATTCACCTGGCCACGATCATCGCTGGGGAAGCCATAAGTCTTGGTATCGACCAGATTGGCCTCGATATCGAACAGGCCATCGCTGCGCTGATAGCCCTTCAGCGTAATATCGCGCTGGTGCTGCAATTCGCGGTCAACGGGGTGGGAGAGCGGCATGGGGGCCTCATTCTTCGTGGTAATTTCTCTCAGTAGCCCGCAGCACGCCGCTTGACGATGCCCGGCCGCGCGGCGCAGCCTTGCGGTCAAAACAACACTGTCGAGGAACAACCATGCACAGCCCACGCCGCCCCCTGCTGCTCGGCGCCCTCGCAGCCCCCTGGCTCGGCGGCCGTGCCTCGGCGCAGACCATCACGCTGCGCAGCGCCGATACCCATCCCGATGGCTACCCCACGGTGGAAGCCGTGAAATTCATGGGCAATCTGGTCGAGCAGCGCTCCGGTGGCCGGCTCAAGGTGCAGGTCTTCCATTCCCGCCAATTGGGCGAGGAGCGTGAGACGCTCGAGCAAACCCGCTTTGGCGTCATCGACATCAATCGGGTGAATTTCGGCCCGCTGAACAATCTGGTGCCAGAGACCGCCATTCCCGGCCTGCCCTTCGTCTTCCGCGATGAGGCGCATATGCGCCGGGTGATGGATGGGCCGATCGGCAGCGAGATCGTCTCAGGCGCGGACCGTCACGGCTTTGTCGGCCTGTGCTTTTATGACAGCGGCGCGCGCAGCTTCTATTCCCGCCGCGGCCCGATCCGCACGCCCGATGATATGCGCGGCCTGAAGGTGCGGGTGCAGCAGAGCGACCTTTGGGTGGCCATCATGCGCGCGGTGAATGCCAATGCCACGCCGCTGCCCTTCGGCGAGGTCTATTCCGCCCTGCAAACCGGCGTGGTGGATGCGGCCGAGAATAATTGGCCGAGCTACCACTCCACCCGGCATTTCGAGGTGGCGAAATACTATTCCGAGACCGAGCATTCCATGTCGCCGGAAATCCTGGTGGCCTCCAAACGCTCCTTTGACCGCCTGCCGCGCGACCTGCAGTCCATTCTGCGCGATGCGGCGAAGGAGAGTGTCGGCGAAATGCGGAAGCTGTGGGATGCGCAGACCGCCGCCTCCCGCGCCGCCGTGCAGGCTGGCGGCGCGCAGATCAACCCGGTGGAAAAGGAGGCCTTCGCCCGCGCCATGGCGCCGGTTTATGCCCAATTCGCCAGGGATGACCGGCTGCGCGGCCTGGTCAGCCGTATTCGCGAAGCGGCGTGAGTCGCTTCCTGCACCGCGCCTGCACCGCGGCGCTGTGGCTGGGCGGTGTGGCCATGGTGGTGATCGTGGCCTGGGCGGTGTTTGGCCGCTTCGTGCTCAATGACACCCCCGCCTGGGCCGAACAGGTGGCCATGCTGCTGCTGGGCTGGGTGATTCTGGGCGCGGCTGCGGCCGGCGTGCGGGAAAACACCCATATGGGCTTTGATATTCTGCGTAATTCTCTGCCTGCGCCGGTGGCGGCGATCTTCGCCCTGCTGAGTGACGCGGTGGTGGCCGGCTTTGGCGCCTGCATGGTGTGGTTCGGCACCGAATTGGCGGCAGGGGTATGGGATGCGACGCTGCCAACCACCGGCCTGCCCGGCGGGGTGGAATACCTGCCCATGGTGCTCGGCGGCGCCCTGATCACCGCCTTTGGGGCCGAGCGCATCCATTGCCGCCTGCGCGGCCTGCCACTGCCCGAACCCCGCCAGCACCTGGTGGATGGCTGAGATGGCAGTCGCCATTCTGATGGGCGTTTTCACCGCCCTGCTGCTGATCGGCACGCCGGTGGCCTTTGCCCTCGGCGCGGCCGCCATGGCGACAGTGGTCTATCTGGACCTGCCGGCCATCGTTGTGGTGCAGCAACTCTCCTCCGGCATGAATGTATTTTCCATGCTGGCCATCCCGTTCTTCATCTTCGCCGGCGATCTGATGATGCGCGGCCGGATCGCTGATCATCTCGTGGCCTTCGCCGCCGCCCTGGTGGGGCATATGCGCGGCGGGCTGGGGCAGGTGAATATCGTGGCCTGCACCTTGTTCGGCGGCGTCTCCGGCTCGGCGGTGGCCGATGCTTCGGCGGTGGGTGGGGTGATGATCCCGCAGATGCGCAAGCGCGGCTATGCGCCGGATTACGCCGTCAATGTCACCGCCAATGCCGCCTTGATCGACCTGTTGATCCCGCCCAGCCACAATATGATCCTCTATGTCATTGCCGCCGGCGGTGCCATCTCGGTGGCGGATTTGTTCACCGCCGGCATCATCCCCGGCATGCTGCTGATGGCGGTGCTGATGTTCACCGCCTGGGTGGTGGCGGTGAGGCGCGGCTACCCGGCGGAACGCTTTCCCGGCTGGTGGGCGCTGGCCCGGCTGGCGGCGGCTGCACTGCCCGGGTTGATGTTGATTGTCATCATCTTCGCCGGCGTGCGCAGCGGCATTTTTACCGCCACCGAAAGCGCATGCGTGGCCGTGCTCTATGCGCTGCTGGTTACGCTTTTGGTCTATCGCAGCCTCAATTGGGAGGCATTTCGCGAGGCTGTGCTGGGGGCGGTGCGCACCACCGGCATGGTCATGCTCATCATCGGCACCGCCACCGCCTTTGGCTGGCTGATGGCCTTGTTGCAGGTGCCGGCTGCCACCGTGGCGCTGATGCGCGGCATCACCAATGACCCGCTGCTGACGCTGTTGATCATCAACATTATTCTGCTGCTACTGGGCACCTTCATGGATATGGCGCCGCTGATCATGATCGGCACGCCGATTTTCCTGCCGGTGGTGAAGGCACTCGGGATGGACCCGGTGCATTTTGGCGTGGTGATGATTCTCAATCTGGGCATTGGCCTGGTCACGCCGCCGGTTGGGCCCGTCTTGTTCGTGGCCTGCGCGGTGGGTGGCATTTCGATGTGGGAGGCGACGAAAACCAGCATTCCCTTCTATATCGCCGGCATTACCGTGCTGATGTTGGTCACCTATATCCCAGCGCTCTCGCTGTGGCTTCCTGGAGTGTTTCGATGAGTGTTTCCGTCCCTATTGAGGGCAATATGTTTTGCATCGTGGGTGGTGCCTCGCTGGTCGGTTCCGCCACCGCCGAGCATCTTCTGGCGCGCGGCGCGGCCGAGGTGCGCGTCTTCGACAATTTCGCCTTTGGCGGCGATGCGGCGCTGGCGCATATCGCCGACCATCCGCGCCTGAAAATCATCCGCGGCGATGTGATGCGCCTGCCGGACCTGCTGGCGGCGCAGAAAGGCGCGCATGGCGTGCTGCAACTCGCCGCGCTGATGACGCTGAACATGGACCGCGATTCCTGGACCGGCATGGATGTGAATATCCGTGGCGTGCAGAATTCGCTGGAGGCCGCGCGGCATAATGGCGTGGGCAAATTCGTCTTTGCCAGTTCCAACGCCGTCTATGGCTATGGCCCGGGCATCAAGGGCGATCTGGTGGAGGGCACGCCGTTTCATTCCGTCGGCGCGCCGCCCGCCGCCATTCTCTATGGCGCCACCAAAATCATTGGCGAGCAGCTCTGCCGCGCCGCCTTCCAAAAGCACGGGCAGGACTATGTCGTGCTGCGCTATTCGACCGTCTATGGCGAGCGGCAGCATTACCGCGCCGCCAATGCGCTTTACATCATCGAGACATATGACGCCGTGCGCGCCGGCCGCGCACCAAAAGTGTTTGGCGATGGCAGTGAGACCAAGCATTTCGTCTATGTTGGTGATCTGGCGCGGGCCAATGCGGCGGCGTTCGAGGCTGCGGCCACCGACGTGGCCGTGAACACCTCCGGCCCCGAGCCCATCTCCACGCTGGAATTGGTGCGCCTTGTGACCGAGATTGCCGGTGGCGGCCCCGAGCCCGAATTCATCGGCGAGACGCCCGGCAAGGTGCGGCTGACCTCCGGCGGTGCCTTCGATATTGTGCACGGCGAAGCAAAGCGGGTGTTGAACTGGGAGCCGCAGATGCACATGCTAGAAGGCCTAACCCGCCTCATGGCCTGGCTAGAGCAAGACCGAGCAAAAAACGGATAAAAAGAAAGGAGCCTGGGGGAATTCATTCCCCCAGTGTCGAAGGGAGAAACATGAAAAGAAGAGCAGTCCTGGCCTGTCTGGCCACCCCGGCAATAGCCCAACCCTGGCGCCCCGAACGCCCAATAGAAATCCTGGTAGGCTTCGCCCCCGGTGGCGGCACCGACCTTGACGCCAGAAGCTATGGCGCCGCCATGGAGCGCGTGTTGGGTGTGCCCTTCGTGGTGACCAACCGTGCCGGTGCCGGCGGTGAGGTGGCGCTGGCCGCGGTGGCCCGGGCCAGGCCCGATGGCCTGACCTTGGGCACCACCAATATGCCCGGGCTGCTGACCATCCCCATCGAGCGCGCGGCGCAGTTCAAGCTGGCCGATTTCGCCCCCATCGCCAGCCTGGTGACCGACCCTTCGGCCATGACGGTGCATGCCCAGAGCCCGCTGCGCAGCGTGGCCGATATCATCGCCCGTGCCCGGGCCAACCCCGATACGCTCACCTTCGCCAGCCCCGGCGTGGGCACCGATGATCATTTGCAGCTGGTGCTGTTCATGGCGCTCACCGGCACCAGGATCACCAATGTGGTCTATGCCGGCGATGCGCCGATGCGCACCGCGCTGCTCTCGCGCCAGGTGGATATCAGCGGGTTGAACCTCGGCGCCTCGGCCGCCAATGCCGAGAATACCCGCATCCTGGCGCATGCAGGTGCGGCGCGCAGCCGTTTCGCGCCCGATGTGCCCACCTTCAAAGAACTCGGCCTGGATATCCAAATGGCCTCCGAGCGCGGCATTGTGGCGCCCGCAGCCACGCCCGCGCCCATCCTGGCCCGGCTGCGTGAGGCCACGGCAGTGGTCGCGCAGGACCCGCAATTCCGCCAGCAATTGGAGCAGCGTTATTCCGAACTGGCCTATGAGCCGCATGATACCTGGTTCGCCCGCCTCGCCCATCGCGAGGCCGAGTACCGCAGATTGTGGCAAACCACGCCTTGGAACCGTTGACCGCAGCGTCCCGCCTAGAGCCGTTTCACCGAGAGCGAAGACGGTGAGACGGCTCTAGCCTTTATTTGTCGTGCATCATCCGCTCAAACCATTCCGTTTGAGCGGATGATACTCTGTGAGAAGACCCGACCATGCCTGCAGCGGCCCTGGCCCATCCGCCAGGCCAGCAGATTGCATGGGCCTGGTCGTAAATATAACAAAAATTTTAACATTTTCAGTCTGCCGGCATTGCGCGGTCGCTCAGGCAGCGCCGGCTTGGCCGCCATCTGGCATCGAATTCCCGTTGTTTCGCGACAAAAAACTGCCATAATGCAGCCTGCGCATGGAATCTAGGCTAAACTGGTACGCCCCCCCCGTGCTTTGCCCGGATGGCAGCTTGGTTATGACGCAGGACAAAAGCTAACAAAAAATCATTTTTTATCCAGATTGCATTTCCTCAGGCGCCCCAGCACGGTAGAAGGGCGATATTAGCACAATTTCAAACCATAAGGGCCGCGTGAAAACGGCCATCTGGGAAGCGAGGGACGAAAAATAATGGCATCTCCATCCATGGCCACGGGCGTGGAGGCGGCAAACCGCCCCATGACCAAGGAAGAGAAGAAGGTCATCCTCGCCTCCTCTCTCGGCACCGTTTTCGAATGGTATGATTTCTATCTCTACGGCTCGCTGGCGGCGATCATCGGCGCGCAGTTCTTCAGCCAGTATCCGGAGGCGACGCGCAACATCTTCGCCTTGCTGGCCTTCGCCGCAGGCTTCCTCGTTCGCCCCTTCGGTGCCCTGGTGTTTGGCCGCCTGGGTGACCTGGTGGGCCGCAAATACACCTTCCTCGTCACTATCGTGATCATGGGCGCCTCGACCTTCGCCGTCGGCCTCCTGCCCAGCAGCGAGACCATCGGCATCTCCGCCGCCATCATCCTCATCGTGCTGCGCTGCCTGCAGGGCTTGGCGCTGGGCGGTGAGTATGGCGGTGCGGCGACCTATGTGGCCGAGCACGCGCCGCATGGCCGCCGCGGCTTCTACACCAGCTTTATCCAGATCACCGCGACCGCCGGCCTGTTCCTGTCGCTGATCGTGATCCTGAGCGTGCGCAGCATTGTGGGCGAACAGGAATTCGCCGCCTGGGGCTGGCGCATTCCCTTCCTGCTCTCGGCCTTCCTGCTCGCCATCTCGGTCTATATCCGCCTCTCGATGAACGAGAGCCCTGCCTTCCAGAAGATGAAGGACGAGGGCACTCGTTCAAAGGCGCCACTGGGCGAGGCCTTCGGCCAATGGAAGAACGCGAAGATCGCGCTGCTCGCTTTGCTCGGCCTTGTCATGGGCCAGGCAGTGGTCTGGTACACCGGTCAGTTCTACGCGCTGTTCTTCCTCGGCTCGGTGCTGAAGGTGGATGGCTTCACCACCAATATGCTCATCGCCTGGAGCTTGGTGCTGGGCTCGGGTGGCTTCGTGCTCTTCGGCTGGCTGTCGGACAAGATCGGCCGCAAGCCGATCATCATCGGCGGTATGCTGCTCGCTGCCGTCACCTATTTCCCGCTCTTCAAGCTTATGAGCCATGAGGCCAACCCGGCACTCTCAGCCGCGCATGCCAACATCTCGGTTGTCGTCCGGGCCAACACGGCCGGTTGCTCCTTCCAGTTCAACCCGACCAATACCGTCTCCTTCACCCAGCCATGCGACGTGACCAAGGCGGCACTTGCCCGCGCCTCAGTCAACTACCGCGTCGAAAATACGCCGGGTGACGCGGTGACGGTGACGGTCGGCAACCAGCCGCCTGTCAACGCCACTAACAACCCGAACTTCCGGCGCGACCTGGCGGCGGCGCTCACCGCGGTGGGCTACCCCGTCGCGGCCAACCCCACAGTGGTGAAGATGTCCGGTCCCTTTGACATCTTCCGCGAACAGCCTGCCGTGCTCATCGCCATCCTGACCCTGTTGGTGATCTACGTGACCATGGTCTACGGCCCCATCGCGGCGGCGCTGGTGGAAATGTTCCCCACCCGCATCCGCTACACCTCCATGTCGCTGCCCTATCACATCGGTAATGGCTGGTTCGGCGGGCTGATGCCGGCCACCGCCTTCGCCATGATCGCGCAGACCGGCGATGTGTATTACGGCCTGTGGTACCCCATCGTCATCGCCGTGGCCTGCGCGGTGATCGGCATCCTGTTTGTGCGGGAAAGCAAAGACAACGACATCAACGCGGAAGAAGTCTCGCGCTGATCCTTTCCCTGTCCTGATATCGGCCGCGGAGGGTAACCTCCGCGGCCTTTTTTATTCCTGGCGCATCGCGATCGGCGCCCTGGCCAGACCATCCCGTGACAGTTTCCCCGCCGGGTGGGGTTGCGCCGTCATCGGCAAAAAGCTAGTCGAAACTCCACGGCGCGCTGCCGTAGCTCAGTGGTAGAGCACTCCCTTGGTAAGGGAGAGGTCGAGAGTTCAATCCTCTCTGGCAGCACCATTTCCCCCCTTGGTCGTCAGGGGCTCATCCCAATCAGCAGCGTTGTTTCAGGCGCTCGCCGTCTCCGCCCGGGTCTATGCCCTGCCGCAAGGCCAGGTGGTGCTCGAGGCCCAGGAACCGGGCCTGCCGCACCGGCTGGAAAGGGCCTATTTCGGCCAGGGGTAATACCACCCCGGTTGTCCTATGCCCGCCCTGTGCCGATGATAGCACTTTGTGGGAGAGCATAGGGCCATGATTCGCGCCGCCATTATCGGCTTGGGCAGCTGGGGGCAGCACCTTGTCCGCAATGTCCAGGGCATCAGCAGCACCATCCAATTCACCGCCTTCGCCACCCGCACCCCGGCCAAGGCGGCCGAATTCGCCGCCGCCAATGGCCTGCGCATGCTGGAAAATTACGAAGCCGCCCTGGCCGACCCCGATATCGATGCCGTGGTGCTGGCCACCCCGCACCGCCAGCACACCGACCAGATCGTCGCCGCCGCCGCCGCCGGCAAACATGTGTTTTCCGAGAAACCGCTGGGGGTGAACGCCGCCGAGGCCGCCCGCGCCGCCCAAGCCTGCGCCGATGCCTCCGTCACCCTCGGCGTCGGCTACAACTGGCGCTACCAGCCCGCGCTGCGCGAAATCCGCCGCCTGATCGATGACGGCACGCTCGGCCGCGTGCTGCATCTCGAGGGCAATTTCTGCGGCCCCAGCGCCTATCGCTTCCCCCAGGGCCATTGGCGGCATGACAGGCAGGAAGGCCCCGCCGGCGGCATGACCGGGCGCGGTGTCCATGTGGTCGATGCCATGCTCTACCTCGCCGGCCATATCGAGCAGGTGACGGCGCAAAGTTTTCGCCTCGTGCAGGATTTCGGCATGGATGACACCACCTCGATGCTGCTCCGCTTTGCCTCCGGTGCCACCGGCTATCTCGGCACCGTCATCGCCAGCGCCGAAACCTGGCGGCTGCAGGTCTTCGGCAGCAATACCTGGGTCGAGGTCGGCGATGTCGAGCACCTCACCACCTGGGATTTGCGGGTTTGCAAGATCGACCGCGCCAATATCGGCGCCAAAAACCCGCCCGAGGTGATCTCCTTCCCCAAAACCAGCACCGAGCGCGCCGAGTTGGAAGACTTCGCCGCCCATATCCTGGCCCGCACCCCCATGGCGCTGCCCGGCGGCGATGCCGTGCACAATGTGGCCCTACTGGGCGCCATCATGGCCTCCATCGAAAGCAGCGGGCCGGTGCGGCTATGAGTGCCTTCCCCCGCCGCGCCGCCCTCGCCCTGCTGGCCAGCCCGGCGCTGGCGCAGGATTACCCCAGCCGACCAATCCGGGTGGTCGTGCCCTCCACCCCCGGCGGCCCGCCCGACCTGGTGCTGCGCGCCATCACCCCCAGGCTCAGCGCCGCCCTCGGCCAGCCAGTGATCCTGGAAAATCGCGCCGGCGGCGGCGGGCTTGTCGGCACCGCCTATGTCGCCCGCCAACCGGCCGATGGCCTCACCTGGCTCTTCACCACCGCCAGCCACACCAATATCCCACCCTTCAATGACAATGTGACCTATGATCCGGTGCAGGATTTCACCCATGTCACCCTGGCCGCGCAGAATTTCGGCCAGGTGCTGGTGGTCCACCCCTCGGTTCCCGTGGCCACCCTGCCGGAACTTCTGGCCCTCGCCCGGCGCGATCCGGGCCGGCTGACCTATGGCAATGCCGGCAATGGCACCGCCAGCCATATCCCCGCCGAAATCATGAAGAGCATGACCGGCACCGATATCCTCTCCGTGCCCTATCGCGGCGTGGCCGAGGCGGTGACCGACCTTCTCGCCGGCCGTGTCGATATGTTCTTCGTCGGCACGCAAATCGCCCAGCAGCATGTCCAAACCGGCCGGCTGCGCGCCATCGCCCTCACCGGCGCCCGCCGCTGGGCCGGTATGCCTCAGGTGCCGAGCATGGCCGAGGCCGGGCTGCCCGGCTTCGAGGTGGTAAACTGGTTCGGCCTCTGGATGCCCGCCGGCGTCGCCCCCGCCATCGTCACCCGCGTCCATGCCGCCGTGGCGAGCGCGATCAGCGACCCCGAGGTGCGCCAGCAATTCGAGACCCTGGGCCTTGAGGGTGTGGCCATGCCGCCCGCCGCCTTCGCCGCTTTCGTGGCCGAGCAGGCGCGGCTGGCGCAGGAGATTGGCCGCAGGGTGGGGCGGTCGGGCGGCTAAAGGCCCCCCAAACCCCTTCTTCAGCCAGTCAGACCATCATCCGCTCAAACGGAATCGTTTGAGCGGATAAAGATGCTCGACAAACAGAAGGTTAGAGCCTGTGCAGTGAGCCAAGGCGAACGGAGCAGGCTCTAAACCTGCTCAACGAGCCCCGCGCTGACCGCCTCAGGCCCCGGCACTTCCGTATAGAGCCTACGCAACTGGGCCATGAAATCCGCCCCTGATTTCGCCAAGGAACCCGCCCGCGCCTCCCGCGCCAAAGGCGAAAAGCCCGGCAGCAGCGTGTCGGAGGCCTCCAGGCTGAATTGCCGCACCCATTCCACCCTGCTGTCGCGCAGCCGGGCCACCGCCTCGGGCCCGCCGCCCGCGCGCAGCACCGCCCCGGCCAGCACGCCATCCTCCACCGCCTGGGTGGCGCCCTGGCCCAGCGTGGGCAGCATGGCATGCGCCGCATCGCCGAGCAGCAGCACCCTCCCATCCAGCGCCATACGCTCCAGCGGGCTCTCCTGCAGCCGCGCCCAATGCAGCCGGGGCGCATGCTCCACCAGCCTGTCACGCATCCAGGCCATGGCGGGGGCGATGCGCCCTGGCGGCGTATAAAGCGCGTGCTGGAAGCCGGCGCTGCGGGCAGCCGCCGGAATCTCCGCCTCAGCCGCATCCAGCGGCACACTGCCAGCAATATAGGCAGACCCACCTGGCAATTTATAAGCCAGCAGCCGCGCCGCGCCATTGAACCACTGGCCGTAATCATCCAGCGGCGCACCGGATGCATCGGGCACCAGCAGCCGGGTCAAGGCCACGCCATGCAGGCGGGATTTCGGCGCGCCCAGGGTGATGGCGCGCAGCGCGGAATAGCGCCCATCCCCCGCCACCAGCAGGTCATAGCCACCGGGGCGGATCAACCCGCCGCCCTCGCGCAGCACCGGCACCAGCCGCCCCTTTGCATCCTCCTCCAAAGCCTCCAGCGTGCAGCCCCGCCGCGTGCGGCCCGCCATCGGCGCCCGCAACACATCATACAGCGCCGACCAGCGCAGCCTGATCCCTGGCTCTTCCGCCACCTCGGCCAGATCAAGGTCAAACAGCCGCTCGCCATCCGCCATCTCTATGGTCCAGCGCGACCAGGGCAGGGCGGCGGCGCGCACCGCGGCATGGCGCTGTGGCAAATGCAGCCGGAGCGCCTTCATCGCATTGGGCCCGACATTGAGGCCGGTGCCCGCCTCCGCCTCCTCGCCCGGCGCCAGCCGGTCAAAAGCATCGAGGGTGATGCCCCTGTGCCCCTGCAGCATCTCGGCCAGCAGGCTGCCGGCAACACCCGTTCCGATCACCGCGATGCGCATGATGTCTCTTTCCCACTCGTCGCCGATCACATGCGGGTTTTGTGCCATTGCGAAAAACTGGGCCGGCCGCCATTTCTGATGAATGCGACGAAGTTGCCTCGCCCTTATCCTGCTCCCGCTGGTGGCCTGTCAGGCGCCGATGATGCCCCCAGCGCGCGATGCTGCCCTCCAGCCCCTGCCGGACATCATCGGCAGCTATCACCGCGCAGGCCCCCCGGCTGTGCTGACCGTGCACGGCGCCCTGCGCGGCAGCTTCAACCCCTACCAACAGCCCGCCGGGCCAGGCCGGGGTGTGGTCGAGGTGCCCGAGCAATCCGACCCCTCGGGCGCGCCGGGGCCAGACAGCCCAGCCTTCGCCCTGGCCTTCGCCCAGGCGCTGGATGGCGCGCGGCTGGCCGCCAGCGCACGCCAGGTGCAGGTGAGCCTGCGCCATGGCTCCATCATCCGCCGCGACAATGAGACCCTGCTGCGCTGCTGGACGCTGGACACCACTGACCCCGGCCCCCCCAGCATCATGGTGCATTGCATGGGCAGCGTGGTGGACCGCTATGTGCAGATCATCCTGCGCACCGCCGATACCCCTGCGGAATGGCGCGCGGCGATTGAATTCGCCGCCGGTGCCCTCTTGGCCCTGCGCGCCTCCCCACCGCCCGATACCCCGCCCTTGCCCGCGCCTGAAGGCTATCGCCCCGTGCCCGGCCGCCCGGCCATGCGGATATGAGGCGCATGGCACCCCGGCCATAGGCGATGAGAGGCGAGGGATTCTCTCAGGCCGAGGGCGCCAATTCCTCCAGCGGCCAGCGCGGCCGCGGCGCATGGTCAAAGCCATCCCTCAGCCCCGCGCGCAGGCGCAACAACCCCGCCCAGGCCACCATCACGGCATTATCGGTGCACAGCCGGATAGGCGGCGCCAGCAGCGGCAGCCCCGCCCGCATGGCCTCGCCCGCCAGGGCCTGCCGCACGGCGCCATTGGCGGCCACACCGCCGGCCACCACCAGCGCCGTGGCCTCGGGCATTATCCGCAGCGCATGGCGCACCCTATCGGCCAGCACATCGGCCACGGCGGCCTGAAAACCCGCGGCAATATCGGCCGGAGCAAAACCCTTCTGTACCGCGCGGGAGACTGCGGTCTTGAGGCCACTGAACGAAAAATCGCAGCCCGGCCGGCCCAGCAGCGGGCGGGGCAGGGGCACAGCGCGCGGGTCGCCGCGCGCGGCCAGCCGCTCCAGCGCCGGCCCACCCGGCCAGGGCAGCCCAAGCAGCTTGGCGGATTTGTCGAAGGCCTCGCCCACCGCATCATCCAGCGTGCTGCCAAGCCGGCGGTAATCCCCCAGCCCCCGCACCGCCACGCATTGGCAATGCCCGCCTGAGACCAGCAGCAGCAAATAGGGAAAGCGCGTGCCAGGCTCGGTCAGCATGGCGGTCAGGGCATGGGCTTCGAGGTGGTTCACCGCCACAAAAGGCAGCCCCTGCGCCATGGCAATGCCCTTCGCATAGGTGGCACCGACAATCAGCCCGCCGATCAGCCCCGGCCCCGCCGTCGCCGCCACCGCGCCGAGTTCGGCAAAGCCCAGCCCCGCCTCGGCCATCACGCCGCGCACCAGCCCGGGCAGCCGGGCCAGATGGGCGCGCGCCGCCACCTCGGGCACCACGCCGCCAAAGGGCGCGTGCTCCTGCAACTGCGAATACACCGCCTCGGCCAAAATCCGGCCATCCGCGTCCAGCACCGCGGCTGCGGTTTCGTCGCAGCTGGTTTCGATTCCGAGGATGGGTGCCCTTTTGTTCATTGTGTTGCGGTTCTATAGCCCCGCGATGTCAACCGCCACCTCCAGCCCCCAAGCTTCGCGCACGCATTCGGGCATGCCTGGTTTGCCGTTGCGCGTGGGCACCCGTGGCAGCCCGCTGGCGCTGGTACAGACAAGGGCGTTTCTCGAGCAGATCATGGCGGTCTGCCCGGTGCTGCGCGGGCTCGATGCGTTTCGCGAATACGCCATCGCCACCACCGGCGACGCCATCCAGAACCGCCCGCTATCGGAAATCGGCGGCAAAGGCCTTTTCGCCCGCGAAATCCATGAGGCGCTGCTCGATGGCCGGATCGATTTCGCGGTGCATTCGCTGAAGGATCTGGAGACCGAGCTGCCCGCCGGCGTGGTGCTGGCCTGCACCCTGAGGCGGGAGGATGCGCGCGATGTGCTGATCCTGCCCGAAGGCGAGGCCGACCCGGAAAACCCCTTCGCCAGCCTTCCCCAGGGCGCTTTGGTGGGCAGTGCCAGCCTCCGCCGCCAGGCCCAGCTTCTGGCGCTGCGGCCCGATCTGCGCGTCGAGACCATTCGCGGCAATGTGCAGACCCGGCTCGCCAAGGTCCGCTCGGGCGCCTTTGCCGGCTCGCTGCTCGCCCTTGCTGGGCTCAAGCGCCTGGGGCTGGAGGGCGAGGCAGCGGCCATCCTGGCCCCCGAGATCATGCTCCCCGCCGCCTGCCAGGGCATTGTGGGCGTCACCCTGCGCGCCCGCGACGCCGAATTGCATGAACTCCTCTCCGCCGTCGAGGATCCCAAGGCCCGCGCCGTCAGCCGGGCCGAGCGTGCGCTGCTCGCCGCACTCGATGGCAATTGCCGTACCCCCATTGGCGGCCATGCCCGGCTATTGCCCGATGGCCGGCTGCGACTGGATGGGCTGACGGCGCGCGCCGATGGCAGCTTCATCCTCCGCCGCTCAATCGAGGGCCAGGCCCAGGATGCCGTGGCGCTGGGTGAGGCGCTGGGCGCCGAGCTGCGCGCCGATAGCCCGGCCGATATCTTTGGCTGAAGCGCCGCCGCGCGGGGTGCTGGTCACCCGGCCCGAGCCCGGCTGCGCCGAGACCGCCGCCGCCGTGGCCAGGCTGGGCTGGCAGCCGGTGCTGGCTCCGGCCCTTCGGCTGCGCCCGCGCGCCCTGACGGTGGCCCCGGTGCAAGCCATGCTCATCACCAGCCGCGCCGCCGCCCCCGCCCTGCCGCTCGGCCCCCCGGTCTTCGCGGTGGGTGAAGCCAGTGCGGCGCAGGCCCGCGCGCATGGTCACACCCGCGTCACCGCGGCGGGTGGCGATGCTGCGGCGCTGCTGGCGCTGGTGCGGGCAAGGCTGCGCCCCGCCGATGGCCCGCTGCTGCTCGCGGTGGGGCAGGGCTATGCGATGGATCTGGCGCAAGCGCTGCGTTCGGCCGGTTTTATTGTGCTTCGCCGCCTGGCCTATGTCGCCGAACCCGCCGCAACCATGCCGGCCGCAGCCCAGGCGGCATTATATAACGATTTGGTATCGCAGGCGCTTTTCCTCTCGCCCCGCTCGGCGGCTTGTTGTATCACGCAATTGCGAGATGCTGGGCTCGCGGCGAGGGTTGCGTCTATTCGCGCCATCGCCATCAGCCCACGTGTCGCCCAGGTGCTGGCCGACCTGCCTTGGCGGGGAATCGAAGTGGCCAGCCGCCCGGACCATGACACCATGCTCCAGCTGCTAGGCCCCCACCGATGACCGAAACCTCCTCTCCCAGCATTGCCGCCCCAGCCAAAAACGGGAACAAGCTCCCTCGCTGGGCGCTTCCCGCCATGGGCGGCGTCTTGGTTGTGCTGGTGCTCATCATGGCCCTCCGCCCGGCCCAGAACCGCGCCGCGGGTGCCGATGAGGCCCGGCTGGCACAATTGGCTCAGCGACTGGAAACGATTGAAGGCCTGGTCGCCCGGCTTCCCGCCAGCGGCACGACGGGCCAGGCAGCGGCCGCTGGCCCTAGCCCGCTCGAGCAATTGTTGGAGAGCCGCTTCGCCCAGGCCGAGACCGAGAGCAATCGCCGCATCGACGCCCGGCTTTCCACATCAGTGGCCGAATTGGAGCGCCGCTTCGGCCAGCTTGAGGCTCGCCTGCTCGCGCGGGTGACGGAGGAGGCGCTGCGCAACGCCCTCAATGCCGGTCGCCCGCTCGGCCCCATCCTCGCCATCATGCCCACGCCGCCCGCGCCGCTGCAGCGCTTTGCAACCGTGGGCGCGCCAACCCCCGCGCAGCTCAGCCAAGGCTTTGAAGAGGCAGCACGCGCCGCCCGCAGCGCCGCCCATGCCCGTATCGGCGTGGTCGAGACGGCCTGGTCGCATGTCAGCGCGATGGCCAGCCTTCGCCGCGCGCCGCAGACGCAATGGAGCACCGCCGCCGAGGAAGAGATCAACGCCGCGCGGGTTGCCCTGGCCGCTGGTGACCTTGCAGGCGTCGCCCAGCGTATTTCGCGCCTGCCCACCGTCTCACAGCAGGCGATGGCTGAATGGCTCACGACGCTGCGCTCAGTGGCCGAGGCACGGTCGGCGCTGCGCGCCGGCTGAAGCCTCCGCGGCGGACTGCATTGAAAAGCAAAGGTTGACCTTTGGCCCATATAGGGGCTTTGCTGTCCTCACATACACTTGCAGGGCCTCGGTTCGACGATGCAAACACTCACCAGAGCGCAATTGGCTGAAGCTATCTATGCGGAAGTCGGCCTTTCCCGTAACGAATCCGCCGCCTTGCTGGAGGCGGTGCTGCTGCGCATGTCCGCGGCCCTGGGTCAGGGCCAGCCGGTGAAGATCTCCGCCTTTGGCACCTTCGCGGTGCGGCAGAAGGCCCAGCGCATTGGCCGCAATCCCAAGACCGGGGTGGAAGTGCCCATCACCCCCCGCAAGGTGCTGAGCTTTCGTGCCAGCCAGATGCTCAAGGCGCGCATCAATCATGAGAAGCTGCCGCGTGCCGGGGCTGACGAATGACATTGCAGGCCGTCATGCCCGACCTGCAGCTTGAGCCGATCACCCCCGAACCCCGCGCCAAGAAGGCCGCACAGGCCTTCCGCACCATCAGTGAGGTGGCCGAGGAGCTGAACGTGCCGCAGCACGTGCTGCGTTTCTGGGAGGGCAAGTTCCCGCAGCTCAAGCCGCTTAAGCGCGGCGGCGGGCGGCGGTATTATCGGCCTGAGGATATCGCCTTGCTGCGGCGGATTTCCGGACTGCTCTATAGCCAGGGCTATACCATCAAGGGCGTGCAGCGGCTGCTGAGTGATGATGGCGCCGGCGTGGCCGGGGCCGATGCCACGCCCCAGGGTATTGATGCCGCCATGGCGGCTCTCGATGCCGTGGCGGCCGAACTGCGCGACCTGCTGCGCAAGGCGTAACCCGCGCGTGGGGTGCGCCACGGCTCACTGCACCGGCTCTAAGCCTTTGTTTAGCGCGCAGCTTTATCCGCTCAAACGATGCCGTTTGAGCGGATAAAGCTGCTCTAACGTCAGACCCGCGCCCGCCAATCCGTCAGCACATCATCCAACGTCGTCTCCCAGTCGATCATGGGCTGCCAGCCCAGCATAGCGTGGGCCCGCCCCGCATCGCCGAGCGAGCGGATGACGTCATTCGGCCTGAGCGCATGCGCCGCCTCCTCCACCCGGATCACCCTGTCCGAGCGGGCCAGCAGCCCGGCCAGAACATCGCCAATCCGCCGTGGCACTCCTGAGGCGATATTGAGCGCAACGCCATTGGGCAGCCTCTCCCATTGTGCCAGCGCCTGGGCATAGGCGGCGCAGACATCGCGCACATCAAGAAAATCCCGCCAGCGCTCCAAGGCCCCCACCGCCATCACCGGCGCCTGCCGCCCGGCCTCGATCAGCGCAATCTGCCGGGCGAAGGCGGCCACCGCATAACCCTCGGACTGGCCAGGGCCGACATGGTTCAATGGCCGCATCCGCACCACCGCCAGGCCCCGCAGCGCCATTTCGCCCAGCGCGATATCCGCCGCCGCCTTGGCCGCGGCATAAGGGTTGCCCGGTGCCAGCGGCGCATTTTCATCCAGCGCCACGCCCTGCTGGAAGCTCAGCCCATAAATCTCGCCGGTGGAGGCAAACAGCAGCCGGCATGCCGGCCGGGCCTGCATCAGCGCGGCACCAAGGTTGAGGGTGGCGGTGAGATTGGCCTCCCAGGTTGCCGCCACATCCTTAAAACTCTGCGCCACATTCGCCTGGGCACCCAGATGCACCACCGCATCAGGGGCAATCGCCGCCAATTGACCCGCCAACCCCGCCGCATCGGCAAGGTCGAGGGGCACGCTCTCATCCCAGCCCATCGCCGGGCGGCGATGGATGGCGGCGATCAGCCAGGCATCGCGAAAGGCCATACGCAGGGCATCGCGCAGATGGCTGCCCACGAAGCCTGCCGCGCCGGTGACCAGAATGCGCGCGCCCGGCGGCATGAAGCGCTCAGTCCTGCCACTTCACCGTCAGGAAGGGCGCAGGAATGAGCAGCTTGTTCTCCTGGGTGATGATCAGCGGCCGGGTCTTGCCAATATAGGCCTGCCAGGCCGGATCGGCACCCAGGCGGGCGCGCTTGGCGGCGCGCTCATCCAGGCTCTCATAGGCCCACATATGGATGACCTGATTGAGCGTGCCGAATTCGGTCTGATAATAACCCACCAGGCGGCCCAGAATGGGCTTTTGAATGGCCATGCCCTCGGTCTCATAGAGCTTGAGATACTGCCCGGCCGTGCCAGGATGCAGCGTGTAGGTGCGTTGTTCAACGAGCATGGTGTTCTGTTCCTTTGAATGACGAGGATGCTAGAGGATGTTGGGCCGGAGTGGAATCACCGCGCGGCGCGCCGGCCCATCCTGGCCCCAGCCATGGCCTCAACGCCGCGTGATCCAAGTATCGAGGGGCAGAGCCCTTTCGCTCTTTCCCCCGCCATCAGCGTTGTTCAGCCCCCTGTTAGCGCTTGATCCCGGTCAGCGCATTCTGGATCCCCGCCGCGGCCCAAGGTGCCCAGGGCATGGTGAAGAATTTGAACCCCTTATCGACAAAGAAATTCGGGTCCATCCCAGGCGGAATGAAATACATTCCCGCAGCAATCCCATGCTTCGCTGCCGTCTGTGCAATCTTATCAAGCGCGCGCTGATACGTGTCGCAGGCATAGTCCAGCGGCACATCGAGCTCGATAGACAGATCAGACGGGCCGATGAGCAGCACATCGACACCCGGAACAGAGGCGATGGCATCGAGGTTTTCCAGCGACTGCTTGGTCTCGATCATCGGCACGATAACGAGCTCGTTATTCACCGTATCAAGATAGTCGCGGTACCGATCAAACTCGCCCCACTCGCCGCGCACCCCGGCATTGCTGCGATTGCCGAGCGGGTAGTAACGGCAGGCGCGCACCATCGCCTCGGCCTCCGCACGCGTATTGACCATTGGCGCGATGATACCACGCGCCCCAGCATCAAGCGCGAAGCAGATCTGATCAGCCTGGTTGGCCGCGACGCGGATGATCGGCGCCGCCTGCTTGCCGCGCAGCGACTGAATAGCCGGCTGCAACTGCTTGATCTCCCATGGGGAATGCTGCGTGTCGAACAACATAAAGTCGAATCCGGCATCAGCGAGCATCGCCACATCCACGTTCGGCGCCCCCGCCGCACCGACGACCGTCTTGCCCGACTTGATGGTAGTTTTGATCGCGTTCATCTGACCTCTTGGCCTCCCAAAATGCTGCTTGTGTTCATTCCACCCATCGAAACTGCCAAGCATCCATCCGCAGTTTCGTTATGGAAACAAGGCTACCTACCATCCGACAGGCTTAGCAAGGCCGGCAGATGGAAGCGGGCAGCTCTCGCCCAGTGAGAGCAGTTTCAAGCCTTACGGCTTCGCATGATTTCCGAAAAGCCGAAGAGCAGTAGCAATTGGCCCACCACCATCTCAATCGTCGCCAGAATCCGCACCCCATCATCTATCGGCAAGATGTCGCCATACCCCACCGTGGCGAGCGTCACGACGGAGAAATGCAGCGCCTCGGAAAAATCAAGCCGGCCCATATGCCCCAGCTTCTGGAATAGCGGCCCCTCACTGAGCGCATCGGCAATGCGATACAGGCAGCCAAAGCTCGTCGCCAATAGGGTGAAGAGGCTGACATAGGTCGCCATCGGCACGACGAGGAACCTGATGCGCGCCGTCACCATGGTCAGAATCGCCGCCACATCCACCAGCAACCGCACCACATCACGCACCGCGATGACCGAAATGGCCGAGATCGCCGCCATGGCGATCATCAGCACCATGGTCTGGCTTTCCGGGCCTTGGCGATTGAATGGCGAGGCCATGGCCAGCACCCCCACCATGCCGCACATCAGCAGCCAGCGCATCACGCGCGGCAAATGCGTCAGATCGGCATCATCAAGGCCCCTGGAGGCCAGCGCCACCAATTCCCCCCGCTTGAGCCAGCAGGTGCCCACAAAGGCGGCCACGGGCATGAGAAAGCCAAAAGGCAGCGTCCAGCTAATGGCTTGGGGAAAGGCGCTTCGGCCGATCACCACATAAAGGCACATATAGACTGCAAGCCCATTGGCCACGCCCAGGGCGAATAATGGCCCATGCGGAAACACCAGATAAAGCCCGCCCACGGCGAGGCCCGCCACAACCAGGGCCGCCACCGAGAAGAGCCAGCCATCACCACCCGCCGCCGCTGCCACCAGCAGCATCAGCCCCAGCGTCATCGCACCACTGTGCAAGGCGGTGCGGCGTTGGGTGGGGTTTTCAGCCATCACGGCTCCCCGACGGCGCGGGGATGGCTGCAATGCCGGTGATCTCCACCCGCCAGGAAGGGTCAACCAGGGCTGCCTGAATGGTCATCCGCGCCGGCTTATTGCCCCGGTCCAGCCAGCGGTCCCAGGCGCGGTTCATCGCCGCCGCATCTGCAATATCAGCCAAAATAATGGTGGCGCTCAATAAATGCGCCTTATCCGTCCCCGCCGCCGCCAGCAAGGCGTCAATCTGGGCGAGAATATCGGCGGTCTGCCCCTCAGCATCGAGGCTGGCATCATCGGCCACCTGGCCGGCGAGGTAGAGCACCCCGCCATGCGCCACCGCGCCGCTGAGCCGCGTTTCCTCGGCGAATCGAATAATGCTCATGGAATTGCCCCCGCGTCGCGCGTGTCAGGCGACAGCAGGCCACGCCATGGCCTGCCGATGCAATCCCTGATCACCCGCGCCGCGGCGGCGCGGCGCGTCTTACCCGACGATGTCGCAGCCGGCGAAGAAATACGCGATCTCAACCGCGGCATTCTCGGCGCTATCCGAGCCATGCACCGAATTCGCCTCGATGCTCTCGGCGAAGAGCTTGCGAACCGTGCCCTCGGCGGCATTGGCCGGGTTGGTCGCACCCATCAGGTCACGATGGGCGAGGACGGCATTCTCGCCTTCCAGCACCTGCACCACCACCGGGCCGGAGATCATGAAGCTCACCAGATCATTGAAAAAGCCGCGCTCGCGATGCACGCCATAAAAGCTCTCGGCCTGGGCGCGGGTCATATGGATGCGCTTTTGCGCCACGATCCGCAGGCCGGCCTTTTCATAGACGGCGTTGATCGCGCCGGTCAGGTTGCGCCGCGTCGCGTCGGGCTTGAGGATGGAGAAGGTGCGTTCGATGGCCATGCGAGTGATCCCTGCGTTTCGCGCCGGGCCATAACGGGGCGGGCCGCCGCGCGCAAGCCTGCCATGGCGTGAATTGGCGGCGTAACCGCCGCGGCCTTTCCACCCCCCGCCCGCTTGGCAGCGTCCCGTGCCGCGCTACCTTGGCCCCCCCGCCCGCATGGAGGCCCATATGGCCACGAATCTTCGCCCCGATACCGCCCTCGCCGCCCGGCTTTTCGACGCCTTGCGGGAGAAAACCTTCGATGGCGTTGGCGTCACCCGCGAGGCCTATGGCCCGGGTGAGGAAATCGCCCATGCCCTGGTCCGTGCCGAGGCGGAAAAACTCGGCCTCGCCATCCACAATGACTTCGCCGGCAATATGTACATGATCCTGCCGGGCACCGACCGCACGCTGCCGCAGATCATTCTGGGCAGCCACCTCGATTCCGTCCCCCAAGGCGGCAATTACGATGGCGCGGCCGGGGTTCTCTGCGGCATGGCGGTGGTGGCGGGCATGGTGCAGGCGGGCTTTCAGCCGCGGCGCGACATCACCGTCATGGCCATCCGCGCCGAGGAGGGCGGTGCTTGGTTCCCCGGCCTGCCCGGCAGCCGCATGGCGCTGGGCAGCTACCCGGCGGAAAACCTCCAGGCCCTGCGCAAGGATAGCGGCCTCTCGCTCGAGCACCATATGCGCGCCCTGGGTTATGACCCCGATGCGGTGAAGGCCGGCCGCGCCGCGCTCGGCCCGCATAATGTCGCCGCCTATCTGGAACTGCATATCGAGCAGGGCCCGGTGCTCGACCATGAGGAAATCCCGCTGGGCATCGTCACCGCCCTGCCGGGCAATCGGAGGGTGCGGGCAGGGCGCATCAGAGGCGAATACAACCATTCGGGCGCCACACCACGGGCCTATCGGCATGACGCGGCGATGGCGCTTGCCGAATTCGCCCATAAGCTCGACCTCTATTGGGGCGTGCTGGACGCGAAGGGCAAGCCGATGGTGATGACCTTCTGCACCATCAACACCAATGACCAGGCGGGCTTCGGCAAGGTCCCGGGCGAGATCGATTTCTCGCTCGATGTGCGCAGCCCCCATATCGAAACGCTGGACCTGTTTTTCGCCGAGATCGACCGTCTGGCGGCCGAAATCGGCACCGCCCGTGGCGTGGCAATTGATGTGGTGGGCCGGGGCGAGAGTGCTGCCACGCCGATGGACCAGGCCATCCAGGATGGCGTGCGCGCCGCGGCCGAGGCGATGGGCGTGCCCTATAAGATCATGCCCTCGGGCGGTGGGCATGACGCCGCCTCCTTCGCCCAGGCCGGTATTCCCGCAGGCATGGTCTTCGTGCGCAACCAAAATGGCAGCCACACCCCGCTCGAGGCGATGCGGATGGAGGATTTCTCCCAGGCCGCCAGGGTGATTGCGGCATGGGCCGCCCGGGCGGGCAGTGCATGAAATAGCACCCAGGGGTAGTCGCCTCGTCGCCCTGGGGGTAAAGGGCGGTGATGCTGAGCACCCATCAGGCCCCTTCCGTGCGAGACGCGGCCAACCCGCGCATGCTGGCGCGCGCGGTCGATGATCTGGCCTTGGGGGTGGGCCGCTGGCGCCTGCCGCTGGCCCTGGCGCGGATGGATATCCGCAACCGCTATCGCGGTTCGGTGCTGGGGCCATTCTGGCTGACGCTGTCCACGGCGGTGATGCTGATCTCGCTCGGCTTTCTCTATTCCCAGTTGTTCAAGCTGGAACTGCGGCAATACCTGCCCTATCTCGCGGTGAGCCTCATCACCTGGAACGTCATCGCCGGCATGGTGAATGAAGGCTCCAACTCGCTGATCGAGCAGGAAGGCGTCATCCGCCAGATGCCGCAGCCCTACAGCGTCCATGCCCTGCGCTGCGTGATGCGCAATGTGATCGTGGCGGCGCATAACCTGCCCCTGATCCTGCTGGTCTTCCTGGCCTGCAATTCTTGGCCGGGGCTTGTATCGCTCTGGGCGCTGCCCGGCCTGGCGCTATTCCTGATTGATGCGCTGGCGGCGGCGGTGCTGTTTGGCATGCTATCGGCGCGTTTCCGCGATATCGGCCCGATCATCGCATCCGTGATGCAAATCGCCTTCTTCGTCTCACCGGTGATCTGGAAGCCTGAATTGCTGGGCGAGGCGGCCAAATGGCTGCCGCTCAATCCCGTCTTCGCGGTGATGGAGACGGTGCGCGGACCGCTGGTGGGAGGCGGGGTCTCGCCGCTGGTCTGGCTGGCGGCGCTGGCCTATTCCGCCATCCTATGCGGTGCGGCCTTCGCCCTGTTTGTGCGTTTCCGCTCCCGCATCGCCTTCTGGGTCTGATATCATGGCATATATCAAGGCCGAGGGATTGGCCGTTGATTTTCCGCTCTATCATGTCGGCTCGCGCAGCCTGAAAAAGCGCCTCTTCGCCGCCGCCTCGCGCCGTGTGGAGCAAGATGCGCAGGATAGGGTGGTGGTGGCCGCGCTGCGTGACCTGAATTTCTCCATCAAGAGTGGCGAGCGGGTGGCGCTGATCGGCCATAATGGCGCCGGCAAATCCACCCTGCTGCGCACCATAGCGGGCATTTATGACCCGGTGGGCGGGCGGCTTGAGGTGCAGGGCGAAATCGGCAGCCTCATCGACCCCATGGCCGGTATGGACCCCTGGGCGACTGGCTTTGAGAATATCCGCCTGCGCGCCTGGTATCGCGGCCTGAGCGATGCCCAGGCCAAGGCCCTCGCCGCCGAGGTTGTCAGCTTCTCCGGCCTGAATGAATTTCTCGATATCCCGGTGCGCAGCTACTCGGCCGGCATGCAGGTGCGCCTCGCCTTCGCGATGGCCACCGCCATGGCGCCCGATATCCTGCTGATGGATGAATGGTTCCTCGCCGGCGATGCCGATTTCATGGCCCGCGCCGAGGAGCGCCTCGCCGTGCTGGTGCGCGATGCCGAAATCCTGGTGCTGGCCACCCATGCCATGGAGATCGTGCGCCGCTGGTGCACCCGGGTGATCCGCATGGATGGCGGGCGGATCATCCAAGATGGCACGGTGGAGGAGGTGCTCGGCCCGGAGGGGCTCACACCGCCGGCGGCGGCGGTGGAACCTGCACCACCTTCCCCGGCGGGCTGATCATAATCCCCAACTCGCCGCAGCGCAGCTTCACCCGGCGGTTCAACTCGCGCGACACCGCCCAGCGGCGCGCCGGCTCGGTCTTCATCCGCGCCCGAACCACCACGCCCATATCACTCATCCGCTCCACGCCCATCACCTCGATGGCCGCCATGATGGAGCCGCTCCAGGCATCATCGGCGCGCATGACGGTGCCCACCTCGCTCAACGCCGACGCCACCAGGTCGGTATCCGCATCGTAATCCACCACCAGGTCGATCACGGCATAGCCATAATCGCGCGTCTGGTTCGTCACCGTCGTCACCGCTGAGAAGGGGATGATATGGACATCGCCATTGACCGCCCGCAGCCGGATGGAGCGGATGGATAATTGCTCCACCGTGCCGCTCAGCCCCCCCAGCGTCACCACATCGCCCACCGCCACCGAATCCTCGAACAGCAGGAAGACCCCGGTGATGACATCGCGCACCAAGGTCTGCGAGCCAAAGCCGACGGCGAGGCCGATGACACCCGCACCCGCCAGCAGCGGCGCCACATTCACCCCGATCTCCGCCAGTACATTGAGCGTGATGAAAATGGTGACCACAATGCCCAGCACCGTGCGCAGCATCGGCAGCAGCGTGCGCACCCGCGCCGAGCGGGCGGTGGCGGCATTGGCGGAAAGTTGCGCGAGATGGCGGGCAATGGCCGCATTGGCCGCCTCCCACACCAAAAGCGCCAGCAGCAGCGTGAGCGAGATCGACATCACCGAGCCCAGCAGCCGCGCCCCGCCCCGGCCATAGCGGAACCAGGAGAAGGCACCCAACCCCCAGACCTCCAGCAGCACCACCACCGTCACCAGCGCGATCAGCACGCCGACCAGCCCCTTCAACCCGGGCAGATACCGATTGGCCCGCGCCTCCAGCCCCGGAAAGCGGCTGGCGAAATCGGCACTGATACTGAAGGCGCCATCAAGCAGCCGCCTCATCGCCTCATCGGCCAACTTGGCCACCACCACCACCCCCACGGTCAGCCCGCTGGCCTGCAGCAGCCTATCGACGCCATGATTGAGCGCCATTGCCCAGGAGGCCCAAAGCGCCAAGACCCACAGAATGGCCAGCACATGCCATGCATCGGCCAGCATGTCGCGCAGGCGGCGCAGCATCGCCCGGCCTCGATCGGGCACCTCGCCCTCCGCCAGCGGCGGCGCTGCCAGAAACCGCGCCACCGGCTGGCGGTTCTGCAGCACCATGATGGCCGCCAGCACCGACACCAGCAGCGAGCCCACCCGCAGCATGCCATTCTGCACCGAAAGCGGCATGGCCAGCAGCAGGGCGAATTCACTCGCCGCATAGGCGCTGACCGAGACGAGCGCCATGCGCTGCATCCACACCGTCACATAGGCCGCCGTTTCATCGGCGCAGGGCAGCAGGCGCAAATGGTTGCTGGCCGGGCTGAACAGCAGCCGCACCACCACCATCACGCCGCGGGCCACGATATAGGCATTGGCCACCGTCCAGATGATGACCCGTTGCGATGGCCATCCGGGCAATTGCGGAATGATGACCCGGGCCACCAGACAGAAGGCCAGCACCGGCGCCAGATCCAGCAGCAGCCTCGCGGCGATATAGGGTGCCCGGCGCAGCATGGCGTTCTGCGCGCCCTCCGGCGGGGCGCGCATATCCAGCATCGCCGCCCAGTGGCGCAGCAGCCGCTTGCTCAGCCGCTCGGTCAGCAGCCCCAGGCCGAAGACCAGCAGCAGCTTCCAGCCCAATTCCAGCACCATGGCCTGCAGCGTCTCGTCACTCACCATGCCGCTCAACCAGGCCAAAATCCCCTCCAGATCGGTGGCGGACTCGATTTCCGCCGCCATCGCACCGATTGCTGCGGAGATACGCTCCGTGGTGGCGCCCAGGATGGGTGCCTCGGCCGGGGTCTGGGCGGCGTTTGGCGGCGCATTTGGCGCGCCCTGGCGCTGCGCCGTCGCCACCGCCTCCAGCAAGGCGATGAGTTCCGCTCGCCGGCCATCATTGCGCAACGTCTCCAGCAGATGCTGCAGATCCGGCCCCGCCGGCGCAGTGGCGGAAGGGGCAGCCGCAGCCAAAGCCGCGCTCGCGGGCGGGGATGAAGGAAGCTGCGCCATGCCCGGCAGCATCACCGCCAGCATCCACAGCATCACAGACATGAATGGTTTCATAAACCTGGGTGTGGGCACCCCCAGCCCCAGGGTCAAGCAGCCATGGTGGCAAAACAGGCAAGCCCGCCCCCGTGCCATCGATTGGCCATCCCGGCCCGCTTCACAACACCGCCCGCAAGGCGCGACTGTGCAGCATGAAACATGTCTCGATCTGGCTGGTGATGCTGGCGCTGCTGGGCACCCATATGGCCGGCATGGGCGCCTTCCTCACCGTGCCGGTGCTGGCCACCCGCATCTCGGCCGAAACCGGCCTGCCGGCCTCCCTCGCCGGGGTGCATACCGCGCTGGTCTATGCGGGCGCGTTGGTCTCGGGGCCTTTCACCCAGGGCTTCCTGGCCCGCTTCGGCGGCATCCGCGTCTGCCAGGTGGGGCTATGCGTGATCGCAGCCGGGCTGGGGCTGGCGGTGATAGGCACCCCATGGGCCTTGCTCGTCTCCGCCCTGCTGGCGGGGGTGGGGCATGGGCCCATCACCCCAGCAGGCAGCCACCTGCTCTATGCCCGCACGCCCCCCCATCGCCGCAGCCTGATCTTCGGCCTGAAGCAGACCGGGGTGCCGGCCGGCGCCATGCTCGTGGCTGGTCTCGCACCGCTCGCAGCCCTGGCCTTTGGCTGGCGCGGCGGCGTGCTCGCCATGGCGGTTTTCTCTCTGGTTCTGGCCCTGGCGCTGCAACCGCTGCGCGCGGTGCTGGATGCCGACCGCAGCCCCCAGGCCCCATCCGCCCCCCTGGCCGATGCCGCCCGCAGCATGGCCCTGCTGCGCAGCCAGCCGCAAATCCGCGCCCTGGCCATCACCTCCTGCGGCTTTGGCGTGGCGCAATTCTGCTTTGGCAGCTTCTTCGTGGTCTGGCAGGTGCAGGTGCTGGGCCTCGGCCTCGCCCAGGCCGGGCTGCATCTGGCGCTGGCCCAGGGCGCGGGCGTCATCGGCCGCATTCTCTGGGCGCTCTGCGCTGACCGTTTTGGCGCCCGCCCGGTGCTGCTCGGCCTGGGCGCGGTGATCATCCTCGCAGCCCTCGCCCTGGCCGCGGCGGGGCCTGGCTGGCCGGTCTGGCTGGTGATTGCGGTGGGCCTGCTGATGGGCGCCTCCGCCGTGGCCTGGAATGGCGTGCTGCTGGCCGAAATCGCCCGCGTCGCCCCCGCCGGCCAGGTCGGCGGCGCCACGGCGGCCATGGGCGTGGTCTTTGGCGCCACCATGGTGGTCATGCCCAGCCTCTTCACCCTGCTGGTGGGCTGGACCGGCAGCTATGTCCCCGGCTTCGTGATGTGCGCGATGACCGCGCTGATCGGCCTGCTCAGCCTTGTGGCAGGGCCTGGGCGTGGCGCAGCACCGCCTCTGCCGCGGCGGTAAAGCTGCCATCGGCCTCGTGCAGCACCAAGCCGGGCAAAAGCCGGTCCGGCCCCCGCCCGCCCTTGATCGCCTGCAAAATCACCCGCTTGGCCGCCACCCCGGCGCGGGGCCAGAGCGGCAGCATGGTCAGGCTGCCACACCCCGCCCCCCGCAGCGCCGCCGCCGCCTGGCCAAAGCGTGCCGCCGGCAAAATCATGCTGGCCGTGCCCCGAAGCACCAGCCCGCGCGCCAAGGCCCCCGCCCAATCCTCCAGCCCGGCCTCCGCTTCATGCGCCGCATTGCGCCGCAGCGCGATGGGCGAGGCGCTGCCCCCCGGCCAATAGGGCGGATTGGCAAAAGCATGCCGACACGCCGGCAAGGCCCCGCGAATATCCCCGGCCACAATACTGGCCCCCAGCCCCCCGGCATTGCGCCGGGCCATCTCGGCCAGCCCGCCATCCAACTCCACCCCATGCAGCGCCAGCCCCGGCACCCGCGCGGCAAGGCAGAGCAGTGCAGCCCCCGTGCCGCAGCCCAATTCCAGCACCGCCTCGGGCGCGCGGGCCGGTATGGCAGCGGCCAGCAGCACCGCATCAATGGCCGCACGCAGCCCCACCGCCGGCTGCTCCAGCCGCACCCTTCCGCCAAGCAGAAAATCCTCGGTGGTCTCTGTCACACTTCCTCACGACGGAGCGATATGCGGGTTACATCCCGGCCGCATTATACTGGCACACAAACCTGCATAGGAGCGATGTGATGCAAAGATCCGATCTGGCCAAGGCCCTGCCGCTTGCGGCCCTGCTGCTGAGCCTGGGCCTGCCCGCCCTGGCCCAGCCTGCCGCCCCCACGGAACCCCCCACGCGCCCAGACCCCAACCGCATGTTCAACGCCATGGACACCAACGCCGATGGCAGGGTCACGCTCGACGAGGTCTGGGCCCGCACCCAAACCCGCTTCACCGAGGCCGATGCCAATCGCGATGGCTATCTCACCCAAGAGGAATTCCGCACCCTCCGCCGTGGCCCCGGCGACGGCCCCCGCCGCGGCCCGCCCGGCCATGACCACGCCGAACACGCCCAGCGCATGGCCGATGCCCGCTTCCGCGCGCTCGACGCCAATCGCGATGGCAAGGTGACCCTGGAGGAAATGCGGCCACAGGTCGAAGCCCGCTTCCGCGCCATGGATGCCAATTCGGACCAGGCGATCACCCGCGATGAAATGCCCCGGCCGCGCCATGGTGGGCATCATGGGGGGCGGGGGCCTAAGCCTGCATAGCTTGGCGCGGGTGGCCCCTGGTGAGGGCTTTGCCCTCTCCAGACCTCTCCCACCAGGTGGCAGGGCCACCTGGACCGCCTATTAGTAAGATAATAATCCTTGACTTTGGTGCTGCTGCCGGCTACTTCTTTCTTGCCAGAAACGCCGCAAACACCGCCTGCGCTTCGGGCGAGCGCAATTGCTGGCTGAACGCCACCCGCTCCTCCGCCATCACCGCCTCCAGCGCCTCACGCATTGGCGCGCGCAGCAAGCGCTTGGTCTCGGCCAGCGCCCCCGGCGGCAATCCTGCCAATTGGCCGGCAATCGCCACCGCCTCGGCCTCAACCTGCGCATCCTCCACCGCGCGCAATGCCAAGCCCGCCCGCATCGCCTCTTCGCCCGAAAACGCTTCACCGCTCATCAGCCACCAATTCGCCAAGGCCGTGCCCACCCGCTGCGCCAGCAACAGGCTCGAACCGCCCTCGGGCACCAGCGCCAAGCGGGAAAACGGCATTTGCAGCCTGGCCTGCTTCGCCACCACCACCGCATCACAATGCAGCAGCATGGTGGTGCCAATACCCACCGCCACGCCGCGCACCGCGGCCACCACCGGCTTGGGAAAGGCGCGAATCTGCTCCAGAAACTCAAAAGCCGCGCCAGGGCGGGGTTTGTCCGCCTCCACCGCGGCAAAATCCGCCAGATCATTGCCGGCGGTAAAATCCGCCCCGCCGGCGATGATCACCACCCGCGTCTCATCATGCGTGGCCGCCACATGCAGGCCCTGGGCCAGGCCATCATACATCGCCCGGGTCAGCGCGTTCTTCTTCTCCGGCCGGGTGAGGCGCAGCGTCAGCACGCCCCCCTCGAAGCTCTTATGCAGGTGTTCGGTCATGGCAGGCTCCCTTCTTTCCCCTAGGGGGCACCAAAAACCCTGCCCACGCAATCGCAGCCTTCACAAAAGCGCCGAAAAGGGCAGCACCAGCACGGTATCGCCAGGGCGCACGCATTCCATCGCCTCGGGCAATTCGCACAGGGCATGGCTCTGGGTGAGGCTGGTGAGCATGCCCGCCCCCTCCCGGTCGAATTTGTCCGCAAACAACATCAATGCGTTCTGCCGCCGCAGCCGCACCCGCAGATACTCGCACCGCCCTGGCTTCTTGCGGTGATGGAAATCGGCAATGGCAGGGAAGCGGGGCAGGGCCTCCACCTGCCCGCCCACCAGCCGCAAAATCAGCGGCCGGGCCAGATGCAGAAAGCACACCACCGCCGCCACCGGGTTGCCCGGCAGGCCCAGCACCGGCGTGCCGGCCACCATGCCCATCGCCGCCGGCCGCCCCGGCTTCACCGCCAGGCGCCAGAACACCAGCCGCCCCGCGCCTTCAATCGCGGCGCGGACATGATCCTCTTCGCCCGCGGAAACGCCCCCCGAGGTCAGCAGCAGGTCATGCGTGGCGGCGGCGGCGGCAAGCGCGGCGGCGGTGGCGGCGGGCTGATCGGGCAGAATCCCCAGGTCACAAGCCTCCACCGGCAACCCGCCCAGCAGGGCCAGCAGGGTGAAGCGGTTGCTGTCAAAACTCTGCGCCGGGCCCAGCAGCGTGCCGGGTGCGGCCAATTCATCGCCGGTGGAGAAAACCCCCACCCGCAGCCGACGGGTGCAGGGCAAAACGGCCAGGCCAAGGGCGGCCGCCAGCCCGATTTCCGCCGGCCCCAGCCTTGTGCCGGCCGCCAGCGCGGTGGCGCCCAGGGCCAGTTCCTCCCCGGCCGGGCGGCAATTGGCGCCCCGCCGCAGCCCCGCAGGCAGCAGCAATGTGTCGCCCTCCAGCGCCGCATCCTCCTGCATCAGCACCGTATCGGCGCCCGCCGGCATGGCGGCACCGGTGAAGATGCGCATCGCGGTGCCCGGAATGAGCGGCGGGGCCACCGCGCCCGCGGCAACCCGGCCCGCCACTGGCAGCCGCAGCCCCGCCCCGCCCTGATGGGCGAAGGCATAGCCATCCACCGCGGCATTGAAAAACGGCGGCAAGGCCGTGGGCGCGATCAGCCGCTCGGCCAGCACCCGTCCCCGGGCCGCCTGCAGCGGCACCGCCTCGGTCTCGGCCAGCGGTGTCACCCGTGCCTGGATCAGTGCCGCCGCCGCCTCCACCCCCATCATCTGGCCGCCAAAGGCGAAGCAGTCATCGGTCAGCCGGCCCATCACCCCACTCCCGCAGCAAAGCGCAGCACCAGCGCCGCAATGGCGGGAATATCATCGAGTGCTGCCTGCGGCAGGGCGGCTTGGGGGGTATCGGCGGCGATGGCGCGGATATCGGGGTCGTCAGGATGCAGCCAGGCCTTGCCATTGGCGGCGCGGTGCACCTCGATCTTAGGGTAGGGCGCGCGCTTAAAGCCCTCAATGATCACGAGGTCCACCGGGCTGAGTTGGCCCAGCAGGAAGGCCAGATCAGGCTCAGGATTGCCCCGGTTCTCGGTCATCAACGCCCAGCGATGCGCAGCGCTGACCAGCACCTGGCTCGCCCCCGCCTCACGATGCGCCCAGGAATCCTTACCCGGCCTGTCCACATCAAAGCTGTGATGCGCGTGCTTGACGGTCGAGACCCGCAGCCCCTGGCCGATCAGATGCGGGATGAGGCGGGTGAGCAGGGTGGTCTTGCCCGCCCCGCTCCACCCGGCCAGGCCGATGATGCGCATGGCCCGCATTCAGCCCCTGCGGCGGGGCAGGTCAAGTTCGCCCTGCCGGGTGGGGGCTTGCCCCGCCGCGCGCGCGGGGTCACATGGCCCCCATGCGTCGCTTCCTGATCCTTGCTCTGCTGCTCCCCCTCGCCGCCGCCGCCCAGGCGCCCGAACCGCCGGCGGGGTTTCGCATCGTCAACCGCACGGGGGTTGAGGCCACCGCGCTGCACGCCGTGCGCAGCCCGCGCGGTGCGGGCAATGATTGGGGCAATTCGCTGCTCACCGCGGGCCGCCCGCTGCCGATCAATGGCGGCTTCCGCGTGGTGCCAAGCGACCCTGCCGCCTGCCGCTTCGACCTGAGGCTGGTGCTGGCCGATGGTCGGGAATCGGTGCTGCCGGAGCAGGATATCTGCGCCAACCGCACCATCGAACTTGCCACCGCCGCAGCCCCGCGCCCGCCTCCGCCGCCGGCCAGCCTCGTGCCGCAGGCACCACCCAACCAGGCCGCCCGCAATGTCTCCACCGGCTCTGGCTTCATCATCGCGGCGGATCGGGTGATGACCAATGAGCATGTGGTCAATGGCTGCAACCGGATCATTCTGCGCACGCCCGAGGGGCGCTGGCTGGCCGCCACCCCCCCCGCGCGGGTTGATGCAGCGCTCGACCTGGCCGTACTCGCCGTGCCGGGCCTTCCCGGGCCCGTCCTGCCCTTCCGCGCCGGCCCGCCGGTGCGCCGGGGTGAGGGCGTGGTGGCCTATGGCTTCCCCCTCGCCGGGCTGCTCAGCTCCGACCCCAAACTGACCCGCGGCGAGGTGAATGGCCTGGCCGGGATTGCCGATAACCGCAACCAGATTCAAATCTCGGCCGAGGTGCAGCCGGGCAATTCCGGCGGACCGCTGCTGGATATGCAGGGCCATATCGTGGGCGTGGTGGTGAGCAAGCTGAACGCCCAGCGCGTGGCCCAGCGCACCGGCGACATCGCGCAGAATGTGAATTTCGCGGTGCGCAGCGAGGCAGCGCTGCAATTTCTGACCCGCGCCCAGGTGACGCCCCGCAGCCTGCCCAGCCAAGGGGTCGAGCGCAGCGCGGCCGATGTGGGCGATATCGCCCATCGCTCGACGATGTTTATTCGCTGCGAGCGGTAATTCAGCCCTCCGGCTGCGGTTCCAGCGCGTAAAGCCGGTCCAACTCATCAGCGAAAAGCTGGCGCAGGTGCGCCGCCTCATCATCGGGCAGCCATTTGCTCATGCTGTCCACCCGCATCTCGGCCAGCGCGGCCTGGGTATAGTCCCAGGGCAGGCGCTCGGCCTTCTGTGCCTTTTCGAGCAGCGCATAAAGATCCCTCCGCACCGGGGCGCGGTCGGCCTCGGTAACGCGATAGGGCGCATCGGCCTGAGGGGGCGCGGCGAAGAGATCGAGCTGCGATGGGTCGGACGCCATGGCAGCATATTGCCCCGCCCTACCCGAGTCGCGCCAAGCCTTGCCTAATGCGATAATTTGCCTAAAAACTAAATTCTATGGAAACTTATTGGCGGCGCGAGCAACTTCCGGGCATTGTGGCGCAATTGGCGACGCGCCCTGGGCATGAGGCCTTGCGCGTGGGTCTCAGCCGAATCCTCACCGATGGGCTCGGCCGGGAAGCGGGCGCCATCACCCATGAGAAGCGCATGCCGCTCATCGGCGGCCGGGCGGATGCGCTGTTCGGTGCCACCGTCTTTGAGCTCAAGAGCGACCTGCGGAACGAAAAATCCGATGTGCTCAAAAAACTGCCCGACTACCTGGCGCAGCATGAGCGTGATACCGGCCGCAGCCCCGCTCTGGGCATCGCCACCGACGGCGCCAGCTTCGTCGCCTATCGCCTCCAGGGTGGTGCCCTTGCCGAGATCGGCAGCCACACCGTCAATCCCGAACGGCCCGACGCCCTGCTGGCTTGGCTTGAACCCGCAGTCTCCGAACGCGAGGACCTGAACCCCGAGCCCCTGACCATCGCCGCCGAACTGGGCCGCGACAGCCTGACCTTTCGGGTCGCGAGCGGCATGCTGGAAACCCTCTGGGCCGGCCTCGCTAGCCATGCCGAGGCGAAGCTCAAGCGAGACCTGTGGAACAACCTTCTGCGCGAAGTCTATGGCGAGGATGTCGGCTCGGACCGGCTATTCCTGCAGCACACCTATCTGACGATTGTGGCCAAGACCATCGCCGCCCGGGTCTTCGAACTGGAGACGGATGACGCAGCTTCCATCCTCTCCGGCGCGGCGCTCGAGCAGCAGGGCATCCGCGGCGCGGTGGAGGCGGATTTCTTCGACTGGGTGCTGCATGCCGAGGGCGGTGCGGCGCTGGTGCTGCGCCTGGCCCGCCAGGCCGGGCGTTTCCGCCTCAAGGATGTGCGCCAGGATGTGATGAAGGCGCTCTACGAAAGCCTGATGGACCCCGAGCAGCGACGCGATCTGGGCGAATACTACACGCCCGATTGGCTGGCCACGAAGCTGGCGATGCGCGCCATCGAACACCCGCTAGACCAGCGTGTGCTCGACCCCGCCTGCGGCTCCGGCACTTTTCTCTTCGCCGCCATTCGCCGGCTGCGCGCGGCCGGTGATGCGGCCGCGTGGAGTGCCGGCAAAAAAGTGGCGGCCTGCATGGCCCAGGTGCGCGGGCTGGATGTGCACCCGGTGGCCGTTATCATCGCCCGCGTCACCTGGCTGCTGGCGCTGGGCGAGGATGTTTCGGGCCGCGAGGACGACATCACCGTTCCGGTCTATCTGGGCGATGCCATGCAGTGGAATATTTCCACCGTGGCCAGCGGGCTGGAGGCGCGGCTGGATGTGCCCGATGAGCCGCCGCTGCGCGTGCCCGGCGGCTTCGCCGAGGATCAGGAGCGGCTGGAATATGGCGTGCAGACCATCAAGGAGGGCATTGAGCGTGGCACGCCCGCCGAGATGGTCGGCCGGCGCCTCGGCCGGCTGAAGGGCGTGGCCGCGGCCGATGTGGCGGCCTTGACCGAGACCTATGGCCGCATTCTGGCGCTGCATAAGGCGGGGCGGGATGGCATTTGGCCCTTCGTGCTGCGGAATTTGGTGCGGCCGCTCTGGCTCTCGCGCCCCGGGCAGCAGGCGGATGTGCTGTTGGGCAACCCGCCCTGGGTGGCGTTTCGCCACCTCTCCGCCCCCATGCAGCAAAGGCTGCGCGAGGCGAGCCAGCGGATGAACCTTTGGGTTGGCGGTGTGCTGGCCACCCAGCAGGATTTGTGCGGGCTCTTCGCGGCGCGGGCGACGCAGCTTTACCTCAAGCAGGGCGGGGTTGTGGCCTTGGTGCTGCCCTATGCGGTGCTCAACCGCCCGGCTTTCGTGGGGCTGCGGCGGGGCGATTGCCGCGATGTCTCCATCCGCTGGGATGAGGCCTGGAGCCTGGATGAGACGGTGCGCCCGCTTTTCCCCGTGCCGGCCTGCGTGATGCTGGGCCGCCGCGCGCATGCCGGGAGGCTGCCGGCCGAGGTGCTGCGCTTTTCCGGCCAATTGCCAAGGCGCGATGCCGATAGCGCGGAGGCGGCGAAGGCCCTGGCCATTGGCCCCGCGGCCTGGCCGCCCATGCCCAGCCTAGCCGGGGCCAGCCCCTATCGGGCGCGGTTCAAGAACGGCGCGACCATCTTTCCGCGCCGCTTCTTCTTCGTGGAGAAGGTGGCCGTGGGGCGGTTGGGGGCCAACCTGGCAGCGCCCTTGGTGCAGGGCCGGGTGGGTGGGCAGGACAAGGCGCCCTGGAAACACGTGACCCCGCCGCGCGGGCCGGTGGAGGCGGCATTTCTGCGCCCGGTGGTGCTGGGGGAGAATTTGGCACCCTTCCGGCTGCTGCCGCCGGCGCTGGCGGTGGTGCCGGTGCTGGAGGATGGGCGGCTGCTGGATGCGAAGGGGGCGCTGCGGGAGGGGTTTTCGCGGCTGGCGGATTGGTTGGGGGATGTGGAGGGGAAGTGGACGGCGGATGCGTCCAGGGGGGTGGATGGGAAGCCGAAGATGACGCT
>CAMDJV010000022.1 GCA_945901085.1 Rhodovarius crocodyli | reverse complement strand
ACTTCGCCGTTTTCTTCCCGAGCTTTAGGCAACTGTTTAATAATAGAATTTTTGAGAGGTTCGCGCTGTGAGTTGCGCATTCGCTTCGCCTCGCGATGAGAACCAGGGCTGAAATCCTGGACGTATTACCCCCGAGCTTGGTTGTTTATTGGCATGTCAGATGGCGCGCCCTTCAGCCGAATCGTCCCATGAGCCTTTGAGATTGTTTGGTTGGGCCTAAGCCGGGCTGCTTCCGGCGGCCAATGTGCTGGCCTGCTCATGCCAGGATGCCGGAAAAGGGCGAAGAAGGGCCGGCAGGCCGGCATCGCAACGGCCCTCGAGGATCGCCTCAACCAGATCCGGCGCCAGCAGCGTCAGGCTTAGGAGTTTTCCAAGGAAGGACCGGTCGACCTTTTCGGCCGCCGCCAGTTCAGTCAACGAAGCATGGCGCCCCTGGTCGAGCATTCGTTGGTACCGGTGGGCACGAGCCAGGGCCTTCACCAGCGCCGGATCGGCACGTGTGGGGACAGCGGCCGGGCCAGCCTCTGCCGGCACGACGATGGTCTTCCGGCCCGGCCGGTGCCGGATTGCCAGCGGCACCCGGACCGTAATGCTGGTGGCGGTCGTCATGCCGCTGCCCTCAGGGAATCCGGGACTATCGCGCCCAGGTCGCGAACGAGGCTGCCCAACCCGTCCAGCCGCAGCCGAATGTCGGCGCCTGCCGGGCCCACCACCACCCGCTCCATCAGCGACCGTACAATCCGCGCTTGCTCCGCCGGGAATAGATGCTCCCACAGCGGGTCGAGCCGATGCAGCGCATCCTGGGTTTCGGCCTCTGTCAGCTCGGGCGCATCCCTGCGTGCCGCCCGCCAGGTGCCGACCACGATCTCCGGCTGCCGCAGCAGCGCGCGCACTTGGTCCACCACCGCCGCCTCGATCTCTGCCGCCGACACCCGGCGCACGATGCTGTCGTCGCCGGCAGCGTCGCCCTTCAGCACGCGCTGCGCCACGTAGTAGCGGTATAGCCGGCCATTTTTTCTGGCGTGCGTCGGCGACAGCGCCCGGCCATCCACACCAAAGATCAGCCCCTTCAGTAACGCCGGCGTCTGCGCCCGGTTCTGGTTGGCGCGGACCCGCGGGCTGATCTGAAGCACGGCATGCGCCTGATCCCAGAGTTCCCGCGGCACGATTGCCTGATGCTCGCCGGGATAGACCTGCCCCTTGTGCGCAGCCTCGCCAACATAGGTCCGGTTGTTCAGCAGCTTGTAGACGTCGCCTTTGTCCAGCGGCCGCCCCGTCTTGCTGGTGGCCCCCTCCCCCTGCAGTCGCCGCACCGTCTCGATGCCCGATCCCGTCTCGGCAAAAATCTCGAATACGCGTCGCACCCGCGGTGCCTCGTCCTCGTTCACGATCAGCTTCCTGGCCACCACGTCGTAGCCGAGCGGCACCTTGCCCCCCATCCACATCCCGCGGGCGCGCGAGGCCGCAAATTTGTCGCGGATTCTCTCGCCAATAATTTCTCGTTCATATTGTGCAAAGCTGAGCAGCATGTTGAGCGTCAGCCGGCCCATCGACGTCGTTGTGGAAAAGGACTGAGTTACACTCACAAAGGTAACGCTGTGGTCTTCCATTGTCTGTACGAGCTTGGCGAAGTCCATGAGTGATCGGCTAAGCCTGTCGACCTTATATACCACAATATTGTCTATAAGCCCCTGCTCGATATCGGCCAGCAATCGCTTCAACGCAGGGCGGTCGAGGGTACCGCCACTGAACCCGCCATCATCGTAGCGGTCTCGGACCAGCACCCAGCCCTCGGCGCGCTGACTGGCCACGTAGGCCTCACATGCATCGCGCTGCGCATCGAGGGTGTTAAATTCCTTCTCCAGCCCCTCGTCCGTGGACTTCCGCGTATAGACCGCGCAGCGGAGCTTCTTCGTGGTGGCCGGCATCGCCGGCTCAATGCGGGTGCTGCGGCTCATGCCCCTGCCCTCCCCTTCAGCCCAAAGAACGTCCAGCCATTCCAGCGCGTGCCGGTGATGTGGCGGGCGATGGCCGAGAGCGACTGGTAGGGCCGCCCCTCGAATTCGAAGTCGTTCATGCGCACCGTGACGACATGCTGCACGCCCTGCCATTCGCGGATCAGGCGCGTGCCGGCCAGCGGCCGTCCGTCAGCACGGATGCGGCGCAGGACGACATTCCCGCCATCCAATTGCTCGCCCAGCGCCACCAGCCGGTCGGCCGTCTCTGGCTTTAGCCCGCCATATGCGAGTTCCTGGATGCGGTAGGCCAATCTGCTGGTGATGTAGCTTCGGCTGAAGGGCGGTGCGTCTTTGCCATAGAGTTCGCGCCATTGCCGCTTGAGCATGGCGATGGGCGCCGCCTGCAGCGCCGCCAGCCGGCCGAGCACCTCGGTCGGTGGTATTTTCGGAATGGTGGGGCCTGCCACGGGCGCGGCAGATGATCGTCTGGTCATGCGAGTCCCTTTCTGTTGGGGTTCGCATGACGGCGCTGGCGGGCGGTGGAGTGTAGGCGAATGTCTCCAGTCCCCCGAGCATGACTGCCCTCCCCTGCCCTATCTTCGGCGTCGTGGCTGCGCAGCCGCACCAAGCCTGCGGCAAGGAGGCGGCAGACCTCTCGCAGGTGGGGTGGGAGATGGAGATTTTTTGTCCGGCTGGCGGGGTTCGTGATCATCGTAGTGCGACGATCTACCGCCATCCTGTGTGAACGAAACAACAGATACGCGGGGCGCGAAGTTCAGGGAGAAAGAAAGCACCAGAGCGAAATTGGCGGCACCGCCTGGATGCCCTCGCTAATGCCGAATCGCTCCGCTTGCCTCGGTCTTCACGTCGAATGAAATAAAACGATCAAACAGGTCCGTCTTTCGGTAAAACCGCCGCTCGCCAAAAGGTCGTCCCTCGATCGCCTCTTGCTTATGATCCAGCAGGCCAAACCAGTGCAGCGGTCGGAGAATGCGTGCCTCCATTATCATGCTGCCGGAATCCCATTCCGCCGCCAGCACGCTATTGTTCGGGATCGTGCACAGGCGCGTCAGACGCTCCGGCGACTGCCAATCATTGGCCGCCACCGAGAGCGACCACAGAACCACGCTGACATCTCCCTGGGGCCAACGGCCATGCATGCCGCTCCCGAAATCACGCAGATCGATTTGCCACATCGCCACATGAAACAGCAGCGCCTGCAGCACAGGCAGGTTCACTTCGGTGATGGCTTCACGGCCGAGTGGCGCGGCCCTGAAGTGGCCCTTCGATTTTCGCAGGAAACCCACGGTTTGGGCGAGTTGCCGAATAAACAGGAGAGGCCAGAAGTCGTGCTCGTTGACGACCTTGTTCATGCGAAAGAGCTGGTCTTTGTCGAAGCTGGGCCAGATGAAACGGTTGATCATCTCTGCGACGACACTGCGTGCCAGGTTTCCCGTCGCCGTGAGCTTCAATCCAGGAGCTGCAGTGGCTGTGCGGAGCAGCATTGCCAAGTTGGACGCAACGGCTGATTGCGCCATCTCGTTTGGCGTGAGGTTTCTGGCCAGATAGATTGCGCTGTCAGACGTCATTGGCGGCCATTGCAATGCAGCAAAGCTGTGCTGGTCCAGAAGCGTCCAGGCGGGCTCAATGCCGCCCAGCCATGCTTTTACACTGGGATTTTCTAGCATGCCGGGGTTCACCAAAAGGTGACCCTCATGACGTCGGACGCTGCCAGGCCAAGTGCCCCCACCTGAACGGCACCGAGCAGAAAGCGCCTCATCGGCTGATCTGCCTGGGTTCATCAAGCTCGTCGGCATCGGCCACGTCGCCGTGAATTTCCTCGCGGATCATTCGATCCGTGATTTCGGCAATATAGGCGGTCAAAGCGCTGCTCAATTGCTGGAACTCAGGCCAGAGCACCTTATCCACGAAGGCGCGCGGCGCACGGACGATGAGGGACTGGCGGTGCATGCGGCGATACCGAAAGGGCTTCAGCCCATATCGTCGGCATAGCGCGATAAACAGCTTCTGCGACCAAATATCCGGAACCGAAACCTTGATGTCTACCGGCTTGGCTTCGGCCTGAGCCTCGCGCAAACGCGCTCGAATGCGCTGGGCCGCAGCGTCAGCCGCAGCTTTCTCCCCGCTGCTCGCAGCGCCGGCAAATAGGGCCTCGATCTTGCGGAGCTTCTCCCGCAGGGCATCTTCATTGGTCACGCGCGAATTCCTGGCATGGCTTTCTTCATAGGCGCCGCGCCGACCAGATTACCCGGCCAATGATGTTCACTTCCTCAGCTCCGCGCTCATAGGTCTGGTAGTCCGGGTTCACCGACTTGATGACAATGGTGGCTGGCTCCGAATTCGGCACGTGCTCCACCCTCTTAGCCACGATACCCATCCCGTCCCAGATCACAAAGATCCCGGGCGGCACCGGCACGCGCTGACTGGTGTCGATCAGGATTCGATCGCCCGACGACAGGAGCGGTTCCATCGAATCTCCGTCGATGGTGAGCATCCGGAGATCCTCCGGTCGAGCTCGGAATTCGTGCCGGATAACGGGGGCTGGAAACAGCCAAGTCGCGCGGCTCTCCTCCAGCCCATCAAAAATCGCGCCGGCACCTGCCGAGGCGCGAACATCGAGTTCGCTCACAGCAGCGAAGCCGTCGACCGATGGGCGTGCGCGCCGCCGTGCAGGGGCGACGGTAGCTACATCAGGTGCAGCCTCGACCGGCTCTGGCTTCACGCTGCCTGGTGGTCTGAGGCTATCATCGTCCACTCCAAGATGAGCAGCCAGCGCTTCGCGGGCATCCTCCGGCAGGATCCTCGGTGTTCCCCGATACAGATACTGGTGCAGATAGGCCGCGTTCCGCCCGATCGCGATGGACGCGTTTTTCAGGTTGCTGTCCGAATTTTGGATGAGTTTCATGATCTTCAGCCGGATCGGATCGAGGTCCATGACTGCTAACTCCTTGGCGATGCAGAGATAGGGAATAGCCTATTTTAATTGTTTGACCAACAGGCGATTGATGGTCATTCCTATCGCCAGCCATGAGAACGTACACCGAACATTTTTCCGAAGCGGTCGAGGCCTTCCTTAAGGCCTCGCGCATGAAAGCTACTGATTTCGGCCGAGAAGTGGTTGGAGATCCAAGCTTTATCACGCATTTGCGCTGGGGGCGCTCCCCTAGCCTAGCCACGGCCGACAAGGTCGTGACTTTCATCACTCGATTGGAAAAAAACAATGCCAATCGATTGTCTTCGAGGAAATCATCATGAGTGATATTCCTATCGCACACTTCAATCAGGTGCATCTCGCTCGTCGCTGGAGCGTGAGCCCGCGGACGCTGGAGCGGTGGCGCTGGCTCGGCCACCTGGAACAGCCTTGTGGTCTCCGGCGGCTCCACGCTGTTCGGCCTCGCACTCGGCTTCCCGGCGGCCTTCGCCATGGCGTGGCACCGCATGACATGGCCGGCAACAGCCACCCTCTTTGCGCGCATGGCGCCGGGGACGCTGTTCCTGCTGCCCTGGCTCGTGATGTTCACCGAGGTGGGGCTGACCGGGACACGAACGGTGCTGGTGCTGACGCCCTATGCCTCGGCGGCGCTGCTTGACCGCGAGTTCGCATGGGACCGGGCCATTGCGGAAGGTGCGGTCGCGCCGGGCTGCGCGCTGATCGCCGCCGCGGATATCCTTCTGCCTGGCCCGGGCGAATTGGTGGCGGATTCCCGAATCGACGATGAGGTTGTGCCGGCGAAGGTCATGGCCGAGGGTGCGGCCGCGCTGAAGCTGCTGGTCATCTGGCGCCCGGATGGAAATCCAGAGGCGCGCATCGCCCTGGTGGATGATTTCGTCGCGCGGTGCAGGGCCGCAGGCATGGTCAGCATTGTGGAGCCGGTCTGCCGCAAGCCACGCGACGGCCGCGCATGGGACACTGCCGAGGGTATCCTGCCCGCCGCGCAGGAGTTGGGCGGACGCGGTGCCGATATCTACAAGGCGGAGATGCCGCTCTTCGGTAACGGACCGGAGGCAGTGGTCCGGCGTGCCTGCGCCGAACTGACGCGCATTGTGAACGGGCCCTGGGTCGTGCTGTCCTCCGGCGTCACGCCCGACGCTTTTCCGCAGGCCGTCGAATGGGCGTGTCGGGAGGGCGCCTCGGGCTTCCTGGCCGGGCGTGCGGTCTGGCGCACGGTGATCGGCCACCCCGACATGGAGGCGGCGCTGCAAAAGGACGCCGTGGTGCGCCTGCAGCGCCTCTGCGATGTCGTGGACAAAACCGTCGGTGGCTGAGGCAGGAACGGGCGGGTGGTGGCATTGGCGCTGATGGCCCGGTGCCCGGGGTTGGTGCTGCGGCCCGCGATCCCTGGTCCCGGCTGCTGCACCGGCGCCAAGTCTCGCAGGCTTGCTGCGAGCTATGCCGCACAGGAAAGGCGAAATCGCATGGGGCGCTTCGACCTCGCCTAGGTGGCACTCGTGACCCGTGATGTCGGGCATCGTTGCGCTGTCTGGCCCGGCCCAGCCTGGATGCCCCGCCTCTTGGTCGATCGAATCGCGGCGCTGTTCCGGGAGGTGATGCAGGCCCCCCTGGACGCGGACGCGGCTGGCCGCGCTGGGGGCGGAGCCGCTGGTGCCCACGTGTCAGGCCGTCACAAGGATTAAGCATTGCGTCCTCCAGCACTTGTCGCTGCTTCGAGGGTTTCCAAGCGGGCTGTCAGAGCGACGATGAATTCCGGCTGCTGCTGGATCGCTCGGATCGGGTGGAGCACCGCCTCATCGGGCTTGATGTTACAGGTGGCGGGGGGGGCATGGTGTCGGGTCGTGCTTGGGATGGTGCAGTGCCATCTCTGTCATTTGCCGTCGCCCGCGCTGGGCAACCACGCCGATCTGCACCCAAAGCCGGTCGGGCGCGCGGCGTGCGTGAGCCAGCCCCTCTTCGGTCCCTATAGATTGTATCACATCCGCGGCCGCGATGGCGGCGAGGGCATCCACCGGCTAGACTTTGACCGCGTTTTAGCCACAAATTCTTCACGATTGCCAAGGGACACCCAGGATGACCTCACCCGCCAAGTCGTTCAGCCGCCGCACCGCCGCTGCCGGCGCCGCTTCCGCCGCGATGATGCTGGGCGCCGGGCCGGCCGCGCTGGCCCAGCCCGCGGGCGCGGTGAATTTCATCGGCTGGTCCGCCGCCGTGGATCAGGTGCGCGCACAGATCTCCGCCTTCCAGGCCGCCACCGGCATTGCGGTGAATTACGAGAATTTCCCCTGGGCGCAGTACCGCACCGCGCTGGTCACCCGGCTGGTGGCCAATGCGCCCATCGACTGCTCCTGGATTTCCGATGCCTGGCTGCCGGAATTCGCCGAGGCCGGCTGGCTGGCCGATATTTCCGACGTGTCGGCACTGACCCGCTACAATGCCGAAACCACCGCCTATTGCACCCAATCCATGGTCTATAAAGCCAAGCAATACGGGCTGGCCTATTACGGCGACCACATGTCCTTCATGGTCAATACCGACATGCTGGCCCGCGCCGGCATCACCACCCCGCCCACCACTTGGGAGGAGGTGGTCGAACAATCCCTGCGCATGAAGCAGCAGGGCGTGGCCGAATTCCCGCTGCTGCTCTCCCTGGCCGCGGATACTTGGCTGATCGAGTTTGTTTCGGCGCTGAATTTTTCCTTCGGTGGGCGTTTCGTCGATGATGCCGGCAATGCGGTGATGGCCGATGCCAATCGGGGCGCGGTGCGCGCGGCGCGCTTCCTGCGCGAGGCGATCCACACCCACCGCATCCTCTCCCCCGGCGCGGTGGAGACCGGCGAGATCAACGGCCTGCGCGCCTTCGGGAGCGGCGCCCATGCCTTCGCCATCGTGCCAACCTATCGCATCCGCGCGCTGAACGACCCCGCGCAATCCAGCGCGGCCGGCAAGATTCGCTTGGCCCTCATGCCAAAGGGCGGCCCCTCGGGCACGCATGAGACCTGCGGCTGGATCCGCTTCTGGGGCATGACCCCCGGCGCCAAGGCTGACCGGGCCAGGCGGGAGCGCACGCTGCGCTTCATCGAGTTCTTCGGCGGGCGCGACACGGCCGGCAATTACTCCATGCAAAAGCTGCTGCTGACCGATATGGGCCTGCCCTCCTGCGCCGTGCCGCTGGCACAGGACCCTGAGGTGGTGCAGTTCTGGCAGCGCTGGGCCGGTGGTGGTGCGGTGGTGGCCGAGCAGGCTGGCCTTGCCCGCAAGAAGGATGTGATCTCGCCCTGGTTTGGTGAATGGGTCGAGACCTCCAACCAGGCCTGGCAGAATGTCTGCCTCGGCCGCGCCGAGCCGGAGGCCGCGATGCGCGCGGCCGGGGCGAAATGGACGGAGCTGAAGCGGGCGTTCCGCTGAGGTGACACGTTTTGGCTATGACGAGCGCAGTGCGGCCCTGCTGGTCTTTCCGGTGCTGGCGGTGCTGCTGGTCGTGGCCGCCTTCCCTATCATCTATTCCTTCTGGGTCAGCCTGCATGACATTGTGCTGACCCGGCCGCTGCGCCGGCCTTTTGTCGGTTTCGACAACTACCTGCGTATTTTCGACGATGCACGGTTCTGGACGGCGGTTGCGCGGACAACTGTTTATACACTGGTCTGCGTGGCGGTGACGACCTTCCTGGCCGTGCTGGTGGCACTGCTGTTGAACGAGGTATTTCCCGGCCAGCGCCTGCTCTCGGCCCTGCTGCTGGTGCCCTGGGCCACGCCCTCGGTGGTCAATGGGCTGATGTGGAAATGGATTTATGACCCGACCTATGGGCTGCTGAACGGGCTTTTGGTGCAGGTGGGCCTGCTGGAGCGCTATCGCGTCTGGCTGGGTGACCCTGACATCACCCTGCTGCTGATCGCCAATGCGGCGATCTGGAAGCAGATGCCGCTCGCGGCCCTGCTGATGATCGTGACCATGAAGGCGATCCCTGAGGACCTCTATCGCGCAGCCCGGGTGGATGGCGCCAATATCTGGCAGCGTTTTGTCCACGTCACCTTACCCGCGCTGCGGCCGGGGCTGATGCTGGTGCTGGTCTATGAGACGATGATCTCGATCCGCCATTTTGACCTCTTCCTGATCATGACCCAGGGCGGCCCGGGCGATGCCTCCTTCACCCTCTCCTGGCTGATCTATGTTGAGACATTCCGCTCGCTGCGCTTCGGCACCGGGGCGGCCATGTCCTATGTGCTGGCCATCACCACCTTTGCGCTGAGCTGGGCCGTCATTCGCTTTCTGGGCAAACGGATATGAAAAAGCCGCTGGCACCGCGGGTGACCCGCGCCATCCTTCTCACGCTGTTTTCGGCGCTTTTTGTCCTCTATGTCGCGGGGCCGGTGGCCTGGCTGGTCTCCTCCTCCCTGCAGAGCGAGGCGGAAATCACCCGGGTGCCGCCGAATTGGCTGCCGCAAAACCCCAGTATCGCCAATTTCGAGGCGATTTTTTCCGCGGCCGACCGGGTGGTGACCTATGAGAACCGCCGGCAGGGTGAGGCGCTGACCAGCAGCTTCCTGCCCTCGGGCGCTGCCAATCTCTTGCCGGCGATGCGCAATTCGCTGGTGATCGGCCTCTGGGTGGCGGCGCTGAACCTGCTGCTGAGCGTGACCGCCGCCTATGCCATTGCGGTGATCGATTTCCGCGGGCGCCGGGCCACGCTCTACACCGTGCTGGCCACCCGCGTGGTGCCCGATATCGCCCTGGTGGTGCCGCTGTTTCTGGTCATCCGCAATCTGGGGCTCATCAACTCACTCGGCGCGCTGGTGGTGACCTATCTGGCCATCACCGTGCCCTTCACCATCTTCATCCTGATCTCCTATTTCGAGGGAATCCCGCGGGACCTCTACCGCGCCGCGCGGATTGATGGCTGCGGCCATGGGCGGGCCTTGTGGCATGTCTATCTGCCGCTTTCGCTGCCCGCGCTGGTGGCCTCGCTCACCTTCGCCTTCCTGACCTCATGGAATGAATTCGTCTTCGCCCTCGTGCTCACCCAGAACGTGGCGGCGCAGACGCTGCCCATCATCATTTCAGGCTTCATCATGGACTTCACCACCAGCTTCTCCTTCGTCAATGCCGCAGGCGTGATCGCGATCATCCCGCCCGTGCTCATGGCAGTGGTGTTCCAGCGCTATATCGTCTCCGGCCTGACCGCCGGCGCGGTGAAGGGCTGAGCCATGGCACGGATCACCTGTGCCGCACTGACCAAGAGCTATGGAGCCGTCCTGGCGGTTGATGCGCTCGAACTCAGCATCGGCCATGGCGAGTTTATGGTGCTGCTCGGCCCCTCGGGCTGCGGTAAGACCACCACGCTGAACATGATTGCGGGGCTCGAGGAAATTTCCGCCGGCCGTCTGCTCTTCGACGAGACCGAGGTGACCTGGACGCCGCCGCATAAGCGCGAGGTGGCGATGGTCTTCCAATCCTATGCTCTCTACCCCAACAAGACGGTGCGCGAGAATATCGCCTTCCCACTGCGGTTGCGCGGCCAATCAGCGTCGGAGATTGAGCGCGCGGTGGGTGCTGCCGCCGAACAGTTGGAGATCACCCATCTGCTGGGCCGCCGGCCGAACGAGCTTTCCGGCGGGCAGCGGCAGCGCGTGGCGCTGGGCCGCGCCATCGTTCGCAAGCCTTCGGTCTTCCTGATGGATGAGCCGCTCTCCAACCTCGATGCCACGCTGCGGCTTTCCATGCGCGGCCTGATCAAGCGGCTGCATCAGGAGCTCAAAGCCACCTTTGTCTATGTCACCCATGACCAGGCCGAGGCGATGACGCTGGCGGACCGCATCGCGGTGATGAAGGGCGGGCTGATCCAGCAGCTCGACACGCCCGAGGGGATTTATGAGCGCCCGGCCAATATCTTTGTCGCCGGTTTTTTGGGCAGCCCGCCGATCAATCTGGTCGAGGGGGTGATCGCGGGCGGCGCCTTCACCCGCGGCGATTTCCGTCTGGCCCTGACCAACCCGCCACAGGAAGGCCGCGCCGTCGTGCTAGGCCTGCGGCCCGAGGATGTCTCAGCCGGTGGCGATGTCACGGCGCGGGTCGAGCTGGTCTCGCCACTGGGATCGGAGACCCATCTGGATGTACTGGCCGAGGGCGGCGTGGCCCTCACCCTGCGGGTGCCGAAGGAATGGCGCGCCGCGCCGGGCGACAGGCTCAGCTTCGGCATCGACCCGGCGCGGCTGCACATCTTCGACAAGGCGAGCGAGACGCGGCTGTGACAGCCCTGGGCCAGCGGCTGCGCCGGCGCGAGGATGCCCGGCTGCTGACCGGCGAGGGCTGCTTTCTCGACGATATCCCCAGCCCCCCCGGTTGCCTGCATGCCGTCTTCATCCGCAGCCCGCATGCCCATGCGCGCATTCTGGGCATTGATACAGCAGCCGCCCTGGCCCTGCCCGGCGTGGTGGCAGTGCTGACCGGCGAGGCGCTGGCCCGGCTCGTGGCCCCGCTGCGCATGGCGCCGCCCATCGAGGGGCTGCGGCCGATGGAAATGCCGGTGCTGCCCTCTGAGACCGCGCGTTTTGTGGGGGATCCGGTGGCCATGGTGTTGGCTGAGGATCCCTCCCTCGCCGCCGATGCCGCCGAATTGGTGGAGGTATCCTGGCAGCCCCTGGCCGTGGTTGCCAGCATGGCGGATGCGGCGGCGCCCGGCGCGGTGCTGGTGGACCCTGCCTTACCGTCCAACCGCGTCTCGCACCAGGCTTTTGCCTCGCCGGGGCTGGATGCGGCCTTTGCCGGGGCGGCAAGCATTGTCACCTCCCGTTTCGCGCAACACCGGCAGACCCATGCGCCGATCGAGCCGCGCGGTGTGCTGGCACAGTGGAACCCCGGCCGTCAGCATTTGACCATGCGCGTGGGCACCCAGGCGCCGCATCCTTATCGCTCGGCGCTGGCAGGCAGGCTGGGGCTTTCGGAAGCGCAAGTGACGGTGGAGAGCCCCGAGATGGGCGGTGGCTTTGGCCAAAAAATCATCCCGCTGCGCGAGGATTTTTGCGTCGCCGCCGCGGCCCGCCTGCTGCGTCGCCCGGTGCGCTGGCGCGAAAGCCGGGGCGAGAATCTGATGGCCGCGCTGCATGCGCGCGAAGAGACGATCACCACCGAAGCCGCGATTGATGAGCAGGGCCGCATCCTGGCTCTGCGCGCCCGGATGGAGGCCGATTTCGGCGCATGGTCCTTCTTCCCGGCCAATTACATGGCCCGCGTGGTGGCGCTGATTCTGCCCGGCCCCTATCGGATTCGCGATTACGGCTATGACGTCACCGTCTGGCTGACCAATAAATGCCCGAGCGGGCCGATGCGCGCGCCCATGGCCATTACCGCCTGGGTGATGGAGGGCACGATGGACGCCATCGCCCGGCAATGCGGGCTGGACCCGCTGGAGGTGCGGCGGCGCAACAGTCTCGGCCCGCAGGACCTGCCATGGATGACGGCAACGGGCGAGCATTATGCCGCTCTCTCGCCGCGGGCGACGCTTGATGCCGCCGTGGCAGCGCTGGATTATGAAAAGTGGCGTGAGCAACCGCAACAGGCTGGCATGCTGCGCGGCATTGGCCTGTGCAGCGTTGTGGAAAGCACGACCTATGGCAGCGCCTTCTATAAGGCGGCGGGCATTGCCGGTTCGGGGCATGAGGTGGCGAGCCTGCGCATTGAGCCCTCCGGCGCCATCATCGCAGCTTGTGGGCTGATGGGCTCCGGCCAGGGCTATGAAACCACGCTGGCCCAGGCGGTGGCCTCAGGACTGGGCGTGGAGGCCGGGCAGGTGACCATGCAACTGGGCCACACCGATATCGCCCCCTATGGTATGGGCAGCCGGGGTAGCCGCGGCGCTGCGGCGGGCGGCGGGGTGTTGCGCCTGGCCGGGCTGGCCTTGCGCCTGAAGCTGCTGGAACTGGCCGCCCATCTGCTCAACCTCAATAGCGCAGACGGGTTGGAGATGCGCGCGGGCCAAGTGATCCGCCGGGTGGCGGAGGGCGAGCTAGAAACCGGGCTCAGCCTGGCCGCCCTGGCGCGCATCGCGCATCTGGACCCGCTGCGGCTGCCGCCGGGCATGGCCCCGGGGCTGCATCATATCGAGGCCTTCGATCCGCCGGCCATGACCTATTCCAATTCAACCCATGCCTGCGTTGTGGAAATCGACACGGAGACGGGTGCGCTCACCATTCTGCGCCACGTCATTGCCGAGGATGCCGGCACCCTGATCAACCCAATGATCGTGGAGGGCCAAACCCATGGCGCCACCGCCATGGGCCTGTCCGGCGCCATCATGGAACACGCAGCCTATGGCCCGGATGGCCAAATGCTGGCGGGCAGCTTCATGGATTACGCGATGGCCCGGGCCGGCGATCTGCCCTGCTTCGAAGTCAGCCATCACCCCACACCAGCCATCGGCATCCCCGCCGGGATCAAGGGCATGGCGGAGGGCGGCACGATGGGCGGCATCGGCGCCGTGATGAATGCGGTGAATGACGCCCTGGCAGGGGTGGGCGTCTATTTGCCCGCGCAACCAGCGACGCCAGACCGGATCTGGGCGGCACTACAACACAGGACAACCTCATGAAGCCTCGCATTGGTTTTATCGGCCTTGGCATCATGGGCGCACCCATGGCGGGGCATCTGCTGGCGGCGGGATATCCCCTCACCATCGCCAATCGCAGCCGTGGCGCTGCAGTGGCCGCGCTGGTGGCCGGCGGGGCCGCCTGGGCGGAGAGCCCGGCATCGCTGGCGGCGCAGAGCGATATCATCATCACCATCCTGGGCTTTCCGGCCGATGTGGAGGCGGTGTGGCGCGGCGGAGATGGGCTGATCGCCAATGCCAAGCCTGGCACGCTGTTGATCGACATGACCACCTCCTCCCCAGGTTTGGCCCAGCTTTTGGCGCGGGAGGCGGCGGCGCATGGGCTCGGGGCCTTGGATGCCCCAGTCTCCGGTGGCGAGGCCGGGGCCCGCAATGCGGGGCTGTCGATCATGCTGGGCGGCGATGCGGCGGATCTCGCCCGCGCCCTGTCAGTGTTCGAGACACTGGGCAAGAATATCCGCCACATGGGCGGCCCGGGCGCCGGCCAGCACACCAAGATGGCCAATCAGATTGCCATCGCCTCCACCCTCCTGGGTGTGGCCGAAAGCATCGCCTATGCCCGCGCGGCCGGGTTGCAGGGTGGCGCGGTGCTGGAGGCGCTGGGGCCAGGGGCTGCGGGGTCCTTCCAGCTGGCCATGCTGGGGCCGAAGATGATCGCGCAGGATTTCGCCCCGGGCTTCATGTTGAAGCATTTCATCAAGGATCTGGGCATCGCGCTGGCCGAGGCTGAGGGCATGGGCCTGGCCCTGCCCGGCTTGGCGCAGGCCCGGCGCCTGGCCGAGATGGCGGCCGCCACCACCGGCGATGATGCCGGGACCCAGGCCATTATCGCTGCCCTGGCCGTCCCTTAAATCATCATCCGTGCGACCGGCCCGCCCATCCCCTCTCACCGGGCTTGTCGGCACGAAGCCCGGCTTGCGCTTCTCAGGCAGCGCGGCCACGCCCTGCCGCTACCAGCGAAGTGCACGGAGCTGAACGTAATGGAAAACGTCTGGCAGTTCATGCGCGACAACTGGCTATCCAACCGGGTGTTCACTGGCCACGACGACATCGTCGGTCTCAGCTGCTTCTACTGGAACCGGCTGATCGAGATGCCGTGGCGCATCATGTCCATCGGCCTGCGCAACTGGGCGCATCGGTTCTGATGCGTGGGATTTGGTATAAGGCGGTGATTGCCAGCCAGCACACTGCGGGTGTGACGCGGCAAAGCCGGGCCAATATCACACGCATCGCGGCGCTGGCATTTTCCAATCTGGCGGCCGGGCGAATGCCACCCAGGGTGATCAATCCGGCAGTGCTGCCGCGCTGGCGGGCGCGATATGAGGCCGCCATGGGCCAGCCCGTAGGGTAAGAATTACCGGGATCAAAGGCCCCCCGGCCCTTTGCGGATGGGTTTGGGAAGGCAGAGCCTTCCTAAGCGCCCCCCCCCTCAAGCACTCATCCGTCGCACCAATCCGACAGCGCGGTCCATCACCAGCAACAGCGTAAAGGCCACCGCCACCAGCACGCCGGAGGCCGCGGCCACCCGCACGTCCAGCGCCGTCTCCATCATGCCCCAGAGCCGGATGGGTAGCATGTCGGTCTGTGCCGAGGAGAGGAAGAGCGAGACCGGCACGTTATCGAGCGACGAGACAAAGGCCAGGAAGGCGCCGGCGGCCACGCCCGGCATGATGAGTGGCAGCACCACCCGGCGGAAGGTGCGCCAGGGCGAGGCGCCCAGGGCGGCGCTGCTTTCCAGCAAGGCAGGGTCCAGCCCCGCGGCGGAGGCGCCAATGGTGCGCAGCGCGAAGGGCCCGGCGATCATGGCGTGCCCCGCCACCAGCAGCCACAGCGAGGGCGGCAGGTGCAGCCAGGAGAAGAACATCAGCGCCGCCAGGCCAAAGGCGATACCTGGCAGCACCAGCGGGGCCATGAAGGCGCCCTCGGCGAAGCGCGCCCATCCGGCGCGTGAGCGTGCGATGGCCAGCGCCGCGCCGGTGGCGAGGGCCGTGGCGGCGATGGCCGTGAGCGTCGCCACCAGCAATGAATTGCCGGCCGCGCGATGGATCTGTGCCGAGCGCACTGGGTCGAACAATTCCTGATACCAGCGCAGCGTCAGCCCCGGCGGCGGGAAGCGCAGCGCCTGGGAGGTGGTGAAGGAGGTAATCAGCACCACCAGCACCGGCCCCACCAGCACCAGCAGCGCGAGGGCTGCCAATGCCATGATCAGCAGCGCCAGCGCCTTATCACCGCCGGAAAATCTATGCATGCCGCGCCCCCCGCCCCAGCAGCGATAAAAGCCCCGCCACCATCAGCACCGAGGCCATCAGCGTCAGCGCCATGGCGGCGGCCAAAGGCCAGTCAAACACCACCATCGCATTCTGCCAGACCAAGGCCGGCAGGTAGTTCAGCCGCCCGCCGCCAATCACACCTTGGGAAATGAAGGCCGTGGTGGCGGAGGCGAAGACCAGGGTGGCACCGGCCAGCAACCCCGGCAGCGCCAGCGGCAGCACCACCCGGCGCAGGGTGCGGAACAGCGAACCGCCCAGCGAGGCCGAGGCATCGAGTAGCGCGGGGTCAATCCGCGCCATGGCGGCGATCAGCGGCAGGAGCATGAGCGGCATTTCGATTTGCGTCAGTGCCAGGACGAGCCCGTGTTCGGTTTGGAGAAGGGCAATGGGCGCGCTGGTGAGGCCCAGGCCCATGAGCGTGGTGTTGATCACCCCCTCGCGCCCCAGAATGACGATCCACGAAAAGGTGCGCACCACCACCGAGGTCAAGAGTGGCAGCACTGCGGCGATCAAAATGATCCGCCGCAGCACGGGCCCGGCGGCGAGGTGGAGCAGCGCCAGCGGCACCGCCAGCAGCGCCGTGGCGCAGACCGCTAGCGCCCCAAGCCGCAGGGTGTTGATGGCGGATTGGATGTGGAAGGTATCGCCCACCACCTCCCGCCAGGCACGCAGGCTGGTCTGGGTCAGATTCTCATCAGTGGAAAATGAGGTGCCGGCCAGCAGCAAGAGCGGCGCGGCAAAGAACAGAAGCTGCGCGATGCCCAGCGGCAAGGCCAAGCGCCAGACACCGCGCGCTTCCATGGTTTTAGCCCGCCATCTCGCGGTTAAAGCGAGAAATCCAACCGGCTCGCAGCGGGTTGATCACGCTCCAATCATGGGTAACGAAGCGGTTGATCTCGCTGATCGAGCGCATCGGCACATCTTCGCCCGGAGTCACATCCTTGTTCACAGGAACAAAGAAATACGGTGCCGCAGCCAGAGCGGTTTGCACCGGCGTGCTGATCATGGAGTCGATATACTGATAGGCGGCGGCGATGTTCCGGCTGCCCTTGGCGATATGCATGGTGGTGACGAAGGCGGCGGCCCCGGTCTCAGGCACCGCAAAGGCGATGGGCACACCGCGCGAGCGCAGCAGCGTCACCGTATATGTGTTGGTGTACATCAGATCGATCTGTCCCTGCTGGAACAGGCCAGGCATGGCGGCGGGCTGCGCCACCGCGGCGACGGAGGGCTTGATACGGCGCAGCTCGGTGAAGAGCGGATCCATATTGGCCTCGCTGCCGCCCAGCGCCTTGGCCATCTCGATCAGCGAAATGGTGCCGAAGGTGGTGCCAAAGCCGGTCAGCCCCAGTTTGGAGGCGAATTGCGGCTGGAACAGGTCACGCCAACCGGTGGGCTTGGGCACCTTGGTGGGGTTATAGGCAATGCCCACCACCTGTGCGGCCACGGCAGCACCTTGCGCATCCGCATAACCATCGGGCAGCACGCCCCGGCTGGGCAGGCGGGTGGGGTCGAAGCTTTCGAAGAGCGAGAAATCAATGCCGCTGACGCGCGGGCCGGGGTCGAGGACGAAGACATCGAAGGGCGGCGTGCCGCGGGCGGCACGGGCCTTGGCGATCTGGTCCACCGCGAAGAGCGGATCGAATGCGACCGACACATTGTGCCGGGCGCGCAGCGCCGGGGCCAGCACATTGGCCAAGGCTTCATCCCAGCCACCGGGATAAACGGCGGCGGTCATTGCGGTTTGCGCCTGGGCGGCCAGCGGCAGGGCAGCGGCCCCCATTCCGGCCAATAGGCTGCGGCGGTTGAACTCGGTCATGGCGTATCTCCTTCCGGGAAAAGGCTGGGACGGGCACCGGCCAGCAGGCCAATGCGCACAGGGCCAGGCGGCGGCGGCGCGCCGTGCCGGGCCTGCTGCAGTTTCAACTCGGTCGCGCCGGCCACCACATCATGGATGACCGAGGGGCCAAGCGGCAGGGAAAGCCGCAATTCGGCAGCGAAGCCGGCCTCGCCGCCGGTCAGCGTTAATTGCTCGGGCCGAGCACAGAGCAGCACTCGGGCGCCACGGCTGAAGGTGCGCGGGCTTTGCACCCGCATCACGCCGCCAACGTCGAGGCGGATGTCATGCGCCTCGCCCATCACCGCCTCCACCACGCCGGAAAGACGATTGGTGGTGCCGACGAAGCCGGCAACGAAGGCGGTGGCCGGGGTGTCATAAAGTTCGGTGGGTGGGCCCACCTGCTCGACCTGGCCGGCATTCATCACCGCCATGCGGTCGGCCATGCTCATCGCCTCATCCTGGTCATGGGTGACCAGCACGCAGGTGACGCCGAAGCGGCGCTGGATGCGTTTGATCTCCAATTGCAGATCCAACCGCAGGGAGCGGTCGAGGGCGGCAAAGGGTTCATCGAGCAGCAGGATGGAAGGCTCGATCACCAGGGCGCGGGCGAGGGCCACGCGCTGCTGCTGCCCGCCCGAGAGATTGGCCGGGCGGCGGGCGGCAAAGCCCGACATCCGCACCGCGGCCAACGTGGCCTCGACCCGCTGCACGATCTCCTGCTTCGGCCGGCCGCGCGCCTCCAGCCCATAGGCCACATTCTCGGCCGCACTCATATGCGGAAACAACGCATAGGATTGAAAGACGATGCCCACGCCACGCTGGCCGGGCGGCAGGCGGTCAATAGCGCGGCCATCGACGGTGATGCGCCCCTGATCGGGGCGGATGAAGCCGGCGATGCTGCGCAGCAATGTGGTCTTGCCGCAGCCCGAGGGGCCGAGAAGCGCCAGAATCTCGCCGGGCGCCACATTGAGCGTCACATCCCGCACCGCCAGGGTCTGGCCATAGCGCACGCGCACGGCCTCGATATCCAGCCGGTGGCCGGCGGGGGCAAGGGTTCGGACCGGCTGCATCTGGTCTGGCATTCGCGCAAATTAACATCAGCGGGCTGTTCAGCCATTGCCCCAGCATGGCGAGTTGGGCCCGCCATGCCTGAAAGCGCCCAAAGAAGGCGCTACTGCCTGGATAATGGGCGGCTTACGCCGCTAGCCCGGTTTATAAGGGTGGGTGGCGACCCAGTGCCTGGCGATATCCACCCGCCGGGTGATCCAGACATCCTTGCGGCTGGCGATATGGTCCAGCACCCTTTGCAGCCCCACCGCCCGCGCAGGATGGCCGATCAGGCGCATATGCAGCCCAATCGACATCATCTTCGGCTGGCCCTTCACACCTTCCTCATACAGCATGTCGAAAGCGTCGCGGATGTAGGAGAACCACTGGTCGGAGGTGCCCATCCAGCCGGCATATTTGCCGTCATTATTGGTGAGCGAATAGGGCACGACGAGATGCGGCTTGCCATCCACGGTCTTCCAGATCGGCAATTCATCGCCGTAATAATCGCTGTCATAGAGAAAGCCGCCCTCCTCCACTACCAGCCGCCGGGTGTTCACCGAGGGTCCATAGCGGCAATACCAGCCATCCGGCCGATGGCCGACGCTCTTCTCCTGGCTGGCAACGGCGAGGCGGATATGCTCGCGCTCCTCCTCCTCGGAGAGTTCGAAATGCTTCACCCAGCGCCAGCCATGCGAGCAGACATCGAAGCCCGCGGCGCGGATGGCGGCGGCGGCTTCGGGGTTGCGCTCCAGTGCCATGGCGCAGCCGAAGACCGTCATCGGCAGGCCGCGTTCCTGGAACAGCCGCATCAGGCGCCAGAAACCCACCCGGCTGCCATATTCGAACATCCCTTCGGCAGCGAGGTCGCGGCCGGATTTTACTTGATTGAGGCCGGATGCCTCGGTCAGGCCATTCTCGGTGATGCCATCGCCGAGTTCGTAGGAGGGCTCGGAGCCTTCCTCATAATTCATCACGAAATTGACCGCGATCTTGGCGCCGCCGGGCCATTGTGGATCGGGCGGATTGGCGCCGTAGCCAATGAAATCGCGGGTTACCTCGTAAGCCATTCGGAACTCCGGTGCTGGGGTTGAGAGGGGGTGGCGCTGGTCAGGCGAGCCGTGCAAAAAAACGCTGATCCCGCTGGCGGCGCGATAGAAATTCTCAGGATGCGGAAAATGGCCCACATCGGGGAACATTGCCAGGTCGAGCTTGGGAAAAGTCTCGGCCAGGCGGCCCGTCCAGGCGAAGGAGAAGAGCGGGTCATGCTCCGCCCACCGGAAGCAGGTGGGAAGGGTGATGGGCGACAAGGCCGGCGCCGTGCCCTGCATCATGGCGATGCGTCCGGCATGGGCGGCGCGGCAATAGGCGAAACCGCCATCGAGATTTCCCGGGCACATGAAATTCCCGATGAAGGCGGGGAGCACCCCGTCGAAGGCTTCCTTGCGATAGGACCAATGCCGCAGGATATGGCCGATCTAGGCTTCGCAGGTGGCTGGGCTGCTGCCCACAAGGACGGCGGCGACGGCGCGTTGCGGATTTGGGGAATTGTTTGATGCGATACGCAATTCTTGATGCGGAAAACCACGTCACCAACATCGCCGTGGCGGACGCCGCCTGGCAGCCTGGCGAGGGCCGCCGATCGGCGGCGCTGCGCCTGATCACCACCGACGATTTTTCCGATATCGACCTGCCGGTGGATGATCATCAGGCGCCGCTGCCGGAACTGGCCCGACTGCTGCAGCTGTGGCGGACCCATCGGGCGGCGCGCCTGCATGAGCAACCCAGCCGGGCCAATCCCGCCGGGTTGCATGACCTCGATGTGGTGGAAGCGCGGTTCCAGGCGCAGGGCCTGCCGGTCAGGCCGCGCTGAGGTTCTGGCCCTTAGCGGGCATAGTCCGGCTCCTCACGGTCCAGCACGCGGCGCCAGGCGTCGAGATGCAGGCGGGCATCCAGCCGCTCGCCCCAGGGGCCGGTGTGGTTGCGGCGCAGGCCTTCGGGCAGCTTGTGCAGGGGCTGGCCGGTTTGCATGGCCGTGATCTGATACATGCAGGTGCGCTCGGCCATATAGGTCTCATCGAAGGCGTCATGCACCGTGGGGCCGACCACAGTGACGCCATGGCCGCGCATCAGCATGATGGTCTTATCGCCCATAAGGCGCGCGATGCGGTCGCCCTCGGCATCATCATGCACGGGCTCATTGCCTTCGCCATCATAGACCGTGCGGTCGTTCAGCAGCAGGCTGTTGTGGTGCGAGAGGGAGAATTCCGCACCCTCGATCATCGACAATGCGGTGAGGTAGCGCGGATGAACATGCACCACGCAGGCCGCCTTGGGGTTGGCCATGTGGATGCGGGCATGGATGTGGAAGGCAACCTTGCGCAATTCGCCCTTGCCGCGCAGCACCTGCCCCGCAAGGTTGCAAACGATCAGGTCGCTCGCGCGCAATTCCTGGAACAGGAAGCCGCGGGGGTTGATCAGAAAGAGCGGCTCGGGCCCCTGCAGCATCAGGCTGTTGTGGTTGCCGATATGCTCATTCCAGCCCAGCCGCGCGCCGATGCGAAACACCGCCGCCATGTCACAGCGCTGCGCCCATTCCTGCTCTTCTGCCTGGCTGCTGCTCAGGCCGGTTACCACATTGGCCATGCTCGTCTCTCCCTGCCGATCGCTGAGACTGGCACGGCGGGGGCTGGGCTGACCACCGCTTGACCGCGGGCGAGGTGGCGCGGAGCATCACATTCTCAGCCCGGAGCCAGACCATGCCGCATGCCGAATTGCCGATCACCGGCTATCTTGATCGCTTCTCTCACCGGGCCGGGGAGGGTTTCGCCGCCAAAGTCAGCGTGCCGGGTGGCGGGCCGGTGCGGGCGAGGCTGGTGCGGGTGATCTCGGGCGACCCCAACCCCGAGGGGCCGGGCCTGCGGTTTGAAGATTTATCGGGCGTTTTCGAGCATGGCTTTGCGGGGCGGCACCAGCCTGTCCGGCCGGGCTCCTATGCGATTGTGGCCAATCCGCCGCGTCGCCCGGCGGGGCCGTGCTGCTGGTCGGCGCTGGTGATGCTGGAGGCGATGCCGGGCGATGCCGCTGCGGTGCTGAGCGAGGAACAGCCGGGTTCTACCGTTACCTTGGGTGTGGGGCCTGATGGTGCTTGGGCTGAAATTCGGATGGGCGAGACAGCATTGCTTCTGGCCACCAGCCATGCCTGGCCGCTGCGGCAATGGATGCGCCTGTGGCTGAGCGCTGACCCGGCGACGGGCCAAATCCTGCTGGGCCAGCAAAGCCTCGCGGGCGGGGAGGCCAGCCTGGCCCAGGCCAGCCATCCCGGCCTCGTGTTGCCCGATGGGGCCGGGCAATTGCTGATCGCCGCGCGTGATGTCGGCTGCCCCCGTGTCCATTTCACCGGGCGAATAGAGGCGCCGGCGCTGCATGCAGGTTTTTGCGCCGCATGGGCGGGCACGCCCCCGGCTGTTCTGGCCGCATGGGATTTTTCGCGCGACATCAGCACCCAGGATATTGCCGATATCGGCCCCCAGGCCTGCCATGGCGTGCTGGTCAATGCGCCCACCCGTGCAATGGCCGGCGCGGCCTGGAGCGGCGCTGAAATGTGCTGGCGGCATGCGCCGGCCGATTACGGCGCCATTCATTTCCACGCTGATGACCTGGGTGATTGCGGTTGGGAGACCGATTTCGAATTTATTGTGCCCGAGGGGCTGCGCAGTGGCGCCTATGCGCTGCATCTCACCTGCGCGGCTGGTGAGGATTGGTTGCCGCTTTATATCCTGCCGCCGCGGGGTGTGGCTGGTGCGCCGGTGGTCTTCCTCGCCTCCACCTTCACCTATCAGGCCTATGCCAATCATGCGCGGGGCAACAACGATGCCGCCTATAAGGCGCGGGTGGCGGCTTGGGGGGCTTATCCGCATAATCCCAGCGATTTCCCGGTCTATGGCTCGTCCACCTACAACCGCCATCTTGATAATTCTGGCATCGCGCTCTCCTCGCGGCTGCGGCCCATTCTGACCATGCGGCCGGGTTTTCTCACCTTCAACGACCCGCTGGGCTCGGGCCTGCGGCATTATCCGGCCGACACCCATCTGCTGGCCTGGATGGAGGCGAAGGGCATCGATTTTGATGTCGTGACCGATGAGGATTTGCATGAGGAGGGTGCGGCGCTGCTCGCCCCTTATAAGGTTGTGCTGACCGGCAGCCACCCGGAATACCACACCCCCGAAACCCTCGATGCGCTGGCCGAATACACCCAGGGCCAGGGCCGGATGATGTATCTTGGCGGCAATGGGTTTTACTGGCGCATCGCAACCATGCCGGGGATGCTGGAGGTGCGCCGCGCCGAGGGCGGCATCCGCGCCTGGGCCGCCAATCCGGGCGAATACTACCAGCAATTGGATGGCCAATATGGCGGGCTGTGGCGCCGCAATGGCAGGCCGCCGCAGAAACTGGCCGGGGTTGGGTTTTCCGGCCAGGGGATGTTCGAGGGCACGCATTATCGCAAGCTGCCTGCCGCAGCAGGGTATTCTTGGGTGTTCGAGGGCGTAGAGGGCGAGACCTTCGGCGATTATGGCCTATCCGGCGGAGGCGCTGCCGGCTTCGAACTGGACCGGGCGGATTTCACCCTCGGCACCCCGGCCAATGCGGCCATTCTGGCCCGCTCGGAGGACCCACCGGCCTCCTTCGTCACCGTGCCGGAGGAGTTGCTCTCCCACGTCACCACCATCAGCGGCGAGAAGGCCGATGCCTTGAAGCGGGCCGAGATCGTGCATTTCACCACCCCCGGCGGGGGCGAGGTGTTTGCCGTGGGCTCCATCACCTGGTGCGGCAGCCTATGGCAGGGCGGCGGCTTCCAGGGGCCGGTCAGCCGCATCATGGAAAATGTATTGCGGCGATTCGCCGCCGGTTGACGCTCCGCGTCACGCGTTGGACAGTTTGTCAGTTTCCAAAGGGAATCCGGATATGAAACGCTTGGCCCTCACCACCTGCCTCGTCTCCCTGGCCATGGCAGGGTCGCTGCATGCGGAGCGCTTCACCTGCCCGGTGCGCGGCGGCGACATCGTGTTCGGCCAGGAAGCGAATGTGAATTCCCTGGACCAGATGACCTCCAGCACGATTTCCACCCGCAATATCGCGATGAATATCTTCGAGACCCTGATGACCAGGGACGAGAACAACAACCCCATTCTCGAACTCGCCGAAAGCATGAATGCGGCGGCCGATGGGATGACCTACACCTTCCGGCTGCGTTCTGGCGTGACCTTTCACAATGGCAAGGCACTGACCTCGGCCGATGTCGCGGCCTCCTTCAACCGCTACAATCGCATCGGCCTGCAGCGCAGCACGCTGGACAATGTGGCGGGCTGGGACACCCCAGATCCGATGACCTTCGTCATCCGCATGAAGCGGGCGCAGCCCACCTTCATCGAGGCGCTGTCGTCTTTCTCGGTGCCGATCGTGATCGTGCCCTCGGAATTGGAGAATGATGAGCGCCAGCAGCTGCGCAGCATCGGCACCGGCCCCTTCCGCCTGCTGGAATTCACCCCCGGCAGCCATGCCCGGCTCGGCCGGTATGATGGCTATAAACCGAACACCGCCTTTGAGCAGCGCACCGGCTTTGGTGGCTATCGCGTCGCCTGCGTCGATACCGTGACCTTCCGCATCGTCACCGAGGCCTCGGCCCGCGTGGCGGGGCTGGAGACGGGCGCGCTGCAGGCGGTGGAGGATGTGCCCACCCGCTCGCTGGAAGGGCTGCGCCGCAACCGTGCCATCACCGTGCTGCCCTTGCAGAATTGGTGGATTCAGATCGCGCTGCCCAATGTCTCGGTGGCGCCCACCAACAACCTGGTCTTCCGCCGCGCGGTGCAGGCAGCACTCGGCGCCGAGGACATTATGGATGCTGCAACGGATGGCAATTTCCGGCTGAATATCGGCTTCCAATACCCCAACCAGGCGACCTATTCGGAGGCGGGGCGGGAGACCTACAATATCAACAACCCCACCCGCGCCCGGGCCTTGCTGCGCGAATCCGGCTATCGCAATGAGCCGATCATTATCCTGACCAACCGTGACTATCCGCCGATGTATAATGCGGCGCTGGTGATGGAGCAGCAGCTCAAGGCGGTGGGCATCAATGCCAGCCTGCGGGTGGTGGATTGGCCGACCTCGATTCAGATGTCGCAGCAGCTCAACAGCAGTGAGTGGCATTTCTTCCATAGTGGCTGGGGCACGCAGCCGGCGCTGGGCGCCCTGGCCACCATGCAATTCTTGGTCTCGCCCAATGCCGCCTATCGCCCGCGCGATGACCGCGATGACCCGGAGGTGATGGCCGCCTGGAACGATATGAACAATCTGCCCGACCAGGCGGCGCGCAACGCCGCCTTCGCCCGCATGCAGGCCCTGGTTCTGGAGCGCGCCTATGCCTATCCCTTCGGCGCATTGACCAAGGTGCAAGCTGTGCGGGCCAATGTGCAGGGCTTTGTGCCGTTCCGAATTCCGCGCTTCTCCAATGTTTGGGTGCAGCGCTGAGTTGATCAGGCTCGCCATACGCAGCCTGTTCGGCGCCATACCGGTTCTGCTGATCGTCAGCCTGATCAGCTTCGGGCTGATGCGGCTGATCCCGGGTGATCCGGCGGCGGCGATTGCCGGGCTGTCTGCCTCACCGGCGCAGATTGCGCAGTTGCGCCATGATCTGGGGCTGGATGAACCGCTGATCTTCCAGCTAGCACAATACTACAAGGGCATTTTGCAGGGTGATTTCGGTCGCTCTCTGCTGTTGGGCAAGGGCGTGCTGCCGGCGACCATGGAGCGGCTGCCGGTGACCATTGGGCTTTCGATGTATGCGCTGCTGATGACGCTGATGATCGGTATTGGATGCGGCATCATCGCCGCACTCCGGCAGAATAGTTGGATGGATCAGGCGGCCATGATGTTCGCTATGATCGGCATTTCGGTGCCCAATTTCTTTCTCGGTTTGCTCATGATCATCCTCTTCGCCGTGAAGCTCGGCTGGCTGCCGAGCGGCGGCTATATCCCCTTCAGCCAGGACCCTTGGGGCTGGGTGCAGAGCACCACCATGCCGGCCTTCTCGCTGGCGTTGCTGCAGGCGGGGTTGCTTGCGCGCATCACCCGCTCCTCCATGCTGGAGGTGCTGCGGCAGGATTATATCCGCACCGCGCGGGCCAAGGGGCTGCCGGGGCGGGTGGTGATTCTCAAACACGCTTTGGCCAATGCGCTGATCCCGATCGTGACCGTGGTGGGCATTATCGTCTCCCTGCTGCTCTCAGGCGCGGTGGTGACGGAGGCGCTGTTCTCCCTGCCCGGCATGGGGCTGCTTTTGACCCAGGCGGTGCTGAACCGGGACTACCCGATGGTGCAAGGGGGGCTGCTATTGGTGACGGCTTTTCTGGTGGCGGTGAATATTCTGGTTGATGTGCTCTACGCCGTGCTCGACCCGCGGGTGCGCTATGGCTGACGCTGAGGATATCCCCGAACGCCGCATTCACCCCGCGCGGGCCACTTTGCGGCGGCTGTTCCGGCACCGGCTTTTTGTCAGCGGGTTTGTCCTGTTTGGCATCGTGGCAATTGTCGCGGCGGCGGCGCCCTTCATCACCGATGTGGATCCGAACCGGCTGTCGATGCGCAACAAGTTCCTGGGGCCGGGCGGGGCTTGGGTGTTCGGCACAGATAGTTTTGGCCGCAGCCTATGGTCGCGCGTGGTGTGGGGGGCGCAGCTCTCCATGCTCATTGGCGCCTCGGTAGTGGTGCTCAATGCGGTCTTCGGCACGCTAATCGGCGCGGCGGCGGGGTATTTCCGCCGGCTCGACAATGTTCTCATGCGGGTGAATGACGCGCTGATGGCCTTCCCCGCCATCCTGCTCGCCATTGCCGTCACCTCGGTGCTGGGGCCTTCGACCATCAATGTCATTCTGGCGCTGAGCATCGTCTATATTCCGCGCACCGCGCGCATTGTGCGCTCCTCGGTTATTGTGCTGCGGGAGATGGAGTATGTGCAGGCCGCGGTGGCTGCGGGTGCCGGGCATTGGCGGATTTTGCGCCACCATATCCTGCCCAATGCGGTGGCGCCGATGATCGTGCAGCTCTCCTTCCTCTTCGCCTATGCCGTGCTGTCGGAGGCAACACTCTCCTTCCTCGGCGTGGGCGCGGTGCCGCCCACACCCACCTGGGGCAACATCATGTCCGAGGGACGGGATTTCATGCGTGAAGCACCCTGGATCATCACCATTCCCGGTGTGGCGCTGATGATCACCGTCATGGGCCTGAACCTGCTGGGCGATGGCTTGCGCGATGTGCTCGACCCCCGGCTGCGGATTCAGCAGTGAGCCTGCTCGACGTCGAAAACCTCACCACCGCCTTCATGACCGAGCGCGGCGAGGTGAATGCCATTGAGGATGTGTCCTTCTCCCTCAAGCCGGGTGAGATTTTGGGCATTGTGGGTGAATCCGGCAGTGGCAAATCGGTCACCGCACTCAGCATCATGGGGCTGCTGCCCTCGCCGCCGGCGCGGATTGCGGCGGGGTTGGTGCGCTTCGATGGCCGGGTGCTGACCGGGCTTTCGGAGCGGCAGATGCAGCCCATTCGCGGCCCTGGCATTGGCATGATTTTTCAGGAGCCGATGACCTCGCTGAACCCGGTTTTCTCGATCGGCGAGCAGATCATGGAGACGATCCGCGCGCATGAGCGGCTGGCCCCCGCCGCATTGCGCGCGCGTGCCATCGCCATGCTGGACAAGGTGGGCATTCCGGCCGCCGCGCGGCGCTTGGATGACTACCCGCACCAGATGTCGGGCGGCCAGCGACAGCGGGTGATGATTGCCATGGCGCTGGCCTGCCAGCCGCGGCTGCTGATCGCCGATGAGCCTACCACTGCGCTCGACGTCACCATCCAGGCCCAAATCCTCGATCTGCTGATGGATCTGCGCGACGAATTCGGCATGGGTATCATCATCATCACCCACAATATGGGCGTGATCGCCGAGACCGCGGACCGGGTGCTGGTGATGTATGCCGGCCGGGTGATCGAGCAGGCGCCGGTGGCGCGCATCTTCGACCAGCCGCTGCATCCCTATACGCGCGGGTTGCTGGAATGCGTGCCCTCGCTGACCGAGGACCGCCCAAGGCTGGTGGCCATTCCGGGCACCCTGCCCGAGCCTTCGCGCCGCCCGCCCGGCTGCCGCTTTGCCCCGCGCTGCGCCATGGCCCAGCCCGCCTGCACCGAGGCCGTGCCGCTGCTGGAAAGCCTACAGGCCGAGCACAGCGCCGCCTGCTTTCGCGCCCGGGAACTCGCCTCATGACCCAGCCTTTGGTCGAGGCGCTGGGCCTGGAGAAATATTTCGAGGTGGGCGGTGGTGGATTTTTGGGTCTCAGGCCCGGGGCGCGGCTGCGCGCGGTTGATGGGGTCTCGCTCAGCATTATGCCCGGCGAGACGCTGGGGCTGGTGGGTGAATCCGGCTGCGGCAAATCCACCCTGGGCCGGCTGCTGCTGCGGCTGATCGAGCCCAGCGCCGGGCGGCTGCGCTTCGATGGCCAGGACATCACCACCCTGCCCCGCTCTGCCATGCGCCCGGTGCGGCGCGGCATGCAGATCGTCTTCCAGGACCCTTATGGCGCGCTGAACCCGCGCATGACGGTGGAAGACATTGTGGCCGAGCCGCTGATCATCCACGGCGCCAAAGCGGGCGAAGCAACGCGGCGCGAGGTGCGGGCGATGCTCGAACGCGTGGGCCTGCCGACCCGCGCCATGGAGCGCTTTCCGCATGAGTTTTCCGGCGGGCAGCGCCAGCGCATCGGCATCGCCCGCGCGCTGATCCTCAAGCCGCGACTGATCGTTTGTGATGAGGCGGTCTCGGCGCTTGATGTCTCGGTGCAGGCGCAAATCGTGAACCTGTTGCAGGATCTGCAGCGCGAGATGGGGCTGACCTATCTCTTCATCGCCCATGACCTTTCGGTGGTGCGCCATATCTCGGACCGGGTGGCGGTGATGTATCTGGGCCGGGTGGTGGAGGTGGCCGAGAAGCGGGCGATTTATGACGCGCCGCTGCACCCCTACACCCAGGCGTTGATCGGCGCTGTTCCGGCCTCTCACCCGGCCAATCGCTCGCGCGGGCGCAGAGTGCGCATTGCCGGTGATATTCCGAGCGCGATCAACCCACCCTCGGGCTGCCGCTTTCACACCCGCTGCCCGCATGTGATGCCCCTCTGTCGTGAGCGGGCGCCAGAATTGCTGCCAGCCACTCCGGGCCACCAGGTGGCCTGCCATCTGATCCACCCCGCAAAAGGCTGAACCGCCATGCCAGACACCCCTCGCCCCTCACGCCTGGTCCCCGAAGTAGATCTGGCCCGCGATGGTCGGCAGACCGGCTTTATTCGGCTGTTCCATTCCACCCATGACAGCGCCTATGGTTTCCTGCCCATCCCTATCGTGGTGGTGAAGAATGGCGAGGGGCCGACGGCGCTCTTCACCTCGGGCAATCATGGCGACGAGTATGAGGGCCAAGTGGCGCTGACCAATCTGGCGCAATGGCTCACCCCGGACATGGTCCAGGGCCGGGTGATCATTCTGCCCATGGCGAATTATCCGGCGGCGCTGGCTGGGCGGCGGGTTTCGCCGATTGATGACCTCAACATGAACCGGATCTTCCCGGGTGACCCGGATGGCACGGTGACGCGGCAGATCGCGCATTTCATCGACAGCCAATTGATCCCGCTGGCTGATCTGGTGATTGACCTGCATTCGGGCGGGTCTTCGCTGAACTACGTGCCCTGTGCATTGGCCAAGCAATCGGCTGATCCGGCACTCTATGCCAAGCAATTGGCGGCGCTGCGGGCCTTTGGCGCCCCCTTCTGCTACATCCAGGGCGGCGCCCAGGGCCAGGGTGGCGATCAGACTTTGGGCAGTGGCGCGGACAGGCGCGGCAGCATCTCACTCGGCACCGAGTTGGGGGGCTGTGGCACGGTCAATCCGGCAGGGCTGAAGATTGCCGAGCGCGGCTTGCGCAATCTGCTGGTGCATCTGGGCATCATCGGGCAGACGCATTGGCAGGAACCGCCGGAGCCGACCCGCTTCCTCGATGTCCGTGGTCAGGATTACTACGTCTATGCGCCCGAGGGCGGGGTGTTCGAGCCCCTGGTGGCTTTGGGCGATATGGTGGTGGCGGGCCAGCCGGCCGCGCGCATCCACACCCCTGAGACGCCATGGCAGAAGCCGGTCGAAATCGCCTTTAAGGCGGCTGGCATGGTGATGTGTCAGCGCATTCCCGCCCGCACCAAGCGGGGCGATTGCCTGTTCCATCTGGCGAGTGATCTGGCGGTGGACTGAGCCACCGCCAAGCTTCAGAGCGCCGCCATAAGGGCAGCGGGCCGCGCGCGGCTGACGGCACCATCTCCGAATACCAGCATGCTGGCCTGCCGGTGCAGGACTTCCGGATCCCCGACAACGTCCTGCGCCTTACACGCCTCAAAGGCCGTGGCATCGAGACGGAGCACCCCGCGGTGTTTCCGGTGGTGCTGCCGGAGTTCCTGATGCGGGCTTACACCGATGAGGGCGAGTTGGTGTTCGAACCCTTCGGCGGCTCTGGCACCACCATTCTCGTCGCCCAGCGCACCGGCCGCCGCGTGCGCGCGATCGAGTTGGCACCAGCATATATCGATCTGGCAATCGCCCGCTGGCGCATGCGGCATCCCGATCTGCCGGTGACGCTGGCGGATAATGGCCGAGACTATGACGCCGTGACCGCGGCGCGGATGGTCGAGCCAGGTCGGCACGCGGTGCTGCTGCTGGATCAGGCCGGGTGGCATCTGTCAGCAGACCTCGAGGTACCCCACCGTCCTTCCGCTACCAGCGAAGTACCCGGAGCAGAACGTGATGGAAAACGTCTGGCAGTTTATGCGCGACAACTGGCTCTCCAACCGGGTGTTTGCCGACGACGACGACATTGTCGGGCACTGTTGCTTCTACTGGAACCGGCTGATCGAGATGCCTTGGCGCATCATGTCGATAGGCCTGCGAGACTGGGCGCACCGGTTTTGATCAGCGGGATTTGGTATTAGTCAAACAGCAGGTTCGGCGCACGCGGTAGGCCCAGGTGATCCCGCAAAGTGGTGCCCGTGTAGTCGCGCCGGTACAGCCCGCGCTCCTGCAGAATGGGCACCACCTCATCGACGAATTCGTCGAAGGCCTGCGGGAAATAGGCGGGTAGAATGTTGAAGCCATCCGCAGCATCGCCCTCGAACCATTCCTGCAGCGTGTCGGCAATATGGGCGGGAGTGCCGCAGATGACCCAGTGTCCTCGTGCTGCACCGGTCAGGTTGCTCAGGTCACGCCAGGTCATCCGCTCCCTCCGCGCCTTGGAGAGCATGGCACGGGCGAAGCCGTGCGAGGTGTCCGGCAGCGGCAGGTCGGGCACCAGGTCATCGGGGTCGAAGCCAGAGACATCCATGCCCAACCGCCCGGAGAGCATGGTCAGCGCGCTGGTCGGCCCCAGGAAGGATTGCAGGGTGTTGAGCTTATCCCGCGCCTCGGCATCCGTACGGCCGATGATCGGCATCACGCCCGGTAGAAGTGCCACATCGGACGGCGTTCGGGCGAAGCGGTGCAGCCGGGATTTCAGCGCCTGGTAGGCGGCCTGTGCCTCGGCGAAATCCTGCACGACCGAGAACACCACCTCTGCCGTCCGGGCCGCCAGTTCCAGGCCGGGTTCGGAGGATCCGGCCTGGATAATCACGGGCCGCCCTTGCGGGCAGCGCGCCGTGGTCATGGGCCCCTTCACCTGGAAGAAACGGCCGACATGATCGAGCGCGCGGACGCGGCTTTCATCCACATATCGCCCGGTCTCGCGGTTCGCGACCACGGCGCCGTCATCCCAACAATCCCACAAGCCGCGCACGACATCGACAAACTCATCGGCGACCTCGTAGCGCGCGTCATGGGCGGGGTGGATGCGGCCAAAATTGGAGCCCGCGGCGGGGCCGGAGCTGGTCACCGCATTCCACGCCGCGCGGCCCGAACTGAGATGATCGAGCGAGGCGAAGAGGCGCGCGACATTGTAGGGCTCGTTGTAGGTGGTGGATGCGGTGGCACCCAGGCCCAGATGCGTGGTGGTGGCGGCCAGCGCGGCCAGCATCGTGATGGGCTCGAAGCGCACCAGGAAGGAGGGGTGATCGCCCATCTTTGCCGCCAGCCCGTCGCCCAGAAAGAGCAGGTCGAACTTGCCGCGCTCGGCCGTCGCCGCAATGGTCTGGATGCCCTTGAGGCTGAGAAAACTGTCGGCGGCGCCGGGGTAGCGCCAACCGGCGTGGTGATTGCCGGTGCCGAGGACGAAAACGCCGAGATGCATCTGCCGGTGGGAATTGGACAAGCCGCGCTGACCTTCTTCTGAACGAGTGGCACGGCAGCATGGGCGCAATCGCGGTGTGCTGGAAGCCGTACTGCCCGCATCGGTGGCACCTCAGCCCATCGACGGGGCAGCCGGCGGCCGCGATTGATCATCCCTCGCGACAGGGGTGGTTGCGCTCGACGCCCTGCCGTTATCATATGATCCAACAATGCGAGGGCGACACCTTGAAGATGCATCTCCTGCGTTCGGCGTTTCTGGCTTTGGTCATGCTGGCGGCGCAGCCCGCCCAGGCTCAGGCCCCCCGCCCCTTGGTCTGGGGCGACACGCTGCCGGCCACGCTGGACCCGCATGCCATTTTTGACGTCCCGAGCCAGTTTGTGCTGCTGAATGTCTATGACGGTCTCTACCGCTACCAGGGCAATCCGCCGCGCCTGGAACCTTGGCTGGCGGAAAGCCACACCGTCTCGGCCGACGGGCTGACCTGGGATTTCACGCTGCGGGCCGGCGTGAAGTTCCATGACGGCAGCGCGATGACAGCCGAGGATGTTGTCTATTCCTTCCGCCGCCTGTTGACGATGAACCGTGGGCCCTCGGCTGCCTTCACCCCAGTGCTTACGCCTGACCGGGTGACGGCCACCGGGCCGCTGACGGTGCGCTTTGTGCTCAGCTCGCCTTATTCGCCCTTCCTCACCGCCATGCCGCTGGTTGCCATCGTCAACCCCCGGGCCATCGCACCGAACGTGGTCAATAATGACTGGGGTGCGGCCTGGCTGGCGGTGAACAGTGCGGGGTCGGGCGCCTATTCGGTGCTGCCAGGCAATTACCAGCCGCGCGTCTCGCTCGACATCCAGCGCTTCCCGGATTTCTTCCGCGGCTGGGCCGGCAACCCGCGCCCGGTGGAAACCGTGCGCGCGCGCCCGGTCATGGAAACCTCCACCCGCGTCCTCGCCCTGCTGCGTGGCGAGATAGACGCCACCGACAGCTACCTGCCGACCGACCAGGTTGAGCGGGTGGAGCGCAACCCCCGTACTCGGGTTGCACGTGACGAGAGCATGCGCGTCTTCGTCATCCGCATGAACAACATGCGCTCGCCCTTCAACAACCGGGACGCGCGGCTCTGCCTGACGCATGCCTTCAACTATGAGGGCTTCAACAATGTGATCCTGCGCGGCTTCGTGGTGCGCAATGGCGGGCCGAACCCGAATAACCTCTGGGGCAACCCGCCCGACCTCGTGCCCTATGCCTTCGACCTGACACGGGCCCGGGCGCATTGTGACGCCGCGCGCGCCGCCGGTGTGGACCTGTCCCGCCCGCTGGAAATCCATGTCCAGAACGAGCTGGAGCAGACCGTCCAGGCAGCACAGATGTATCAGGCTGACCTGCGCCGCCTGGGGATCACGCTGCGCATCGTCCCCAATACCTGGCCCGGCATCACCAGCTCCACCACCCGCTCGGAGACGACGCCGGACATGTGGATCCACTGGGTCTCGACCTATTTCGTCGATCCGGAAAACTGGGTGGGCCAGATGTATGACAGCCAGTTCCATGGCACCTGGAAGGCCTCGTCGTGGTACTCCAACCCCGAGGTTGACCGCCTGCTGCGCGCCGCCCGCACCAGCCTGAACCGGGAGGAGCGCCAGCGCCTCTATGCCGATGCAACACGTCGCGTGGTGGCCGATGCGCCCGATATCTGGGTGTACAATACGGTCAACCTGCGCGGCCTGTCGCGCAGGATCGAAGGCTATACCTTCTCGCCCGTCGGGTCGGGCGGTGAGATCCGGCTGATGTCGCTGGCGGAGTGATGCTGGCCTACATCGCCCGCCGCATCGCCCTGGCGCTGCCGGCCCTGTTCGGGCTGGTGGTGCTAACCTTCATCCTTTCCAGGGTCATTCCCGGCGACCCGGCGGCGACGCTGGCGGGGGATGCGGCCACCCCGGCGCAAATCGCCGATATCCGTGCCCGCTACGGCCTGGATCGTCCGATCATGGAGCAGGCGTGGGTGCATATGCGTCAGGTGCTGTCGGGCGACCTGGGCAATTCCATCTTCTCCGGCCGACCTGTCTCGGAGGACATTGCTCGCCGCCTGCCGGCAACTCTGGAACTCACCTTCGTGGCGTTGCTGCTGGCGACCTGCCTGGGCATCCCGCTCGGGCTGCTGGCGGCGCTGAACCACAATGGGCCGATTGACCATCTGGTGCGGGTTTTGAGCGTGGGCGGGCTGGCCATGGCCTCCTTCTGGCTAGCCATCATGCTGCAGCTGCAATTCTCCATGGAGTGGGACCTGCTCCCCCTGCGCGGGCGAATGGATGTTCCGTTGGGCCTGCCGCCCCGCGTCACGGGCTTCCTGCTGATCGACAGCCTTCTGGCCGGCCGCGGCGACATGTTCGTCGATGCGGCGCGGCACCTCGTGCTGCCAGCGGTGACGCTGGCGCTGCCGGGGCTGGCCACCATCGCCCGCTTCACCCGCTCGGGTGTGCTGGAGGCGTTGCAGAAGGATTACGTGCTGTATGCCCGTGCCGCCGGCTACGGCCGGTTCCGCCTCGCCACCATCTATGTGCTGCGCAACGCCATCACAGTGACCGTCACTCAGATCGGCCTGCTGTTCGGCGCACTGATCTCGGGTGCCGTGGCCATTGAGGCGGTGTTCGACTGGCCCGGCTTGGGGACCTATGCGGTACAGGCCATCCTCTCGGCCGACTACAAGGCACTGCTGGCGGTCACACTCGTGGTCGGCGTGATCTATGCCGCGGTCAATGTGCTGGTGGATGTGGCGCAGGCGCTGATCGACCCGCGGGTGGCTCTGCAATGACCGCGCTGCGGCACCTGATGCGTGATCCGGTGGCAGCGTTTGGGCTCCTCATCGTGGTGTTCGCCGTCTTTGTGGCGACCTTCGCGCAATGGTTGGCGCCGTTTCCCGACGACGCCTTTGAAAGCAACATCATGCAGCGGCTGCGACCGCCCTCGGCCGAGTTCCTGTTCGGCACCGACAATCTGGGCCGCGACATCTTCTCCCGCGTCATCCTGGGCACGCGCAGCGCTTTGCTGGTTGCGCTGGCCGTGGTGCTGGCGGCCATGCTGATCGGCGTGCCTGTCGGCCTGATCGCGGGCTGGCGCGATGGCTGGCTGTCGGAGGGGCTGATGCGCTTCACCGACGTCTTCCTGGCGGTGCCGCAGCTGATCCTGGCGCTGGCTTTGGGGCAGCTTCTGGCGCCGGGCATCTTCACCGCCATGGTGGCCCTCGCCCTCACCTATTGGCCCTTTTTTGCCCGTACTGTCTTTGCCGAGACGCGGCGGCTGCGCGGCGCGCTGTTCGTGGATGCACTGGCGGGCATCGGCGCCCATCCCGCACGGATCCTGTTCCTGCATGTTCTACCCAATGCCGCGCCGGCGGTGCTGGTGCGGGCCACCATTGGCATGGGGTTCACCATCCTGACCGCCGCCATCCTCGGTTTCCTCGGCGTTGGCGCCACTCCGCCCACGCCCGATTGGGGGCTGGCGGTATCCGAGGCGCGGCAGCATCTGCCCGATGCGTGGTGGTTCGCCACCTTCCCGGGCCTTGCCATCCTGTTGCTGGTGCTGGGCTTCAACCTGCTTGGCGATGGTCTGCGCGATGCTGCGGACCCACGTCTCAGGCGGAGCCGGCATTGACCGCCCTGCTCGATATCGAGGGGCTGCGGGTGGATATGCGCGGGGGCGCACAAATCCTCGATGGTGTGTCCATCACGGTTGCACCCGGTCAGATCATGGGCGTGGTGGGGGAAAGCGGCTGCGGCAAATCCACCCTGCTGCGGGCGATGCTGGGGATATTGCCGCGCGGCGCCACCGCGCGGGGGCGGGTGATGTTCGAGGGCCGCGACATCTTGCCTGACCAGGCGGCGCAGGCGCGCGGCCGCATCGGCTTCGTGCCGCAGGACCCCTATCTTTCGCTCAACCCCACCTTCCGCGCCGGCGACCAGATTTTTGAGATCATGCGCCGCCACGCGACGGGCACGCGCGCCGACCATCGTGCCAAGCTGCTGGACCTGCTCCGCGCCGTACAATTGCCGGACCCTGAGGCGGCGCTACGAAAATACCCGCATGAATTCTCGGGCGGCCAGCGCCAGCGATTGCTCATTGCCGCCGCCCTGAGCTGTGAGCCCAGCCTGGTCGTCGCCGATGAGCCGACAACCGCGCTGGATGTGACGACGCAGCGCGAAATCCTTGGCCTGCTGCGGGAAATCGCACGGGCGCGGGGGCTGTCCATGCTGTTCGTCACGCATGATTTCGGCGTCCTGGCCAGCCTTTGCGATGCGGTGACCGTGCTCTACGCCGGCCGGGTGGCAGAGGCCGGGCCGACGCGTGCCGTTCTGGACGCCCCCACCCACCCCTACACACGCCTGCTGCTAGCCTGCCACCCCGACCGGGCGGTGGAGTTGGCGGGCATTCCCGGCACCGTGCCGCCGGCCACAGCGCAGCCCTCGGGCTGCCGCTTTCATCCCCGTTGCCCGCAGGCGCAAGCACATTGCGCCGACGCCGTGCCGCCCTTGCTGGCCATCACCGAGGGCCGCAGCCTGGCCTGTGCACATCCGGAGCCTGCCCTTGTCTGAGCTTCTGGCGGCGCGTGGGCTCATGACCGATCTCGGCCGGCCCGCCCGACTGTTCCGCGCGGCGCAGCCGCTGCGCGCGGTGGATGGGGTCAATCTCTCGATCCGGGCCGGCGAGGCCTATGGCGTGGTGGGGGAGAGCGGCTGCGGCAAGACCACCCTGGCGCGCACCCTGCTCGGGCTGCAGCGCGAAGCCGCGGGCGAAATTCTGCTTGATGGCGCGCGGGTGTCCGGCCTCGCCCCGCCCGCCGCCCGCGCGGCGCGGCGCGACATCCAGTATGTCCATCAGGACCCCGGTGCGGCGCTGGACCCCTGGTGGCGGGTGGGCGCAACCCTGGCAGAAGGGATGGCCATCCACGGCGTGGCGCCGGCGGAACGCACGAGCCGCATCGCCGCGATGCTCGACGCCGTGGGCCTCAGTCCCGCCATGGCCGATCGCTACCCCCATGAGCTATCCGGCGGTCAGCAACGCCGCATCGGCCTTGCGCGTATTCTGCTTCTGCGCCCCCGGCTGGTGGTTCTGGACGAGCCCACGGCGGGGCTGGATCTCTCCGTCCAGGCCTCGGTGCTACAGCTGCTGGATGACCTGCGCGGGCGGTTCGGGCTGACCTACCTGTTCATCTCGCATGACCTGACGGTGGTGCGCCGGGTGTGTGATCGTGTAGGCGTGATGTATCTCGGCCGCATCGTCGAGGAAGCGCCAGCCGATGCACTGTTCTCCAATCCCCGCCACCCCTACACCCGCGCCTTGCTGGCCGCCGCCCCGCATCTGGACGGGCGCGCCGCCGGCCCCTCGCTGCCGGGCGAGCCGCCTTCGCTGAAGCGCGTCCCCGACGGCTGCCGCTTCCATCCCCGCTGTGCCCTGGCCAGCGCGGAATGCGCCCGCACCGACCCGGCACCTGAGGCCGTGGAGACCGGTCACAGCGTTGCCTGCCACCACTGGGAAGCCGCCGGATGAGCTGTGACGCCGTCACGCTGGAAATCATCCGCGGCGCCGCCCGCGCCGCGCAGGCCGAGATGGAGGCGTTGCTGGAACGCACCGCCATGTCAGCGTTCATCCGTGAGAAGAAGGACTTTTATACCGCCCTGTTCGACGCGGATGGTGCGATGGCGGTGGGCAGCGATTTACCGATCTTCGGCGATATCGTGGGCCCGGTGGCCGCGAAATTCCCGCTCGAATCCATGCTCCCCGGCGATCTCTACTGGTACAATGACTGCTATGGCAGTCGCGGTGCCGTCTCTCATTCCAACGACCAGGTGTTCCTGGCCCCCGCCTTCGTAGACGGCCAGCGCATCGGCTTCGTCATGGGCTGGGCGCATTTTTCCGATATTGGCGGGCTGCGGCCCGGCTCGCTCAGCCCCGATGCCACGGATCATTTTCAGGAGGGCATCATCATCCCCCCCGTGCGGCTTATGCGCGGCGGCGAGACGAATGAGGCGCTGCTGGAAGTCTTCTGGCGCAACGGCCGCTACCCCATGCAATCGCAGGGCGACACCCGCGCATTGATGGCCGCCGTCCGCCTGGGCGAGAAGCGGCTGGAGGAAATCGCCCAGCGCTTCGGCCCCGATGTGCTGGCCGATGCGCTGGCGCAGCTGCTCTCCCGTACCGAGACCGTGGTGCGCGACAAGCTGCGCGCGACGTTTCCGGTGGGTGTTACCCGCTTCACCGACGCGATCGATTCAGACGGTCAGGGGAACGGCCCCTTCCGGCTGCGTCTGGCTCTGATCCGCACGGAGGATGACCGCTTCATCCTCGACACCACCGAAACGGACGACCAGGCAGCGGGACCGGTCAACCTGCTGATGCACCCCGACGTGCCGGGCATGGCGCTGGGGCTCTATTTCCTCCAGGGTGAGCAAGGCCAGGTGCTGAATGCCGGCGGCCCGCGCGCGTTGGATGAGGTGCGGCTGCGCCCCGGTTCGCTGCTGGCGCCGCGGGCGCCGGCGCCCCTCGGCCTGCGCGGCATCACCATGATGCGGCTGCTGGCGGCCTTCCATGGCCTGGTCGCCACCGCCCGCGCCGGAGAAGCGCCCGCCGCCCATTCCGCCTACGTCGTGCTAACATTGCGCGGCGAGGGCTTTCTGATGAGCGATGGCGTAGGGGTGGGCTATGGCGCGCGGCCCTTCGCCGATGGCACCGACGCCGTCTATTTCGTCGCCCAGGAAAACTACCCGGTGGAGTTCATGGAACTCTCCTACCCGATCCGGCTGCTGCGTTACGCGCTTCACCGCGACTCCGGCGGGCCCGGGCGCTATCGCGGGGGCTGCGGGGTGGAGCGGGACTACGAGATCGTCGCCGAGAGCGCCACGCTCGCCGTGCGGGTCGACACAGTGCTGAACCCGCCCTGGGGCGTGGCGGGCGGCATGAACGGCGGCGTGGGCAGTGCCGTGGTCAATCCAGGCCGGCCAGATGAGCGGCGTTTGCCCTCACTCTCGGACGGCACGCGGCTGAAGCGGGGCGACATCGTGCGGCTGTTCACCGGCGGCGGCGGTGGTTGGGGCCACCCGCATGATCGCCCGGTAGAGGCCGTGCTGGCCGATATCCGCGGCGGCTTCGTCAGTGCCGAGGCGGCGGCGCGCGATTACGGCGTTCTGCGCGATGGCACTCGCAACGGCCCTCGCCCAGCCACCAAAGCCTTCCACCGTGGGGAATACGCCGATGTCCTCGGCTGAGCGCCCGCTTCTCGTTGCTGTGGATATCGGCGGCACGTTTTCTGATGTCACCTTGCAGGATGTCGCCACCGGCGAGTCCTGGACGGCCAAGACCCCCTCGACCCCGCATGACCCTTCCGAGGGGTTTCTGACCGGCGTGCTGATGGCGCTGGCCGAGGCCGGGCGGGACCCCGCCCAGGTCGGCCGGGTGCTGCATGGCACCACGGTAGCGACCAACATGATTCTGGAAGGCCGCACCGCCCGCACGGCGCTGATCACCACCCAGGGCTTCCGCCATGTGCTGGAAATCGGCCGCGCCGACCTGCCCCGGCGAGACAATCTCTGGGCCTGGGTGAAGCCGCGCCGCCCCGTGCCGCCTGAGCATGTATTTGAAGTCGCCGGACGTATCGGCGCCGATGGCCAGGAAATCACACCGCTCGACGAAGCGGCCCTGCCGGGCGTGGCCGAGGCCATTCGTGCGATGGCGGCGGAGGCCTTGGCCATCTGCTTCCTGCACAGCTTTTCCAACGCCGCGCATGAAGCGCGCGCCGCCACCCTCCTGCGCGGGCTTCTGCCCGGCCTGGCCATCACCGCCTCGCACGAGGTCCTGCCGGTGGTGCGCGAATATGAGCGTTCGATGGCGACCGTTCTGAACGCTGCCGTGATGCCCGCCGTCTCGACCTACATCGCGCGGCTGGAGGCGCGGCTGGCCGAGGCCGGGGTCTCAGCCCCCCTGCTGCTGATGAAATCCAATGGCGGCGTCGCCGGTGCCGCCGCCATCCGCCGCGCGCCGGCGCAGACCGCACTCTCCGGCCCCGCCGCCGGCGTGGTAGGCGCGCGGGCGGACGGCGCGGCGGCGGGTTTCGACAACCTCATCACCGTGGATATCGGCGGCACCTCAGCTGATATCTGCGTGATCACGGGGGGGCGGATAGGCCTGACGCAATCCGGTCGGGTCGGCCCCTGGCCACTGCCACTGCCAATGTTGGACATGGTGACGATCGGTGCCGGCGGTGGCTCCATCGCCCGGGTTTCGCCCGGTGGCGCCTTGACGGTGGGCCCTAAAAGCGCGGGCGCCGCGCCCGGCCCCGCCTGTTATGGGAAGGGTAGCGAGGAGCCGACCGTCACCGACGCGCATCTCTACCTCGGCCATCTGCCGGCCAGCCTGCTGGGCGGGCGCATGGCGCTGGATGCGGCGCGGGCAGAGGCGGCGCTGGCACGCATCGCCGGCCCGCTCGGCCTGTCCGTGGAGGCGGCGGCGCGCGGCGTCCTAGCCATTGCCGACAACAACATGGTCGGCGCCATCCGCGTGGTCTCCGTAGAGCGCGGGCATGATCCGCGCGATTTTGCCCTGGTACCCTTCGGCGGGGCCGGGCCGCTGCATGGCGCAGCGCTGGCCACGCTTCTGGGCATCCGCACCGTGCTGGTGCCGCGCGCGCCCGGCGTGCTGTGCGCCCAGGGGCTGGTGGCGGCGGATCTGCGGGCCGAGTTTTCGCGCAGCGTGACCATGCCCTTGGCCGCAGCCGCCGCGGCCAAGCTGGAAGCCGGCTTTGCAGCGCTGGAGGCTGACGCCGTGACTTGGTTCGCCGATGAAGCCGTGCCCCCGGCCGACCGGAATAGTGCCCTCAGCGTGCTGATGCGCTATGCGGAGCAGGGCTTCGAACTGCCCATCCCCTGGTCCGGCCTGAGCGGGCTGGGCGAGGCCTTCGCGGAGGCCCATCGTGCGCTCTACGGCTTCGATTTGCCCGGCATCGGCATCGAGATCGTCACCCTGCGGATCACCGCCACCGGTCGACTGCATGGCGCGGCCGCGGCCCGCCCGGCGCCGGGCACTGCCCGGCCCATCGGCCACCAGCGCATACGGCTGCCGGAGGGCCAGGCCCGGGCCGCCATCTATGACCGTTCAGGCATGGGGGCAGGCGCTTGCATTTCCGGCCCCGCCATCATTACGCAATTGGACGCCACCACCCTGGTGCCGCCGGGCTGGACGGCCGAGGTCGAACCCTCCGGCGCCATCATCATGAGGGGATAAAGCCGGGAACCCTGCTGCCCGTTCTGGTTCACCCCGCCCAATCCGCCGCTCAACCCTCGCGCCGTCGTGGCCGCGGCCACCGTGAAGGAAGTCGCGCCCGCCGCCACCGTCGAGGTGATCAATTTGGCAGAAGGCGTCACCAACGTAGTCGCGGTGTTGCGTCGCCGGCCCGAAGTGCGCGACCGTCGCGCAGAACGCCTGGGCGACGGGCTGGGCGCAGCACACGATAGGCGGATTCGCTGCGGGCCTGAATAAGAGGGGCCACGAGGTAGAGGTACTGGTGTGGAGCGGCACCGTAGCGGGACGCCGGCCGCAACTTCTTCTAACCTATTGAGAAGGATTAGAAATATGGCGTTCAAATGGGGTCCTGATCGGCACCTCACCCCAAATAAAATTCCGCATCCGCAAGAGCTTATGCAGAATTCGTAGGGGGTCCCACTTCGGTGCTTATTCACACGCTGCGCAGCAGGCGCTCCAGCATGTCATCCGCCGCGCCCGGCTGCGTGGGGCAAATCACGCGGATCGGCCGGCCCAGCGGCCAAGCCGCTTGCGCGCGCCCGATGCCCGGCGCGCCGAGAACCGTTGCGCCCGCACCGATCACCAGCATGCGCCTGCTCCGTATGGCGGCCCTCGTCACTCGGGCTGGTAGTTGACGCTGTGCAGCAGCTCGGTGGCGCGGGTGATCTCGGAGGCGATAAAGCGCCGCGTGTCCACAATGCTCTCCATCACCGGTTCCAGGATCTGGCTTCTCAGCCGCTCGAGGATGGCCGGCTCGCGCATCGTCTCCTGCATCAGGTCGTTTACTCGCTGGTTGATCTCAGCCGGCGTGCCCTTCGGGGCCCAGACGCCGTACCAGGATTGGAACTCGAAGCCGGGCAGGCCGGCCTCCGTCATGGTCGGCACGTTCGGCGCCAGGCTCGAGCGCGCTGCCGTCGCGATGCCAAGCGCGCGGACCCGACCATCGGCGGCAGCCGGCAGCAGGGCGAAACTCGGGTCAATGAGCAATTGGGCGTTGCCCGCGATCAGGTCGGTCAGCGCGGGTTGCGTACCGCGATATGTCACCAGATTGATCTGAACGCCACTGCGGCGCATGAAATCGACGGTCGCGAGGTGCCCGGCCGAGCCGAGCGAGGAGAGCGCGAAGTTCCACTCCTGCGGCCGTTCCCTGGCGGCCGCGAGCACCTCGGCCAGTGTGCGCTGGGGGCGCTGGGCGCTCATCACCATGACCAGCGGCGCGGCTGCCGTGCGGGCCATCACTTCGAGGTCGCGCTGCGGATCGAAGGTCGCCCCGCGCAGCACCAGCGGCATGACCGCCGTGTTGAAGGCAGAGGCAAGCAGGGTGTAGCCATCCGGCGCCGCCTGGAGAACGGCATTGGTCCCAATCAGGCCGGCGCCGCCGGTGCGGTTTTCGACCACGGCGGTAGCGCCGAGCTTTTCCTGCAGGCGTGCCGCCGTCAACCGCGCCAGCGCGTCATTCGCAGCCCCTGGTGGCCAGGGGCAGATCACGCGGATCGGCCGTGCATGCGGCCAGGCTTCCTGGGCCTGGATGGCAGGCGCGGCCAAGGCCGCAACGCCGCCGGCGGCAGTGGCGAGAAGATGACGACGGTTCATGGTAATTTCCCTCCGAAGGGCTGCGCAACATTGCAGGCGCCCGTGTTGAAACGATTATTCGACGAGCAGCGCGCCGCGCTCAGCCTCGCTCAGCGGCAGGAGCGGCGGACGCAGGCGATGCCAGCCTTCCTCCCCGGTGCGGTCCGCGAGCAACGCCTTCAGCGACGCCATCTGCGCGAAGCGCGACGCACGATTGCGCATGGCGACAATGCGCGCCTGCGCGGCCTCCACCTCCGCCGCCCGGTTGAGGTCAGAGAAGTGGCGGAACACGAAGGCAAGATCGGCAGCGACCAGGTTAGAGGTCGCGGTGATGCAGCCCGCGCCCCCCTTGCGCAGCAACGGCAGCATCAGCGGGTCGGCGCCCGCCAGCACGGCGAGGCCGGGACAGGCTTCGACCAGCGCCTCCATATGCGCGAGGTCGCCGGCGGAATCCTTGATCCCGCTGAAAGTGCCGGGATAGGCGGCGCGCAGCCGCGCGATCACCGGGAAGGGGATCGGCACTGCCGACATCTGCGGGATGTGATACAGCACGATGCGCAGCCGCGGATCTGCTAGGCGCTGCACCACCTCGGCATAGGCGGCGAACAGCCCGTCCTCGGTGACGCCCTTGTAGTAAAAGGGCGGCAGCATCACGACCGTGGTCACACCAAGAGACAGCGCGTGCCGGGTCAGCGCCACCGTCTCGCTGAGCGCGGCGACGCCGGTGCCGGGCAGCAGTCGGTCGGGTGCGATACCGGCGGCGACCACCGCCTCCAGCAGAGCTCGGCGTTCGTCGTTGGCAAAGGAGTTCGCCTCGCCCGTGGTGCCGAGCATCGCGATCCCGTCGCAGCCCTCGGCCAGCAGGCGCCGGCAATGGGTGACGAACAGTGTGGCGTCCGGCGTGCCCTCTGTGGTCACCGGGGTCAGCGCAGCGGAGTAAACGCCGCGCGGATGCTGTTCCGTCATGCGCCGTATCCTAACGCCCAGTCGGGTGCGACGCGCACGTATTTTATAGCCTGGCGCCAATAGGTGTAGGCGATGTGTAGTGCGCCATCGGGCGTCTGGCAGAGCGACGGATAGGAGAATTCCCGATTGAGTTGGTCCTTCGAATTGTTCGTCAGGCAGTAGCCATCGCCGGTCTCAAGGTCGCGCCGAACCGGCCACGTGCGGCCCTGGTCGGTGGACAGCGCCAGCGTCATCGGTGCGCGCGGCGCGCCCCAGAAGGCGCTGCGGCCCGCGGGCGGGGCGGCGGGGGCGAGGTCATCGCCGCCGATGTCGTCATAGAGCGACAGGCGCCGGCCAGTAGCATCCGCCTCGCTCGAATGGTTGTAGACTATGGCGAGCCGACCATCGGCAAGGCGCGTCACCATCACGGACGAGTTGTTGTTGGGCAGTTCGGTGGGTTCCGGCGCGGACCAGCTTCGGCCACCATCCGAAGACTGGCTGCGATAGATCCGATCCGCCCAGCGGCTGCGATAGAACGCCGCCAGAGTGCCGTCGCGCAAATCGACGATGCTCATATGCACGCAGCCCGTGCTGCCGGGTACGGCAATTTCCGTCCAGGTGGCGCCGGCATCGGCGGAGATCATCACCGAGCTGGTGTCGAGATCACCGATCCAGGCGCCTACTGGCGGCTTGGTGCAGCGCCAGATCGGCAGCAGCAAATCGCCATTGTCGAGCACCACGATGGGGCTGCGGATAAAGGTGCCGAAACCGGGCTGCTCGCCGAACAGCGTCTCGATCGCCCCCCAGCTGCGTCCGCCATCGGCCGAGATACGGCGACGGATGATGGCGGTGTCCTGGTTGCCGGAGACCTGCGCCGTCCACAGCAGCCACAACCGGCCATCGGGCGCGTTGAACAGCAGCGGGTTCTGCTCGGATCGCGTCGGATCGTCCGACAGCCGCACCGCCGGCGACCATCGATCCGCGCCGGCTTCCATGCGTGAAAAGTGTACCGAGATGTCTGGCACGCCCTCCTGCGTGCCGCCGAACCACACGCAGCCCACATCGCCACCGGGAAGTGGCAGCAGGAAGGCCGCGTGGTTCTGCACGCAGGGTGTGGGTATGAAGGCCTCCATGCGCGCCGGGTCGCCCGGTGCGGGGGCGAGGATTTCGGGGCGGTCGATCACGCCGGCGTCGGGCATGGGTATCTCCTCACAGGGCCGCGCGATAGATCGCGAGAATTTGCTTGTAACTCATCTCGCGCGGGTTGTTGTCGAGCAGGCGGCGGATGGCAGCTACGTCAACGTCATCCGTCCAGCGCAGGGGCACCGGGTCACACAGCCCGGTCAATTCGGCGGCGGAGGCCAGCACGCTAGTCAGGTCGTCGGCGATCAGGCGCAGCACTGGCCGGGTCATCGCATCGTCCCGCCAGCCCCGATGGTACCGAGCGACAAACGCAGCGCGGTGCCCAGGTCCTGAGCTAGGGCGCAGGCGCGCGGCGCGGTCTGGGCGATGAAATCGGGTAGCGCCAGCCTGCCCCCGCCAATGGTCAGGCTCACCCCGGCCGCCGGCGCGCCGCGCGCATCAAGCACTGGGGCCGCGACGGTGCGCAGGCCATAGGCGTTCTCACCATCCGAAATCGCGTAGCCGCAGGCGCGCACCGCATCCAGCCGCTCCAGTAACGCATCAATCTCCGTCAAGGTGCGGTCGGACAGCTTCACCCGCGGAACACTCTCGAGCTGCGCGACCTGCTCGTCGCGCGGCAGCCAAGCCAGGATCGCCTGGCCTAAGGCGGTGGCATAGGCGCCGATGCGCGTGCCGGGGCGGCGCACGACACCATGGTGCTCCAGTCCTGCCTCGACACGGGCGAGGTAAATCACCTCACCCTTCTCCAGCACGCCAAGGGAGCCAGCATCGGCCACGCCGGGCACCAGTTCACGCAGCAGCGGAAAGGCATGCGTGGGCAGGTCGCCGGCCGAGAGCGCGGCATAGCCGAGCTCAAGACACTTCAGCGTGAGTCGGAAGCGCCGCCCCTCCGGCACGGGGCGCAGGTAGCCGAGATCTACCAGGGTGTGAATCAGGCGGAAGGCAGTGCCGCGGTCATGCCCGGTCAATCCCGCGACCTCGGCGACAGTCATCTCAGGACGCGCCGGCCCGAAGGCCTTCAGCACGGCGAAGGCCTTGGCCACAGACTGCACCAGGTTCTTGGGGTTCTCGACGCGCCCCCGTATGCCTTCCACTGCTGACGCTTCCCTGACAAATGATCGGATTGCGAACACTTGTTCGTTTTCTCAAATCTTGGTATCCGGTGGTTAGGCGCCCTGTCAAGCGGATCGCATGAGCAAAGGAGATGACGCCGCATGACACCAGGATCAGCCGAGAGACACGCCATCGTCACCGGCGCCAGCTCCGGCATTGGTGCAGCCATCGTCGCTCGGCTGCTGCGGGAAGGCTGGCGGGTAACCGGCCTCAGCCGCAACGATCCCGGCCTCGCCGATGCCAATTACACGCACCGCGCGGTGGATCTGCTCGACGCGATGGCCCTGCCCGCTGCGGTGGCCGGCCTGAGCCCCACCGCATTTGTGCACGCCGCCGGCCTCATGCGCGGCGGCGTGGTGGGCGCGCTGGATGCGGAGACGGGCCGCACGCTGTGGCGTCTGCATGTCGAGGCGGCGTCGCTGCTGGCGGACCTGCTGGTCACGCGCATGCCGGATGGCGGACGCATCGTGCTGCTCGGCAGCCGCACAGCCGCGGGGTCGGCGGGTCGCAGCCAATACGCCGCAACCAAGGCAGCGCTCGTTGCCATGGCGCGCTCCTGGGCGATCGAGCTCGCGCCGCGCGGCATCACGGTGAATGTCGTCGCACCCGCCGCAACCGACACGCCGATGCTGCGTGACCCGGCGCGCAGCGCCGTTGCGCCGAAGCTGCCGCCGATCGGGCGCTACATTAGCCCGGAAGAGGTCGCGGCGCTGACGGCCTTCCTGCTCGGCCCAGAGGCTGGCGCGATCACCGGCCAGCAGATGCTGATCTGCGGCGGCAGTTCGCTGTGACAATGCAGAGGGCGCCGGTTGAATAGCGCTCTTCTGAGGTCACTGGTTGCCGCCGGTTGCGGCGCGGTCGCGTTCGTTCGCCTGGTTCGAATTCCAGCACATGCGGCCTCGCGCCTCACGACCGGCGACCGCCTGTACCAGGTCATACCTCCTCCGCCGGTTGCCATACGATCCATGTACTCCGCATGAACTGCCGCCGCACTGAGTGGCGGGTTTCCTGGGATTTTCGCGGCAGACCAAGCCCAGGGGCTGGCCCGCCGCTAGCGCGAAGTGGATCGCCAGGCAGCGATGATCGGGTACCTCAACGCCTTTGGCATGTGCGTAACAACCTCGGGTATCGCCATTCTCTGTGTGCTGCTGGTGCGCGGCGAGCGGCGATGAAGGGCAGGCTGGACGGCCGTCGCTATTGCCTGCGAACCTCTCCGGCAACGGTCGTCAGGAACGCACCGAGACGGAGGAAAGATCTATGTTTGAAAAGATTGCGGCGCCGGCCTGGTTGCTCGGCATCATCCTTATGGCCGCGCCAACAATGGCCCAGACGCCACCCGTGCGGACCTGCCAGCTGGGCGACCTACGCCTCGAAAGCGGCCAGGTCATCCCCGATTTCCGGATGACCTTCATCACCCATGGCACGCTGAATGCCGATCGCTCCAACGCGATTCTCTCGCTGCATGGGCTGCGCGGGGACCGCACAACGCAATCCGTCTGGGCGGGGCCGGGTCGTGCGCTCGATACGGCGAAGTACTTCGTCATCCAGCCCGATACGGTGGGCGTTGCCTCGCTCGATCCAAACGCCACGACCTCGCCTACGCGGTCCGGCATGAACATGAACTTCCCGCGCTTCACCATGCGAGACATGGTCCAGGCGGAATACCGAATGGTGACGGAATGCCTGAACATCCGCCGGCTGGTCGCGGTGACGGGCACCTCGATGGGCGGCATCGGATCGCTGCAATGGGCGGTGCAGTATCCGGATTTCATGCAGGCGGTCATTCCGCTGGTGCCGCAGGCGCATGCCAATCGCCAGGTGAACTTCATCTGGGAGGCGGCGCGCCAGGCCATCACGCTCGATCCGAAGTGGCGCGACGGCAATTACCCGAATGACGATCCGCCGCGCCGCGGCACGGGCGTCGGCATGATCATCCAGAACGCCTTCGGCATCTCTGCCGGCGGCTATGAGGCGCTGTTCGGCGATGCGGGCGCGGTGCATCGCAACTACGCCCAGCAGGTCGGGCAGATTGGTACTACCACCCAGGCGCGCGACTGGATCTACCGGACCTGGGCGATCGAAAGCCATGACATCGCGGCCGCGGCGCCCTTCAATGGCGACCTCACCGCGGCATCACGGACGATCCGCGCGCGGCTGCTGCTGATCCCCAATTGCTTCGACCAGTTGCTGCCGCCCGGCGAAAGCGGCGTGCTGACCGTGGGGATGCACGCCCCGGACGCCAAGCTGGTGGATATCGACGATCTCGGCGGCCATGGCGGCACGCGCAGCCCGCGCGGTATCGCCACCATCACGACGGAAATCCGTGACCTGCTGCAACGCATTGAGGACGGGCGGCCGGGCTTCAGCGGCCCGCGCTATCCGCGCCATTGGGCCCGCCCGGACCGCTGCCCGGGTTGAGCCGCACCAGCGAGGCCGCATGGACCGGCTGACCGCCCTTCGGCTTTTCCTGCGCACCCTCGATCGCGGCGGCATCGCGGCGGCGGGGCGTTCGCTCGGCCTCTCGGCAACAGCCGCTTCGCGCGCGCTGCGTGAATTGGAGGACGACATCGCGCTGCGGCTCTTCGACCGCACGACGCGCCATGTCGCGCCCACCGAGGCCGGGCGGCGCCTCGCAGCCCGCGTCGCGCCGCTGCTCGAGGGGCTCGAGGCCGCCATGGTCGAGGCGCGGGAGATGCACGAGGAAGCGACCGGCACGCTGCGCATCGTTGCCCGGCGTTCCTACGCGCTGCGCCATGTGGTGCCGCATCTCGCCGCCTTCCGCGCGGCGCATCCGCGGGTGGAGATCGACCTCGCCCTGACCGAGCAGACCGGCCTGGTGCCGGCGCATGGGGTGGACCTCGTCATCCGCCTGGGCCTGCCCAGCGGCAAATCCTACACCGGGCATGCCTTGGCCTCGGGCCGGCGCATCCTCTGCGCCAGCCCCGGCTATCTCGCGCGCCACGGCGCCCCCGCCACCGCCGATGCGATCCTCCAGCACCCCTGCCTGACCTATCGCGAGGCAGAGGAGGCGCCGGTCTGGGTCTTCGCCACGGCGGCAGGCGGGCGGCAGGAGATCGCGGTCAGTGGACCCTTCAGCTCCAACAGCGGGGAGGCGTTGCGCCAGGCCGCGTTGGACGGCATGGGCTTGGTGCTGCTGCCGGAATGGATGGTCGGCGAGGATGTCGCTTCAGGCCATCTCATCGCGCTGTTGCCGGAGCTGCCCGCCTGGCCCGAGCGCTACCAGGCCGAGATCCATGCCGTGCACGCCCGCGCCGAGCGGCTCCCCGCCAAGATCGCCGCCTTCGTCGCGCATCTGCTCGCGAGGGCCGCCTGACCATCCCCTTCCATTCTGCCGATAAACGGCATGGTGTTTCTCCAAAATGCCGTCTGGCGCCTGCAGGCGGCCCGGCGCCATGATGCGGGACGGAGGAAACATCCCATGTTGCAGGTCACTCCCCTCACCCCCATCCTCGGCGCCCGCATCACGGGCCTCGACATCGCGAGCGGCGTGGATGGGCCGATGATGACCGCGCTGCGCGATGCGCTCGACCTCTTCTCGGTGCTGGTCTTCCCCGACCAGCGCCTCGACGACGCGGCGCAGATCGCCTTCAGCGAGGGCTTCGGGCCGCTGGAGCGCACCCGCCCCGGTGCGCCCGGGGCGGGCAGCCCGGTGATCATCCTCTCCAATATCGGCCCGGCCGGCGAGATCGCGCCGCCCACCGACAAGCAATTGCTGAACAACAAGGCCAACCGCTTCTGGCACCATGATTCGTCGTTCAAGCCGGTGCCCGCCCATGCCTCGCTGCTCTCGGCGCGCGAAATCCCCTCGGCCGGCGGGGACACGGAATTCGCCTCCATGCGCGGGGCCTTCGCGGCGCTGGACACGGCCGAGCGGGCCAGCTTGCGCGGCCGCGTCGCCATCCATGATTTCGGCTGGTCGCGCGCGCGGGTGGATGCCGCACTGGTGAGCGAGGCCGAGCGCCACCAGCACCCGCCGGTGCGCCAGGCCCTGGTTCTGGAAGAGAACCCCTATGGCCCCGCGCTCTATCTCGGTGCCCATGCGCGCGGCATCGAGGGCATGGACGAGGCGCAGTCCCGCCTGCTGATCGACCGCCTAATGGCGCATGCGACGCAGCGCGCCTTCACCTACTCGCACAAATGGCGGCCGCATGACCTGGTGATGTGGGACAATCGCGCCGTGCTGCACCGCGCCACCCCCTTCGCCACGACGACGGAGCGCCGCCACATGGTGCGCACCTGCGTCGCCGGCACCGCGCCGACGCTCGCCATCGCCGCGTGAGCGCCGCGCGCTTCGAGGGCGATTGGGACCACATCATCGTGGGCGGGGGCAGCGCCGGCTGTGTGCTGGCCAACCGCCTCTCCGCCGACTCAGCCCGCCGCGTGCTGCTGCTGGAAGCGGGCGGCGAGGCGCGGCACCCTTACCTCCAGGTCCCCGCCGGGTTTCTCAAGACCTTTCGCGACCCGCGCTTCAACTGGAACTTCTCCTCGGAACCCGGCCCCGGCGTGGAGGGCCGGGTGATGCACACGCCGCGCGGCCGCGTGCTCGGCGGTTCCTCCTCGATCAATGGGCATCTCTGGGTACGTGGCTCGGCGCGGGATTTCGACGACTGGGCGCAGACGGGCTGCCGGGGCTGGTCGCATGCGGATGTGCTGCCGCATTTCCGCGGCATCGAGGATTACCGTGATGATGCGTATCGCGGCGCTGGCGGGCCGCAGCATGTCTCGGACGTCCCGGCGCTGCACCCGATCGTCGCGGCCTTCCTGGACGGCGCGCCGGAATGCGGGCTGCCGCGCAACCCCGACTACAACGGCGCGGCGCAGGAGGGCGTCTTCACCTATCAGCGCAGCATCCGCCACGGCAGCCGCTTCAGCGCCGCGAGCGCCTTCCTGGCGCCGGTTCGCAGCCGCGAGAACCTGCGCGTCGTCACCGGGGCCGTGGTCCTGCGCATCGAGACGGAAGCAGGCCGCGCCACCGGCATCACCTTCGCCCAGGATGGCAACCTGCTGACTGCGCATGCGCGGGGCGAGATCGTGCTGGCCGCGGGTGCCATCGGCACGCCGCATCTTCTGCAGGTCTCAGGACTCGGCCCGGCGACCCTCTCCCATGCGCTGGGCGTGCCCGTCATCGCCGACAATCCCGGCGTCGGTGAGAATCTCCAGGACCACTATGCCATGCGCGTGGTCCATCGAGTGACCCGCCCGGTCACGCTGAACGAGCAGGCGCGCCCGCCGCGCCTCTGGTGGGAGATCGCGCGCTGGCTGCTGACGCGGCGCGGCATGCTGGCCTTCAGCCCTGCCCATGCCGGCGCCTTCGCGCGCTCCTCCGACACGCTTGACGAGCCCGACCTCCAATTCGTCTTCACCCCAGCCTCCTATTCGGAAGAGGGCGTGACGGGGCGATTGCAGGATTTGCCGGGCATGACCATCGGCGTCTGGCAATGCCGACCGGAAAGCCGAGGATGCGTGCGCGCCCGCACCGCAGACCCACGCCAAGCGCCGGCCATCCAGCCGAACTACCTGATGGCGGCGGAGGACCGCGAGGCCGCCATAACCGGGCTGCGTATCGCGCGGCGGTTGCTGGGCACGCGAGCCCTGGCGCCCTGGTCTGCGGCGGAGACAGCGCCCGGCGCGGAGCAAGCCAGCGATGACGCGCTGCTCGCCTATGCGCGGGCCAAGGGAGCGACCGTCTATCACCTGTGTGGCAGTTGCCGCATGGGCGGTGACGGCGCGCCCTTGACGCCGGAGCTTCGGTTGCGCGGTATCAACGCGTTGCGCGTGGCCGATGCCTCTGTCATGCCGCGTATCGTCTCGGCCAATACCAATGCGACGACTATGATGATTGCGGCGAAGGCTGCGGCGATGATGCTTGGCCGGCCAAACGCAAGCCCGTAGGCCGGTCAAACGCTGCGGGCGCTGCCCAATCGGGTCGGGTTGCAAGTACTGGCGGGGGCGGATGTGGCGCCTGGCCGTACCTTGCTTAGTCAGGGCGCTGGAAGGTCCCTGGCTAGGAATAAAGCCATTTTCCGAGCAACGCTCAGAGCAGGTTGGATTCCGGTTCCCACCTCTGCTGGTCTCCGCACTCCGCGTTCTTGCCATGCACTACGGGCTGACGCGGCGACGGGCGGCCTGAAGCTGTGCCCGAAGAAAAATGCGAAGCGCTACATCTTCGCACTCCCCAGCAGAATCTGGATTGGGTAGTGTCTCGTTAGTCGCTGAAGATGCGGCTGCGGCCGGTGGCTTCCAAGACAGGGCACCGGCCAGTCGAAGCTGAGGCGCAGTACTAATCCAGGGTCCTTCCTGGCCATGTCGTATGCGGGGGGCAAGAGCGCGCCGCAAAGCTAGCGCCAAGCCAAAAATATGGGTTGCGGTTTGTGACCTTTGCCCAAGGCTTCAGAACCACAGCCTCAAACTGACACTGGGCCGCTGCCCTTCCCCCTGCTGCAAACTGGATGGCACCATGACGCTTCCCTGGATGGCGGCAAAGATAGGGCATGATGATCCGCAGCAGCTTTTCCGGGAAATCGGCGGTCCGCGGACGGGCTGTGGATAGACCCGCAGCGGCCCCGGCAAAGGTCAGCGCGCTGCCGCGATGCGTCGTGTCCATAGCATGTTTCCTCGGCATTGCATTGAGGCCAGGGCAGCAGAAACTCGGCGGGTGCCGCTAGTCGGCTCGGATATTTGCGCGCCGGATCGTCTCGCCCCAGGCGAGGCGGTCGCGCTCCATGCGGAGGGCAAATTCATCCGGCCCCTCGAAGTTCGGCGTTAGGCCGTTGTCGAGCAGGCGCTGGCGCAGCGTAGGGTCCTGCAGGGCGCGCTCGGTCGCCTCGGCCCAGCGGCGGATGCTCTCCCGGGGCATGCCGCGCGGGCCGCAGAGGCCGAACCAGCCCGCCACCTCCAGCCCGGGCACGGTATCGGTGAGGCGCGGGGCGCTGGCGAATTCGGGCACACCCTGTGCGTCGGCCAGGGCCAGCAGCCGCAACTCGCCGCCCTGGATCTGGCGCACTACGTCGCCGAGATTGGTGATGAGCAGGTCTGTCCGTCCGGCGATGACATCGAGCGAGGCGGGCGCTGCGCCGCGATAGGGCACGTGTACCAGTTCCAGCCCCGCCATCGCCGCTAGGCGTGCGCCCGTCAGGTGCTGCGCGGAGCCGACGCCGGCGCTGGCATAGGTGATGCTGCCGGGCCGGGCGCGCGCCGCGGCGACCACCTCGGCCATCGAGCGGTAGGGGCCTTGCGCGCCGGTCACCGCGCCATAGCTGGAGAGCGCGATATTCGCGACACCGATCAGTTCCGTGCGCGGATCGATCGGTAAGACGGCGCCGGGAAGTGCTGGGCTGATGGTCATGCTGCCCATCGGGCATTGCAGCAGCGTCGCGCCATCGGCCGGCCCGCGCGCAACGACTTCAGCGGCGATGAGGCCATTGGCCCCGGTGCGGTTCTCCACGATGACGCGCGTGCCGGTGACGTTGCCGATGCCCTCGGCGATCAGCCGCGCCACAAGGTCGCCGGTGCCGCCGGGCGCGAAGCCTGCGAGAATGCGGGGCGGGCGTTCCTGCGCGGAAACCAGCGCGGGGACCAGTGCGAGAACTGCGGCGAGGATGAAGCGGCGGGCCATGATGCGTCTCTTCCTATTCGACGCGGATGCTGGCGCCGCGGATCACGTCGCGCCAGATCGCGCGATCGCCGGCGATTGTGGCGCTGAAGGTGGCGGGCGCCTCGTAGCGCGGCACCAGGCCGCTTTCGGAGAAGCGACGCTGCGTCGTCGGGTCTTGCGTGGCGATGCGAATTGCCTCGGACCAGCGGCCAACCACGGCCTCCGGCGTGCCCCGCGGGGCGCAAAAGCCGAACCAGCCGCTGACGGCATAGCCCGGCACCGCCTCGCTGATTTGCGGCACGCCGGGATAGGCGGGCGAGCCGATGCCATCGGCGAAGGCGAGCAGGCGCATCTCGCCGGCACGGATTTGCGCCGCGGCGTCGCCCAGGTTGGTGATGATGGTGTCGGCACGCCCGGCCATCACGTCGAGCACGCCGAGTGCTGCACCGCGATAGGGCACGTGCACAAGCTGCACGCCCGCCATCCGTTCGAGACGCGCGCCCGAGAGGTGGGAGACGGCGCCGATGCCCGCACTCGCATAGGTCAGCGTGCCAGGGCGGGCACGGGCGGCGGCCAGAAAATCGGCCACCGTGCGGTAAGGCGAGTTCGTCGCCACCACCATCACCTGCGTGGAATGCGCGAAGTTGGCGATGGGGATTAGGTCGCGGTTCGGGTCGATCGCCATGTTCGCGCCGGGCAGTTCCGGCGTGATGGTCAGCAGCCCGGTCGAGCATTGCACGATGGTGTGCCCATCATGCGGGCTGCGAACGGCCTCGGCGGCGGCGATAAAGCCGTTGGCGCCGGTCTTCACCTCGACCACCGGACGCATGCCCAGCGTTGTGGCGGCGCTTTCGGCGAGGATGCGGTTGACGATGTCGCTCGTGCCGCCGGCCGCGAAGCCGCCGAGGATGCGCGGTGTGCGCTCAGGGAAGGTTTGTGCCGCGACAGGAAGACTCAGCAGCAATCCCGCAAGAAGAATCAGGCATTTCATGGCCGCATCTTCACCGCAGAGGGGGTGGGCGTGAGCAGCGGTTGTGCGAGCTGCGCGAAGTCGCACAACAGCCGGCGCGTGTCGCGAGGGTCTATGATCTCCTCCACCCAGAAGGTCTCGGCGGTGCGGAAGGGGCTGCGGAGCAGGTTCAGTCGGTCCTCGATCTCGGCCAGCTTGGCATCGCGGTCATCCGCCGCGGCCAGGTCAGCCGCATAGCCCGCCTCGATGCCGCCCTCGAGCGGCAGCGAGCCCCAGCGCGCGGAAAGCCAGGCGTAGCGCAACGAGAGGCGGCCAGCCGGCTGGTGCACCACACCAGCGACGCCGAAGGCGTTGCGGATGATCATGGTGCACCAGGGCACCGTCGTCTGGTTCACCGCCGCCATGGCGCGCACGCCCAGGCGGATAGTCGCCGCCTTCTCGGCCTCCAGCCCTACCATGAAGCCTGGGCAGTCCTGCAGGTAGATGACGGGCATGTGGAAGGTTTCGGCGAGGTCGACGAAGCGGATCACCTTGGCGCAGGCATCCGCCGTCCAGGAGCCGCCATAGAAGAACGGGTCGCTCGCCATCAGCGCCACGGGCATGCCGTTGAAGCGCGCGAAGCCGGTGATGACGCTGCGGCCGAACATACGACCCATCTCGAAGAAGCTGCCCTTATCCACGATAGTGTCGATGATCGGGCGCATCTGGTAAACGCGCCGGCGGTCGCGCGGGATGGCCTTGAACAGCTTCTCGTCGCGGCGGTTCGGATCATCGTCGCAGGGGGTCACGGGTGGCGTGCCGTAAACGGAAGACGGCAGGTAGGAGAGAAAGCGCCGCGCGCAGGCGAAGGCTTCCTCCTCGCTGTCCACCGCATGGTCCACCGCGCCTGCCTTGGTCTGGATTTCCCAGCCGCCCAGTTCCTGCTTGGTCAGGTCCTCGCCCAGACGCTTCACCACGGGCGGGCCCGCCACGAACATCGCCGAGGTGTTCTTGGTCATGATGGAATAATGCGTGGCGGCCAATCGTGCGGCACCCAATCCAGCGACGGAGCCCAGCCCCAGGCCCACCACCGGCACCATGCTCAGATTGGCGCCCGTGTAATGGTAGAGCGCACCCCCGCCCACGCCGCCTGGAAGGTTCGCGCGCCCCGTCGTCTCGATCGTCTTGACCGAACCGCCGCCACCCGAGCCCTCGATGATGCGGATCAGCGGCAGGCGGAACTCGTAGGCCATGCGCTCTGCCATGATCGGCTTCTCGCGGATGGTCGCATCCGCCGAGCCGCCGCGCACGGTGAAGTCGTCGCCAAGCAGCATGACGGGCCGGCCGTCGATCTGCGCGCGCCCCATCACGCAGTTGGACGGCGTGAGGCTGGTGAGGTTGCCCGCCGCGTCATACTCGGCCTTGCCGGCGATGGCGCCGATCTCGTGGAAGGTGCCGGCATCGGCCAGGCCATCGATGCGCTCGCGCACGGTGAGGCGCCCACCCGCATGCTGCCGCGCGATCTTGTCGGCGCCGCCCAGCATCTTCGCATGAGCCTCGCGCAGTCGCAGTTCGTCGAGTTCGGGTTGCCAGGTCATGTCAGGCGGGTTCCTTCAACGCGGATTCGACGAGGCGCTTTCGCGCGGATTCCAGAAAGCCTGTGTCCATGCGCGCCTCACGCATTTCATCGCTGCGGAGTGCTGCGGCGAGGAAGCCGGCGTTCAGACGCACGCCCCCGGTCCGGCATGAATCCAGCGCATCGGCCAGGCGCTGCAAGGCCAGCGCGCGGGTGGGGGCGTGAACGATGATCTTGGCCAGCATGGAATCGTAGTAGGCGGTCACGATGTCACCCACGCGTACGCCGGAATCGACGCGCAGGCCGGGTGCCTCCGCGGGAAGGCTGAGCGCGGTGAGATGGCCCGGTGAGGGCAGGAATTGCCGTGCAGGATCCTCGGCGCAAAGCCGTGCCTCTACCGCATGGCCATCAAGGCGGATATCGGCTTGGGTGAACGGCAGCGCCTCGCCGCGCGCGATGCGCAACTGCCATTCCACAAGATCGAGACCAGTCACCATTTCCGTGACCGGATGCTCCACCTGGAGGCGGGTGTTCATCTCCATGAACCAGATGCTTTCGGCCCGCAGGGGCGCTTCGGCGATGAACTCGACGGTGCCCGCGCCGACATAGCCGACGGCACGGGCCAGGGCGCAGGCGCGGCGGCCGAGTTCGGCGCGCAACGCCGCGTCCATGCCGGGTGCGGGGCATTCCTCCACCAGCTTCTGGTGGCGTCGCTGCAGGGTGCAGTCGCGCTCGTGCAGGTGCAGCACGTTGCCGTGGCTGTCGGCGAGGATCTGCACCTCGATATGACGCGCGGATTCCACAAGCTTTTCGATGAGCATGCGGTCATCGCCGAAGATGGCGGCCTCACGCCGGGCGGCGGCCAGCGCCGCGGGGAAGGCAGCTGCATCAGCCACGCGGCGCATGCCGCGCCCCCCGCCACCGCCGACGGCCTTCACCATCACCGGAAAGCCGATGCGCGTGGCGGCAGCCAGTAGCGCTTCCTCCGACTGGTCGGCACCCGCGTCACCCGGCAGGCACGGCACGCCGGACGCCTCGGCCAGCAGGCGAGCTGCGGCCTTGCCGCCCATGGCGCGGATGGCGGCAGGCGAGGGGCCGATGAAGGTGAGGCCGGCGGCCGCGCAGGCCTCGGCGAAGTCGGCATTCTCGGAGAGAAAGCCGTAGCCCGGATGCACGTAGCGCGCGCCGCTGCGCTCGGCGGCCGCGATGATCGCGGGGATGCAGAGGTAGCTCTCGCGCGGGTGCGCCGAGCCGATCCGCTGCGCGCTGTCAGCGGCCGTGACATGCAGCGCCGTCGCATCCGCATCGGAATAGACGGCGACGCTGGGGATGGCCATCCGCGCACAGGTGCGGGCAATGCGGGCGGCGATCTCGCCGCGATTGGCGATGAGGACCGTCACATCCATGACCTAAGGCCGGAAGGTGGCGACGGCCTGGCCCTCCTCCACCTGTTGGCCTTCCGTAACGAGGATCTCGACCACGGTGCCGGCATGCGGCGCCATGATGGGAATCTCCATCTTCATGGATTCCAGGATGATGATGGTGTCATCCTCGGCCAGGGCCGTGCCAGCCGGTGCTGCGATCTTCCACACTAAAGCGCCAATTTCGGACCGGATTGTGACGATGTTCTCGGCCATGCGCGCATTTCCTCACGGCGCGGTTGAAGCCTGCGCCTTATTCTTTTCGGACTCGAAAACAGATGCGCGCCCCTGTCAACACCTCTCCGGATGAAAACCTGGCGGCAATGCGTCCCGCTCAACGCCGGCCTAATGCAGCCGCGCTTCCTCCACCAGCGCGAGGATCACCCGCACCATGAGGTGATCCGCGCGCTGTGCCGTGCCGAAGTTTCGCTCGCGGGGCACGATGTCCAGCGGGACATCTGGGTCTATGCGGATGCGCAGCTGCGGCGACTTCCAGCCATCAACGCGGCCACACCGCCGCTTGACGCCGCGTAGCCCTCTGGATCTATGTTTAAAAAAATCAGGAGGAAGCGCGTGGCAGAAGCCCTTAGCGGGATTCGCGTGCTCGAAGTGGGCGGCGGTGCCGCGCTCGCCTATGCGGGAAAGCTCTTCGCCGATTTCGGCGCGGAGGTGCGCAAGCTCGACGCGCCCGACGATCCGCTTCACACGGCCTGGCCGCTCGTGCAAGGCCGCTCTGCGCTCCAGGCTTGGCTGAACACCAACAAGCATGCCGCCACCGGCAGCGTCGCCGCACTCGCGCCAGGCTGCCATGTGTTGCTGGACGCGCGCGCGGCACCACCACCCGATGAGGCGCTGCCCGCGCATCTCATTGCCACGCGCATCTCCTGGTTCGGCGAGAGCGGTCCCTATGCAGGCTTCGCCGCAACGGATGTGACCTGCCGCGCGCTGGCCGGTGTGTTCGCCTGCACCGGCCCTGTGGAAGGGCCACCCGCCATGCTGGGCGGCATCGCGGGCGAGGTTCTGGGCGGCATCGCCGCCTTCATCGCCACCGCGGGATCGCTTTGGGGCGGCGGCGGGCGGCGCATGGAAGCCAGTATCCACGAGGCGAATATCTCTATCGCCGAATACCAGGCGGCGCAGGCCGTGACCAACCCGGAGGTGGAGCAGCGGCTCGGCATCAACCGCTTCGCACCGACCTGCCCGATGGGCGTCTATCGCTGCCGCGAGGGCTGGCTCGGCGTCACCATCGTCACCCCCGCGCAGTGGCGCAGCTATTGCGAGATGCTGGGGCTGCCCGAACTCGGCCAGGATCCCGACCTCATCGTCGGCTTCGACCGCATGCGTCAGGCCGACCGGCTGGATGCGATCTTCTCAGCAAAGCTGCTCGAACGTACCGCCGAAAGCTGGTTCGAGGAGGCGCTGGCCCGCCGCCTGCCCTTCGCCGTCGTGCCCGAGATGGCGACGCTGCTGGCCACGCCCACGCATCGCGCGCGCGATGCCTTCCAGCGCGTGCGCCTGGGCAGTCTGCGCTTCGAGGGCCCGACGCTGCCGCAGCGCCTCACCCGCACGCCGCCGCGCAACGCGCCGGTGCCGCAGCAGGAACCACCCGCGGCGCCCGCGCTGTATGGCGCCAAGGCGGTGCAGAGCCTGCCCTTGGAGGGGCTGCGCGTCGTGGACCTCTCCATGGGTTGGGCCGGGCCCTATTGCACGCGCAGCCTGGGTGATCTGGGGGCCGAGATTATCAAGGTCGAGGCGATCCAATATCCCGATTGGTGGCGCGGCGTGGATCCGCGCGCGGCCTTCTTTGAGGAGCGCCGCTATGAGCGGGATGTGCGCTTCGCCTTTCAGAACCGCAACAAGCGCGGCATCACGCTCGACCTCAGCAGGCCCGAGGGTGCGGCGCTGCTGCAGCGCCTGGTGGCGGAAAGCGACGCCGTGGTGGAAAATTACGCGCGCGAGGTGCTACCCAAGCTCGGCCTGGACTACACGGTGCTGCGCCGCGCAAGGCCCGACCTCGTTATGCTTTCCATGCCCGCCTTCGGCGCGGAGGGCCCGTGGCGCGACGCGCGCGCCTATGGCTCGACGCTGGAGCACGCCTCGGGCCTGCCCACCGTGGCCGGCCCCCCTGACGCCGTGCCGATGACCAACCAGCTCGCCTATGGCGACCCCGTGGGTGGACTGAACGCCGCCGCTGCGCTGCTGACCGCGCTGCTGCACCGCAAGGCCACGGGCGAGGGCCAGCACATCGACCTCGCGCAGGTCGAGTGCATGTTCCCGCTTGTCGCACCGTGGATGATCGCGCAATCAGCGCTCGGCGACCCTGGCCCCCGGCGCGGCAACCGGCACCCGATGATGGCGCCGCACGGCGCCTTCCCCTGTGCCGCGGAAGGCTGGCTCGCCATCGCCGTGACCGATGACACGGCCTGGATACGGCTTTGCACGCTGCTGGGCCGCGCCGATCTCGCAAGCCTCGATCTCGAAGCACGCCGCGCGCGAGAGGATGAGCTGGAAGCGATCATCGGCCAATGGACGCGCGGCCAGGACGCCGATGCGGCGATGAGGGGCTTGCAGTCGCATGGCATCGCCGCCGGCGTGGTGCGCTGGCCCACCGGGCTGCGGAACGACGCGCATCTCCTCGCCCGCGGCTTCTGGCAGGAGGCGGAGCGCCCCTTCATGGGCAGGCACATGCTGCCCTCTGCGCCCTTCCGCCCCCTGCGCGGCGGGCCCCTGCCCATCACGCGCGCGGCGCCCACGCTGGGCCAGGAGAACGACGCCATCCTGGGCGGGCTGCTCGGACTGGATGCCGAACGCATCGCCGCCCTCACGGCCGACCAGGTCATTGGCACCGAGGCCATTCCGGCGGCCGAGCGCAAGCCGCGCAGCACGCCGCCGCAGGAGAGGATCAGCGCATAAAGATCACCGATGTCACGCTCACGCTGTTCCGCTGGACCGGCATTCCCAAGATCAGCTACGGCGCGCATGCCGCGCAGGGCACCGGCGAGAGCATCCTCGGCCTGCTCGCCATCAAGACGGATGAGGGCGTGACAGGCCACGCCTTCCTCGGCAGCGCCACGAATGGCGCGGACGCAGAGGGCGCGGCGCTGATCCGAAGCCTGAAGCCGGTGGTGCTGGGCCTCGATCCCTTCGACCGCGAGAAGCTGAATGCGCGCATCTGGTCGCGCGTGCGGCAAACCTCGCCGCGGGCAATCGGGGCGATGGATATCGCGCTGTGGGACATCGCGGGCAAGGCTTTGGGCGTGCCGTTCTAACAGCTGCTCGGCAAGTCGCGCGACGCGATCCCCGCATTTAACGCTTTTTTGCGACGCGACCAGTGCTGTGCTTATGGACAGCAGGTGCAAGCAGGCCCAGGAAAAAGTACCCGGCGCTGCTGACCGAGTTCACTGACAAAATAGACAATTACAGGCCGTTGAAATAGATTGCGCCCGTGACGCCGTGTCCACGATATTTTCGATTATTATCAATTTCCGCAGCGTTCTAGTCCGGCTCTTATTCATAGTTCATGATCCTTGCGACTATGCCGCCTCCAGCGTCCGCAGCAGCGCCTCCGGTGAGTCGAGGCTGTTGAATTGTGCGAGGAGTTCCACCGCCTGTTCCGTGGCCTGGCTCGGCAGGGCCCCAGCGGCTGCGCAGGCACGGAACTTGCCCTCCAGCTCGGCGGCACTCAGCGGGTCACGCGGGTGGCCATGCGGCGTCACAGCGCTGGCCTCGCGCATGGTGCCATCGCGCAGGAAAACGCGCACCGTGCCGGTCTCCACCGCGTCACCAATCGCACGGCTGGCGGGCTGCGCTGGGTCGAGCAGCATGTCGGTTCGGGCCAGCAGGTCGAGCACCTCCGGCCGGGCAATGGCATGCGGCGTGAAGCTCGCCGGGGTCAGCGGGCCATCATGCAGCGCGGCAGCCAGGCAATAAGGCAGGCTGAA
>CAMDJV010000021.1 GCA_945901085.1 Rhodovarius crocodyli | reverse complement strand
GAAACGATCTCCGTTCCACCAGGGCCGGCGCCTCTCCAATGCGGGGCAAAGTTCTGCAGCCAAGTAAATTTCCCCAAATCCGTTATTAGGAACAAAAAGATCGGATTCCGAGGATAGCCTGACGACAATGCCCACCGGGCTCGACCGGTATCGCATATCCAGCACGATATGCGGTGGCAGAGACGAGGCCGGCCCCACCTGCTCCAACCTAAATTGCGCGGTCCCGCAGGCTGTAACAAGCAGCAGCGGAAACAGCAGTGTCAGCTTCGCCCATGATCTCATCTGCTCAATGCCCGTTCCAGCGCGCTTCGGCGCGCGGTGCAGCGTAACGAGCGGTTTTGTATTTTACCATTCTATAGACTTTATTCTATTAGAATGTTATTATTTTTCCGCAAGTCACAGATGCTGGCGAAGCCCTGTCCTGCCTCCCCGCCCACCGGCAAGGCTCCGCACGACAGCGAGCCCCGCCTCAAGGTCCAGCCGCCAGGGCCGCGCTCACCGCAGCGGCGGGGATGACCAAAGTATTGCTGAAGCGCGGCTCACGCAGCATGCCGACATCGGTGATGGTGATACAAATATCCCTGGGGTCGCGCCGCATGTCGTGCTCCGCTGTCCATTGTTGCTCCAGCCCCGTAGAGCGATGGGTACCAACGCGCCGAGGGGTATAGGCTCTGATCGGTATCCAATAATTGATCCGCCCGTCAGGGCGGCGGGGCGCAGGGCCAAAGGGCAAAGGCCTCTCGTAGGACCGGCCCAGTTCATCATAAATACTATCGCGGTCGAGCCGGAAACGATCCCCGTTCCACCAGGGCCGGCGCCGCTCCAATGCGGGGCAAAGTTCCACCGCCAATTGAAGTACCCCCAATCCGTTATTGTCATCAAGAATATCAGATTCCGAGGATAGCATGACGACAATGCCCACCGGGCTCGACCGGTATCGCATATCCGGCACGATCTGCGGCGGTAGGGACGAGGCCGGCCCCACCTGCTCCAACCTGAATTGCGCGGTCCCGCAGGCCGCAACAAGCAGCAGCGGAAACAGCAGGGTCAGCCTCGCCCATGATCCCATCTGCTCAATGCCCGTTCCAGCGCGCTTCGACGAAGCATGCTTCATCACGGAGAAATTTACAATATTCTATTCCAAAGACTTTATTGCGAAGCCATTTTCCAACATCCCTACTAACCACCGAGCCAGACGGGCCCTGTTCTCGCCCCTCCGCCCAGCGGCAAGGCTCCGCACCACGGTGAAACCCGCCTCAGGGTCCAGCCGCCAGGGCCGCGCTGACCACAGCGGCGGGGATGATAAGTGTGTTGCTGAAGCGTAGTCCGCGCAGTATCACCCCATCCGTGATGGTGATACAAATATCCCTGGGGTCACGCCGCATGTCGTGTTCCGCTGTCCATTGTTGCTCCAGCCCCGTAGAGCGATGGGTACCAACGCGCCGAGGCGTATAGGCTCTGATCGGTATCCAATAATTGATCCGCCCGTCAGGGCGGCGGGGCGTAGGGCCAAAGTAACTCATCGGTCCATCGAGGGGGCGCCCCAATTCATCATAAATACTATCATCGTCGAGCAGGTAACGATCCCCGTTCCACCAAGGCCTGCGCCGCTCCAATGCAGGACAAAGTTCGACCGCCAATCGAAGCACACCCAACCCGTTATTTCGGTCCATAATATCGGTTTCCGAGGATAGCATGACGACGATGCCCACCGGGCTCGACAGGTAACGCATATTCGGCACAATCTGCGGCGGCAGAGACGAGGCCGACCCCACCTGCTCCAGCCTGATTTGCGCGGTCCCGCAGGCTGCAACAAGCAGCAGCGGAAACAGCAGTGTCAGCCTCGCCCATAGTCTCATTGGCTCAAAGCCCGCCGCAGAGCGCTTCGGCCATCTGCGCCCGGATGTTCGACAAGGTCGCCAAAGGCTCCATGCCGGTATGGCGCAGCGATGTTTTGATCAGCAAAGCGCTGCGGGGCGCTGCCATAGCGATTGCCGATACGCGCGATGAGGTTATCAGGATCATGCCAGTTTCCTCCGGTGGCCTGAACATTAATCCACTCTCTGCTTCCGGCGCGAACACGCATAAAGAAGTCCTCAGAATTCCCGTTGCCAACCGGATCTACGGTGACGAGCATATCAATCGGCCTGCCCTCCCCCCCCAGCCGTGCCGCAACCCTGGCCGCCGTATCGCCGCCCCAGCTATGGCCAACAAGAACAATGCGTGTTCCGGGCGGCTGGGCGCGGATGTCGTTGAGGAGTTTTTCAGCTTCGTCGTGGGAATAATATTTTATTGCACCTCCCGAACCAACTCGAACGCCATTGACCTTAAAATCGCGAACATTACCAAACTCCCCATCGGCCGCACCTCCTACGAAAGCGGTGTAGGACGCCCGCGGCGCCGCAACCGCCGCAGGCGGCCGCTCAGAGGGCACAGCCTGGCCCGCCGCCGGCGGCGCAGCGCCCCGCGCACGGCGTTGGTGATAGTCAGAAACATGCTCCGGCTGCCCATTGCGGCGGCGCTCATAGGAGCGGACATGGACCAGCAAAGACCCGCCCTCACCCCCCGCCGGCGGGTATAATTCCTGAAATCCACGGGTCACATCAGCCACATAGGCCGCCCGTTCGGGATGGCCTGACTGCCAATAGCGCGGGTCTCGCATCGCCCGCCGCAGTTCCGCTTCGCTTCGCTTTGGTCCAGTGGCCATCTTCATCGCTCCATGGTGAAGCGGCTTTATATCCTTTTCCTGCGCATTAATCAATATAAATTCCTACTACAGCCCCGCCAGCCCACCAAGGCTCACCGCCACCTGCGTCCCCGCATCCAAATCCTTCCACTGCAAGCCGCCATCCTCGGCCACCAGCAGCGCCGCGCGGGCATTCTGCTTATTTGCCCTCTCCAGCCGCCGCTTGAGATTGCCGCGATAGGCCATCTCCGCATGGGTGCCCGCCGCGCGCAACGCCTGCAGCGCGGCCAAAGCCGGCGCCTCGGCCGCATCGCCCATCGGCACCACCGCCACCGGCCGCGCGGCGGCGGGCGTGCGCCCGGCATCCTCCATCAGCAGCGCCAGGCGCTCCATCCCCGCCGCCCAGCCCACCGAAGGCGTGGGCGGCCCGCCCATCTCCTCCACCAAGCCATCATAGCGCCCACCGGCCATCACCGTGCCCTGCGCGCCCAGCCGGTCAGTCACAAACTCAAAGGCGGTGTGGCTGTAATAATCCAAGCCCCGCACAATCCGCGGGTTTTCCCGCAGCGGCACGCCAAAGCCCTGCAAATACCGCAGCACCGCCGCGTAATGCGCCGCTGCCCCCGCAGTCAGATGCGCCGTGATCAGCGGCGCGCCTTCCACCAGCGCGCGGTCCGCCGCGTCCTTGCTGTCCAGAATGCGCAGCGGGTTTTTCTCCAGCCGCGTCTTGCTATCGGCCGAAAGCTGCTCGGCATGGGCGGAAAAATACGCCACCAGCGCGGCGCGATAGGCATCGCGGCTTTCAGCATCGCCCAGCGTATTGATCTCCAGCACCACGCCCTCGGCAATGCCGAGCGACTGGATGATCTGCCAGCCCGCAGCAATCACCTCGGCATCCGCAAGCGGCTCCGCCGCGCCCAAAATCTCACAGCCAATCTGGTGGAATTGCCGGTAGCGCCCCTTCTGCGGCCGCTCATAGCGAAACATCGGCCCGGCATAGAACGCCTTTTGCGGCAGCGACTGGGTGAGCCCATTGGTCACCAGCGCCCGGCAAACGCCGGCGGTATTCTCCGGCCGCAACGTCAGGCTCTCCCCGCCGCGATCCTCGAAGGAATACATCTCCTTCGCCACCACATCAGAGGTATCGCCCAAGCCGCGCGAGAACACCCGGGTATCCTCGAAGATCGGCGTGAACCATTCCTCAAAACCATAAAGCCCGGCGATGCGCCGCGCCGTATCGGCCACCGCATTGTGGCGGCGGGCATCGGCGCCGATCATATCCCGGGTGCCGCGCGCGGGTTGCAATTTGCTGCTCATCGGCTGGCTATGGCCCAGGATGCGCCGCTTGTCATGGGGTGGGCCTGCGGCCATATCCTCACTCATGCGCTTGGTCCTCGCCCTGCTGTTGCTGTTGGCGCCCATCGCCATGGCGCAGCCCTTCACCACGCCGCGCAGCACCACCACCTTGTTGAGCGAGGCCACCTCGGTCGCCCCCGGCCAGCCTTTCCGCGTAGCGCTCGACCAAAGCCTCAGCCGCGGCTGGCATATTTACTGGAGCAATCCCGGCGATGCCGGCGCACCGCCCGAAATCACCTGGACCCTGCCCGAAGGTGCCACGGCCTCCGGGCTGCAATTCCCCGCCCCAAGCCGCATCGCCTATGGCCCGTTGGTCAATTTCGGCTACCAGAACAGCGCCTCCTTCCTGGCCAGCATCACCCCCCCCGCCAGCCTGCGCCCCGGCGAGAGCCTGAGCATCACCGCCGTGGCGAATTGGCTGATCTGCGCCGAAATCTGCATCCCCGAGGAGGCGCGCTTCACCCTCACCCTGCCGGTCGAAGCCATATCCCGCCCCGCCCCCGGCCAGGCAGGGCGCTTCGCCGCCGCCGAGGCCGCCCTGCCCCGCCCCCTGCCCTTTCCCGCCCGCATCGGCTTTGCCGGCAGCGCCGGCGCGCTGGAGATCACCGCCTTGCCGCCGGGCGGCCTGCGGGAGGCGTTTTTCTTCCCCGCCATCCCCGCCCTGATCGACAATGCTGCCCCCCAGCCCCTGGCGGTGGAGGCGGGGCGGCTGACCCTGGGCCTCACCCGCGGCACCGCCCCCCTGCCCAGCGCCATCCAAGGCGTGCTGGCCCTGACCGATAGCCAAGGCATCCGCCAAGCCTATGCCATCAACCTCCCCCCAGGCCCGATGCCAGCGCTGACGCCAGTTCTGCCGCTCTGGCAGGCGCTGCTATTCGCCATGCTGGGCGGGCTGATCCTCAACCTCATGCCCTGCGTCTTCCCCATACTGGCGATGAAGGCGGTGGGCCTCGCGCGTCTGGCCGGCGAGGACAGGGGGCAGATCCGTGCTCATGCCGCCAGCTACAGCGCCGGCGTGGTGCTCTCCTTCCTCGCCATCGGGGCGGCGCTGCTGGGGCTGCGGCTGGCCGGCAGCGCTGCGGGCTGGGGCTTTCAATTCACCCAGCCAGGCTTTGTCGCCCTCATGGCCTGGGTGATGCTCGCGGTTGGGCTCAACCTCTCCGGCGCCTATGCCATGGCCGGGCCGGTGCTCTCCGGTCAGGCCCGGCGCGGCCATGCCGGCAGCTTCTTCACCGGCGCCCTGGCCGTGCTGGTGGCCACACCCTGCACCGCGCCCTTCATGGCGGTGGCCCTCGGCGCGGCCATGGCGCTGCCGCCGCTGCCCATGCTGCTGGTCTTCGCTGCCATGGGGCTGGGGCTTGCTTTGCCTTACGCCCTTCTGGGGCTGGCCCCCGGCCTGGCCTCATTGCTGCCCCGGCCCGGCCTATGGATGGAGCGGCTGCGCCAGGCCCTGGCCTGGCCGATGTATGCCGCAAGCGCCTGGCTGGTTTGGGTGCTGGCGCAGCTTGCCGGGCCGCATGGCGTGGCGCTGGCTCTGCTGGGCGGGCTGCTGGTGGGGTTTGCCGCCTGGGCCTTGGGCCGGGCACAGCGTGGCGGCGGCCGGCTGGCCCGCCTGGGCGCGCTTTCGGCCGCGCTGGCAGCGCTGGCGCTGCTGCCGGTCTTTCTCGGCACCACGCCGCCGCCGGGCCTGAATTCGGGGCCATATGAGCCCTGGTCCGCCGCGCGGGTGGAGGCGCTGCGTGCGGAGGGCCGACCGGTCTTCGTCAACCTCACCGCCGCCTGGTGCATCTCCTGCAAGGTCAATGAGCTTGTGGCGCTGGACACTGCGGCCGTGCAGGCCGGCTTCACCACCGCTGGCGTGACCCAATTGGTGGGAGACTGGACGCGCGGAGACAGTGCCATCACCGCCTTGCTGCGCGCCCATGGGCGGGAGGGCGTGCCGCTTTACCTCTTCTACCCCGCCCAGGGCGCCCCGCCGGTGATGCTGCCGCAAATCCTGACTGAGGGTATTGTGCTGCGGGCAATCGGCGGGGCGGGCTGAACCGCGGCACGTTTTACTGCGGCGCGTTTTACTGCGGCACGTTTTACTCTGGCCGAATATTGCCCTGCCTGACCACCCGCTGCCAACGCGCGATCTCCTGCGCCTGAAACCTCGCAAATACCTCAGGCTGGCTGGCCACCACCTCAAAGCCCAAATCCTCCAGCCTTGCGAGCGTGGTGGGCGCGCGCAGGGCTGCCGTCGCCGCCTCATGCACCCGAGTAACCAACGGGGCCGCCATGCCCGGCGGCCCACCCAGCGCCTGCCAGGAATAGACCACGAGTTCAGGCAGCCCGGCCTCGGTCGCATGCGGCACCTCGGGCAGCAGCGGATGGCGCGCCTCCGAGGTGACGAGCAGCGCCCGCACCCGGCCATCGCGAATCTGCGGCATGATCGAGCCCAGATTTTGGAAGCTGAACGGCACATTGCCGGCCAACAGCGCTGCCGTGGCGGGCCCGCCACCGGTGAAGGGCACATGGGTGGAATCGGTGCCTGTCACCTGACTGAACAGCGCGCCCGTCGTGTGGTCCGAACTGCCAATGCCGCTGCTGGAATAAGCGCCGTTATTGCCCGGTCGCTTCAGCCAAGCGATGAACTCGGCAAGGTTGGCAACCGGCGCAACCGCTGGGTTCACCACCAGCACATTGGGTGTGCGAACAGTTTGCATGATGCGCGTGAGGTCACGCGTCGGGTCATATGGCAGGTTGGGCCGAAGTGCGACATTGATCGCCCAAACCGAGAGCGGCGCGTGCATCAGCGTATGCCCATCGGGCGCTGAGCGCACCACCTGCTGGGTGCCGATAATGCCGCTGGCACCGGGCCGGTTCTCCACCGCGAAGGGCTTGTCGAGGGCCTGCTGCATGTGCTGGGCCAGCGAACGGCCGATAATGTCCGATGATGAACCCGGGGCGAAAGGCACGACAATGGTGACGCCGCGCGCCGGCCATGCCTCCTGCGCCAAGGCCGGGCTGGCCAGACATAGCAGCGCCGCGCGGCGGGCAATCCTAACGGTCATGGGTTTTCCTCCAGGCATCGAATAACGCCACATTAGCAGGGTCAGTCGCCGGATACAGGCCGCGGATGCTGTGCCCCGCCCGCACACGCTCAGTGGCGAAATCCTCATAGGCCGTCATCTCGCTCGCCTCCTCGGCCAGTTCATCGGCGAGGTGGGCGGGCAGTGCTATCACCCCATCGCCATCCCCCACCATGATGTCGCCAGGGAAGATCGGCGCATCGCCGCAGGCGATTGGCTCATTGAGCGCAATGGCGTGGTTGAGGGTGAGGTTGGTCGGTGCTGAAGGCCTTTGGTGAAAGGCCCAGATCTCCAGCCCGGCAATCTCCTGCGCATCGCGAAAGCCGCCATCGGTCACCACCCCCGCCACGCCGCGGGCCTGCAGGCGATTGACCAAAATGCCACCGGCCGAGGCCGCTCGGGCATCCTTGCGGCTGTCGATCACCATTACATGGCCGGCGGGGCATTCCTCGATGCCACGGCGCTGCAGGTGGCCCGGGTCCTTGAACACCTCAATGCCGTTCAAATCCTCCCGCGCCGGGATATAGCGCAGCGTATAGGCCGGCCCGACCATGGATTGCCGCCCATGCACCCGCAGCGGCTGCACATTCTGGATGAATTGCTGCCGGAAGCCACGCTTGAACAGCGCGGTGGCCAAGGTTGCGGTGGAAACATTCTTTAGCCGCGCCAGGGTTTCGGGCTTCATCAGTAAATCACCGGCTCGGTGACGGGCGCGCCGAAATCGGTCCGCAAAAAGTCGAAATCCGCCCCCTCATTGGCCTGCTGAATATGGCGGCTGAACATCCAGCCATAGCCACGCTCGTAATTCACCGCAGGCGGCGTCCAGGCCGCCCGGCGTGCCGCCATTTCCTCATCCGAGATGGCAATATCAATCCGCCGCGCCGCCACATCCATGGTCACGATATCGCCGGTGCGCAGCAGCGCCAGCGGCCCGCCCACGAAGGATTCAGGGGCCACATGCAGCACGCAGGCGCCATAGCTGGTGCCCGACATCCGGGCATCGGAAATCCGCAGCATGTCGCGATGGCCCTCCTTCAGCAGCCGCCGCGGCATGGGCAGCATGCCCCATTCCGGCATGCCCGGCCCACCCTGCGGCCCGGCATTGCGCAGCACCAGCACATGGTCCGGCGTCACGTCCAGATTCTCGTCCTCGATCGCCTTCTTCATGCTGGGATAATCATCAAACACCAACGCCGGGCCGGAATGCTTGAGGAATTTCTGGTCCATCGCCCCGGGCTTGATGACGCAACCATCGGGCGCGAGATTGCCATAAAGCACCGCGAGCGACCCCTCGCCGTAAATCGCCTTATCCTGGGTGCGGATCACATCATCATTGAAGGTCTTCGCCCCTTCGATATTCTCGCCCAGCGTCTTGCCATTCACCGTCAGGCAGTCGAGATGCAAATGCTCGCGGATATTGTTCATCAGCGCCCGAATACCGCCGGCATAGAAGAAATCCTCCATCAGATAATCCTTCCCCGTGGGGCGGACATTGCCGATGACAGGCACGCGGCGGGATGCCTTCTCAAAATCCTCCAGCCCGACATCCGTGCCGGCGCGCCGCGCCATGGCGATCAGATGGATGATCGCATTGGTCGAACAGCCCATCGCCATGGCCACCGCAATCGCGTTTTCAAACGCCTGCCGCGACTGGATTTTCGAAGGCTGCAAATCCTCCCACACCATTTGCACGATGCGCCGGCCGCTATCGCTGGCCAGGCGAATATGCCCCGCATCGGGTGCCGGTATCGAGGAGCCGCCGGGCAGCACCATGCCAATCGCCTCGGCAATCGCCGTCATGGTGCTGGCCGTGCCCATGGTCATGCAGGTGCCATGGCTGCGGGCAATGCCGGCCTCCACCCCCTGCCAGTCGCGATCGGTGATTTTGCCGGCGCGCAATTCATCCCAGTATTTCCAGGAATCACTGCCCGAACCCAGGGTCTTGCCCTCAAAATTGCCGCGCAACATCGGCCCCGCCGGCACATAAATCGTGGGTATATTCATGCTCGTCGCACCCAGCAGCAGGCCAGGGGTGGATTTGTCACAGCCCCCCAGCAGCACGCAGCCATCCACCGGGTGGGAGCGCAGCAACTCCTCCGTCTCCATCGCCAGCATATTGCGGTACAGCATGGTGGTTGGCTTGACGAAAACCTCGGCCACCGAAATCGCCGGCAACTCCATCGGCAGGCCACCGGCCATCAGCACGCCACGCTTCACATGCTCCGCCCGGTCGCGCAGATGCACATGGCAGGGCGAGAGGTCAGACCAGGTGTTGATGATGGCAATCACCGGCCGCCCGGCCCATTCCTCCGGCGCATAGCCCATCTGCATGGCGCGCGAGCGGTGGCTGGAGGAGCGCAGATCATCAGGCGCAAACCAGCGGGCGGAGCGAAGGTCTTCGGGTTTTTTCATGAACAATTCAATCCTATCTCGGCAGCGGGGTTGACCGGGGGCAGGCCTGCCCGGCTGAACAAGCCACCGCGCGGCGCCCATCGACCCTCCCCCCGCTTATTCTTGCTCGTATCGGAGCCCAGCCCTGGCTTGCGCGCAAGGTGGCACCCATCGCCAGGATACGCTCACCCGCCGGGCAATACCTTGCCGGGGTTCATCCGCCAGCCCGGGTCCAGCACAGCCTTGAGGCTGCGCATCACATCCAGCGCCACCGGGTTTTTCAGCGCCGCCATGCTCTTCACCTTGGATTGGCCAATACCGTGCTCGGCCGAGAAACTCCCCCCCGCCGCCACCGCCAATTCGGCCACCGCGTCATCAAACCCACCGGCCCGCGCCACCCAGGCATCCCGCGCCGTGCCCGGCGGCGCCTGCAACGAGATATGGATATTGCCATCGCCCAAATGGCCGATGCACATCACATGCCCCTCCGGCCAGCGCGCAGCGGCCATGGCATGCACCTGCTCCAAAAATAGCGGCACGGCGGAAACCGGCACAGCGCAATCGGTGGCAATGGCCGGGCCCGCCTGCTTGGTGCAATCGGGCGTGCTCTCGCGCATCCGCCACAGCATGGCCCGCGTCTCCTCGGATTCGGCCAGCATGGCATCGCTGCATTCACCCGCCTCCAGCGCCGCGGCCAGATTATCCTCCATAATGCCGCGCAGCCCCGCCGCGGCATGGGCGGCGGCAATCTCGATGATGCAATACCACGGCGTGGTCAGCGGCACCGGCGCACGAAACCCGTGGCCATTCTGAATCGTCAACGCGATGGTCCGTTGCCCACACAGCTCAAACGCCACCAGATCCGCCCCACAGCCCTGCATCCGCCCCAGCAGCCGCAGCGCCTGGGCTGGGCTCTCCACCGCCACGAAAGCCGTCTCGCGCACCCGCATCGGCGGGTAGAGCTTCAATGTCGCCGCCGTCACCAGCCCCAGCGTGCCCTCAGCTCCGATAAAGAGGTGGCGCAGCGCATAGCCGGTATTGTCCTTGCGCACCCGGCGCAAATCATCCAGCACCCGCCCATCGGGCAGCACCACCTCCAGCCCCAGCACCAGGTCGCGCACCGTGCCATAGCGCAGCGCCCGAATGCCGCCGGCATTGGTCGAGATCACACCGCCAATATGCGCCGAGCCCTGGGCGCCGAAATTCAGCGGGAAAAACCGATCAGCCTCCGCCGCCGCAGTGCCGACATTCTCCACGATGCAGCCCGCATCCACCGTGATGGACATATCCACCGGGTCAATCGCCCGAATGCGGTTCATCCGCTCCATCGAAATGGTGATGCTGGGGGTATTGCCGGCAATCGGCACAGTCCCACCCGCCAACCCCGTGCGACCGCCAGCCGGCACCACCCGCAAGCCCTGCGCCGCCGCCTCGCGCAGAATGGCCGAAACCTGCTCTGTACTGGCCGGGCGCAGCACCATATCGGGGGTCGCGCGCATATTGCCGCGCCAATCCTCGCCATAAGGCGCTGTGTCCTGAGCTTCCGTCAGGCAATGCTGTGCGCCGACAATGCGCGCGAAACCATCCATGGGCGTTCTCCTTGGGCCTGATTGCACGCCCCGACAGCGCGCCGGTCAACCGGTTGACCGCAGCCCGCGCCGGCCCAAAGCTGGCCACAGGGAGAAAACGCCATGGAATTGGAAGCAGACTACATCGTGGTGGGCGCCGGCTCAGCCGGATGCGCCGTCGCGGCCCGGCTGGCGGAACAGCCGGGCATGCGGGTTGTGCTGCTTGAGGCCGGCGGCCGGGCCACCAACCCCTGGCTGCATATCCCCATCGGCTATGCCAAGACCATGTATCACCCCAAACTCTCCTGGAACCTGAAAACCACCGGCGAGCCAGAGCTGAAAGGCCGCCAAATCGATTGGCCGCGCGGCCGGGTGATGGGCGGCTCCTCGGCCATCAATGGCCTGATCTATATCCGCGGCCAGGCGGCCGATTACGATCATTGGCGGCAATTGGGCTGCATCGGCTGGAGCTTCGCCGATGTCCTGCCGCATTTCCGCGCCGCCGAGGATAATGAGCGCGGTGCCGACGAACTGCACGGCCAGGGCGGCCCGCTCGGCGTCTCCAATATGCGCGACCACAACCCCATCTCCGCCGCCTTCATCGCCGCGGCGAAGGAGCTGGGCTTCCCGGAAAACCCCGATTTCAACGGCCATGAGCAGGAGGGCGCCGGCTGGTATCAGGTCACCGCCCGCAATGGCCTGCGCTGCTCCGCCGCCACCGCCTATCTCAAACCCTGCCCGGCCAATCTGCAGATCATCACCGATGCCCCGGCGCGGCGGCTCATCCTGGAAGATGGCCGCTGCGCCGGCGTGGTCTATGCCCAGGGCGGCGTGGAGAAGACGTTGCGCGCCCGGCGCGAGGTCGTCCTCAGCGGCGGCGCCATCCACTCCCCGCAATTGCTGATGCTCTCGGGCATCGGCGATGGCGCGCATCTGCAAGAGATGGGCATCGAGACCCGCCACCATCTACCCGCCATCGGCCGCAACCTGCAGGATCACTTCCAGGCCCGCATGGTCTTCCGCGCCAATGCCAAGGTCACCTTCAATGATGTGGCGAACTCCTTCTGGGGCAAGATCCGCACCGGGCTGGAATTCGCCCTCAACCGCTCGGGGCCCCTCACCTTCTCGGCCGGCACGGCGGGACTTTTCGCCCGCGTCATGCCGCAATCCGCCACCCCCGATGTGCAGTTCCACTTCGTGCCCTTCAGTGCGGCCGGCCCCGGCAAGGGGCTGCATGATTTCCCCGGCTTCACCATGAGCATGTGCCAATTACGCCCCGAAAGCCGCGGCAGCATCACCCTCGCCAGCCCCGACCCCACCGCCCAGGCGCATATCCAGGCCAATTATCTGAGCGAGAAATTCGACCGCGATTGCATCGTCGCCGGCCTGCATCTCACCCGCCGCCTCGCCGCCACCACCGCACTCTCGCGCTGGATCGACAGCGAATTCCTCCCCGGCAGCCAGGCCCAGGGCGATGACGCGATGCTGGATTTCGCCCGCTCCACCGGCATCACCATCTACCACCCCTCCGGCACCTGCCGCATGGGCGAGGATGCGCAGAGCGTGGTGGATAGCCGCTTGCGGCTGCGCGGCGTGGCCGGGCTGCGGGTGGCCGATGCCTCGGTCATGCCCACCGTGGTCTCCGGCAATACCAATGCCGCCTGCATCATGATCGGCGAGAAATGCGCCGCAATGATCAAGGCCGATCACTTGGCCGCGCCCGCGCCGCAGCGCAATATCGCGGCATGAACATCCACGATTCCTACCCGCTGCGCGACAAGGCGGCCTTCGCCGGCATCGGCACCTCCGCCTTCGGCAATTTCCCCGCCAGTGATTCCTATGGCCTGGGCTGCGAGGCGCTGAACATGGCGCTCGATGATGCCGGCCTGCGCCCCGGCGATATCGACGGCCTCATCGTCAACCGCATCCCCAGCTATGAGCGCTTCGCGGAGATGATGGGCATCAACCCGCAATATTGCCTGCTGACCGAAACCCCGGGGCGCTTCTCCGGCGTCTCACTCTCACTGGCGATGCAGGCGGTGGCCACCGGCGCGGCGAAGACCGTGGCGCTGGTCTATGGCAATAATGGCCGCTCCAAGCGGGTGAATTACGGCGGCGGCGACAGCCAATGGAGCGCCTGGGGCATGACCAGCCCCGGCGCCAGCCACGCCATGATGTGGCAGCGCCACATGCATGATTACGGCACCACCCATGCCGATCTCGGCTGGGTGGCAGAAGCCTTCCGTCACCACGCCTGCCTCAACCCCGAGGCGGTGATGCATGGCCGCCCCATCACCCGCGAGGACCACGCCACCGCGAGGCCCATCTGCGAGCCGCTCAAACTGCTCGATTACTGCCTGATCAATGACGGTGCGGTGGCCTGGATCATCACCAGCACCGAGCGCGCGCGCGACATGCGCCGCCCGCCGGTGCTGATCTCAGGCTATGCCCGCCAGGATAATTTCACCTATGGCAGCGCGCCTCCCACCGATTACTGGCAAGGCGCCTTCGCCAAGGTGCAAAGCGAGATCTACGCCCGCGCCGGCATCGGCCGTGACGAGCTCTCGGGCCTGGGCATCTACGATAATTTCTCCCCCACCGTGCTGTTCAGCCTGGAGGGCATGGGCTTCTGCCCACACGGCGAAGGCGGCAATTTCGTCAAGGATGGCACGCTGCGCCTGGGCACCGGGCGCTTACCCACCAATACCTCCGGCCGCCATCTCTCCGACAGCTATATGCAGGGCTGGGGCATCATCGCCGAATGCGTGCGCCAGTTGCGCGGCGATTGCGGCGCCCGGCAAATTCCCAATGCCGAGGCCATGCAGTATATCTGCGGCACCAACATCGCGCTCTCCGCGATTTTTCGCAGGGGCTGAACCATGAAACCCGTCATTGATGTCTGGTCCACGCCCTTCTGGGATGCCGCCCGCGAAGGCCGGCTTATGGTCCAGCGCTGCACCGATACCGGGCAATGCTTCTTCCCGCCCGCACCGGTTTCGCCCTTCACCGGCCGGCCCAATACCGAATGGATCGAGAGCGCCGGCCGCGGTGAACTCTTCTCCTTTGTCGTCTTCCACCAAAAATACTTTCCAGGCTTCCCCACCCCATACCCGGTGGTGATGGTGAAGCTGGATGAGGGTCCCATGCTCCTGACAAATCTGCGCGGTGCCGAAGCCTCGGCACTCAAAATCGGCCAACGCATGCATGTGGTCTTCGACCCGGGTGTGGATGGCATCACCCTGCCGCAATTCGAGATCGCCGCATGAGCACCCTGGCCCCCGAGCGCAGCACCGGCCCGCTCGTCATCGCCGAGCATGAAGGCTGGGCGGAAATCCGCGTCAACCGCGAAGACAAGCGCAACGCCATGGACCGCGCCTCCCGCGTCGCCCTGCTCGATAGCTTCGAGGCCCTGCGTGGGCGCGCCAAAGCCATCATCCTCACCGGCACCGGCGGCAGCTTCTGCGCCGGTATGGACCTCAAGGAACGCTCCGCCGAAGTGGCCCAAGGCCGCGAGGATGCCGGCGAGCAATGGATCGCCGTCAACATGGCCATCCGCAAACACCCGGCCATTTTCATCGCCGCGGTGAATGGCCTCGCACTCGGCGGTGGCTCCACCCTGATCAATATGTGTGACCTGGCCGTGGCCTCAACCCGCGCCTCCATCGGCTGCCCGGAAATGGGCTTCTCCACCTATCCCGGCATGGCCGGCCCCGCCGCCCAGCTCTCCGGCATCACCCGCAAACAGGCCGCCTGGCTGGTGCTCACCACCAACCGCATCAGCGGCGAGACCGCAGCCCGCTGGGGCATGGTGAATGAATGCGTGGAGCCAGAGGCCCTGCTCCCCCGCGCCCGCGAAATTGCCACCCAACTCGCGCAATTCGATGGCGTGGCGCTTTCAGAATCCAAATTCGCGCTGGACCGCATCCCCGCCTTCATCACCGATTGGCAGCAGGCGATGGATCACGGCCAGATGGTCAATTCCACCATCCGCGGCAAATCCCGCGCCCAGGCCGAGGGCCTGGCCCGCTTCGCCTCCGGCCAGAAAAACCCAGGGCAAGGCGTGTGAGGCCGCTCGCGGGAAAGCGCATCCTCGATCTCTCGGCGCATTGCGCGCAGCAGCCGCATGCCCTGGCTGCCGCTATGGCCGGCAAGCTCTGCGCCCTCTACGGCGCCGAGGTGGTGCGCCCCGAAGGCCCGATGATCGACCCAACCCAGCCGCTCGGCCGCTTCCTCGACGCCGGCAAGCAGCAGTCAACGGCCACGGGTTTTAACGCCGCCATCGGCCCTGTTTTTGACGCCGCCATCGGCCCTGTTTTTGACGCCGCCATCGGCGATGCCAACGTGGCCGGCGCGCCCATCCTGCTGCGCTTCTCGGTCTTTGGCCCGGGCCAGGACCCAGCCATGAGCGAACTCGGCCTGCTCGCCCTATCCGGCCTGCTCGGCATCGTCGGCGAATCGCACCGCCCCCCCGCCGCCCTGGCCGGCCATCAGCCGGCCTATGCCGCGGGCTTGGCCGGCTGCACGGCCCTGCTGGCAGCGCTGCATGCCGGCGGCCCCGAAACCGTGGACATCTCCCTCTTCGACGTCACCTGCTGGCTGAACTGGAAAGTCGCCGCCGCAATGATGGTGATGGGCGAGGTGCCAACCCGCGGCGGCTCGCGCGCCGATTGGTTCACCCTGCCCGCCTCCGATGGCCATATCGCCCTGGTCTATATGGAAAAGGACTACCCAGCGCTGCGCGACATGCTGGCCATAGAAGACCCACGCTTCGAAACCCGCGCCGGCCGCCTCACCCACAGGGCCGAATTCGAGACGTTAATCCGCCCCTGGTTCGCCGCCCGCACCCGGGAGGCCATCACCCGCGAGGCGCAATCCCGCCGCATCCCCATCGGCCCCGTACGCACCCCCGCCGAATTGCTGGCCGACCCGCAATACGCCGCCCGCGGCTTCGTGGGTGCCGGCGGCATGCCGGCCATGCCCTTCCGCGCCAATGGAGTTCGCCCGCATGGCTGAAGCACCGCTCAAGGGCATCCGCGTGGTCGATCTGGGCTGGCTGACCGCCGGCGCCGCCACCTCCACCCTGCTGCTCGACCTCGGTGCCGATGTGGTGAAGGTGGAAGGCCCCGGCGCGCTCGACCCGTTCCGCAACTGGGTCGGCGCCGAAGCCGGTCGCCCCTGGTGGGATGAAAGCCCCTGGTTCGCCTTCACCAATCGCGGCAAGCGCTCGCTCTGCCTGGACCTCAAAGACCCGCGCGGCCAGGCCGCCATGCTGGCCCTGCTTGCCACCGCCGATGTGCTGGTGGAAAATTACCGCCGCGGCGTGCTGGACCAATGGGGCCTGGGCGCTGCCGAACTCCGCCAGAAATTCCCCCGCCTCGTCATCGCATCCATCTCCTCACAGGGCGAGGATGGCCCGGAGCGTGACATGGTCAGCTTCGGCTCCACCCTGGAGGCCACCTCCGGCCTCGCCTCCCTGACCGGTGAGGCCAATGGCCCGCCCATCATCTCCGGCCGCGATGTGAACTACCCTGACCAGGTGGTCTGCCTCTTCGCCTCGGGCGCCGTGGTGGCGGCGCTGATGGAGCGTGAGCGCACCGGCGAGGGCTGCCATATCGACCTTTCGCAGCGCGAACTCACCTCCTTCCTGCTCGGCGAGGAATTTGTCGCCGCCGCCCAAGGCACACCCAGCCCCCGCCAAGGCTTCGGCCCCGGCTGCGCGGTGGAGGATGACACCGCCTTCTGGCCCGGTGGCGGCAGTGCGGCGGTGCGCGATGCCCGCGGCCTATCGGAATCCGCCGAATTCCAATCCGGCACCGCCGTGCTGCGCTCACCCGATGGCACCCCAGCCAAGGGCATCCCCTTCCGCTTCGCCACCCGCCCATTGGCGGTGCACGATAATTGCCATTCGCTCGGCGCTGACAACCACGCGGTGATGACCGAAGCCGGGCTGGGTCCAGCCGATATCGCAGCCCTCGAAGCCGGAGGCGTGCTAGCCACCAAACCCCGCCGAGGCCCAACCAAATGAACCGCCGCACCCTCTTCGCCGCCGCCCTGGCCAGCCCCAGCCTGGCCCGCCACGCTCTGGCCTGGGCGCCAGACCGCCCGCTGCGCCTCATCATCCCCTTCGCTCCCGGCGGCACCAATGACATCATTGGCCGCCAGGTGGCCGAGGGCATGGCCGCGCGCCTGGGCCAATCCATCATCGTGGAAAACCGCGGCGGCGCCGGCGGCGTGCTGGGCAGCGAAATGGTCGCCAAGGCAGCGCCCGATGGCTACACATTGCTCCTGGGCGGCTCCGGCAGCCTGGTCATCAACAGCTTCGTCCATCGCCGCGTGCCTTATGATCCGGTGGCCGGCTTCGCGCCCATCGGGCTGATGGCCTCGGGTGCCAATATCATCACCGTCCATCCCGGCGTGCCCGCCCGAACGCTGGCCGAATTGCAGGCCGTCGCCCGCCGCGCCGCACCGCCCTTGAACTACGCCTCCTCCGGCGTGGGCACCACCAGCCACCTCGCCTCCGCCATGCTGTGCCAGGCCATGGGCGTGGAATTGGAGCATATTCCCTATCGCGGCACCGGCCCCCTGCTGTCGGACCTGGTGGCCGGGCGGGTGCAGATGTTTACCAATGCCCTGGCACCCATGCAGCCCCAGGTCGAGGCCGGTACCATCCGCGCCCTGGCCATTGCCGGCCCCACCCGCAACGCCGCCCTGCCCAATCTGCCCACCACCGCCGAGGCCGGTTTCCCCAGCGTGCAGGCCGCCACCTGGTTTGCCCTCTTCGCCACCGGCGGCACCCCACCCGAGCGGATTGCCAGCCTGCATGCCGCCCTCAACGCCGCCATGGCCGACCCAGTGCTGCGCGCCCGCATCACCGAAGGCGGCGTGGATATAGAAACCTCCGCCTCCCCAGCCGAACTCAGCCGCTTCTATCTCGAGGAGCGCGCCCGCTGGGGTGCCGTGGTGCGCCGCGCCAATATTCAGGCCGAATAAGAATGGACTTCGAACCCAACGCCACCCAAGCCGCCATCCGCGAGGGCGTGGCGGCCCTCTGCTCACATTTCGACGACGCCTATTGGCTGGCGCGCGACGAGGAAGCCCGCTTCCCCCACGAATTCTATGCCGCCGTGGCCGAGGCCGGCTATCTGGGCATTTGCATCCCCGAGGAATATGGCGGCGCGGGCCTGGGCATCACCGAAGCCGCGATCATGATGGAGACCATCGCCGCCAGCGGTGCCGGCATGTCCGGCGCCTCGGCCATCCACATGAACATCTTCGGCCTCAACCCGGTCGTCGTCTTCGGCACGCCCGAGCAAAAGGCCCGCTTCCTCCCCCCCCTGGTGGCCGGGCGCGAAAAAGCCTGCTTCGGCGTCACCGAACCCACCACCGGCCTGGACACCACCCGCCTCAAGACCCGGGCCGAAAAACGCGGCGACCGCTATATCGTCAACGGCCAGAAAGTCTGGATTTCCACAGCCCAAGTCGCCGACCGCATCCTGCTGCTCGCCCGCACCACCCCCCTCGAGCAATGCGCCAAACCCTCCGATGGCCTCTCGCTCTTCTACACCGCGCTGGACCGCAGCCGCGCCTCGGTGCGCGAGATCCACAAAATGGGCCGCGCCGCGGTTGATTCGAACGAGATCTTCTTCAGTGACTACGAGATCCCCGCCGAAGACCTGATCGGCGAAGAAGGCAAAGGCTTCCGGCAAATCCTGCACGGCCTCAACCCCGAGCGCATTCTCATCGCCGCCGAAGCCGTCGGCCTAGGCCGCATCGCCCTGTCCCGCGCCACCGCCTATGCCGCTGAGCGCGAAGTATTCGGCCGCAAAATCGGCCAAAACCAGGCAGTGCAAAACCCCCTCGCCCAAGACTGGATGGCACTCGAAGCCGCCTGGCTAATGGTGATGCAGGCCGCCTCCCGCTATGACCGTGGCCTCGATTGCGGCGCGCAATCCAACGCCGCCAAATACCTCGCCGCCGAGGCCGGGCTGAAAGCCTGCCAGAACGCCGTGATGACCCATGGCGGCTTTGGCTATGCAAGGGAATATCATGTCGAGCGCTATCTGCGCGAGGTGCATATCCCCTGGATCGCCCCGGTCAGCCCCAATTTGATCTGCGCCCATATCGCCGAACGTGTGCTGGGGCTGCCCAAAAGCTACTGATACTCTCTATACTGGCCGTCATGACACGTCCGGCGGTCTTCCTATTGCGCATGTTGGTCTTCCTGGCGGCGGTGCTGCTGCTGGTGGCACTTTTGCATGCCCAGCTTTTTGAGGCCTTCGCCGCCAATCCCCTGCTCAATGGCGTCATCCTCTGCGTGATGGGCCTGGGCATCGCCTGGAATATCCGCCAGGTGCTGATGCTGCGCCAGGAGGTGGATTGGCTGGAGGCGTTTCAACGCCCGCGCAATGGCGCACCCGCCAAGGCCAGCCCGCGCCTGCTCGCCCCCATGGCCAGCATGTTCGCCAGCCGCCGCAGCGAGAAATTCTCCCTCTCCGCGCCCGCCATGCGCGGTGTGCTGGATGGCATTTCCGCCCGGCTCGATGAATCGCGCGAGATCTCGCGCTACGCCACCTCGCTGCTGATCTTCCTCGGCCTGCTCGGCACTTTCTGGGGTCTCATTCTCACCATCGGCGCGGTGGCCAGCGTGATTGCCGACATGAATGTCGGCACCGCCGATGTGAACATGATGTTCAACCAACTCAAGGCCGGGCTGGCACGCCCACTCGCCGGCATGGGCATTGCCTTCTCCTCCTCCATGCTAGGCCTCGCCGGCGCGCTTGTGCTGGGCTTTCTCGACCTCACCGCCGGCCAGGCGCAAAACCGCTTTTTCAACGAGTTGGAGGAATGGCTGGCCGGCCTCACCCGCATTTCCGCGGGCGCTGGCATGGAAGCCGAGGGCGGCTCCATCCCCGCCTATGTCCATGCCCTGCTGGAGCAGACGGCCGAAAACCTCGAAGGCATGCAAACCGCCATGGCCCGGGGCGAGGAGGGCCGCAACAGCACCTCCGCCGCCATCGCCCAATTGGCCGAGCGCCTCTCCGTGCTCACCGAGCAGATGCGCGCCACCCAGGTGCTGATGCAGCGCGTGGCCGAGCAGAATGCCAGCCTCGCCCCCGCCATGCTCAACCTGACCGAGGCCATGTCCCGCCCCACCATCGATGAGGGCGCGCGGCAAAACCTGCGCAATATGGAAATCCTGCTCGGCCGCATTCTCGATGACGCCGCCCAGGGCCGCGCCCATTCCACCGCCGAGTTGCGCAACGAGATCAAAATCCTCACCCGCACCATCACCGCCATCAGCGAGGCGGAGAATCGCGGATGAGGCGCCGCGGCGGGTCGGAGGGCCTCAATCCCTGGCCCGGCTATGTCGATGCGCTCTCCACCCTGCTGATGGTGATCATCTTCGTCCTGCTGGTCTTCGTGCTGGCCCAGGCCTTTCTCTCGGTCAGCCTGTCGAACAGCGACAGAGCGCTGGAACGCCTCAACCGCCAGGTGATCGAGCTATCGGAATTGCTGGCCAATGAGCGCGGCCAGAACCAGGCGCTGCGCACGCAACTCAACCAGGGCACCGAAAGGCTGCGTGAGGCTGTGGCAGCGCGCGATGCACTGGCCGCCACGCTGCAGGCCAGCCGCTCGGAGGCGCTGCGCCTCAATGCCGAGCGAGACACCGCCCAGGCCGAGGCCAGCCGCCTCGCCGGCCGGCTGAGCGATGTCGAGGCGATGAGCCTCGGGACCGAGCGCCGCCTGAGCGGGATGGAGAACCAGCTGGCCGAAGCCCTGGCCAGGGCCGAAGCCGCCACCGATGACGCCGCGAGCCAATTGCGCCGCCTCGCCGATACCAACCGCGCCCGTGCAGCCGAAGGCACCGCCCGCTCCGCCGCCGAGCAGGCCGCCCGCGCCGCCGCCGCCAGCTTGGCCGAATTGCGCGCCACCCAGCTCAGGGCCGAGGCGCAGGGCGAGGCCCAGGCCAACCAACTGCGCGAATTGCAGGCGGAAAACCAGATCATGGCGCGCCGGCTCGCCGAGGCCCAAACCGCCGGCCAAACCGAGCGCCAGGCCCGTGACCGTGCCGAGCGTGAGGCCCGTGGCGCCGCCGAGACCGCGCGGCAGGAGCTGGCAGCCCTGCGCCGGCAATTGAGCGAAGCCGCCACGGCGCAGGAATTGGCCGGCCGCCAACTCGCGGCCATGCGCGCCGAAATCGCCGCCCTGAACCAGAATCTGCAGGCCGAGCGCGCCACCATCACCGCCCGCGTGGCCGAACTCGCCCGCCTGACAGAGGACACCCAGCGCCTCACCGCGCTGCGCGAGCAGCTCGAGCGCGACATCATGGCCGAGCGCCGGCAACGCAGCGCCGCCGAGGCCCAGGCCGGCGAACAAACCCGCCTCTCCGAGGCCGCAAGCGCCCAGGTGGCGCTGCTGACCCGGCAGATCGAGGATTTGCGCCGCCAACTCACCCGCCTCGCCAATGCGCTTGACGCCACCGACAATCGCGATCGTGAGAGCGAGGCGCAAATCGCCCAGTTGCGGCTGCAACTCAACGCCGCCCTCGCCGCGCGGGTGGAGGAACTCACCCGCTATCGCAGCGATTTCTTCGGCCGGCTGCGCGAGGTGCTGGGCAACCGCCCCGAGGTGCGGATTGTGGGTGACCGCTTCGTCTTCCAATCCGAAGTGCTCTTCCCCCCCGCCAGCGCCGAGCTCAGCCCCACCGGCGAGCGCCAGCTGCGCCAATTGGCCCGTGTGCTGGTGGACATCGCCATTCGCATCCCACCCGAGATCGCCTGGGTGATGCGGGTGGATGGCCATGCCGACCGCACGCCCATCCGCTCCACCCGCTTCGCCACCAACTGGGAATTGTCCGCCGCGCGCGCCATCGCGGTGGCCAATCTGCTGATCCAGGAGGGGCTGCCCGCCAACCGCGTGGCGGCGGCAGCCTTTGGTGAGAACCAGCCGCTCGACACCGCAGAAACACCCGAAGCCTATGCCCGCAACCGCCGCATCGAACTGCGCCTGACGGACAGGTAGCGCAGCCTACCCCTGCGCCGCCGGTGCCCGCACTGCCGCCGGCAAGGCCGGCTTGCGGCCATGCAGCGCCATGGCACGGCGCTCAAAGGCGCGCACCATCAACTGCACCGCCTCATTGAAGACCAAGCCAATCGCGGCCTGCAAAATGGCACTGCGAAACTCGAAATCAACATAGAAATCCACCTCGCAGCCCGCCGGGTGGGGCAGGAACTTCCAGGTGTTGTTCAGATAGCGAAACGGGCCATTGAGATAGGTCACCCGCACCTCCGAGGGGCGTTCCAGCGTCACCTCACTGCGAAACGTCTCGCGGAACATCTTGAAGCCAATGGTCATATCGGCAACCAGCTTCGCCTCATCCTCCTGCAGGATATTCGCCATGGTGCACCAGGGCAGAAATTCAGGGTAGCGGCGCACATCGGCCACCAGCGCATACATTTGCTCAGGCGTGTAGCGCAGCACTTTGCGTTGGGCATGGGTGGGCATGGTTCAGGGCTGCGCCTTGGCCAATTGCGCTTCGCGCGCGCCACGCAGCGCCGCAAAATCCTCATCGGCATGGTAGGAGCTGCGCGTCAGCGGCGTGGCGGAAACCAAAAGAAATCCCTTGCCCCGCGCCACGCGCGCGTAGTCCTCAAACTCAACCGGCTCGACAAACCGCGCCACCGCCGCATGCTTCACGCTCGGCTGCAGATATTGGCCGATGGTCAGAAAATCCACATTCGCCGAACGCAGATCATCCATCACCTGGGAGACCTCCATCCGCTCCTCCCCCAGCCCCACCATGATGCCCGATTTGGTAAAAATACCCGGCTCCAGCCGCTTCACCTCATCGAGCAGGCGCAGCGAATGAAAATACCGCGCCCCAGGGCGAATGCTCGGATAAAGCCGCGGCACGGTTTCGAGATTATGGTTGAAGACATCCGGGCGCGCCTGCACCACCACCTCCAGCGCGCCATCCTTGCGCAGGAAATCGGGGGTGAGAATTTCAATCGTCGTGCCCGGCGTCGCCGCGCGAATGGCAGCAATGGTCTGGGCGAAATGCGCCGCCCCGCCATCGGCCAGATCATCCCGATCAACCGAGGTGATCACCACATGGCGCAGCCCCAGCTTGGCCACCGCATCCCCCACCCGGCGCGGCTCATCGCCATCCAGCACATGCGGCACGCCGGTTGTCACATTGCAAAAGGCGCAGGCGCGGGTGCAGATCTCGCCCATGATCATCATGGTGGCGTGGCGTTGTGACCAGCATTCGCCAATATTCGGGCAGGCCGCCTCCTCGCACACCGTTACCAACTTATTGGCTCGCATCAATTCCCGCGTCTGGTTATAAACCGGGTGATTGGGCGCGCGCACGCGAATCCAGCTCGGCTTGCGCTGGATAGGGTTATCCGGCCGCGCCGCCTTTTCCGGATGGCGCTCGGCGCCAAGCCGCGCCTCCGGGCTGCTCTTGCGGTGATCGATATCCGTGCGCGTGACCATGGGCGGGATATAGGGCCGGTGTCAGCAAACCGCCACACTACCCCTCATTGAGATTGAGATTGGCCCGGCGGGCCACATCGGCCCAGCGCTGCACATCCTCCTCAATATAGCGGGCGAGGCCAGGATTGGTATCGTAATCCGGCTCGAAGCCGCGGGTGCGCAACTCGCCCACAATCACCTCATTATCCAGCACCTGGCGCACGCTTTGCTCCAGCCGGCGCTTGATCGGCTCCGCCACGCCAGAGGGGGTGGAAAAACTATAGGTGAGTTCGGCAGCATAGCCCGGCACCACCTCGCCCACCGTCGGCAGATTGGGCATCATGGCGGAACGCCGGCCCGAGGCGGTGGCCAAAGCGCGCAGCCGCCCCGCTTCGATCAGCGGCAGCACCGCAGACATCGAGCCAAACATCACCTGCACCTCATTGCCCAGAATACCCGCCACCGAAGGCCCGGTGCCGCGATAATGGATATTCTCCATCCGCGTGCCCGCCAGCAGGTCAAACATCACCGCCGCCAGATGCTGCGAGGCCAAGGGCCCCGAGGTGCCATGATTCACCCGCCCCGGATTGGCCTTCAGATAGGTGATGAATTCCGGCAAGCTGCGCACCGGCACATGCTCATTCACCACCACGATATTATGGGTGATGGTGGCGCGCACCACATGGTCGGTCACGCTGCGCGGGTCAAAGCCATCGCGCAGGATGGACAGCGTGCCATTAAACAGCAGCGTATATCCATCCGGTGCGGCCGCCCCCACCGCACGGGTGCCGATCATCCCCCCCGCGCCGCCGCGATTTTCCACCACCACCGGCTGGCCCCAAATCTCGGCCAGGCGCTGGCAGAGAATGCGGCCGCCAATATCGGTACCCCCGCCCGGCGCGAAGGGAATAACCATCCGCACCGGCCGGTTGGGCCAAGGGCTCTGGGCTAAGGCAGGCGCCGCCAGAGTGGCGGCAAGCAGGGTGCGACGATACATGGCTCAACTCCGGATAAGGGTCGTGATACGGTTTTGCGCGGCGGCGGCCTGAGCCATCAGCCGGTCCATGATGGCGGCAATGGGCTCAACCTGATCGATAAAGGCCACGGCAGCCCCCATAGAGAGCATGCCAGCCTCCACATCGCCGCCGCCATAGGCCGCCTCCTTCTGCAAGCTGCCGCGGGTGAGTTCGGCGAAATCGGCATAATCCGTGCGCCCCGCCGCCTCACGCGCGCGCACCTCGCGCGCGGTGGCATTGTTCAGCACCCGCCAGGCGCCACCCAGCGGCTGATTGCCGGCAAAGCACACCATGTGGTCATCCGCACCCGCCGCCACCATCCGCGCCTTATAGGCCGGATGGGCAGAAATCTCCTCGCCAGCCAGAAACCGGGTGCCCAGCACCACCGCATCCGCGCCCATGGCCAGGGCGGCCAGAATTTGCGAGCCATGGCCAATGCCGCCGCCAATGGCATAGGGAATGCGCAGCTTCCCCGCGGCCAAGGCGCCCCCCAGCATGGCCGGCATATCGGTATTGGCGCCGGGATGGCCGCCGCATTCCATGCCCACAATGGCCACCGCATCCACGCCGAGGCGCTCCGCCGTCAGCGCATGGCGCAGCAGCGGCACCTTGTGGATGACCATGGCCCCGGCATCACGAATCCGGCGTATCAGGTCATCGGCCGGCGCGCGGCCGGCCGTCTCGAAATGTCGCACCCCCGCGGCCAGCGCCGCATCGAGATAATCCATCAGGGGAACGGCGGTGTGACGCGAGGTGGAGAGGTTCACACCAAAAGGCTTGTCCCCCGTCAGCGCCGCGCAATGGCCAAGCTGGCCCTCAAACTCGGCAATGGTCGCGGAGGAGCGCGAGGTGATGAACCCCATCCCCCCGGCATTGACCACCGCCGCCACATAAGGCGCATCCGACAGCCACATCAGCCCGCCCGCCAGAACGGGGTGACGAATATTGAACAAACGCGTGATTCGCGTCTCAAACTGCTTCTGGGGCATCTCCGCCCTCCCAGCAGCAGTCTCGGCCGGCGCGGCGGCCACGTCCACTGGGGGGGGACGATTAAACCAGGCCGCCCCCCTCACCCGCGATGGGCAAGATCACACCCGACCCAGCGCGTAACCCCGGCCGATCACATAGGCCTGCAAGGCCTCCACATCGGATTGCTGGGCATGGATGCGATAGCGCACCAGGTCGCGAATACTGACAATGCCGCACAGCCGGCCATCCGCCCCGCGCACCGGAAGATGGCGAAAATAGCCCTCATCCATGATCTCGGTCGCCTCATCGACCGAGGTCTGCGGCGTGACCGTCCGCACATCGCGGGTCATGAGTTCAGAAACCGCCATCTCCAGCAGCGCGGCACCAAACTGCGTCATCCCCCGCACCACATCGCGCTCACTGACGATGCCCACGAGATGACCCGCGCCATCCACCACCACCACGGCACCAATCCGGCGGCGGCTGATGATGCCAGCCACCTCCAACACCCGGGTATCGGGGCCAACCGCAATCACGGCGGGGCCTTTTTCACGCAATATGGCGGCAACAGTCATGGGGCTGGTCCCTCTGCTCTCCTGAAAGCTTGTGGATATATCCGACCTTTTCACTCTGTCATCGTAACTATGGCAATCATGGATTCGAATTCACCCGGAGCTTTGCCCCAATGCCCCTCGCCCACCGGCCAGGCCATGCAGCATGGGTGGCTTGAAACCCAAGCCGCCAGCCCCGACGATGCGCCTCGCAATCCCCGGAGAATCCCCATGCCCCTCAGCCGCCGCAGCCTGCCCTCCCTCGCCCTCGCCACCGGGGGCCTGGCCAAAGCCCAGGCGCAGCCGGCCTGGGCGCCCAGCCAGACCATGCGGGTGATCATCCCCTTCACCCCCGGCGGCACCATGGACCCGGTGGTGAACATCGTCCGCCTCGCCCTGCAGCAAGAGCTGGGCCAGCCGGTGGTGCTCGACCACCGCCCCGGCGGCGCCACCGTGGTGGGCACCCAGGAGCTGCTGCGCGCGCCAGCGGATGGCCATAGCCTCATCATGATCGCCAATAGCTTTGCCGCCAATGTCACCCTGCGGCCATCCATGCCCTATAATCCGCTGCGCGATTTCGCCCCCATCATGATGGCAACCGTGGTGCCGCATGTGCTGGCCATCAACCCTTCCGTCGCGCGCGATTTCGCCGGCTTCGTGGAGGTGGCGCGCCGCCCCGGCGCCGGCGTTTCCTTCGGCAGCTATGGCATTGGCACCTCGAACCATCTCGGCGGTGAGCAATTCGCCCGCCTCGCTGGGCTCAACGCCACCCATGTGCCCTATAACGGCCCCGCCCAGGCCGGCACCGACCTGATGGGCAACCGCATCCAGTTCATGTTCGCCAACCTGCCCGACATGATCCAGCCGGTACAAGCCGGCCAGCTGCGCGCCATCGCCGTCTCGGCCGCGGCGCGGCTGCCGCAAATGCCCGATGTGCCAACCATGGCCGAACTCGGCTTCCCCCTGGTGCTCTCCGATAGCTGGTTCGGCCTGATCGCCCGTGCCGATGTGCCAGCCCCGGCGCGCGCCCGTCTGGAGGCCGCCTGGGTGGCCGCCCTGACCCGCCCCGAGGTGAAAGCCCGGCTGGAGGAGACCGGCTTCACCATCCTCGCCTATGGCAGCGAGCGCTTTGGCACCGAAATCAGGCGCTATACCGAGACCTATGCCCAGGTGATCCGCGCGGCGAATATCCGCGTGGAATAACCCCAGCCCCCATCACTGTGCTATAGAGTGCAGCGCAGCGAATCGCGGGAGAGTGCATCCAATGGCTTTCGTCATCGCCATCGCGCAGCAGAAGGGCGGCGCCGGCAAATCCACCGTCGCCGCCAATCTGGCCGCCACGCTGGCCGCCGGCGGGCAAAAAATCGCCCTGCTGGACACCGACCCGCAGGCCTCGCTCAGCCGCTGGGCCGCATTGCGCACAGGCCGTGAGGGCGTGGCCGCCATCAGCTTCGAGGCCCCCTCCGGCTGGCGGGTCACCGGCGCGATCGAGCGCCTCAAGCGCGACCATGATGTGGTGATCATGGACACAGCACCCCATGCCGATACCGACAGCAAGGTGGCGATCCGCGCCGCTGACCTGGTGATCATCCCCATGCAGCCCGCCGGACCCGATCTCTGGGCCAGCGAGGCCACGCTGAAACTGGCCGCGGCCGAGAAAAAACCCGCCCGCATCCTGCTCAACCGCGTGCCCGCGCAAGGCCGCCTCAAGGATGTGATCATGGCCGAACTCGCCGCACGAAAACTGGAATTGCTCGGCCCGGGGCTTGGCAACCGCACCGCCTATGCCACAGCTTTCATGCAGGGCCTGGGCGTGAGCGAGGCGGCCGCGCGCAGCGCCGCCGCCGAGGAAATCGCCGCCACCATCGTGGCGCTGCGGGCATTGATGAAGGGCTGAGTGATGGCGAGTTTATGGTTGCTGCTGCATCTGGTTGGTGTGGTGCTCTGGGTGGGCGGCATGGGGTTTGGCGTTATGGTGCTGCGCCCCTCTTTGGCCGCGCTGGAGCCCCCGGCCCGGCTGGGGCTTATGGGCCAGGTGCATGGCAAATTCTTCCGCATGGTCTGGGTGCTGATGCCGCTGGTGCTGCTCTCGGGCTATATGCTGCTCTTTGGCGTGCATGGCGGCTTTGGCGGCGTGCGCTGGCCCATCCATGTCATGCACCTGCTCGGCCTCATCATGGCGGGTATTTTCGCCGCCATCTGGTTCGGCCCCTTCGCCGCCCTCAAGCGCGCCCTGGCCGCGGGCGATATGGGCCAGGCCGCCCCCTGCAATGAGCGCATCCGCAAGCTGGTCGGCATCAATGTCAGCCTGGGGATGCTCGCCATCCTCATGGCCGCCATGGCACGATAAGCCGCATGAGCGCTCTGGAAATCTCCGAGGATGACTACCCCGAAATGGCAGCCGTCGAGGCCATCCAGCGGGGGCTGCACAGCTATAACCAGGAACTCGGCGGCCCCTATGACCGCGAGCCCGTCACCGTGCTGGCGCGCGATGACGAGGGCGCCGTGCAAGGCGGGCTGCTGGGCCTGACCTATTGGAACTGGCTCTTCATCGACTGGCTATGGCTCTCGCGCGAGCAGCGCGGCCGCGGCACCGGCTCGCTGCTCCTCGCCCGCGCCGAGGCCATCGCCCGCAAGCGCGGCTGCACCCACGCCTATACCGACACCTTCAGCTTCCACGGCCCGCAATTCTGGGTGCGCAATGGCTGGGCAGAGGCCGGGCGGCTTGATGGCATGCCGCCTGGGCATTCGCGCATCTGGTTTCAGAAGGTGCTGTAGCGGGCTGCTGAAAAACGCAATGCTAGGGAAAGTAAGGTCGAGGGGCTTTGCCCCTTGAGCACCCCAGCAGGAAACTTAGTTTCCTGCACCTTCGTTAGATTATTTCAAATTATCCAAAGGTCCAGGAAAGTCGTTGACATATATGTCGACCCTGGTGGGAGAGCGCGATAGGGCAAAGCCCTTTCGCTCTTCACTTCCGCCATGAGCGTTGTTCAGCAGCCAGGGGGCAGCAAGAACCATGCGCCGCAACCCCGCAGGGTTGCGGCGCAGATAGCAACGCTACGCTTCAGATGTCCGCGTAAACATGCGTCTCCGCCGCGGCACCCGGATGGGTCACCGCACCGCCACGGGCATTGCCCACGGTTTGCGCATATTTCCACAACACGCCGGAATTATAATTGGTCGTCCGCGGCGTCCAGGCGGCGCGGCGCGCGGCGAGTTCCTCGTCGCTCAGCGCCACATCAATCGTGCCCGCCTCGGCATCGATGATGATCTTGTCGCCATTCTTCAGCAGCGCGATGGGCCCACCCACCGCCGCCTCAGGCCCAACATGGCCAATGCAGAAGCCGCGCGTCGCACCCGAGAAGCGCCCATCGGTGATCAAGGCCACGCTCTCGCCCATGCCCTGACCATAAATCGCCGAGGTGGTGGAGAGCATTTCACGCATGCCCGGGCCACCCTTGGGGCCTTCATAGCGGATGATGATGATATCACCCGCCTTATAGGCGCGCGCATCAACGGCGGCGAAGGCATCCTCCTCACTGTCAAAGCACAGCGCCGTGCCTTCGAAGCGCAGCTTGGCCATGCCGGCAATCTTCACGATCGCCCCCTCAGGCGCCAGATTGCCCTTCAGCCCCACCACGCCGCCCATCTTGGAAATCGGGTTGGAGACCGGGCGCACCACATCCTGATCGGTCGGGAAGACCACATCCTTGTGGTTCTCGGCCAGGGTCTTGCCGGTGGCCGTGATGCAATCACCATGCAGCAGCCCGCCATCGAGCAGCGCCTTGATGATCACCGGCACACCGCCGATCTTGAACACGTCATAAGCCACATAATTCCCGCCGGGCTTGAGGTCGGCGATATGCGGCGTCGCCTTCATGATCCGGGCCACTTCCTCAAGCGGGAAGTCGATGCCCGCCTCATGCGCAATAGCGGGCAGATGCAGCCCGGCATTGGTCGAACCACCGGTGGCGCCCACGATGATGGCAGCGTTTTCCAGCGATTTGCGGGTGACGATATCGCGCGGGCGAATGCCCAGTCGCAGCAAATTCACCACCGCCCGGCCCGACTGCAAGGCCCAGACATCGCGCTCCTCATCGGGCGCCGGCGCACCGGCGGAATTGGGCAGTGCGAGGCCAATCACCTCAGAAATGCAGGCCATGGTATTGGCGGTAAACTGGCCACCACAGGCGCCAGCGCCCGGGCAGGCATGCTGCTCAAGCTCGAACAGCTCCTCATCGCTCATCATGCCGGCGGCATGCTTGCCCACCGCCTCGAAGACATCCACCACCGTCACATCGCGGCCATGATGATGGCCGGGCATGATCGAACCGCCATACATGAACACGCTGGGCACATTGAGGCGCACCATCGCCATCATCACCCCCGGCAGCGATTTGTCGCAGCCCGCGAGGCCGACCATCGCATCATAGCAATGGCCGCGCATCGTCAGTTCAATCGAATCGGCAATCACGTCGCGGCTGACGAGGCTGGACTTCATGCCCTGATGGCCCATGGCAATGCCATCGGTCACCGTGATGGTGGTGAATTCGCGCGGGCTGGCACCGGCCTCGCGCACGCCCTTCTTGGCGGACTGCGCCTGGCGGGAGAGGGCGATATTGCAGGGTGCGGCCTCATTCCAGCAGGTGGCCACACCCACCAGCGGGGCGGCGATTTCCTCGGCCGTCATGCCCATGGCGTAATAATAGCTGCGATGGGGCGCGCGCTCCGGGCCGATGGAGACGTGCCGGCTCGGCAATTTGGATTTGTCCCAGGTGGTCATGGCGCGGTTTCCCCTTGTGGTCGCTTGCAAGCTCTTGTCGCCCGTGGAGGGCGGTTGGGCAAGATGCAGCTACCGCAGGATCAGCGCCCTTCAATCACCGCGTTGAAACGTCAAGCCGATATATTCCCCAATGCCCGATCCAGCTTGTCGATCAGCGCCCGCGCATCACTCAACCGGCTCGACATCTCCTGAATCACCTCTTCCTTGGCCCGGGCCACGAAATCCGGATTGGCCAGCTTCACCTCCGCCTGGCGCGCCTGCTCCTCGGCCTTCTGCCGCTCTTTCTTCAGCCGCACCGCCTCCGCTGCCAGGTCAATCACGCCGGCCAGCGGCATGAACATCTCAATCCCCTGCGCCACCGCCATCGCCCCAGGCCCCGCATCCGCCGCGGCATTCTCCACAAACACCGGCGCCTCCACCCGCGCCAGGCGCAGCAATTGCGGCAAAAACGCCGAAAGCGCCCCCTGACCCGCCAGCGCCACGCGCAGCGGCACCACCGAGGAGGGCGGCACATTCATCGCCGCCCGCACCGAGCGAATGGCCGTCACCGCCGCAATCAGCGTATCAATATCGGCCAGCCGCACATCCTCGGCAGCAAAACCCGGGGCGGTGGGGAAGTCGCAGGTCACAATCTCCACCGCATCGCCATACCCCAATTGGCTATGCAACTCGGCCGTCACAAACGGCATCACCGGATGCAGCAGCCGCAGCACCACCCCCAGCACATGCTGGGCCACACCCTGAATTTCGGCCTTCTCCGCGCCATCCTCGCCATTGAGCACCGGCTTGGCCAGTTCAATGAACCAGTCGCAAAACACCCCCCAGGTAAAGCCATGCACCGCATTGGCATAATCATCGAAGCGGAAGCCCTCCAGCGCCGTGGTCGCCTCGCACACCACCGCATCGGTCTTCTCCAGCAGCCAGCGCGCCAGCACGCCCGTCGCTTCCTCGCGCTTCCACCCCGGATTGGGTGCTATGCCATTTGTCTCCAAAAACCGCGCCGCATTCCACAGCTTGGTGACGAAGGCGCGATACCCCTCCATCCGCTGCTTGCTCAGCTTGATGTCGCGGCCAGGGCTCGCCAGCGCACAGAGCGTAAACCGCACCGCATCCGCGCCATAAGCATCGATCAACTCCAGGGGGTCCATCACATTCCCCTTGGATTTGCTCATCTTGGCGCCCTTCTCATCGCGCACCAGCCCATGGATCACCACGGTCGAGAAGGGCTCCCGCCCCATGCAGAACTCGCCCATCATCATCATCCGGGCCACCCAGAAGAAGATGATGTCAAACCCCGTCACCAGCACATCGGTCGGGTAGTGTTTTTCGAGCAGCGGCGTCTGCTCCGGCCAACCCAGCGTGCTGAAGGGCCACAGCGCCGAGCTGAACCAGGTGTCCAGCACATCCGCATCGCGGGTCAGCACCACCCCCTCGCCCGCCGCCGCCTGCGCCTCGGCCTCGCTGCGCTCGACAAACACCCGCCCATCCGCCGCATGCCAGGCGGGTATCTGATGCCCCCACCAAAGCTGGCGGGAAATGCACCAGGGCTGAATATCGCGCATCCAGCTGAAAAACAGATTTTTCCAATTGTCGGGCTCAAACTTCACCCGGCCGCTCTCAACGCTCTCAATCGGCTTCTTCGCCAATTCAGCCGCGTTGCAATACCACTGCACCGTCATCCGCGGCTCGATCGGCACGCCCGAACGGTCACCATGCGGCACCTGGTGGGTGTGCGGCTCCACCGCCACCAGCATCTCCAGCCGCTCCAACTCGGCCACGATCAGCTTGCGCGCCGCGAAGCGATCTAGCCCCGCCAGCGTCGCCACAAACCCCTCAGCCTCGATCTCGGCGAGCGTCACCCGCGCCTCAGCATCCAGCACCGAGGGCATGGCCAGCCCATGCCGCCGCCCCACCTCGAAATCATTGAAATCATGCGCCGGCGTGATCTTCACCGCCCCCGTCCCCTTCTCCGGGTCGGAATACTCATCGGCAATGATCGGTATCCGCCGCCCCGTCAGCGGCAACACCACATGCCGCCCCACCAGCCCGGCAAACCGCTCATCCTCCGGATGCACCGCAACCGCAGTATCGCCCAGCATGGTCTCCGGCCGCGTGGTCGCCACCACAATCTCGCCGCCGCCCTCCACCGGGTAGCGGATATGCCACAGCGAACCCTTCACCTCGCGGCTTTCCACCTCCAGGTCGGAAATCGCCGTCTGGAACACCGGGTCCCAATTCACCAGTCGCTTATCCTGGTAAATCAGCCCCGCCTTATGCAGCCGGACAAACACCTCCACCACCGCCTGCGACAGCCCGGCATCCATGGTAAAACGCTCACGCGGCCAATCCAGCGAGGAACCCAGCCGGCGCAACTGGCGCGAAATCGTCCCCCCGCTCTCTTCCTTCCAGGCCCAGACGCGCTCCAGAAACGCCTCGCGCCCCAATTCACGCCGCCCGGGCTGCTTGGCCTGGGCCAATTGCCGCTCCACCACCATCTGGGTGGCGATGCCGGCATGGTCGGTGCCGGGCATCCACAGCGCATCACGCCCCTGCATGCGGCGAAACCGCACCAGCACATCCTGCAAGGTGTTGTTCAGCGCATGGCCAATATGCAGGCTGCCCGTCACATTGGGCGGCGGGATCACCACCGTATAAGGCGCGCCCTCCCCCGAAGGGCCGAAAACCCCGGCCGCCTCCCAATGGTCATAGAGTCGCGCCTCAAACCCGGCGGGGTCGAAATTCTTGTCGAGCATGGCGCTTCGTCCAATGCCCGGGCGCGCAGGTCAAGCCATCAAGATCTTATTGCCGCTCCAACCCCACCTGCTCGGCCAATTGGGCGTAGCGGCGCATTTCATCACCAATCCACGCCCGCGCTGCCTCGGCCGTACCAGGGATGGTCGTATAGCCGGTGCGGCCCAGCCGCTCGCGGATTTGTGGCTCGCGCAGCACCGTGTTCAGCGCCGCATTGGCACGCGCCAGCATCGCCGGCGGAGCCCCTGCCGCCACCGCCAGGCCAAACCAGACGGTGAGCGAAAACCCCGGCACCGTCTCCGCCACAATCGGCAGTTCAGGGGCCAGCGGGAAGCGCTGAGCCGTGCTCAGCCCCAGAACCCGCACCCGGCCCTCCCGCGCCTGCGCCAGCCCCGCGGCCAGGTCAGTGAAGGTGCTGTCGATCCGCCCGGCAATCACATCGGTCAGCGCCTCCGGCCCGCCGCGATAGGGCACCGCCGTCATCTCCACCCCAGCCATCCGGTTCAACATCGCCGAGGCGATGAGCGATGAGGAATTGCCATGGCTGAAGGTCAACGCATTGGGCCGCGCCCGCGCCCGCTCCAGCAACTCGGCCAGATTGCGTGCGCCATCGGGGGGCGCCACCAACATATAGGGCGCCTCGGCCACCAGGCCGATCTGGTCGAAATCCTGCAACGGGTGATAGGCCAAGTTGCGCACGGTGTAGGGATTCAGCGCGCCATTGGTCACGCTCAGCACCAGCCAGGTATGACCATCATTGCCCGCACCGCGCGCGGCAATGCTGCCCACCACGCCGTTACCGCCGGCGCGGTTCTCGACGAAGACCGGCTGGCCCAGTTCGCGCGACAGCGCCTCGGTCAGATTGCGGAACAGCGTGTCCGTCACGCTGCCGGCGGGAAAGGCCACGATGATGCGAATGGGCCGCTCCGGCCAGCCCTGGGCCAAGGCGGGGGTGGCCAGCAAGGCGGCGGCAAAGCCAGCGCGGCGGGTGATGTCCATGATAGCGTCCTCCAGGCGCTATTGGCCGCGCCTGAAGCAAGTCTCGCCCGGCCAGCCGCACCGGGCAAGCCGCCATCAGGGCGGGGTGATGCGGGTGATCTTGGTGCCATTCAACGCCAGCGCCGCCATCAGCCCCTGCTGGCTGAAACTGATGGCATAGACCGGCTCGCGCAGCGTGCTCGAGGTCACATTCGCCTGCACCCCACGGTCGAGAAAGGTCACCGCAGGCCCCGAGCCGATCTCCCAGCCATCGGCATGCATCAGCGCCACCAGCGAGGCCTCGTTCATGAAGAACATGGCAAGCCCCGAGGATTGCACCCCCGCCAGCAATCCCAGGCTGGCGCCGACAATATTGTAATAGGCCTGGGCGGTGGCGCCACGCATCAGCGCCCCCTCACCAAACTGCCCGCCCACGATCAAGCCGCCAGCGATGATATGCGGAAAGACCAGCACCGCATGGGCATGCTGGAACAATGGCGCTGCATTCTCCATGCCACGCAAATGGGTGATGGCGGCCTGCACATCACGGTCGATCTCGGCGCGGCTGGCAGCGGCGAGGGCCGGGCGGCTGCCCAGCACCGCTGCAGTGCCAAGGCCCGCCCCCAGCGCAATAAGCCTTCGGCGGGCGGAAAAATACAATGATGCCATGTGAGGTTGCTCCTGATGCACCCCCAACGCGCAGCCCAGCCCGCAGGTTTCACCCAGCGATGCGCAAACCCGCCATCGCCGCCTCCCAGGCGGGGCGATCAGGCGCCACGACCAAGCCCCCCGCACTGTCCAGCGGCGAATAGGCGCTGCCATCAAAGCGGGCGGAATACCCCCCCGCCTCACGATGCAGCAGCCAGCCAGGTGCATGATCCCAAGGCAGCAGCCGGTTATAGACCAGCAGATGCAACCCGCCCGAGGCCGCCATGCGGTATTCATGCGCCGCACAGCGCAAATTCTGCAGCCCCGCCAAGCCCGCCAGCGCCGGCAGCACCCGCCCCTGGCGCGGCTTGTCCATATAGCCGAAGGAGACTGCCCCCAGCATCGCCGATAATGGCAGCGAGGGCGCCACAGCCATCCCCGCCCGGCCACCCGCCGCATCCTCCGAGAAGGCACCCTCACCGCGCAGCGCCATGGCCATATCGCCGCTCATCGGATCCAAAATCCAACTCGCCGCCACCTCGCCGCGCACCACCGCCGCCGCCATCACGCCAAATAGCGGCAAGCCCGCGGCGAAATTGGCAGTGCCATCCACCGGATCCACCACAAAGGCGAGATCCGCATCACCCATCCGCCCGGGCAGGCCAGGATCGGCCGCACTCGCCTCCTCCCCCACCACCAGGCAGCCAGGAAAGCGCGCCTGCAACCCCGCCGTGATATGCCGCTCCGCCGCCTCATCCGCATCGGTGACGAGATCCAGCGCCGAGCTTTTCTCCCGAATCGCTCCCGAGCCCAGATTGCGAAACCGCGGCATGATCTCAGCCGCGCAAGCCTGGCGCAGCAGCACTGCCACATCGGCCAGCGCGCGATGATCAAGCCTCACGGGTCATTGGCCGAAATCGGCCCCGCCTCATCCATCGGCGGCACTTGCGCAAAGCGGGCATGCGCGGTGGCCGACATCCGCACCCTCAGCACCAGAACATCATCCTCGGCCGTCGTCTCCAGCACCTCCGCATGGCGGTGCAGCCAGGCAATCCGCGCGCCATCCCCCGCATCAATGCGATGCAGGCTCTCCTGCTCGCCCGCGCCCAGGCGGCCATCCACCGCCGCCAGCAGCGCCTCCAAGCCATCGCCATTGAGGGCGGAGACCGCCATGCCGGAAAGCTGCCCCTCAGGCAGCAGATCGGCCTTGTTCAGCACCTCAATCACCCGAGCCTGCCAATTCTCATCCAGCGCCGCCTCCGCACCCTCGGCCATGTCGGTCAGCACATGCAGCACATCGGCGCGCTGGGCCTGGGTATCGGGGTGGGCAGCGTCACGCACATGCAGAATGATATCGGCCGCGGCCACCTCCTCCAGCGTGGCGCGAAACGCCTCCACCAGTTGCGTCGGCAATTCCGAGATGAACCCCACCGTATCGGAGAGGATGGCGGTGCGCCCCGATGGCAGGCGAATTTGCCGCATCGTCGGGTCGAGCGTCGCAAACAACTGGTCCTGGGCATAAACCCCAGCCCCGGTCAGCGCATTGAACAGCGTCGATTTGCCGGCATTGGTATAGCCCACCAGCGCCACCACCGGATAAGGCACCCGCTCACGCGCGCGCCGATGCAGGCCACGGGTGCGCCGGACCTGCTCCAATTCCTTTTTCAGCTTCACGATGCGGTCATCGATCAGCCGGCGGTCGATCTCCATCTGGCTTTCACCCGGGCCGCCGAGAAACCCCGCACCGCCACGCTGGCGCTCCAAATGGGTCCAGGAGCGCACAAGCCGCGAGCGCTGATAGGAGAGATGCGCCAGATCAACCTGCAGCGTGCCCTCCTTGGTGCGCGCCCGCTCGCCGAAAATCTCCAAAATCAACCCAGTGCGGTCAATCACCTTCACGCCCCAGGCGCGCTCCAGATTGCGCTGCTGCACCGGGGTGAGGGCAGCATCGACCACGCAAAGCTCCACCTCCTGCTCGGCCAGCGCCTGCTTCACCGACGCCACCTGGCCCTCACCCATCAGGGTGGAGGGCCGGCGCTCACGCAGCGGATGAATGCCGGTATGGACGATGGTGACGCCAATAGAGGCAGCAAGCCCCACAGCCTCCGCCAGCCGCGCCTCCGCCACCCGCACCGAGCCCGGCGGGGAGAATTCCAGCACGGAGGAACGCTGGTGCCGCTCATAGGGCAGGATCACGGCGGCGCGCGTCGGCGCCGCCTGGGTGTCATTCGGTGCTGGCAGGACTCGGTTCCCTCGGGGTGATGCTCAAAGTGGTTTCACGGCGCGGCGCGGACGCGGGCGCGGGGGCCGCACCCTCACCGCTGGTGGCAGCGGCGGCGGCCGCGCCATCGAACAGCATGATCGGCGCGCCGGGCATCACTGTGCTGATGGCGTGCTTATAGATCAACTGGGTATGCCCATCGCGGCGCAACAACACGGAAAAGTTATCGAACCAGGTGATGATGCCCTGCAGCTTGACGCCATTGATCAAGAACACCGTCACCGGGGTCTTGGATTTGCGGACATGATTCAGGAATACATCCTGGACATTCTGCGATTTTTCGGCGGCCATTGCGACCTCCTCTCATTTTTTGTGGCCCGGAACGGCCATAACGGCCGCCCCTGGCTTGCCCTTCCGCCCTGCGCATGCACGGCGAAAACCTGCTCAACCAAGTGGTTCAAGCATTGGTCATATGGGATCGCTTGTCTAGCGTAACGAGATGCGCTGCGAGCGCCGCCGCATCCGCAAATTGCATGTCCGGGTTGCAGGCAGCGATGCCACCATCATGCGATGCATCACCCAGGAGCACGGCCGTCATCCCCGCGGCACGGGCGGCCTGCATATCGAGTGCGGTATCGCCAATATACCAGGCCTCAGGCCCCGCCGGTACCGCGCAGGCGCGCAAGGCCATGTGCAGTGGCGCAGCGCTGGGCTTATCGGCCGAGGCATCGCCCGCCCCCACCGCAGCCCGGAAAAACCCATCCCAGCGCAAATGCGCCACCTCATCGCGCAGCATCGGCCCCTGCTTGTTCGAAACAATGGCCAAGGGCGCGATGGTCATCGCCAATTGCAGCATCGGCGCTGTACCCGGCATCGGCCGCAGCACCTGCAGATGCTGTTCCCGCACGGCGACATAAAACACATCGCGCGCCCGATGCCATTGCTCACCAAAAATCGCCGGAAAGGTCTCGGCCATCGAGTGGCGGGTATTGGCCAGCACCTGCTCCATCGACCATTCCGGCAGGCCAAATTCACGAAACGCGGCATTCAGCCCGGCCTGAATGGCCGCCCAGCCATTGGCCAGGGTATTGTCCCAATCAAACAGGATGGCGGTTGGGGCAAGGCGCATGGGCGCGGCCCTCACATGTGTATCACCCGGCCATAGGCATCGAGCACGGCCTCATGCATCGTCTCGCTCACCGTGGGGTGGGGGAAGACGGTGTGCATCAACTCCGCCTCGGTCGATTCCAAGGTGCGGGCGATGGTGTAGCCCTGGATCATTTCCGTCACCTCCGGCCCCACCATGTGCGCGCCGAGCAATTCGCCGGTCTGCGCATCAAACACGGTCTTCACCAAACCCTCAGGCTCACCCATCGCAATCGCCTTGCCATTGCCGATGAAGGGGAAGCGGCCGATTTTCACCGTATGGCCGCGGGCCTTGGCCGCAGCCTCGGTCAGCCCCACCGAGGCGACCTGCGGGCGGCAATAGGTGCAGCCGGGAATATTGAGCACATCCATGCCATGCGGGTGCAGCCCAGCGATGCTCTCCACGCAGATCGTCGCCTCGTGGCTCGCCTTATGCGCCAGCCAGGGCGCGCCGGTGAGGTCGCCAATGGCGTAAATGCCCGGCTCACCGGTGCGCCCCATCGCATCCGTCACCACATGGGTGCGATCCACTACAATCTTGGTGCCTTCAAGACCAATATTCTCAACATTGCCGACAATGCCCACGGCGGAAATCAGCCTCTCAGCGGTGATCTCCTGCACCTTACCATTGGCCTCAATCACCGCGGTCACGCTATCGGCACCCTTGCGCACACCCTGCACCCGCGCGCCGGTCATGATCGCCATGCCCTGCTTGGCAAAGGCTTTTTGGACAAAGGCGGAAATCTCCGCATCCTCCACCGGCAGGATGCGATCCATCACCTCCACCAGCGTCACCTTCGCGCCCATATTCTGGTAGAAGGAGGCAAATTCGCTGCCAATGGCGCCCGAGCCCACAACAATCAGCGATTTCGGCATCGCCGCCGGCACCATCGCCTCCCGATAAGACCAGATCAGCTTGCCATCCGGCTCCATCCCCGGAATCACCCGCGCCCGCGCGCCAGTGGCCAGAATGATATGCGGCGCCGCCAGCTCCGCCACCGGCTTGCCATCCTTGGTCACATTCAGCTTGCCCGGCCCCGCCAGCGCGGCATGACCATCGAACACGCTCACCCGGTTCTTCTTCATCAGGTGCTTCACGCCGCCCGAAAGCTGCGCCGCCACCCCGCGCGAGCGCTTCACCACCTTCTGAAAGTCAAAGCGGATATTATCAGCGGCAAAGCCATAGGCATCGAGATCATGCAGCAAATGATTGATCTCAGACGCCCGCAGCAGGGCCTTGGTCGGAATGCAGCCCCAATTGAGGCAAATGCCGCCCAAATTCTCGCGCTCCACCAGCGCCACCTTCATCTTGAGCTGGCTGGCGCGAATCGCCGCCACATAGCCGCCCGGGCCACCGCCCACCACCACCAGGTCGAATGCTTCCGCGGCCATGTCTCTTGCTCCCCTACTCGGCAAGCGCGCGCAGCGCCTCACCGCTCAGTCGTTGCGTGGTCCAGCCCGCATGCGGCTTGGCGCCGATGGAGCGGTAGAAAGCAATGGAAGGCGCGTTCCAATCCAGCACCGACCATTCCATACCCGATGAGCCGGCACCCAAGGCTCGGCGCGCCAGATCAGCAAAAATGGCCCGGCCAATCCCGCGATTGCGCGCCTCAGGCGCCACAAACACATCCTCAACATAAAGCTTGGTGCTGGCCGTGAAGGTGGAGACGGCAAAATACCACAGCGCAAACCCCACCGCCGCGCCATCCCATTCCGCAATCAGCGCATGCGCCCGCACCGGGTTGCCAAAGAGCAGTTCATGGAACGCCGCATCCGTGCCGACGGCCAGATGCTCCAGCTTCTCATAAGCCGCCAATTCGCGCACGAAATGCGCGACCAGCGGCACATCCCCAGGCGCGGCATCGCGCAGAACCAGGCTCACAGCATCAAGCTCAGCGGATCCTCCACAATGGCCTTGAACGCCGCCATCCATTCCGCCGCCAGCGAGCCATCAATGACGCGGTGATCCACGCTCAACTGGCAGGTCATCACGGTTGCGATGGCAAGCGCGCCACCCTTCACCACCGCCCGCTGCGTCCCCGCACCCACCGCCAAAATCCCAGCCTGCGGCGGGTTGATAATCGCGGCGAAGTGGCTGACCCCATACATCCCCATATTGGAGATGGAGAAGCCGCCCCCCTGGAATTCCTCCGGCTTCAGCTTTCCAGCCTTGGCCCGGGCACCCAAATCCTTCATCTCATTGGAAATGGCCGCCAAGCCCTTGGTATCGGCATTCCTCACAATCGGCGTGATCAGCCCATCGGGGATAGCCACCGCCACCGAGATGTCGATATCATTGAATCGCAGGATCGCATCCTCAGTCCAACTCGCCGCCACCCCCGGCACCCGGCGCAGCGTCACCGCCGCCGCCTTGATGATCAGATCATTGACCGAGAGCTTATAGGCGCCCGGCCCATCCTTGGGCGCCCGCGCATTGAGCTTGGCCCGCAAATCCAGCAGCGCATCCAGCTCAATATCCATCGCCACATAGAAATGCGGGATGGTCGCTTTGCTCTCCGACAGCCGCTTGGCGATGATTTTGCGCATGCTGCTATTGGGCACCGCCGTGGTGCCGGCCAGCGGTGCCGCCACGGCCACAGGCTTGGGCGCCGCAACGGGTGCGGCCACGGCAACCGGCGCCGCGGCCACGGCAACCGGGGCCGAGACAGCCGGCCGGTTCATCGCCGCCTCGATATCAGCCTTCACCACCCGCCCCTGCGGGCCAGAGCCGGCAATTTTCGTCACATCCAAGCCAGCCTGCTGCGCCATGCGCCGCGCCAGCGGCGAGGCAAAGGCGCGCTCACCCTGGGCAGCGGGAGCAACCACAGCCGCAGCCGCAACCACCGCCGCAGCCGGCACAGCGGCCGGTGCCGAAGCCGAAGCCGATGCCGGGGCGGCAGCAGCGCCCGAAAACACCTCACCCTTCTCCACCAGCACCGCAATCACCTCATTGACCTTCACGCCCGCCGTCCCGCCCGGCACCAGGATCTTGCCCAGCACACCCTCATCCACCGCCTCAACCTCCATCGTGGCCTTGTCGGTCTCGATCTCGGCGATGATGTCACCGGCGCGAACCATGTCGCCCTCATTCTTCAGCCAGCGCGCCAGCGTGCCCTCGGTCATGGTGGGCGAGAGCGCGGGCATCAGGATATTCGTGGCCATGTTTCTACCAGCCCCCTTACCGGTACAGCACGCGTTTGGCCGCATCGACCACGTGATCAGCCTGCGGCAATGCCAGTTTTTCCAGATTGGCGGCATAGGGCATGGGCACATCGGCGCCATGCACCCGCACCGGCGGCGCATCCAGATGGTCGAAAGCATGCTCGACAATCTGCATCACCACCTCGGCGCCAATGCCGGCAAAGGGCCAGCCCTCTTCCACCGTCACCAGACGATTGGTCTTCTTCACCGAATTCACAATCGTCTCGGTATCAAGCGGGCGCAGCGAGCGCAGATTGATCACCTCGGCCGAAATCCCCATCTCCGCCAGCTTTTCCGCCGCCTGCATGGCCAGGCTGACACTGATAGAGAAGCCAACCAGCGTCACATCACTCCCCACCCGCTCCACCTTGGCGCGGCCGATCGGAAGGATGAAATCATCAGCCGTCGGGCATTCAAAACTCTGCCCGTAAAGGATCTCATTCTCCAGGAAAATCACCGGATTAGGATCCCGAATGGCCGCCCGCAGCAGCCCGCGCGCATCAGCAGCCGACCATGGCGCCACCACCTTCAACCCAGGGCAATGCGCATACCAGCTGGCATAGCACTGGCTATGCTGAGCCGCCACGCGCGCCGCCGCGCCATTGGGCCCACGAAACACGATGGGGCAGCCCATCTGCCCGCCCGACATATACAGCGTCTTGGCCGCAGAGTTCAGAATATGGTCGATGGCCTGCATCGAGAAATTGAATGTCATGAACTCGACAATCGGCCGCAGCCCGGTGAAGGCCGCACCCACCGCCATGCCGGTAAAGCCATGCTCGGTGATGGGCATATCCAGCACCCGCTTGGGCCCGAACTCCTCCAACAAACCCTGGCTGATCTTATAGGCGCCCTGATACTGGCCCACCTCCTCGCCCATCAGGAAGACATCGGGGTTGGCGCGCATTTCCAAGGCCATGGCATCGCGCAGCGCCTCACGCACCGTCATGCTCCGGGTCGGGCCCCACTCCTTCTCCTCGGCCACAGATGCTGCGGCCGGAGCCACCTGCACCACAGGGGCCGCCACCGCAGCCACCACCGCCGGTGCCGCAACCGCCGCGCCCTTGCCGCCATCCAGCTCGGCAAGGACGGAGTTCACCGCCACATTCTCTGTCCCCTCAGGCACCAAAATCCGGGTGATCACGCCCTCATCCACCGCCTCAACCTCCATGGTGGCCTTATCGGTCTCGATCTCGGCGATCACATCGCCCGAGCGCACCGCATCGCCCTCTTTCTTCAGCCAGCGCGCCAGCTTGCCCTCGGTCATCGTCGGGCTCAGCGCCGGCATCAGGATTTCGACACCCATCTTACTTCGCCCCCTCAAGCAGAACATCGGTCCAAAGCTCGGCGGGATCTGGCTCGGGCGAGCTCTGCGCGAAATCGGCGCTATCCTGCACAATGGCCTTCACGTCGTCATCAATCGCCTTCAGCGCGGCCTCGCCCACCCCGCCATCGAGCAAAATCTTGCGCAGCGTATCAATGCAGTCGCGCTGCTCGCGCATTTTCTGCACCTCCTCGCGCGTGCGGTACTTCGCCGGGTCAGACATCGAATGCCCGCGATAGCGATAGGTCTGCATTTCCAGCAGATAGGGCCCCAGCCCCGCGCGGCAATGCGCCGCCGCCCGCGCCGCGGCTGCCGCCACGCTGCGCACATCCATGCCATCAACCTGCTCGCCCGGGATGCCCCAGGCCGCGCCATTTTGCGAGAAATCCCGCGCCGCACTCGCCCGCTCCTGGCTCGTGCCCATGGAATATTTGTTGTTCTCGATGACAAAAATGCAGGGCAGCTTGAACAGCGCCGCCAAATTCAGGCTTTCATAAACCTGGCCCTGATTGGCAGCACCCTCGCCGAAATAGGCGGCCGCGATCTTGCCATCCGCACGGTACCAATTGGCAAAAGCCAACCCCGCGCCGAGCGAGACCTGCGCGCCCACAATGCCATGGCCGCCGAAAAACGCCTTCTCGGCGCTGAACATATGCATAGAACCGCCCTTGCCGCGGCTATAGCCGCCCTCGCGCCCGGTCAACTCGGCCATCACGCCGCGCGCCTCCATCCCGGTGGCCAGCATATGGCCATGGTCACGATAGGAGGTGATGACTTGGTCGCCTGACTTGAGCTGCGACTGAATGCCCACCACCACAGCCTCCTGGCCGATATAGAGGTGGCAGAAACCGCCAATCAGCCCCATGCCGTAAAGCTGCCCGGCCTTCTCCTCAAAGCGACGAATGAGCAGCATATCACGATAGGCCGCCACCAGCTGGTCCTGCCCCAGCACCGCCCCGGCCTCGCCCGCCTTGCCGCCGCGCTTTGCGGGGCTGGGCTTGCCAGCCATTTTTGCCGCTGCTTTTGCTGCAGTCTTTGCCATCTGGGCCATCCGGCTCTCCCTCGATCCTATGCGGATTTACGCCGGCGCCAGCATGGAAACAAGAGACTGCGCAGCGCAAAAACCCTTATGCTGCAACGCAAAACGCGGTTTAACCCAAATATGGTTAATCGTTTCGATCCAGCAAAAAATGAACGCTCAAGAGGAACAACACGCCCAAACCCGCTGCCTCAGGCAGCCCATCCGGCATGGCGGTGCATTAATACAGCCGCTGCCCCGGTGGGTAGGGCACCACAATTTCGGTCGGCTGGGAGAGGTTGAGCAGCGCCCGGGCGCGCTCCTCCAATTGGTCACGGTCCAGCCCATCGGCGCGCAAGCCATTCACCCGGCGCTGCACCGCGGCATTCTCAGCCCGCGCCGCCTCAAGCCCCAACTGCGCGGCCGCAATCTCCTCATACCGCCGCTCGCGCGCCAGGGTTCCGCGCTCACCATGGATGGTGTGCCAGACGAAAAACGACGCCACCGCCACAAAAACACCCGGCGCCAGCAATGATTTGAGACGGCGCTTCACGCCACGCCAGAAGGCCACCCTAAAACCCCCGCATCCACCCCCGCACAAAATCATCAAGACTAACGTTTTGCAAGTATCAATCCGCCAATTGATCCACAACACTCACCCTTTGATGCGAAACTCGCCTTTTGCGGCGAAGGTGGATCAACCGCGCAACACTGCGCGCCCGGCATAGCGCGCCGTGCTGCCCAATTCGCGCTCGATCCGCAGCAGCCGATTATACTTGGCCAGCCGGTCCGAGCGGGAGAGCGAGCCAGTCTTGATCTGCCCGCAATTGGTCGCCACCGCCAAATCGGCGATGGTGCTATCCTCGGTCTCGCCCGAGCGATGGCTCATCACCGCCGTGTAATGCGCGCGATGGGCGGTCTCCACCGCCTCAAGCGTCTCGGACAAGGTGCCGATCTGGTTGACCTTCACTAAGATGGAATTGGCCGTCGCCGTCTCAATGCCGCGCTTGAGGCGGGCGGTATTGGTCACGAAAAGATCATCGCCCACCAACTGCACCTTCGCCCCCAACCGCTCGGTCAGCAGCTTCCAACCGGCCCAGTCATCCTCACTCATGCCATCCTCGATGGAGATGATCGGCCATTTCGCGCAGAGTGCTGCCAGGTAATCCACCATGCCGCCGGCATCGAGCGTCTTGCCCTCGCCCTCCAACTTATAGAGACCGTCATGGTAGAATTCGGTCGCCGCGCAATCGAGGGCGAACATGATATCGCTGCCGAGCCTATGCCCGGCCTTCTCGCAGGCGGTGGCGATAAAGCCCAAAGCCTCATCGGCCGAGCCGATATTGGGCGCAAAGCCTCCCTCATCACCCACATTGGTGTTGTGGCCGGCCGCATGCAGCGCCTTCTTCAGCGCGGCGAAGCACTCAGCGCCAATGCGAATCGCATCCGAGCAGGTCGCAGCGCCGACCGGCATGATCATGAATTCCTGGATGTCGATGGGGTTATCGGCATGCTTGCCGCCATTGATGATATTCATCATCGGCACCGGCAGGGTGGCGGCAAAGGCACCGCCCACATAGCGATACAGCGGCAGCCCATGATCCGCCGCCGCCGCCCGCGCCACCGCCAGGCTCACCGCCAGCATGGCATTGGCCCCCAGCCGCGCCTTATTGGCGGTGCCATCAAGGGCGATCATCGTCTGGTCGATCAGCAATTGCTCGGCCGCATCCATGCCGCCAATCGCATCCAGAATTTCGCCCTCAACATGGCCCACCGCCGTGAGCACGCCCTTGCCACCATAGCGGGCAGGGTCACCATCGCGCAGCTCAACCGCCTCATGCGCGCCGGTGGAGGCGCCCGAGGGCACCATGGCATGGCCACGCGCGCCGCTTTCCAGCAGCACCTCCGCCTCAACCGTGGGGTTGCCACGGCTATCGAGCACTTCAGTGGCTGTGATATCGGTGATGATGCTCATATTGTCCTCGGCGGAAAGTTTCCCGCGCTTAGGACGCCACGCTCGGCTGGGCAAGGCCTGCGGCCATGCTGGGAACAAACGCTATCGCCGGCGGCGCCGGGGCGGTGGAACCGCGCACCACCAGCTCGGCCAGCATGGCCTCCATGGCCCGCGGCGCCCCGGGCTCGCTGCGCTGGTCCAGCTCGGCGAGCAGAATTTCCGCCGCGCGCTCACCCATCCGATGGAAGTCCACTCGCACCGTGGTCAAGGGCGGCGCCATCAGATCCATCAGCGGCAAATCATTAAAGCCGGTGATCGAGAGCCGGTCAGGCACGGAAATACCCATCTCCCGCGCCGCATCATAGGCGCCAGCCGCGATGAGATCATTGCCACAGACCAGCGCCGTCATCTCCGGCGCGCGGGCCAGCAGCGCGCGGGTGGCGGCCTGCCCCCCGGCACGGTCAAAACTATGCGCCTGCTCCACCAGATCCGCATCCAGCCCGGCCGCGTGCATATGCAGCTCAAAGCATTCGCTGCGCACGGTATCGGCAATGAGGTGAGCAAACCCGCTGACATAGCCAATGCGGCGATGCCCCAAGCCACGCAGATGGTTGAGCACCAGCCCAATACCCATCGCATTATCAGGCACCACCGAGGCCAGGCCAGGCAGCCCCCGATTGATCAGCACATAGGGAATATTCCGCGCGCGAGCGAGTTCGATGCAAGGGTCAGGCAGACCCAGCGCCGTCGCCAACATCAGCCCTTCCACCCGGCGGGCGGCCAATTCCTGCACCATATCGAAAGCCGCATCGCCATTGCGCCCCGGATCAGCCACGATGAGCGCAAACTGCTCCCGCGCGAGGGCCGCGACAGCGCCGGCCAGAATGGGGGTAAAGACCGGGTTGGCCATCCCCGGAACCAGGGCCCCCACCAGACGGGACCGGCCGGAGCGCAGCGCCGCCGCCGCCGTATCGGGCCGATAACCCAGCCGTTCAGCCTCGGCGATGATGCGCGCCGCGACCTCGTCATTCACTAAGTTTCGCGTGCGGTCATTCAGCGCACGAGATGCGGTGGAGGGATGAACCCCGGAGGCCTTGGCCACTTCGCGCAATGTGATGATCATGCCGATTGCATATCAGCAAATTGATCACTTTGGAAGAGTTTTGTAGATCATTATTTCGTGAGGAATAAATTATCCCCGCCCGCCTGGCATCACCCCAGGCCAATCTCTACCCGATTGCGCCCCGCCTCCCGCCGATACGCCATAGACACGCTGAAACGCCGCACCAGCGCCAGGCCACGCCCACCAATCGCGGAGGTATCAAGATCCGCCGCCAGCTCCGCCTCAGGCTGCGAGCATGGGTCAAAAGCCGGGCCGTCATCCTCAACAATCAGCCGCAGCGGATCGGCAGCAATGGTGACCCACACCCCCACCCCAGGCCCGCCAAGCGAGCCATGCAGCAGGATATTGGCCACCATCTCCTCCATACACAGATCCAGCGCATAGGCCTGGGAGGGCGCGAGGGCGAGGCGCTCCGCCACCCCCTGCGTCCAGGCAACGAGTTGATCCAGCGCCGCCGGCTCGGCGATGAAAGCAAGGCTGGCGGCAGGCTCCGCCATCCTCAGCCCGCAGCCGCGCCCAGGGCGAGTTGCTCCGCCGCGGCCAGATCATGGCTGACGGGCACGAGCTGCGACGTTCCGCTGGTCACCAGCACCGCCTCGACATCGCCCTGCGGCCGATACAGCACCATCCGCCCCGCCTTGCCGCGCATCGCCTTGGCCGCGAGCAGCAGCGTGCGCAGCCCCATCGAGGCCATAAACGTCACCGCCCCCATATCCACCACCACCGCCGCACTCGAAGCCGCCACCGCGCTGAATTGCACATCAATCCGCGCCGCACCCTGAATATCGAGCCGCCCGACCAGGGTGATCATCATCACACCCGAAGGCTGCATCGCAAAATTGATTTCCATGGTCGAGCATCCCGCTAAATAAGGGAATTGGCTTACCACGCCTGAAAACGGTTTCAACGACACTATGATGACAGTGCTGGCGCATTCCCACCGGCCGGACTATCCATAGAAGCATGCGGCGCCGTTCCCCACGCCTGAGAGCCCTCCGCCTAGCCCTGGGCTGGCTCCTCGGCAGCGTCGCCGCCCTGGCCCTCGCTCTGGCCCTCGCCCTCTGGGCCACCCTGCCCAAACCGCATGAACAACTCCAACTCGGAGGCCTCACCGCCCCCGTCGCCATCAGCCTCGACGCACTCGGCATCCCCCGCATCACCGCGCAGAATGAATTGGACGCCGCCACCGCCATAGGCTGGCTGCATGCGCGCGACCGGATGTTCCAAATGGAACTCATGCGCCGCGGCGCCAGCGGCCGCCTGGCCGAAATCGCCGGCGCCCCCGCCCTGCGCGCCGACCGTTTCACCCGCACCCTGGGCCTGGCTGACCGCGCCACCGCCGATCTCGCCACCCTCTCCCCCGAAACCCGCGCGCTGCTCGATGCCTATGCCGCTGGGGTAAATGCCCGCATCGCCCAGCGCGGCCGCTTCATCGCCCCCGAATTCCTCGCCCTCGGCACCCCCGAGCCCTGGCGGCCAGAGCATTCCCTGCTCTGGGGCAAGGTGATGGGCCTGTGGCTCTCCGGCAATTGGCGCAGTGAGATCGAGCGCGCCCAACTCGCCCGCAACCTCGATGCCGAGCGCCTCTGGCAACTCTGGCCCGCCGATACCTCCCCCGGCCTCCCCGATCGCCTGGCCGACCTCACCCCCCTCCTCCAACACTTCCCCCGCTTCGGCGAGGATGCCCCCCTGCCCGCCTCCGCCAGCAATGCCTGGGCGCTCGATTCGCGCACCAGCGGCAGCGGCGGTGCCATGCTGGCCTCAGACCCGCATCTGGGCTTCGCCGCCCCCATCCTGTGGTACCTCGCCCGCATCGAACTCCCCGCCGGCCAGTTCCGCGCCGGCGCCACCAGCCCCGGCGTGCCAATGATCGTCATCGGCCGCAATGAGAGCCTCGCATGGGGCTTCACCACCACCCATGCCGATACCCAGGATGTCTTCATCGAGCGCGAGATCGACGAAACCCACTACGCCACCGAAGGCGGCCCCCGCCCCTTCACCACCCGCGACGAATTGATCCGTGTCCGTGGCGCCCCCCCCCAAGTGCTGCGCATCCGCGAAACCCGCCACGGCCCGGTGCTCTCCGACCTCGAAGACCCACGCCCCCGCAACGGCACCGCCCTCGCCGTCGCCATGGCCAATCTCGCACCAGAGGACAGCGCCGCCGAAGGCTTGCTCATGCTCAACCGCGCCACCTCGCTCGCCGCAGCGGCCGAGGCCGCCGCCCGCATCACCAGCCCCTCGCAAAACCTCATGGTGGCCGAGCGCGCCGGCGGCATCGCCATGTTCATCACCGGCCGCATCCCCCTCCGCCGCGCCGGCGAGGGCGCCATCCCCGCCCCCGGCCATGATGCCAGCCATGATTGGCAGGGCTTTATCCCCTTCGACCAATTGCCCCACCGAATCGCCCCCGAATCCGGCCGGCTGGTCAATGCCAATAACCGCGTGACCCCGCCCGATGCCCCGGCCTTTCTCGGCCGCGACTGGCCGGGCGATTGGCGCTTCCGCCGCATCCACGCCATGCTCGATGCCAATCCGCGCCCCGATGCGGCGGTGATGGCCGGCATGCAGCGCGACGCCACCTCCCCCCTCGCCCAGGCCAGCCTGCCCCTGCTGCGCGGCCTCACCCTCACCGGCCCCGCCGGCATCGCCCGCGAACTCCTCACCGCCTGGGATGGCGAAATGGCCGCCAACCAGCCCCAACCACTGATCTGGAACGCCTGGGCGCGGCGCTTCCTCGCCCTGGTGCTGCGCGAGGCCGGCGTGCCGGAAAGCGCCGCCTCGCCCGAATTCCTCGCCTTCTTGCTCGCCGGCAATGCCCCGCTCTGGTGCGCCAGCCCCGATTGCGCCCCCCAGGCCGCCCGCGCCCTGGAGCAGGTGATGGCCGAACTCACCCCCACCCATGGCCCCGACCTCGCCGCCTGGCGCTGGGGCACCGCCCACCCCGCCATCTTCGAACACCCGTTGCTGCGCGCCCTGCCCGTGCTGCGCGACCTCACCCGCCTCTCAGCCCCCAGCGCCGGCGATGGCCAAACCGTGCTGCGCGCCACCCCCCAGGGCGGCATGGCGGGCCATACCAGCTTCACCAATAGCCATGGCGCCGGGCTGCGCTTGGTGGCCGACCTCGCCACCACCGATGGCCTGCTCGCCATCACCGCCACCGGCCAATCCGGCCACCCCCTCTCCGCCCATTGGGGCGATATGCTGCCGCTCTGGCGCGACGGCACCATGCCGCGCCTCTCGCGCGAGCCTGCCACCATGCTGGGCCGGATAGAGCTTCGCCCCTGATGCAGCCGGTCATTCTGGGCCTCTTGGCCAGCTTTGTTGGGTTTTCCTCCTCCTTCGCCGTGGTGCTGCAGGGCTATCTCGCCATGGGTGCCACGCCGGCCCAGGCGGCCTCGGGGCTCACCATCATCACCTTCTCCATGGGCGCGCTGGGCGCATGGTTCAGCTTTCGCACCCGCATGCCGGTGGCCATTGCCTGGTCCACCCCCGGCGCCGCCCTGCTGGTGGCCAGCCTCGCCCCCGCCGGCGGCTTTGCCGCAGCGGTGGGCGCCTTCATCATCTCTGGCCTGCTCATCATGCTGGCCGGTCTATGGCGGCCACTATTGCGCGCGGTGGAGGGCATTCCCGGGCCCATCGCCAATGCCATGCTGGCCGGCGTGCTGCTCGATCTCTGCGTCTCGCCCGCCCGCGCCGTGGGGGTGGTACCATGGATAGCCCTGCCGGTGGTGCTCACCTGGCTCATCATGCTCCGCCTCGCCCGGCTTTGGGCGGTGCCCGCCGCCGTGGTGGTGGCAGCGGGGCTAGTGGCGGTGCTGCTGCCGCTGCCGCCCGGTGCCTTCAGCGGCGCAGCACCCCGGCTGGAATGGGTCTGGCCGGTTTTCGAGCCGGCAGCGATTCTGGGCATTGGCGTGCCGCTCTTCCTCGTCACCATGGCCTCGCAGAATGTGCCCGGCATCGCCGTGCTGAGCGCCTTTGGCTATCGCCCCAAAGCCGGCCAGGTCTTCCTGGCCACAGGCGCTGCCAGCGCCGCGGGCGCGCTGGTGGGCGGGCAGATGATCAATTTCGCCGCCATCACCGCCGCCATGTGTGCCGGCCCCGAATCGCACCCCGACCCCAAGCGCCGCTGGGTCGCCGCCTTCGCCAATGGCTGCGGTTATATGGCGATAGCCCTGGCGGCGGGCCTCGCGGCCGCGGCGGTGGCCGTGGCCCCCCCAGCCCTGATTCAGGCCGTGGCCGGCCTGGCCCTGCTGGGCAGCATGGCCGGCGCCCTGCGCGCGGCGGTGGAGGATGAGGGATTACGCATCCCCGCCGTGCTCTGCTTCGTCACCTGCGCCTCGGGCCTGAGTTTTGCCGGCGTGGGCCCGGCCTTCTGGGGGCTTTTATCCGGCCTCGCCGCCGCGGCGGTGCTGCGGCGGCCATAATGTCCAAGGCTTAAAATCCTTGTGTAAATCCGTCTAATTTCCTATAACGAGCGGCCCAGCCGAAAGGAGCCGCCCATGCTGCACCACCACCCCACCACCGGCAAAACACGCCTGGCAGGCAATTTGTCCGAATACGACATATTCGACGCCACGCTGAAAAACCTCAAAATTCCATCGGCTCCCGGCCGCGCTCCAGCAGCCGCAGCCCAGCGATGATCGCCACCCCCGCGCCACCCGCCAGCCAGGCAGCCAATCCCGGCGCCATCCGGCCAGGATGCATCCCATCGATCGCGATCATCGCCATGACGCCGAGAATCAGCCCCAAACCCACGCTCACCAAAGCCAACCCAATGCGCTGCAACATGGCACATCTCCTTCGGGATGCCGTGTGGATGGGCGAAGCGGCAGGAAGCCGCCCGACAAAAGGCGATTTCATGGCATTGCGCGCGGGCCAAGCTTCGGGGAATGTCGGCTCACCCAACAAAGGAGACACTCCATGAGGAATTTCTGGCTCGCCGCCGCCTTCTGCGCGGTCACCGCCCCGGCCCTGGCGCAAGCCCCCGCCGCCCAGCCGCCCTTGCGCTGCGGCGTGGATGGCACCTTCGCCCCGCATGCCTTCCCCGCCCTCTCCGGCGGCGTGCAAGGCTTCCAGATCGACCTCTTCCGCGAAGTCGCCCGCCGCATGGGCCGCGAAATCGTGATCGATTCCGCCTCCTTCTCCGGCCTCATCCCCGCGCTGAATGCCGGCCGCTATGATTTCCTCTGCGCGCCCACCACGGTCACGCCCGAGCGCGCCGCCAGCCTGCTCTTCACCGAGGGCTATCTTTTTACCGAATTGCAATTCGGCATCCGCCGCGGCACGCCGCCCATCCGCTCGGATGAGGATCTGCGCGGGCGCACCATCAGCGTGAACAAGGGCACGCCCTATGAAAGCTGGGGCAATGCCAATCGCGAGCGGCTGAACCTCACCATCCTCGCCTTCGACACCCAGCCCGATGCGGTGCAGGCGGTCATCCAGGGCCGGGCCTATGCCAATTTGTCCGGAAACACCGTGGTGCGTTATTCCGCCAGCCGCACCCCGCAATACGTGGCCGATTACATCCTGCCCGGCACCCGCTTCCATTGGGCCACCCCCTTCCGCCAGGACAGCGGTGCCATGCGCAATGTGGTGGAAGATGTGCTGACCTGCATGAAGCGTGATGGCACCATCGCCCGCCTCTCCGAGCGCTGGTTCGGCAGCCGCCCCGCCGCCGACCAGGCCGAGGTGACTGAATTCCCCGGCTATGGCCCGCCCGGCCTGCCCGGCTTTGACGCCACGCCGCAAAACCCGAGCTGCAGCTGATGACCAGCATGGCGGCCAGGGCGCCATCTAAAGGCCATGGCCGCCATGCCGGCGGATGGGCGCGCGCATGAGCAATTGGGACAAATTCCTCGACAGCTTCTTCAATGCGCGCGTCGCCGCCGAATACCTGCCGAAAATCATTGATGGCTTCTGGCTGACCATCCTGCTGGCCGCCTGCGTCATCGCCACCGGCCTCTTCGCCGGCCTCGTCCTCGCGGTGCTGCGCGCCATGGGCATCCGGCCGCTGAACTGGCTGATCATTTTTACCGTTGATCTCTTCCGCGCCCTGCCGCCTTTGGTCATCATCGTGCTGATCTTCTTCGGCCTGCCGGGCCTGGGGCTGGAATTCTCCGGCTTCGCCGCCGCCTGGATCGCGCTGTCGCTGGTGCTCATGGCCTTTGCCGAGGAAATCTACTGGGCCGGCATCACCTCCGTCCCCAAAGGCCAATGGGAGGCCTCCCGCTCGCTCGGCCTGCCCTTTCTGGTGACCTTCCTGCTGGTGATCATGCCCCAGGCCATCCGCCTGGTGATCCCGCCGCTGACCAACCGCACCATCGCCATCACCAAGGGCACCGCACTCGCCTCGGTGGTGGCGGTGCCCGATATTCTGGGCGCGGCGCAAGCAGGGGTCTCCTTTTCCTTCAACCCAACACCGCTGACGCTGGGGGCGGCGGCCTACCTGCTGCTCTTCCTGCCGGTGGTGATTCTGGGGCGCTGGGTGGAAACCCGGTTCGCGTGGAAGCGATGAACGATTTTCTCGAAGCCTTCTTCTCCTGGGAGATTCTCAGCGAGGCCTGGCCCATCCTGCTTGATGGCCTGGGGCAGACCCTGCTGCTCTCAGCCATCGTCATCCCGCTGGGTGCGATGGGCGGCCTCACCCTCGCTTTGCTCTCAACGGCGAAAAGCCGCTGGGTGCGCTGGCCGCTGATCGCCTATGTCGATGTCTTCCGCGCCCTGCCGCCCCTGGTGCTGCTGGTCTTCGTCTATGCCGGCCTGCCCTTTGCCGGGCTGGAGGTCTCGGCCATCGGCGCGGTCGCCATCGGCTTCTTCCTCAATACCGGCGCCTATTACGGCGAGATTTTCCGCGCCGGGCTGGAAAGCGTGCCCGCTGGCCAGGCCGAGGCAGCGCGCGCCCTGGGCCTGAAACGGCCGCAGATCATGGCCCTCATCGTGCTGCCCCAGGCGGTGCGCAACGTGCTGCCGGACCTCGTCTCCAACACGCTCGAAGTGGTGAAACTCACCTCCATCGCCTCCGTCGTGGCCATGCCGGAACTGCTCTTCCAGGCCCGCCAAGCGCAGAGCGTGACCTATAACGCCACGCCCATCATGGCCGCCGCTGTGGCCTATTTCATTCTGCTCTGGCCCTTGGTACGGCTGCTGAGCCGGCTGGAAAACAAGCAACTTGCCAGCCGGCGGTAACTTAGCCTGGCGCCGTCACGCCTCAGCGAATGGCGTAAACATCGTAGCGCGGCCCCTTGGGCGGCCGCTGGCCCACACCCACCGCCAGAATGCGGTTCATCCAGGCCAAGTCCGCCGCGCCGGTCTCAAAGCGCAGCGCCACGCGGAAATAATAATCGGCGGGCGGCACCGCCTCGCCACGGCCCAGGCGCTCCAGCACTTCGGGCGCGCCGGTGCGAATGCCGCTATAGCTGACATAGACCAAGCTGCCCGAGGCCGCCTTGATGGTGAAGCGCACATCCATATGCGCCGTGCCATCGGGCTCCAGCCGGAGCCAATCCGCCGCCGCCCCGGGCAGCAACTCGCCTTGCAAAGCGGGGCCGGTGATGGTGCCCCCGGTGACCGGCACGATGCGCAATCCAGCGCTGACCGATTGCGGCGCGCCGACATCGAGATCCATGGTAAAAAGGTATTCGGTGGTGAGAGGCAGGGCCTGCATGCTGGTTCTCCATTGACCAGAGGATAGCCTGCCGGCCCAGCCTCCGCCGGGCAAGCCTGCGGCCGCGGGCTTGCCCGGCGAATAAATAACCCCCCAAGGATGCAGCCCTTCCATGGCCTGCGGCGTTGCCTCTGTGCATCACCGATCGGAAACGCCATGGCTCTCAGGCAAAACCCCGCCCCGCATGGGGCATCATGGAAAATTCTGGCCTGCGCGCTGGCGTTGCTCAGCCCGCCAGCCCTCGCCCAGCATGGGCAGGGAAGGGGGCCGCCGGACAACCAGCACGGCCGCGCCTATTCGCCGCGCGGCTATGGCGCCCCGGGCTGGCATGGCGGCGAGTATTGGCGTGGCCATGAAACCCGCCGTGGCTATGGCCCGCCGGTGATCGCAGCGCCCCTGCTGGGGCTCGGCCTGGGCGCGCTGCTGGGCGGCGCGCTGCTCGCACCGCAGCCGCAATATGTCACGCCGCCGGGCGTCTATTACCCGCCCGGCGGCAAGCCTGGTGGCTATGGCGGCCCGCCGCCCAGCTATTACGGCTATTGAACCCTCAACCGCAAAGGCATCCTTCCATGCGCATGCTCTCCAACCGCCTTCTGGTCACCATCGCATTCGGCCTGGCGCTGCCGCTGAGCGCCATGGCCCAGCCCGCAGCCACACCCGCGCCGCGCGGCGAGGAGGGAGGACACCATCGCGGCCGTATGGCCCGCCCAGATCGGGCGGAGACCACAGCCGAGCAGCGCGCAGCGCGGGTTGAACGGCATCTGAGCGAATTGCGCGGCCGGCTGCGCATCACCGCGGCGCAGCAGCCACAATGGGATGGCTTCGCCACCGCCACGCGGGACAATGCGACGGAAATGCATGCGCGCTTTCAAGCCCGCGCCGCTAGGCTGCCCAGCATGGGCGCGGCAGAGAACATGGTCGATTTCGCCGAGATCTCGCAACTCCATGCGCAGCAATTGGCCCGCCTCGCCACCAGCTTCACCACGCTCTACGCCGTGCTGGCGGCAGACCAGCAGCGTGACGCCGATGCGCTATTCCGCCGCAGCCATGGGCCTGGCGGCATGATGGGACGCGGGGACTCACCGCGGCGGTAGCAGGGGCGCCAGCCGGGCCATCGCCCAGGCGCCCAGCAGCGGCCCCGGTGCCAGCAGCATGAAGGCGAATTCCCAGCCCAGCGCCGGCCCCGCCCAGGCCATCAGCTGGATGGCCGGCACGGTGAGTAGAAACCCTATGCAGGTTTGCGCCGTGAGCATGGTGCCGGAGAGTTCGGGGCGGGCGCAGAGCACGGTGCAGGCGGAGAATTGCGCCGAATCCGCCACCGCACTCGCCCCCCAGAGCAGTGCCAGCGGCAAGACCAGCCCCGGCAGCCAGGCCGAGGCCGGGCCGATCAGCGCGGCGCAAAGCCCTGAGAGCGCCATGGCAGCCGCCGCCATGGCAGCGCGGTTAAACCTATCCGCCAGCAGGCCCAAGCCGACACAGCCCAGCGCCCCCGCCCCCAGCACCAGAAAGACAAAGGGCCCCGCCGGCCGCATCCCGCCGGCCTGGGTGAGAAAGACGCCAATCCAGGCCCACATGGCGTAGAGCTCCCACATGTGTCCGAGATAGCCGGCATTGGCCAGGCGCAGCCGCCTATCGCGCCAGAGTTCCAGCAGGGCGGCGGGGTTAAACGGCGGGCGGCGGCCCAGCAGCGGACCGGGGCGAAAGGCCAGGATGATCAGCCCGCCCAGGAGTGCCAGAACCCCGGCGGCGCGATAGGCCAATTGCCAATCCACCCCGCCCAGCAGCCAAGGAAGCAGATGCGGCAGGCCCGAACCCAAGGTCAGCGCCCCCACCAGCAGGCCGATCAAAAGGCCGAGATCGCCTTTTGCCCAACTCGCCGCCAGCTTCATCCCCACCGGATAGACCCCCGCCATGCAGGCCCCGGCCAGCGCGCGGAGGACAAAACTCTCCCACCCCGCCGGCGCCAGAAGGGATTGCAGCAGCGCGCAACACCCCGCCAGCATGGCCGAGCCGGCGAAGAAGCGGCGCTCCGGCCAGCGATCCGCCAGCCCCAGCACCGCCGAGACCAAGGTGCCGGCAACAAAGCCGAGTTGCACCGAGGCGGCGAGCCAGCCGGCCTCGGCCGAGGAGATGCGCCCCGCCGCCAGCAGCCCCGGCGCGGCGGCCGTGCCGGCGAACCACACAGAGAGCGGCAGCACCACCGCGAGGCATAGGATGGAAAGTTGGAGCGGCTTCATCCGGTCAAATGCCGCCGCCGCCAGCGCGCCCATAGCCCATCCACCGGGCCGGCAAGCATGGAGGTGGCCCAAAGCCCCCCCGCGGCCAGCACAATGGCGGGCCCCGCCGGCATATCGGCCCAGAAGCTGGCGGCAAGCCCGCCCAGCACCGCCAACACCGCAATGGCACAGGCGGCATAGACGATGCCGCCCACATTCATCGCCCAATGCCGCGCGGCGATGGCGGGCAGCATCATCACCCCCACCGCCATCAAGGTGCCCATGGCGGCGAAGGCGGCCACCAAATTCAGCACCAGCATGGCGAGAAAGCCCAGATGCCAGGCGCTGCCCCGCGCCCCAACCGCCTGGCCAAAGGCAGGGTCGAAGCATTCCAGCACCAGCGGCCGCCAGGCGAGTGCCAGAAACAGCCAGGTGAGGCTCGCAGTGCCCGCCATCAGCAACAGGGCTGCATCATCCACCCCCAGCACCGAGCCGAAGAGCACCTGGGTGAGTTCCACCGCCGAGCCGCGCCAGGAGAGCAGCGCCACGCCCGCGGCCAGCGCCACCAGATAAAGTGCCGTGAGGCTCGCATCCTCCCGCCCGCCGGTGGCACGCGAGAGCGCACCCGCGCCCAGCACCACCAAAAGCCCCGCCGCCATGCCGCCCGCCGCCAGGGCAGGCACCGAAAGCCCGGCCAGGATAAAGCCCAGCGCCACACCCGGCAGCATGCCATGGGCCAGCACATCGGCGGTGAGTGACATGCGGCGCAGCATCAGGAACACGCCCAGCGGCGGCGCCGAGAGTGCCAGGGCGAGGCCCCCCACCAGGGCACGGCGCAGGAAACCGAACTCGATGAAGGGCATGCTGGCGAGGTCGGGCATGGCGCGATTCTACCGCCAGATGCCCGGGTTTGGCGATGCCGCTTGGGGCTTTGTTAACCCGGCCGGCCGCATAGGGATGCATAGACCACGTGTCATAAGGATCCATCATGCCGCCCTGGCCCCTCTCCCTCCTCCCCTCTGGCGCGCGGGCCACCATGCAGGCGGTGATGGGCGCGCATGCGGTGCTCACCTGCGACATGCAGGGCCGGGTGATCGACGCCAATCCCACCCTGCTGGCGCTGCTGGGCTATGGGCGGGAGGAGATGTTAGGGCAGAACCACAGCATGTTTTTGGCCCGTGGCGAGACGACGGAGCAGCTGTGGGCCCGGCTGAATGCCGGGCAACACCAAAGCGCCATCCTGCGCTATGCGGCCAAGGGCGGGCGGGAGCTTTGGCTGCAGGCCAGCCACTGCTCCGTCGCCAGCGGCGGCGCGAGGCCGGTGCGGGTGGTGATAATCCTGCAGGATGTGAGCGAGAGAGAGCGCCAATGGGCCGAGGCGCAGGGCCAGATCGCCGCCCTGGGCCGCAGCCAAGCGATGGTCGAATTCGACCTGCATGGCAATATCCTCGCTGCCAACCAGAATTTTCTGCAGATCATGGGTTATCGGCTGGAGGAGGTGCTGGGGCAGCATCATCGCATCTTCCTGCCCGAGGCGGAGGCAGCAGCACCTGCCTATGGCGAATTCTGGCAGGCGCTGGGGTTTGGCCAATTCCAGCGCGCGGTGTTCCGGCGCATTGCCAAGGACGGGCGGGAGGTCTGGCTGCATGCCATCTACCACCCGATTCTCGACCGCGAGGGCCGGGCCTGCAAGGTGCTCACCCTCGCCTCCGACATGACGGCGGAGATGCAGGCCAGGGATCATCTGGCCCGGCTCGGCCGGGATGTGGATGCAGCCCTGGGCGGGGTGTCCAGCGCGGTCAGCCTCACCAGCGCGCGGGCGAGCGGGGCGGTGGAGGCGGCGCGGGCCAGCTCGGTCAATGTGCAGGCGATGGCGGCGGGGGCGGAGGAATTGGCCGCCTCGGTGGCTGAGATCGGCCGGCAGATCGTCGATGCCTCGCGCTCCACCGCGGCGGCGACGGAGGAGGCCCGCCGCGCCACTCAGATCGTGACCGATCTGGTCAATGCGGCGAACCGCATCAATGAGGTGGTCAGCCTGATCACCGATATCGCCGGGCAGACCAATCTGCTGGCGCTCAACGCCACCATCGAGGCGGCGCGGGCGGGCGAGGCAGGCAAGGGCTTTGCCGTTGTCGCCAGCGAGGTGAAGGGCCTGGCCAGCCAGACGGGCCGGGCGACGGAGGATATCTCGGCCCAGGTGGGCCAGGTGCAGGCGGCGGTGAGTGGGGCGGTCAGCACCATCAAATCCATCGCCGATGCCATTGCCCGGATCAACACCATCACCAATACCATCGCCGCCGCGGTGGATCAGCAGGGCGGCGTCACCCGCGAGATGTCGGGCAATATGCATGGCGCGGCGAGCGCCGTGGAGCAGGTGGGCCGCAGCCTCGAAGAGATTGCCGAGGCCGCGACATCAGCCGATGCCAAGGCCAGGCAGGCCGCCGCCACATCGCGGGCCTTGGCGGCGTAGCATGCTCAGGCCGCGCGCTTCTCCTGCGCGTGGCGCAGCAAGGCGAGGCCACGGTAAATGCCATGCACCATCTTGCTATAGGGCATGACCAGGAAAAACCCGATCACCAGCCCCAGATGCAACGCCAGCAGCACGCCCATCGCGCCGGTGTGGCGCAGGCCCAGCAGCAGCAGGCCAGAGGCCGCGATCAGCCACAGCAGCCCCAGCATGGCATATTCGCCGCCCAACAGCTTCTTCGCCACCGGCACCGGGTCCGTCACCGTCTTGAGCCAGAGCAGGCCGGTGGTGCCGATCAGCATGCCAATCCCACCCCAGAAGCCGAGTTGCACCGGCAGCGAGAGGAAGGCATGCGGCGATTTCCAACCCAGAAAGTGATGGAAAATCGCCCCTGTGGTGGTGGCGGCAAAGCAGAGCATGAAGCCGCCAAACATCGCCTGATGCAGCCAGCGCTTGGTGGCGGAGAAACTGTCATCGACATCATTGCAGCCATGGCCGCCGCCACCGAGATTGCGCAGGGTGAGGATGTCAAAGGCGGCCTCGGCCACCGGCGCGGGTGAGGTGATGGGCTTTTGCGCCGTGCCGCGCCAATAGCGCCGCGCGCCCTGGCCCATCGCCAGCAGGGCAAAGCCGAAGGAGCCTCCGGCGAGGGTGATGATGAGCCAATAGGGCACCACGCGGAAGAAGGCGCCCACGCCGCTTTGCGCGGTGTAGAGTGTGGCTGGGTCCGCCAGCGCCATGGTCAGCAGCAGCGCCAACACCGGCGCCAGCACGGCCACCGCAGTCACCAGCGTGCCATTGCGCTCGAACAACCCGCCCATACCGGCGGGCCAGGCAAATTCGGCGTAGGATTCGGCGCGCAGCGTGGCGAATGTCTGGGGTATATTGATCCCGAAGGCATGCGGCGGCGCGTATTGGCAGGCGTGGTAGCAGCCCTTGCAGCCATGGCAGAGGTTGGCGAGGTGGGTGAGGTCGGCCCCGGTGAATTCACGGCGCATCGCCATGGCGGGGAAGACGGCGCAATAGCCTTCGCAGTAGCGGCAGGCATTGCAGATTTCCATCTGCCGCCGGGCCTCCACCACCGTATCAGTTTCGGACAAGTTTCGCGGCCTCCTCGCCTGCAATGCGGCCAAAGACGGTGCCGATGGTCATGCCAAATCCAGCGAGATAGCCCTGGCCCAGGATATTGCCGGCCATGATTTCGCCGCTGGCGAAAATATTGGCGCTCGGCTTGCCATCGCTCATCATCACCCGGGCGCGGTCATTCACCTTTACGCCGAGGAAGGTGAAGGTGATGCCCGGCGCGAGCGGGTGGGCGTGGTAGGGTGGCTGGTCGATCCGCCGCGCCCAATGGGTTTTTTCCGGGGTGATGCCCTGGGTGCGGCAATCATCGAGTTTGCCGCCCTGGAAGGTGCCGGGCTGCACGGCGGTATTGTAATCGGCCACCACTTTTGCCAGCTTGGCCGCATCCAGACCCAATGCCGTGGCCAATTCGCCAATGCTGTTGGCTTTGAGCGGCGGGAAGACGCTGGGCAGGTAGTCATGCAGCGCCTGGCTGTCGGAAATGGCGAAGGCGCGTTGGTTGGGCTGCTGGGCGATCAGCCGGCCCCAGATGGCGTAGCGCTTGGGCCAGACATCCTCGCCCTCATCATAAAAGCGCTCGACATTTTCGTTCACCACGACGGAATAGGGCACGCAGTCCAGCCGCATCGCCAGGCCGCCATCGCACATGGGCGAGCGGGCATCATTGGCCACAGCGTGAAACTGCGTGGCGTCGCCCACCTCCTGCACGCCCTGGGCGAGGAGGTTCTTCAGCACCGTGCCCTGGGCATAGGGCGTGCCGCGAATCTGGAAATTATCCGCCGCATCCCCCCAATATTGCCGCAGCCATTCGCGATTGGCCTGGAAGCCGCCGGCGCTGGCGATGACCGATTTGCAGCGAATGCGCTCAGGGAAGCCGCGCCAGGAGATGATCGCCTCGCGGGCGAAACCCTCCTCCAGCAAAATCTCCTGCACCTCGGTGTCGTAGAGGATTTCGATGCCGAGCTTTTCTGCGGTGCGATACAGCGCATTCACCAGCGCCTTGCCGCCGCCGAGGAAGAAAGCATTGGTGCGGCTGAGTGAGAGCGTGCCCGAGAGGCTGGGCTGAAACACCACGCCGCAATCGCGCAAAAAGCCCGGCGCGTGCTGGCTGGCGCGGATGGTCATCCGGGCCAGCGCCTCATCGGTGCGGCCGCCGGTCACCCGCAGCAGATCATCCCAGTATTCCTCCTCCAGATAGGAGTCGGTCAGCACATCGGTGGGTGCGGGGTGCAACGCACGCAGGTTGCGGGTGTGGCGGGAATTGCCGCCGCGCATGGTCTTGGGAGCGTGCTCGGCGATAATGACCGAGGCGCCGGCCTGGGCGGCCGTGATGGCGGCCGAGAGCGCGGCATTGCCACCGCCCACCACCAGCACATCCCATGTTCGTGTAAAATCAGGCATGGGCGTCCTTAGGCGGCACTGGGCGTGGCTGTCCAGCGGGGGGGCAGCGCCAGCGCTAGGAGGGCGTGGCCCCCGAGGCGCGCACCACCGGCGCCCAGCGCGCGCCTTCGGCCGCGACAAAGGCGGCGATGGCATCCGCCCCCTTGGGTGCGAGCGGCACCACGCCCACGGTGGTAAAGCGCTCGGCCACCGCAGGCTCTGCCATGGCGGCGGTGACCGCTGCGTCCAGCTTCTCGGCAATGGCGGGCGAGAGCCCGGCGGGCCCTGCGATGAGGAACCAATTCGACGCGATCACCCCCGGGAACCCCGCCTGCACCGTTGTGGGCACTTGCGGCAGCGAGGCAACACCCCGCTCACTCGACAAGGCAAGCCCGCGCAGCGTGCCTGCCCGCACCGCCCCGCTATGCGCCGCCAGCGTGTCCCAAAGGCTGTCGGTATCGCCCGAGAGCACGGATTGCTGTGCCTCGCCCGCGCCACGGAAGGGCACATGCAGCATCCGGGCATTGGCCTGCATGCCAAACAGCACCCCGGCCAAATGCCCGGCCGAACCCACGCCGGAGGAGCCAAAGGACACCGCCTCGGGCCGCGCTGCGGCAGCCGCGGCATATTCGGCCAGGGTGGTATAGCGGCTATCGCCCTTCACCGCGCAGAGTAGCGGAATGCCGCCAAAGATCGAAATATAGGCAAAGCTGCGGGCCGGGTCGTAGTTCAGGTTGGGGAAGAGCGTGGGCGCCACCGCCAGCGGGCCGGTATTGGTCACCAGCAGCGTATAGCCATCGGGTGCCGCCTGGGCAGCAAGGCCGGTGCCCAGCGCGCCACCGGCGCCGGCGCGATTATCGATGATGAAGGGCTGGCCCAGCAAG
>CAMDJV010000020.1 GCA_945901085.1 Rhodovarius crocodyli | reverse complement strand
CCCTCAAAGTTCATCCTGGTGATGATATTCGCCGACCATCGCGGCTAAACAATGGCGTATTGCGGGACCAATCAGGGGCAGGTTGAGCCTACCTTGTACTGCATCTACGCGGATATCGTTGAAAGATAGCAATAATTCAGTATCGGAATTCAATTCAGTCAAAAAATTATCCTTGCGGACTCTGAAATTCTGTATAGAATCGCTCTTGGTGCGGACCCTGTTCGCCTGTAAGTTCGCCAATAAACATCACGGTGCTAGGTACATTACATATAGGTACGTTTCTACGCTCGAATCGATGAAGTGTATTTTCAATTCGAAAAATTATCATAATATCGAAATACGGAGCCGATGGAAGCATTATACGAGTACCAGAATCGGCATTAATGCTAATTGAGTTGCGGCGATTGTCAGTATTAGATCTGCTTCTGCTCGGGTATATATAAAATTCTTCGATTTTATATGATGTCAAATTTCCAACATTCATAGATCGACTTGGCTCGACGCAACGCCTTCCAGCTGCTAAGGAAATGAATTGATCGCTAACAATATTTTGATCTAGATTTGCCCCATCGATATACCATCCGCGAAAATGAATGGCGTTGATTCGGCAAAATTCTAATCCGCTCCGAAGCAGGCGTCGAACACCTTTTGCGTCATTCCAGACCAATTCAATGTTATAAATCGTGCCGGGTCTGATTTCAAAATTTACGGCTTCTCTGGGGCGCAATCCGATTGAACCAAGACGATTTGATCCTTTATTTAGAGAATCACTGTAGACGTAAAATTCACTGATAGTCACATCTGCGCCAGTATTTATTAGAGCAACACTTCTGGTTGTACATTGCTGGGCAAGCGCGTTCATTGGAAGACATACTGCCGCGAGAGCCAAAATAATAACGATTCGATAAAATGTATTAGGAATCCACCGCGATAAACGGGTTTTGGTCGCGCCCAGATTTTTTTCAGCAGAGCACTTTTCCATAGATGCTTAGCTCCCCGTTGACCGCAGCAAACTCAGCGCCACCCGATTGTCGCTCGACCCTGACCGCCTGTTCGCAATCCGCACAACCCTAACAAGATTCCAATCGTTCTCACAACCGCGCCTGCAACGCGCTCACGTACCCTCCGGATGCCCTTCAAACCTCGAATCTGACCGCTGCGGTGATGCCGCCTGCAGCATCCCGACGCAGATTTTTTAGCATTCGAGACGAAAAACCGGGCGGCATCCGACCGCGCAGCAGCCCGAATCCACCACCTATAAACCCCACCGAAACAGTTTATAGGTGTTTATAGGTTTTTCGACCCCGGAGCGCGCTTATCACGACACCAGTAAAGCACTGATTTTAGGGGAAACAATGGTGCCGATTCGGGGAATTGAACCCCGGACCTACTGATTACGAATCAGTTGCTCTACCCCTGAGCTAAATCGGCCAACCGCGGGCGTGATAGCCCCGCCTTCGCCTCAAAACAAGGCCATCTGGCGCGCTTGCATCTGCGTACCGCGCGGCACGGCAAATTGCTCGCAATCCAGGCTCGCCACGCCACCCTCGCGCCGCTCCATACCCAAGGCCGAAACCATGCGAAGGAAGCGCTGCTGCAGCAACTCCGCATAGGGGCCCGTGCCCGTCTGGCGCTGGCCAAAGGCGCTTTGGTTCAACGCCCCACCGCGGGTTTCGCGCACCAGGGCCAGCACTTTTCGCGCCCGGTCCGGGAAATGCCGCGCCACCCATTCCTCGAACAGGGCGCGAATTTCCAGCGGCAGGCGCAGCAGCACATAACCCGCCCGCTTCGCCCCGGCATTGGCGCCGGCCAGCAGAATCTTCTCCAACTCGGCATCATTCAGCCCAGGGATCATCGGCGCCGCCAGCACAGCGGTGGGAATCCCCAGCCGAGACAGCTCCGCCATCGCCGCCAGGCGCCTGGCCGGGCTCGCCGCGCGCGGCTCCATCTTGCGCGCCAAGGCCGCATCCAAGGTGGTGACCGAAATAGCCACCTGCGCCAGGTTCTTCGCCGCCATCCGCGCCAGAATATCGGCATCGCGCAGCACCAGGGCCGATTTCGTCACCACCGTCACCGGGTGGTTGAAGCGCTCCAGAATCTCCAGCACCTGGCGGGTCAGCGTCACATTGCGCTCCACCGGCTGATAGGGGTCGGTATTGGCACCCAGCGCCACCGGGCGCGGCGTATAGCCGGGGCGGCTCAACTCGCGCTCCAGCAGCGCCGGCAGGTCCGGTTTGAACATCAGCTTGGTCTCAAAATCCAGCCCCGGCGAATACCCCAGATAGGCATGGCTCGGCCGGGCATAGCAGTAGATGCAGCCATGCTCGCAGCCGCGATAAGGGTTGATCGAACGGTCAAAGCCCAGGTCAGGGCTGTCATTATAGGTCAGCGCCGTGCGCGATTTCTCGCGCAGCAACTGGGTGGCCAGCGGCGGCAGATCGGCCAGTTCCTCAGACAGCGTGCCCCAGCCATCATCCAAGGGCTCCACGGCACTTTCCTCAAAGCGGTTGCCGGGGTTGGAGATCGCGCCACGGCCCTTGTATTGGCTGCCGGGAATGGCAAAGCCTGTGCGCGATTGCTGCCCCGCCGCATGCATCATCGGCAGCCGCTTCGGCGAGGGTTGACCCCAGAGGAGACCATCAGGCATGGCTAAGTTCCCGTTCCGTTCCAGCACAATTTGATGCGGCTTTTCGCGCCAGTCAAGAACAAAAAATGAACGTCATCATCCCCAGCTGGAACGCCGCCACCACCCTGCCCGCCACCCTGGCGACACTGGCCGAAGCCCCATGCCGGATCATCGTGGCCGATGCCGCCAGCCCCGATGGCACCGCCGATATCGCCATGAGACTGGGCGCTGAGGTGGTGCAGGCGCCCCGGGGCCGCGGTGCCCAACTCGCCGCAGGTGCGGCCGCCAGCACGGCCGAGTGGCTGCTCTTCCTGCATGCCGATACTAGGCTGGAACCAGGCTGGAGCCAGGCCGCGCAAGCCTTCATGGCCGGCCCGCCAGGGGCTGCGCATTTCACCTTCGCCCTCGATGATCCAAGCCCGCAGGCCCGCAGGCTCGAACGCGCCGTGGCCTGGCGCTGCCGGAATTTTTCTCTCCCCTATGGCGACCAGGGGCTGCTGATCCATCGCGGCCTGTATCAGGCCATGGGCGGCTTCCGGCCCATGCCCCTGATGGAGGATGTCGATCTCATCCGCCGGCTGCGGCCGCTGCGGCCGGTGGCGCTGGCGCCACGCGCCATCACCTCGGCGAATAAATGGCGTAAGCATGGATTTATGCTGCGCTCGGCGAAAAACCTCTCCATACTTTCGCTCTACTTCGCCGGCGTGCCGCCGCGCTGGCTGGCACGCATCTACTGAAAGGCCCCGCCATGCCGTGCCGGTTGCTATTGACGATCATGCTCCTCGCCATGCCGGCATTGGCGCAAAAACCCGCCCAGCAACCTACCACCGCACCGCTGGCCATGCTGGCCGCCCTCCCCCCAGGCTTGGCTGGCTTCGAGCGTGGCAGCACGACGGATTACGCCGTGATGGCGCGCGACCCCAGGCTGGGTGCTTCTGTCAGTTACCGCTCTACCCGCGGGGTGCTCGCCACGGTCTACCTCTATGATGGGGGGCAGCGTCAGATCGGTGGGAGCAACACCGCAGCCCTGGTGGACATGCAGCTGCGCGCCGGGTTGAATGACACCGCTCGGCTCTATGCGGCACGCCAAATGCGCATCCTGGCCCAGCGCCCGGCCAGCCATGCCGGGCTGCGCTGCATCCTGCTCGACATTGGCGCCGATGACGGCCCGCTGACCGAGAGCGCCATCTGCCTGGGCACAATCGGTGCCTTGTTCCTCAAGCTGCGGGTCACCGCCCCCCCGGCCGCCGCGGGGGCGCTGGAGGCAGGGCTGTCCCCATTCGCCAAAGGCCTCGTCGCCCGACTGCGCTGACCATCGACGCGCCCTCCGCGCGCGCTATGCTGCCGCCAATGGAGGAAACACACATGGAACTACCCCTCACCGGCCTGACCGTCATCGAGGTCGGCCAGGCCCTGGCAGGCCCCCTCGCCGGCGCTGTGCTGGCCGATATGGGCGCTGACGTCATCAAGGTGGAAAAACCCGATGGCGGCGATGACGCCCGGCTCTGGGGCCCGCCCTATGGCCCGGATGGGGTGACCTCACTGTATTTCCACGGCCAGAACCGCTCCAAGCGCTCCATCACGCTGGACCTGAAAAAGCCCGAGGATGTCGCCGCCCTGCACAAGCTGTGCGAGAGCGCCGATATCCTGATCCAAAACCTCCGCCCCGGCGTGGTGGAGGAATGCGGCATCGGCCCTGAAACCATGCTCGCTGCCCATCCGCGGCTGATCTACTGCTCGATCTGGGCCTTCGGCTTCGAAGGGCCGATGATGATGAAGCCCGGCTTCGACCCGCTGCTGCAAGCCTATGGCGGGATGATGAGCGTGACCGGCCAGCCCGATGGCCCACCCACCTTCTGCGGCGCCTCGATCAACGATAAGGCAACCGGCCTGTTCATCACCATCGGCGCCCTGGCCGCGCTCCGCTGGCGGGAGCGCACCGGCAAGGGCTGCCTCGTCGATGGCTCATTATTCGAAACCGCGGCCTTCTGGGTCGAAGGCCAGATCAACAACCACATCGCCACCGGCGATATCCCCAAACGCCATGGCACCGGCGCCGCCGTCATCGTGCCCTACCAGGTCTTCGAAACCGCCGACCGGCCGCTCTGTCTCGCCGCCGGCAATGATAGGCTTTTCGCCCGCGCCGCCGCCGTGCTCGGCCACCCTGAATGGTCTAAGGACCCACGCTTCGCCGCCGGTGCGGAGAGGGTGCGCAACAAGGCCATCCTCGTGCCGTTGATTTCGGCCGTCTTCGCCACCCGCCCGCGCGACCATTGGCTGGCCGCCCTCGATGCCGTGGGCGTGCCCAGCGGCCCGGTGAATGACATTGCCGAGGTGGTGGCCAGTGAGCAAATGGCCGCGGTGGACCTCATCTGCGCCCTGCCCAATGGCGGGCCAAAAGTGGTTGGCCTGCCGCTCTCCTTCAACCGGCAGCGGCCGCACCCCACCCGCGATTCACCCAAGCTCGGTGAGCATAATCACGAGGTGCTGGGGCGCGGATAAGCCAGGCCCAATTCAGGCCGGGCCGGCATCCTTGCTGAGCCACCCCGAAAGGGTCAGCAAGGCCACGCCCAATAGCATGGGCACAACCCAGGCCGGGCGCGCCAGCACCCAATGGGCAATGCCGCCCGCCGCGTCAGCGCGCCCGAACCAAGTCACCGCCTCGGCCAGCGGCAGGCCGAAGCCAAACCCAAAGCCGAGCCCAAAGCCCAGTATCACCAAAAGCCAGCCTGCTATTCTCATACGAATAAACGTTCACCTTGCACGCCTTCATACAGCGAAGCGACGAATTCGCCATAGCCGTTCCACATCTGCGTCGGCACCCGCTCATTGGTGCCGATCAGCCGCTCGGTGGCCTGGCTCCAGCGCGGATGGGCGACTTGCGGGTTCACATTGGCCCAAAAGCCATATTCAGAGGGCTGGATGGTGCCCCAAAAAGTCGCCGGGCGCTGCTCCTGCACGGTGATGCGCACCAGGGATTTGCCGGATTTGAAGCCGTATTTCCACGGGAAGAGCACCCGCACCGGCCCGCCATTCTGCGGCGGCAGCGGCTGGCCATAGAGCCCCACCGGCATGAAGCTCATGGCATTGCCGGCCTCGGCAATGGTGCAGGCCTCCATATGCGGCCATGGGTACCAGCTCTGCCGCAGGCCGGGCATCACCGCGGGCAATTGCGCGGTCTGAAAGGCCAGATATTTGGCGCTGCCCAGCGGCTTGACCAGGTTCATCAGCGCGGCAAGGGGGAAGCCGGTCCAGGGCACCGTCATCGCCCAGGCCTCCACGCAGCGCAGTCGCAGCACACGCTCCTCAATCGGCATGAGGCGAATGAGGTCATCAATATCGAATTCGCGCGGATTCTCCACCAGCCCATCCACCTTCAGCGTCCAGGGCCGGCGCGGCATCCGCGCGGCGTCGCGCGCGATGGTCTTATGCGAACCGAATTCATAGAAATTATTATAGGTGGTGGCCTCGCGCTCGGCGGTCAGGGCGCGGCCGGGCTCGAAGGCGGGGTTGCGGGCATGCGGCGGCAAGGCCGGCACCGCGCCCGATTGCGCCAGGGCTGGCGCTGCTGCCAGCAAACCCGCCGAACCCGCCATCAATGCGCGGCGGTTCAGCAGCGCATCCTGCGGTGTGATGGCACTGGCCGGGCTGTTCCAGCCGCGACGGCGATGGATGACCATAAACGGTGTTCCTTCAAACAGACCTCATGTGGGGGCGCCGCGCCAGTGCGAAAGCCCCGGCTCAGGCCGGCTGCACCACCGGCCGGCTCGGCGCATCGTTAATCGGAATATGCATCAGCGCCGCAAAGGCGGAGGCGGCAATGCAAAGGCTCCACATGAGGTCGTAGCTGCCGGTGAGGTCAAAGATCAGCCCGCCCAGATAGGCGCCGGTGAAACCGCCGAACTGATGGCCCAGAAACACCAGGCCAAAAATCGTCGCAAGCCAGCGCGTGCCGTGATTTCGCGCGCAGAGGGCCACCGTGGGTGGCACCGTGGAGAGCCAGAGAATGCCCATCAACGCCGAGAAAACCAGCACCGAAGCGGTGGTCTTCTCCACCATCATGAAGCCCGCCATCAGCACCCCGCGCGAGGCATAAATGATGATCAGCAGATCCCGCCGCCGCCAGCGCGAGGACAGCTCGCCCGCCCCCAGGCTGCCGATGATGTTGAACAACCCAATCAGCGAAATCGCCCCCGCACCGACATAGCTGGGCAAATGGCAGGAGGCGACAAAGCCCGGCATATGCACCGAGAGAAAGCTCACATGCAGGCCGCAGACAAAAAACCCAAAAAACAGGCACCAGAAATTCCGGCTGGACAGCGCGCGGCTGAGCGCTGCGCTGGCCGTCTCCTCGGCAGCGGCACCGGGCTGGGGCTTGGGCTTTGTGTCGTTCAGCGGCAGTGCGAGTGGCAGCATGATCAGCGCCGCCCCCGCCATCAGGAACAAGGCCCCCTGCCACCCCGCAAAGCTGATGCCCAATTGCGCCAAAGGCACCACCAGGAACTGGCCAAAGGATGACCCCGCCGTGCCCAGCCCCACCGCCCGGCCACGCATCGCCTCGGGCAGCATGCGGGTCAGGCTGGCCGAAATGATCGGCATGCCCGCCGCCGAAACCGCCGCCCCCATCACGATGCCAGCGAAGAAGGTGAAAAGCGTGAGCCCCGTGCTCAGCGCCATGCCGATGATGCCCAGCGCATAGAGCACCGCACCACCCATGATGACGACCCGCCCACCAAACCGATCCGCCAATTGGCCACAAATCGGCTGAAACAAACCATTCACCAGCACCTGCAGCGCAATGGCCAGGGCAAAGCCCGAGGCCGACCAGCCCAGATCAGCCGTCATCGGCGCCAGAAAAAGCCCAAAACTGTTGCGCAGCCCCATGGCCAGCGCGGCGCAAACCACGCCGCAAAGAATGATGGTGCCCATGGGCCGTGTCAGCGTGCTGCTCATGGGAAGGACTTCGCCACGGGCCATGCTGCGGCGCAACCTCTTATTGCGCCGCCCAGGCTAAGCCCAGCGATCACAGCCCCGCCGCATCCAGCCCGCAAATCGCCCGCGCCATGGCCTGGGCGCGCGGCACCAGCGAGCCGAGTTCGAGGAACTCCTCCGGGCTATGCGCGAGGCCGCCCACCGGGCCCACCGCGCAAATCGTCGGCGCGCCCTGGGCCGCGGTGAAGCCGCTATCGGCGCAGCCGCCGGAGAATTCACCCTGCACATTCAGCCCCGCCTCGGCAGCGGCACCCTGGTAAAGCTTGAACAATTTCGCCGCCGCCGGGCTTTGCGTCAGTGGCAGAAACTCGCCCTTGATGGTGAGCACCGCCTTGGTGCCGGGCACATGGCTGGTCGCCATGATCGCATGGATCTTGCCCATGATCTCGTCGCGATCCTCAGGATTCACATAGCGCAGGTCGATCTGGCCCTGGGCGGAGGGCGCCACCGTGTTCACGCTTTGCCCGCCCTGCACCAGGCCCACATTGAGGGTGATGCCGCGCTTGAGGTCGGTCAGCGCATGGATGGCGATGATCTTATGCGCCAATTCGCCAATGGCAGAGATTCCAGCCTCGAAATTCCCACCCGAATGGCTCGCCTTGCCGGTGATGTCGAAGACCGAAAACACCCCCCCCTTGCGCCCGGTGACGACATTGCCGGAAAGCCGCCCAGGCTCGGAATTGAACACCACCCGCGCGCCGCGGGCCTCGGCCTCGATCACTGCCCGGCCCTCAGGGCTGCCAATTTCCTCATCGCCGGTGAAGAGCCCCACCATCGGCCCCGGCGCGCCGCCGAATTTATGAAACGCCGCCAGCATGAACATATTCAACACGATGCCCGACTTCATGTCGGAGACGCCCGGCCCATAGGCGCGGCCGCCCTCAATGCGGAAGGGCCGGCGCTCAGGCTCGCCTTTCGGAAACACCGTATCGCGGTGGCCCATCAGCACGATATTGCGCGGCGCATTGCCCGCCGGTGCCGCATCGCTGCCCACAAAGGCGCGCAGGCAATCGCCATGGCGCTCGCCCTGCACCGCCTCCACCACGATGCCCTGCCCTTCCAGAAACTCCCGCACCTGCTGCCCCACAGCATCCACGCCAGCCTTGTCGTAGCTGCCGCCATCGGTGTTCACCATGCGCTCCAGTGCTGCGAGCATGGCGGGTTGCTGGGTGGCGAGCCAGGCGGTGATTTTGGCCAGTGGGGTTTCGGCGTTCATGGTCTTCTCCAGAGCATTGCTGGCAACAGTGTCAGCCATAAGGGCCGCAAAGGCTACTCCACCCGGCCAATACGGCGCACGGCCGGGATCAGCCGCGCCGCATCCTGCCGGATGAAAGCCTCAAAGGCCGCGCCATCAAGATAGGCCAGCGGGCTGCCGGCTGTGGTCAGCGCGCGCTGCGCATCAACATCCCCGGCAGCGCGGGCGGCAGCGGCGCGGATTTGCTCGCGCAGCGCGGCCGGCGTGCTGGCCGGCACAAAAAGCCCGGCCCAGATCAGGTAGAGCACATCCGGGTAACCCGCCTCGGCCATGGTCGGCACATCGGGCAGGCCGGGCACGCGGGTGGCCCCGGTGGTGGCCAGCGCCCGCAGCCTTCCGGCCTGAATATGCTGCATCACCGGCCCGGTGCCGCTCGCCAGGGCCTGCACCGTGCCGCCCAGCAGCGCCGTCAGCGCCGGGCCGCCGCCCTGGAAGGGCACATGCAGCATATCGATGCCCGCCGCGGCGGTGAACATCGCCATGGGCGTGTGCAGCGCCGAGAAATTGCCGGCCGAGGAATAGCTGATGGCGCCGGGGCGGCGCTTCGCATCGGCCACCAACTCGCCCAGGTTGCGCCATGGCGAGGCGGCGGGCACGACCAGCACCGTGGGGTCCGCCGTCACCCGGGCGATGGGGGCCAGTTGGTCGATTTCATATTGCGCCACGCGGCCATGGATGCGGTCGGCCTCGGGCAGGATGAGCATGGAACTCAGCGCCATCAGCACCGTCAGCCCATCGCCGGGCGCGCGGGCGACAAAGGCATTGCCCAGCCCGCCAGAGGCACCGGGGCGGTTCACCACCGGCACCGGCGCGCCGATCACCCGCTCCAGCGCCGCCGCAAAGGGCCGGCCAGAGACATCCGCCTGCCCGCCGGGGGGGAAACCCACCACCATCGTCACGCTGCGCCCGCCCGGCCAGGGTGGCATCTGCGCCTGCAAGCCGCCCGAGGCCACGCCCCCGGCAACCGCCACTCCCGCCAATAAACGGCGACGAACCAACATAATTCGGCGAGGATTGCGCATTTTTTTGTGCAGCCTGTTTGGGGGTTGGAGGGGCCGGGACGTTCGGAGGGAGAGAGTAGGGTTGGGGCTGTTTAGCGGGGCGGGACGTTTGGAGGGAGAGAGTAGGCGCGCGCGCCCCCTGCCTAGCGAACGGTATTCTCCAACACGCCAATCCCGGTTACCGAAATCCGCACCACATCGCCGCGCTGCATGAACACCGGCGGGTTAAGGCCAATGCCCACCCCCGCTGGTGTGCCAGTGGCAATCACATCGCCCGGCTCCAGCGTGATGGCGGCCGAAATCGCCTCGATTAGGGTGGGAATATCAAAGATCAGGTCACTGACAGGGGCGTGCTGCCGCTGGGTGCCATTCACCCAGGTGGTGAGTTCCAACTTGGCGGGGTCGGGCACCTCATCGGCGGTCAGAATGGCTGGGCCCATCGGGCAGAAAGTGTCCAGACCCTTGCCCAGCACCCATTGCGAATGCCGCTTCTGCAAATGCCGCGCGGTGACGTCGTTCACGATGGTATAGCCAAAGACGTGGTCCAGCGCCTGCGCCTTGGAAATCCCACGCCCCCCCTTGCCGATCACGAAGGCCAATTCGCCCTCAAAATCCAGGCCGCCGGTGGGGTCCATATCGGCCAAAATATCCTCGCCAGTGGCGATGATGCTGGTATGCGGCTTGGAGAACACCACCGGAAACGGCGGCACTACATTGGCCGCCCCGCCATCAAAGCCGGAACCGGCGAATTCCTTCGCATGCTCATGATAATTCTTGCCGACGCAAAACACATTCTTCGGCGGGCGGGGAATGGGGGCGTGTAACTTCGCACCAACCGCGATAGGCGCGCTGGCGAGTTCGCCTTGAGCAATCGGGAGCCAGATATCGGCGTTCCCAATGACCGTCAGCATGTCGGTGGGGAAGCCCCCACGGTTTGCTCCGATATCGCGAACTTGCCCCGATTGATCCATCGCGCCGACGCGGCGACCGGAAGCGTCAGAAAAAGTGACCAGGCGCATGCGAGTCCCCGCGAAATTTTTGTGACGGCCGCGTAAAGCAGTTTCGTCGCGGGCGCGCTACCCCTCCAGGCGGATGTTGTTGTCGCGGATCAACCGGCCCACCCGGGCGCGCTGCTCGGCCAGAAAATCGGCCATGGCGGCAGGGCCGCCAGCCACAATCTCCATGCCCAGCAGGGCGTGGCGGTCGCGCACCATGGGGTCGGCCAGGCCCAGTGCCGCGGCATCGGCATGGCGCTGCACGGCAGCCGCCGGCGTGCCGGCCGGGGCGAAAAGCCCCAGCCATTCATTGATCGCAAACCCGTCATAGCCCTGCTCGATCATCGTCGGCACCTCGGGGAAGGCCGGAATGCGATGCGGCGTGGTCACCGCCAATGCCCGCAGCTTGCCATCACGCACCTGCGGCGCGGCGAGCGGGGTGGTGTTGAAGGTGAACAGCGTCTCCCCCGCCAACAAGCCGGGGATGGATTGCGACGAAGCGCGGTAAGGCACATGCGTCACCTGCAGGTTTTCCCGCGCGGTGAACATCACCGCGGCCAGATGAGAGACAATGCCAATCCCCGTGCTGGCATAAGCCTCGCGCCCCGGATTGGCCCGCAAATGGGCAACAAGGTCAGCCACACTACGAAACGGCGTCTCACTGCGCACCACCAGCAGATTGGGCAGCAGCGCAAACACCGTCACCGGCACGAAGGCGGTCAGATAGTCAAAGGACAACCCGCGCATGAGAAATGGATTGGAGACCTGCCCCGCCGCGTCAAACAGCAGCGTATGCCCATCCCCCGCCGCCTGCGCCACTGCCGCAGCACCAATCGAACCCGATGCGCCAGAGCGATTCTCAATCACCACGCTCTGCCCCAGCGCGGTTTGCATATGCGGCGCCACCAGGCGCAGCGAGGCATCGGCCGCGCCACCGCCGGGCCAGCCGGCCACGATGCGCACCGGGCGGCTGGGCGCCCAGGCTTGCGCCAAGGCAGGGGTGGCGAGGCTGAGAAGGGCGAGGCTGCGGCGGGTGATCATGCCCCCCCTATGCGACAGGCCGGCGCATCAATCCAGCCGGATATTCTCCGCGGCGATCAAGCCAGACATCATTGCCCGCTCCTCGGCCAAAAAGGCGGCCAGCGCCGCCGGGCCTTGCGCCTGGGGCTGCAGGCCCAAATCGGCCAGGCGCGACTGAATCCCCGGCTCGGCCATGGCGCCAGCGGCGGCCTCGGCCAGGCGGGCCACCACCGGCGCCGGGGTTTGCGCCGGGGCATGCAGCGCCAGCCAATCCATCATCGAAAAGCCCGCAAACCCCTGAGCGGCCACAGGAACAATCTCCGGCAGAGCCAAGGCCGGCAACGGGGAGGAGGCCGCCAGCGCCCGCAGCCGCCCCTCACGCAACAGCGCCGCCGTGAGCGCGACTGAGGAAAAGCCAAACAAGGTCTCGCCGCGCAACTGCGCCGTGATCTGATCAGCACCACCACGATAGGGCACATGGGTGCCGGCAATGCCCGCCCGGCGCAGCAGCAGCGCGCCGGCCAAATGGGTGCGGCTGCCCACCCCCACACTGCCATAGGCCGCCGGCTCGCCCCGGGCGCGGGCGAGCAATTCGGCCAGCGTGGTGATGCCCGATTCGGCCAGCACCACCAGCACCAGCGGCAGCGTCGCCAATAGGGTGATGGGGGCAAAGCCGGTCACATAATCAAAGCCCAGGCCGCGCATGAGATAGGGGTTCACCGCCTGCCCACCGCTATCGAGCAGAATGGTATGGCCATCGGCCGGCGCGCTGGCCACGAAGCCCGATCCCACCGCCCCCGCCGCACCGCTGCGATTTTCCGGCACCACCGGCTGGCCCAGCCGCGCCGCCAGCAAAGGCGCAATCAGCCGCCCCAGCACATCGGTGCTGCCGCCCGGCGGAAAGGCGATGATGAGGCGAATGGGCCGCGAGGGCGCCCATTGCGCCCGGGCAGCGCCGGCCAAGGGCATGGCCAAAAGGGAACGACGGAACATGACCCCTACCTAAGCCACGCCGTGTCCGGCGGCGAGGGTCAGTTCGGCTGCTGAAAGACGAATCGCTGGGGAAAAAAGACCGAGGGGCTTTGCCCCTCGAGCACCCCAGCAGGGTTGTTCAGCAGCCTGCCGGAGCCTTTGTTTTGTCGCATTTCCCGGGTCGCCTCGCCAAGCCAAGCCACGAGGCTTGAAAATACTTTAGGCCTGAAGCCCCTCAGCCCTGATCACCTCGCCCATGCGCTGCCTTTGCTGGGCCAGAAAAGCAGCAAAATCCTCCGGCCCGCGGGCGCGTGGGATCAGCCCCAGCAGTTGGAAACGCGCCGCCAGGGCCGGGCTGTGCATCGCCTCTGCCGCTGCCTCGGCCATGCGGGCGATCATGGCCGTCGGCGTGCCGCTGGGCGCTGAAATCTGATGGAAATCCACCATGTCAAAGCCCGGCATGCCCTGCTCGGCCACGGTACTGACATTGTCATAGCCAGGGATGCGCTCGGCCGAGGAGGCAGCAATGGCAGTGAGCCGGCCCTCGGCCAGCAGCGGCGCCGGCACTGCCAGCGTCGAGAAGGCGAAGAGCGTCTCGCCGGTGAGCATCGCCGTCATCTGCTGCGCGCCGCCGCGATAGGGAATATGCTGCGCCTCCGTGCCTGCGCGGCGCATCAGCAGCGCGCCCGAGAGATGCGCCCCGGTGCCGGTGCCTGAGGAGCCATAGCTCTCCCGCCCCGGATTGGCCCGCAAATGCGCCACCAGCCGGGCCAGGGTGTTGTGCGGGCTATCGGCGCGCACCATCAGCACCGAGGGCAGCAGGGTGAGCTGCGTCACCGGCGCGAGGGCCCGCTCATACTCAAAGCCCAGGCCGCGCATCAGGAACTGGTTGGTCGCAGCCCCTCCGGCATCGAGCAGCCAAGTATAGCCATCAGCCGGCGCCTGGGCGGCGGCGGCGGCGCCCAGCGCGCCATTGGCGCCGCCGCGATTCTCGATCACCACCGGCTGGCCCAGAACACGCTCGATGGTCGGCGTGATAAGCCGCGCCACCACATCGGTGCTGCCCCCGGGCGGGAAGGAGACGATCATGCGCAGCGGCCGCACCGGCCAGGCCTGCGACAAGGCAGGCGTGGCCAGGGTAGGCGTGGCAAGGGCAGCCAGAATGGTGGTGCGGCGTGTTGGCATGTCTCTCTCCGAGTTTTGCGGCATGATGCCGCCATGGCCGAACCACGTCACCTGGAAAGCGATCTTTTTGGCGCAACCGCCGAAGCCGTGCGGGCACCGCGTGCCGGCCCCCGCCCGCTGGCCGATAGGCTGCGCCCGGCCAACCTCGATGAGGTGGTGGGCCAAGAGGCGCTGCTGGGCCCCGCCGGTGCGCTGCGGGCGATGCTGGCGCGCGGCTCGCTGCCCAGCCTGATCCTCTGGGGCCCGCCTGGCGTGGGCAAGACCACCATCGCCCGGTTATTGGCCGAGGCGGCGGGGCTGCATTTCCACGCCATCTCCGCCGTCTTCTCCGGCGTGGCCGATCTCAAAAAGGCCTTTGAAGAGGCCGGGCGGCGGCGCGGCCGCACCCTGCTCTTCGTCGATGAGGTGCACCGCTTCAACCGCGCCCAGCAGGATGGGTTTCTGCCCTTTGTCGAGGATGGCACCATCACCCTGGTTGGCGCCACAACGGAAAATCCCAGCTTCGCACTCAACGGCGCGCTGCTGTCACGCTGCCAGGTGCTGGTGCTGACCCGGCTCGATGAGGCGGCACTCGAAGGCCTGCTCACCCGCGCCGAGGCGCTGGAAGCCCGCCCCCTGCCCCTCACGCCAGAGGCCCGCGCCGCCTTATGCGCCATGGCCGATGGCGATGGCCGCTACCTGCTGAACCTGGCCGAGCAATTGCTCGCCATCCCCCCCGGCGCGGCGCTGGATCTGGCCGCCCTGCAAAGCCTGCTCGCCCGCCGCGCCGCACTCTACGACAAGGACCGCGAGGAGCATTTCAACCTCATCTCCGCCCTGCATAAATCCATGCGCGGCAGTGACCCTGATGCGGCACTCTACTGGTTCGCCCGCATGCTGACCGGCGGCGAGGACCCGCGCTACATCGCCCGCCGCCTGCTGCGCTTCGCCGCCGAGGATGTGGGTGCTGCCGACCCCCGCGCCCTGCCGCTCGCCATCGCCGCCTGGGAAAGCTACGAACGCCTGGGCAGCCCCGAGGGCGAATTGGCCCTCGCCCAATTGGTGCTGCATCTGGCCACCGCGCCCAAATCCAACGCCGTCTATAAGGCCTTCGGTGCGGCGATGCGCGCGGCCAAGGAAACCGGCTCGCTCATGCCCCCCGCCCATATCCTCAATGCGCCGACCAAGCTCATGAAGGAACTCGGCTATGGCGGCGGCTACCAATACGACCACGACGCAGAAGATGCTTTCTCCGGCCAGAATTATTTCCCCGATGGCATGGCCCGGCAAAGCTTCTACACCCCCACCGACCGCGGCGCCGAGGCCGCGATAGGCGAACGCATGGCACGGTGGAACGCGGCAAGGAGAAAGCGATGAGCGTATTTCTGGTGGGTTTGGGCGGCGCGCTCGGCTCGGTGCTGCGCTACTGGATTGGCCTCGCGATGAACACGCCGGGCTTTCCCTGGGGCACGCTGGGGGTGAATATCCTTGGCAGCGGCGTCATCGGCGTGCTGGCCGGGCTGGGGGTTTCCGGCAATTTCCGGCTTTTTCTGATCACCGGCGTGCTGGGCGGTTTCACCACCTTCTCGGCCTTCTCGCTGGAGACCGGCCTCTTGCTCGAACGCTCGCCTTGGCTGGGCGCTGGCTATGTGCTGGCCTCGGTCGGGCTGGGCCTCTTGGCCTTCTTCCTGGCCTGGCAGGCGGTGCGGGGAGGCTAGCCCCCCGCACCATTGCAAGGCGCTTACTTCTTGCTGCCGCGCGCTTCGATCACGGCGGCCTTGGCGGCCACCTGCATCAGGCCAACCTCGTTCGAGATGGTCACCAGCTTGAAGCCCATCTTGATCATCTTATTGGCATAGGCGGCGGTGCCATTGTGCAGACCAGCAGCCTGGCCGCGCTTCTTGGTCTCCTTCAGCAACCGCTTGTAGATCGCCATGATCTCGGGCTCTTCGCGGTCCAGCTTCGGCTCCATGCCGAGCGAGAAGCCGAGGTCAGACGGGCCCACGTAAATGCCATCAACGCCCGGAACATCGAGAATGGCCTCCAGATTATCGAGCGCGGTCTGCGTCTCGATCATCGGGATCACCAGAATCTCGTCATTGGCGGTCTTCTGGTAGTTGCCCGAGCTGCCATAGCTGCCAGCACGGATCGGGCCATTGCTGCGCGTGCCCTTGGGCGGATACTTGCTGTACTGCACCAGGGCGCGGGCTTCTTCGGCGGTGTTCACCATCGGGCAGATCACGCCATAGGCGCCGGCATCGAGCACCTTGCCGATGATGCCAGGCTCCAGCCAGGGCACGCGCACCATGGGGGTGACATTGTGCGGCTGCATGCCCTGGAAGCACGCCACGCAGCTCTGATAATCCTGCACGCCATGCTGCATATCGACAGTCACGCTGTCCCAGCCGCATTGGGCATACATCTCGGCCGAGAAGGCCGAGGGGATGGCCAGCCAGCCATTCACCACCGCCTTATTGGCCGCCCACATTTCTTTCACTTTATTCGCCATGCGCTTTCTCCTGATCATCGAACGCTGCACAAGACGCTAGGACCCGCCGCGCGGCGCATCAATCCCCCGGGCGGATTCCCGCCGCCGCAATAACGCCGCGGAATTTTTCCAGCTCCGCCCGGTTGAAGGCGGCAAACTCGGCCGCATTGCGATAGACGATGGGGGTGGCCAGGCGAGAAAAACCCTCCACCACCGCGGGCACCCGCAGCGCCTCGGCGCAGGCGGCATCCACGCGGGCGATGAATTCCGGCGCCACGCCAGCCGGCGCATAAATGCCCGACCAGATGGAATAGACCAGATCATGGCCCTGCTCGCGCAGCGTGGGCGTCTGCGGGAATTCCGCCACCCGGCTCTCGGCGAAGATCGCAACCGGGTGCAGGTTATTGGCCCGCAGCGTGCCGGGTTGATCGGCGAAAATCGAGGTATCGCCGCGCATCAGCGAGACAATGGCCTCGGCATTGCCGCGGAAGGGGATATGGGTCATCGCCACCCCCGCGCTGCGGGCGAGCGCCACAGTCGCAATATGGGGCATGCTGCCGGGGCCGGTGGAGCCGTAATTGAAGGCACCGCCCGCCGCGCGCGCGCGCGACAGCACCTCGGCCAGGCTGCGCGGCCCGCCAGGGGCGGACATCATCACCACCGGCGTATCGGCGATCTGGCAGATCGGTGTCAGATCACTCGGCCGATAGGGCAGATCAGCGCGGAAATTCGGCTGGATGACCATGGCGCCGATCGGGCTGAGCAGCAGCGTGGTGCCATCCGGCCGCGCCCGCGCCGCCTCAGCCGCGCCAATACCACCCGCTGCACCAATCGAATTGCGGATGAGCACCTGGGTGCCCAGGCGCTGCGACAATTCGGGCGCCAGCAGCCGCCCCATCAAATCCGACGGCCCACCGGCGACGAAATTGACGATGAGGGTGATTGGCGCCTGAGCATGCGCGGGCAGCGCCACCGCCATGCACAGCATGGCCAGCCATAGGATACGCATTGGGTTTCCTCCGTTTTGACAGAGGCTAGCCAAGCGCGGGGCTGAAATGCAACGACCAAGTATAGGCGCGCCCCCATGCCAGGATTAGCCTGGGCCCATGTGGAATGTCGCATCCGAAACCGCCCCCCTGCGCGAGGTGCTGGTCTGCCCGCCCGCCCATTACCGGTGGATACCCACCAATAGCATCGTCCGCCGCGTGCTGGAGGAGGGCGGCCAGCCGCCCACCGCGGCCCAACTCGCCGCCCAGCATGGCGAATTGGTGGATGCGCTGCAGCAGGGTGGCGCACGGGTGCATATGCTCGCCCCCGAACCCCATTTGCCCTATATGGCCTATACCCGCGACCAGAGCGTGATGACGCCCTGGGGCGCTGTGCTCTGCCAATTGGAACGCCCGCAGCGGCGCGGCGAATACGCCGCCCTGCACCGCTTCTATGATGGCAATTTCTGGCGCCTCTCCTCGGCCGGCACGCTGGAGGGCGGCGATATCCATATCATCCGCCCCGGCCTCGCCCTGATTGGCCATAGCGGCGGGCGCACCGATGAGGCCGGCGCCAACCAACTCGCCTGCTGGCTGCGCGCCGAGGGCTGGGAGGTGCGCCTCGAACGCTTTGACGAGCATTTCCTGCATCTCGATGTGCTGTTCTGCATGGCAGCACCCTCCCTCGCCGTCGCCTGCACCGAGGTGCTCGATCCAGGCTTCATCGATTGGCTCACCGGCCATGGCATCCGCGTGCTGCCCGTCACCTATGCCGAGGCGATGCGCCTGGGCTGCAATATTCTGGCGCTGGGCGATGAGAGGGTGATCTCGGCGCGCGAATCCACCCGCCTCAACGCCGCCCTGCGCGCCGAGGGCCTCACGGTGCTCGACCCCGCCCTGTCACTCTTCACCCTGGGCGGCGGCGGCCCGCATTGCCTGACCTGCCCCTTGCTGCGGGAGTGATCAGCGGTCGGTATTGCCACCCAAGCCGGTGGTGGTCATGCCACCAAAGCCGGCGACATTGGGCACCGGCACCGCAACCCAACCATTCTCAAGATCCAGCCGCTCAATCTCATCACGCAGGGCGGTGGTGGCGATGGCGGCCTGGGGCAGCCCGCCCATATCGGCCAGCCGGCCCAGCGGTGGCAGGCCGCCGGGGCTGACCACAGGGGCGATGGCCGCTTGGGCCGCCGCATCATCGCCACGGCGCAAGGCGCGGCTGGTGGCCAGCAGCGCCTCCACCGCACGGGCGGGCGGCACCGTCTCGGCCATGCCCAGCGCCGCACGGGTCTCGCGCCGGGCGCCGATCATCTCAAAGCGCACCCCCTGCGACACCGGCGCCAGGGCGCGCTCACGCTCCAGCGCATCGGTGATGTATTCCAGCCGGGCGAGTGCCAGCGCCATCTCGGCCGGCCGGCCATTGAGGCCGATGCCACGGTCGCCAAAGGCGCGCACCAGCGCCCCCGGCCCACCGCGAATCGGATCGCCCCCCGCATCCAGCCCAGCCGGTGGCGAGGCCGGCCGCTGCCGCAGCTCATCGCAGCCGCCAAGGATGGCCAGCAGGGCGAGAAAGGCTAGGCGCTGTCGCATCGCGTGTTCCTTGGATTGGGCTCAGTTCCGGCCGCTGCTATCGCCGCCGGGTTGCGAATTGATGCGCTCCTGCTCGATGCGCAAATGCTCGCGCTCGGCCATCGCCGTGGCCTCGGCAGTGCGGGGCCAGGGGCCCATCGCGGCCAGGCGGCGGAGGGTTTCGCCCCCATTGCTGAAGACCGCCGGGGCGAGGGCGCGCTCGGCCGCCGCATTGTCACCCGCCGCCAGCGCGCGCGAGGCAGCATAAAGGCCATTGACCACCAGCTGCGGATTGGCGCCTTCAACAATGCCCAGCGCCGCATGCATCTCCCGCCGCGCCGCCGCCATTTGCTGGTTCACGGTGGGGCTGGAGCCGTAGCGCGCATCATGCGGCAGGCTGACGGCGAGGAATTCAACATTGGCCGCCGCCCGCGCGGCGATGGCGGGCGTGGCCAAGCCGCCGGGATTGTTGAAGGCATAGGCGGTGCTGAAAATCGCCCCCCGCGTCGGGTCCGCAGCGCCCAATGTGGCGTCATAGGGCAACGACGCGCCGGGCGAGAGCGGCCCGCAGCCGATCACCGGCAGCAGCAGGGCCAGGGTGGTGATGAAGCCGCGCATAAAGCTCTCCCTCCGCTCACCCTGATATGGTGCCGCGCCCGCCCGATGCTAGACCACGCCGCGTTCACATGAATGCACGCCGCGCGGTACAGCCGTTATTGAGAGGATGATCGCGCGTTCACGGCGATTTCGCGTCAACGCATCATGCTCCCAGGTCAGGCCAGCGATGCCCGATGCCGGCCCGATAATTCGACGTAATGCGTCGCCGTGCGGTCAAACCCCGCCCGCGCTTCCGGCGTGAGCACCCGCACCAGCTTGGCGGGATTGCCCATCCACAATTCCAGCCGGCCGATGCGCTTGCCAGGCGGCAGAACCGAGCCCGCGGCCAGCACACCGCCCTCCTCCACCACCGCATCATCCAGCACCGTCGCCCCCATGCCGACAAAGGCGCGGTGTTCGAGGGTGCAGGCATGAATGATGGCGGCATGGCCCACCGTCACATCATCACCGATGCGGGTGGGCTGATGGGCAGCATTGACGTGGATGATCGTGCCATCCTGAATATTGGTGCGCGCGCCGATCAGGATGAAATTGGTATCGCCCCGCAGCACGCAATGATACCAGATATTGCTCTGCGCGCCGATGGTAACATCGCCGATCAAGGCCGCGGTGGGCGCCACCCAGGCGGTGGCATCCACCACGGGCAGCTTGCCTTCGAAGGGATAAAGCGGACCGTGGCTCATGCTGCCAACCTCGTCTCAACGGCGACGCCCAGCATCAGCCCCAGATTTTGCACCGCCGCCCCCGAGGCGCCCTTGCCCAGATTGTCATAGCGCGCGACCAGCAGCGCCTGGCGCAGCTGCTCATTGCCATAGACCCGCAATTCGATCTGGTTGGTGTTGTTCAGCGCCTGGGGCTCCAGCCGGTCCTTGGCGTCACCGCTGATCACCCGCACATAATCGCTGCCGGCGTGATGGGCTGCGAGGCAGGCCAGGATATCGGCCACCGTCACCGCCCCTGGCAGCGCATCGAGATGCAGCGGAATGCTGTCCAGCATGCCCTGGGCGTAATCGGCCACGCTGGGGATGAAGATCGGCCGCCGGGTCAGGCCGGAATAATGCTGCAACTCGGGCACATGCTTATGCTCAAAGCCCAGGCCATACAGCTCGAAATCATTGCCCTGCCGGGCCTCATATTCCGCGATCATCGCCTTGCCGCCGCCGGTATAGCCGGAGACCGCATTCACGCTGATCGGGAAATCGGCCGGGATGATCCCCGCCGCCACCAGCGGGCGGAGGAACAGGATGGGGCCGGTGGGGTAGCAGCCGGGCACCGAAACGCGCGGTGCTGCCGCAATGGCCGCTGCCTGCGCCGGAGAAATCTCCGGCAGGCCATAAACCCAGTCGGGATGGATGCGATGCGCGGTGGAGGCATCGATAATGCGCGGCGCCCGCTGCCCCAGGCTTGCGGCCATGGCGGCACTCTCGCACGCTGCGACATCGGGCAGGCAGAGGATGAGCACATCCACCTCGGCCATCAGGGCGCGCTTGGCGGCCTCGTCCTTGCGCAGCGCATCGGGCAGCGAACGCAGCGCGATATGCGGCAGTCGGGCGAGACGCTCGCGGATTTGTAGGCCCGTCGTGCCGGCTTCGCCGTCGATGAAGACGCTGTGGGTCATGGCTTGCTCCTCGGTCGGGATGGTGGGTCGATGGTGGTGCAAAAGCAAGAAGGGCGGGCCCTTGCGGACCCGCCCATCTGATGTCTCGCCATGCGGCGGGCGCAAAGCCCGTCCGCGAGGGCTTAGCGCTTGCTGAACTGGAAGCTACGTCGGGCCTTCATCTTGCCGTACTTCTTGCGCTCGACCGAGCGGCTGTCGCGCGTCAGGAAGCCGGCCTTCTTCAGAATGCCGCGCAGATCGGGCTCGTAATTCACCAGGGCGCGGGAAATACCATGGCGCACGGCGCCGGCCTGGCCGGAGAGACCGCCGCCGACCACGGTGCAAACCACGTCAAACGCCTGATAGCGATCGGCCACCAGGAAGGGCTGGGTGATGATCATGCGCAGCACGGGGCGGGCAAAATACTGGCTGGCCGGCTTGTCATTGACCGTGATGGTGCCCTTGCCGGGCTTCACCCAGACGCGGGCCACGGCGTTCTTGCGGCTACCGGTGGCGTAGCTGCGGCCCTGCGGGTCGCGCTTGGGCTCGCGCTTGATGGCGGCTTCCATCACGGCGGCGGCCGGCGTGCCGGCGACCATCGTCTTGAGGTCAGCCAGGGAGGAGGAGACTTGTTCGCTCATCGGACGCTCAACCAATCTTGTTCTTGCGGTTCATGGCGCCGACATCCAGCGCCACCGGCTGGGCACCGGCATGGGGGTGCTCAGCGCCGGTATAGACATGCAGGTTTTTCATCTGCTTGCGGCCCAGCGGCCCGCGGGTGATCATCCGCTCCACCGCCTTCTCGATCACCGAGGTGGGGTGGTTGCCGGCCAGGCGCTCGGCCAGCGAACGGCCCTTGATGCCGCCAGCGAAGCCGGTGTGCCAATAAAACACCTTCTGCTCGGCCTTATTGCCCGTCACCCGGATCTTGTCGGCATTGATGATGACCACATGGTCACCGCAATCGACATGCGGGGTGAAGGTGGGCTTGTGCTTGCCGCGCAGCCGATTGGCCACGATGGTGGCAAGGCGGCCAAGAACGAGGCCATCGGCATCGACCAAGATCCAGCCCTTCTGGACATCGGCCGGCTTGATGGAAGTGGTCTGGGTTTGAAGCATTGAACTTTCGCCTGAGCAGATAGGATGGCGCGATATGCCGGGCGCAGGCCTGCAGGTCAAGCGGAAACTGGGATTTTTTGCTGTGGTAACATAATACCGCAACGCCCGGGCTGCCCATCAATCCGGCAGGAATGCCGCGCGCTGCACGGCGCAATCCCAGTATTCCATACTCTCATCCCACAATGCGGCCCGGCCGGCTCGGCGGGTTTCGCGCGCCTCCTGGCGAGGGGTGGCGAGCGCCTGAATCATAGCGGCCGGCGGTCCATGAAAGAGCGCGCCTCACCCGCCATTGACATCAAGCGTCACCTCACCCGGTCATAAGGTCGCCCGCCCAGCCAAGAATACAATATATTCCAGACATATCATTGCCAAGGCAACGCGGCCATGTCTCAGCCCAAAGCCCCCCAGCACCCACCAGGGTGACGAACCCCGCCTTCTGCCCCAAAATACCGCCATGAACGACACACCGCCCCCCGCCCCGCACGGCCTAGGCCGCAACGCCGCCAATTATGGCGACCGCGAATTCGCCCTCTACCTCCGCCGCAGCTTCGCCGCCTCCATGGGCTATTCCAAGGACGCCCTCTCGCGCCCCGTGGTCGGCATCGTCGATACCGCGAGCGACCTCAACAATTGCCACCGCTCCGTGCCCGATCTGATCGAGGCGGTGAAGCGCGGCGTGATGCTCTCCGGCGGCCTGCCCATGGCCTTCCCCACCATCAGCCTCTGCGAGCCCTTCCTCACCCCCTGCTCAATGCATTACCGCAACCTCATGGCGCTCGACACCGAGGCAATGGTGGCGGCCCAGCCAATGGACAGCGTCGTCCTCGTCGGCGGCTGCGACAAAACGGTGCCGGCCCAACTCATGGCCGCCGTCTCGGCCGATGTGCCCGCGGTGATGCTCGTCACGGGCCCGATGAGCGCCAATCGCTACCAGGGTGAGCGCCTGGCCGCCTGCACCGATTGCCGGCGCTACTGGGCGCGCTACCGCTCGGGCGATGTCTCCGAAGAGCGCATCAATGAGGTCGAAAACGCCCTCGCCGTCACTGCCGGCACCTGCGGCGTCATGGGCACCGCCAGCACCATGGCCTGCCTGGTTGCCACACTCGGCTTCATGCCGCTTGAAGGTGCCAGCGCACCGGCGGTGCATTCAGACCGTCTGCGCATCGCCGAGGAGGCCGGCCGCCTGGCCATGGGCCTCAAAATCCGCCCCTCGGAAATCCTCACCATCGAGGCGGTGGAGAACGCCATGCGGGTGCTGCTCGCGCTCGGCGGCTCCACCAATGCGCTGGTGCATCTGGCCGCTATCGCCGGCCGCGCCGGCCTGCGGGTGGACCTCAAGCGCCTCGATGCAATGAGCGACGAAACCCCGGTGCTGGTCGACCTCAAACCCACCGGCGAAGGCTATATGGAAGACTTCCACTTCGCCGGCGGCATGCGCGCCCTACTGTGGGAAATCCGCGACCTGCTGCACCTTGATGCCCGCGACGTCTATGGCAAAACCCTGGCCGAGCGCATCGGCGACGGCACGCATTTCGTGGACCGTCAGTATATCAAGGCACGGGAAAACCCGGTCTCGCCCGTCGGCGGCTTGGTGGCGCTATTCGGTTCGCTCGCCCCCGATGGCGCCATCCTCAAACGCTCCGCCGCCACCGAATCCCTCTTCGAGCATGAGGCCGAATGCATGGTCTTCAACGGCGTCGAGGACCTCGCCGCGCGCATCGATGACGAGGCGCTCGATGTGAACGCCAACACCATCATGATCCTGAAAAACGCCGGCCCCCTCTCCCCCGCCGGCATGCCCGAGGCCGGCTACCTGCCCATCCCGAAAAAACTCGGCCGCCAGGGCGTAAAGGACATGGTGCGGATGAGCGATTGCCGCATGTCCGGCACCGCCTTCGGCACCGTGGTGCTGCATATCGCCCCCGAGGCCGCGGCCGGCGGCCCGCTCGCCTTTGCCGAAACCGGTGACCGCATCCGCCTCTCCGTCAAACACCGCAGCCTCGACCTGCTGGTGGATGAAGCCACAATCGCCGCCCGCCGCGCCGCCTGGTCCCCCGCCCCCGCCCCCAAGCGCGGCTGGGATCGGCTGGTGCATGAACAGGTGATGCAGGCGCCCGATGGGGCCGATCTGCGCTTCCTGCGTGCCGATGGTGGCTGAACGCGTCGCCATTATCGGTGCCTCCGGCCGCTCGGGCGCGGCCTTGGCCCGGGCGCTGCCGGGCTGCATCCCGGTGGTGCGCGATGCCCAGCGCTGGGCAGCCACCGGCCTGGCCCTGGCGCCGCGCATCGCCGATATCCAACAGCACGATGCGCTGCGCCGGGCGCTGGCAGATGCCACGCATATCATCTCCACCGCCCATGCACGCCATGCCGGGGCGGTCATTGCCGCCAGCCCGCCTGGGGCGCGGCTGGTCTTCCTGGGCAGCACAAGGCGCTTCTCGCGCTGGCCCGATGCGCATGGCGATGGCGTACGCGCGGGTGAGGCCGCCTTCCTGGCCAGCGGCCGGGCGGGCGTCATGCTCCACCCCACCATGATCTATGGCGCCGAGGGCGAGAATAATGTCCAGCGCCTGGCCGCCGTGATGAAGCGCCTGCCGGTTCTGCCACTGCCCAATGGCGGGGCCAGCCTGGTGCAGCCCATTCATCAATCGGATGTGAGCGCCTGCGTGCTGGCCGCGCTGCATGGCAGCGCGCAAGGTGCCATCACCATCGCCGGCCCCGAGGCGATGAGCTATGCCGCCTTCTGCGCCGCCATCGCCCAAGCCTGCGGCCTGCGCCCGCGCCCGGTGCTGCCGCTGCCGGCCTGGGCGCTGATGGCCGCCAGCCCCCTCACCCGCCTGCCCGGCCTGCCGCGCATCGGCCCTGACGAAATCCGCCGCCTGACCGAGGACAAGGCCTTCGACATCACCATGATGCGCGAGACCCTGGGGATTTCGCCTATGCCGCTGGCAGAAGGTCTTCGCCAGACGTTTCGGCCTTTTTCTCCTTGAGCCGGCGGCGCAGCGCGCAAAGCCCCACCACGCCCGCCGCCCCAGCCACGGCGCCCGCGGTGAAGGCACCGCTCACCACCACATGCGCCACCATCAGCGGCGCAGCCAATGCCTTGAATATCATCGTCGGAACCTTTCTTGTCAGGCCATGCAGATGGCTATCATAACCCCACCATCAAGCGCCGCCGGAGCAACCCCATGCCTGTGATCAACCGTATCGCCGAATTCCACCCCGAACTCACCGCATGGCGGCGGGATTTCCACATGCACCCGGAGCTGGGTTTCCAGGAGCACCGCACCGCCGGCATCGTGGCCGAGCGCCTGCGCGAATTCGGCTGTGATGAGGTGGTCACCGGTTTCTCCGGCACCGGCGTCATCGGCATCATCCATGGTCAAGGTGGCCCCAATGGCCGCGCCATCGGCCTGCGCGCCGATATGGATGCCCTGCCGGTGGAAGAACTGACCGGCACCGCCTGGGCCTCGCAAACCCCGGGCAAAATGCATGCCTGCGGCCATGACGGCCACACCACCATGCTGCTCGGCGCCGCCCGCTACCTGGCGGAGACGCGCAATTTCTCAGGCTCGGTCGTGCTCATCTTTCAGCCGGCCGAGGAAAATGCCGGCGGCGCCGGCGTCATGGTCAATGACGGTATTTTTGAGCGCTTCCCCGTCAGCCGCGTCTTTGGCATGCACAATTGGCCCGGGCTGCCGGCCGGGCAATTCGCCTGGCGCGAGGGGCCTATCATGGCCGCCGTGGCCAATCTGGAGATCAGCCTGCAGGGCCGCGGCGCGCATGGCGCCATGCCGCATGAGGGCGTGGACCCCATCATGGTCGCCGCCGCCATCGTCCAGGGCCTGCAAAGCATCGTGGCGCGCAATGTCGAGCCGGTGGAGGCGGGCGTCATCACCATCGGCCACATCAAGGGCGGCTTCACCCATAATGTGATCCCCGACAGCGTGCACATGCAGGGCACCGCGCGCTGGTTCAAACCCGAGGTGGGGGAGCTGTTGAAGGCCCGCTTCCTGCACCTTGTGCCCACCATCGCCAGCGCCTTTGGTGCCAGCGCCGAATGCAGTTTTGTGCGCTACACCCCGGCCACCATCAATGACCCCGAGAGCACCCAGCTCACCCTCAAAGCCGCCCGCGCCGTGGCCGGCGAGGCACGCGTCATCCACATGGAAAAACCCACCATGGGCGGCGAGGATTTCGCCTATATGCTGGAGGCCAAGGCCGGCAGCTACATCATGATCGGCGGCGGCCGCACCGATGCCGACCCAGGCCTGCACCACCCGAAATATGATTTCAACGATGAGGTGCTGGCCACCGGCGCCAGCTATTGGTCCACCCTGGCGGAGCAGTTGCTGCCCCGGTGAGCCCCACCGCGAAAAACCTCTTCACCGCCTATTTCCAGGTGGGGATCTCCAGCTTCGGCGGCGCCAATGCCTGGGCGCGCCGCATGCTGGTGGAAAAGCGCGGCTGGCTGACCGACCGTGAATTCGCCGAGCGGCTGGGCCTGGGCCAGGTGCTGCCCGGGCCCAATGCGATGAACACCGCCATCATCGTCGGCCACGGCTTTTGTGGCGTGCGCGGGGCGGCAGCGGCGGTGGCGGGGCTGTTTGCCGGGCCGCTCATTATCCTGTCCATGCTCTGCCTGCTCTATGACCGGTTCGGCCATCTGGGCGTGGTGCGCGGCGCGCTGGCCGGGGTGGCCTCGGCGGCGGCGGGCATGATGCTGGGCACGGCGTTCAAACTGGTGCGCGGCGCCCGGCCCTCGGCGCCGATGGTGGCGATAGGGCTTACAGCACTCGGCCTCGCGCTGTGGCGGCTGCCGCTGCCCTGGATCATTCTGGGCCTGGCACCGCTGGGCATTCTCGCCGCCTATCTGGAAGCGCGGCGATGACCGACCTGCTCGCCCTCATGGCCGGCCTGGCCCAGCTTTCCATCATCGCGGTGGGCGGCGGCAGCGCGGTGCTGGGCGATATGCATCGGCTGATCGTCGAGGAGCATGGCTGGATGGATGATGCCAGCTTCGCCCGCAGCTATGCCCTGGCCCAGGCCTCGCCCGGGCCCAATGTGCTGGTGGTGGGCGTGTTTGGCTGGCATGTCGCAGGCCCGCTCGGCCTGCTGGGTGCCACCATCGCCATGTGCGGGCCGGCGGGGCTGCTGGCGCTGGGGTTTTCCACCATGCGCGCCCGGCTGACCGGCGCCATTTGGCTCCGGCGCATTGAGCGCGGCATGGTGCCGGTGGCGCTCGGCCTCGTCACCGCCTCCGCCCTGCTGCTGGGGGAGACGGCACTGGCCACCTGGGGCAATCTGCCACTCGTGGCCATGGGCCTCACCGCCGCCACGGCGGGCTTCGTGTTTCTGACCAAGGCCTCGCCGCTCTGGATGCTGGGTGGCGGCGCGGTGCTTGGCATTCTGCTTCTGGGGTGACGCATGTTCTATGAACCAAAACACGGCCACGGCCTGCCGCATGACCCGCTGAAGGCGATTGTCGCGCCCCGGCCGATCGGCTGGATTTCCACCCTCGATACGCAGGGGCGGCCCAATCTGGCGCCCTATAGCTTCTTCAACCTGGTCCATACCCGGCCCGCTTTGCTGGCCTTCACCTCGGAGACACTGAAGCACTCCGCCAAGAATGCGATTGAGACGGGTGAATTCGTCTTCAACCTCGCCACCCGCCCGCTCTTCGCGGCGATGAATGCCAGTTCCGGCTCACTGCCCGAGGGGGTGTCCGAATTCGCCGCCGCCGGCATCGCCGAAGCGCCCAGCCGCATGGTCAAGCCGCCCCGGGTCGCGCTCAGCCCCGCCGCGCTGGAATGCCGGGTGACGCAAGCCATGGAGATGACCGATCTCGATGGCCAACCCAGCGGTGGCTGGCTGATCATCGGCCAGGTGGTGGGCGTGCATATCGCCGAGGCGGTGCTGAACAACGGCCATTTTGACGCGGTGGCCGCGCAGACCATCGCCCGCTGCGGCTATCGCGACTATGCCGAACTGACGGCGCTCTTCGCCGCGCCTCGGCCTGACGACGCTTAATTCCCCGCCCACGCCGCCGGGGCCATGCCGAATGACGACGCTCTTCGCCGCTCCTCGGCCTGACGGCGCTACCTGAGCCGCGCCAGCGTCCCCGCCCGCGCCGCCGCGACCATGGCCGCAGCATCCTCGGCGAGCAGCAGCCGCTCGGCCAACAGCTTCGCCGCACTGGCCTGCACCGCCGCAACATAGCTATCGCCCGGCCAGCGCTCTTCAATCGAGGGGCGCGGGTCGCCCGCGGCCTCGCGCGCGGCGCGGGTGGCGGCGAGCGGCAGCACACTGCCCATATTGGTGCAGAGCGCCCCCTCACCATAACCCGCACCCCGCGGGTTGAAGCCGGTATAGGTGGCGCGCGGCGCCTCGATCACCGGCAGGCGAATCCCCGCCAGCGCATTGCCATCAGCATCCACGCGCGGCACCAGAATGGGATAGGCGCCCATCACCCGCGCCGGGTCGGTGGCGGTGTCGAGCAGCGGCGCGGGCGTCAGGCTGGTGGGCAGCACCATCCCCGGCAGGGCGGTGAAGGCGCTGGCCAGGGCGGGCCCCGCGGCGGCAGGTTCATTATTCGCGAGGCGCCCCAAGGGACCGGCGGGAACCAGCGTCGCATTGGCCACGTTGGGCGTGCGGGAGGCCGGCGGCTCCACCCCATCACGCATCCAGGCCTCCAGCGCCACCATCAGCGCGCGCATGGGTGCCCCGGCCTGCAGCGGGTTCAACGGATTGGCGCAGACCGCGCCGCGCGCCGCCCAGGCATCGGCGGTGGCGTAATGCGGGTGGCCGGTCATCATGTAGGCGCGCACGCCGGGCGGCAATGCGACATGGCCGCCGCGCGGGTCGGTGACGGTGAGCGAGCCGCGGGCACCGAAATATTCGAACTCACTATCCGTCTGCATGATCCGCGGGCAGGTGCGGCTGGCCTCGCAGCGGCGCAGCAGCCCATCGGTGCGGCTGGTCAGCGGGTCGGTGGTCTCGGCATAGGTGAAGGGGAATTGGTCGGCCGGGTAGAGACGGTCGGTATGGTCAGAGGGGTTGCGGCCGGGCTGGGCCCAGCGGGCATTGGTGTGGCTGCGGCGGCTGCCGGGGATATGCGGCACCATGCCATCGAAGACGGCGCGGCCCTGGGTATCCTCGTTGAAGCCCTGATAGAGCATATCCCGCAGGAAACGGCCGGATTGCGAGACGCCCAGGCTGACGGCGCGGGAGGCAGTCCGGCCGGATTGCGGGTTGGCCTCACCCTCGCCATGGCGCAGTGCCGCCGTCACGTCACGGAAGGCGGCGAAGCCCATGCCCATCAGCCCCGGGTCGCGCGCCTGGTAGGTAACCTCATAGATCGCCCCCGGGGCCATGTCGGCGGGGCGGGTGATCTCAACCCGGCCGGGCGCGCTGAGGCGCACCGCGAGGCCGGGGGCCGCCTGCCTGGCATCGGTGGTCTTGGCCCGGACCGTGATGGCCAGATGGGCTGGCTCGGCGGGGGTATAGGTGAGCAAGCCACTGGCCGGGTTGGTGGTATTGTCGAAGACGAATTCATCACGCACCTGGCCGGTGACGCCGGGGGCGGCGGGCACCCGCAGCCGCATGCCCTGGCCGGGCGTCGGGTCACCCTGCCAGCCTATCCAGGCCAGGGTATAGCCTTGGCGCATCATCCAGCCATTGCCGGCATCGGCGGCTTCGTCGAAGCGGCCGTTGCGCTGGGCGGCGGCGTCGTTCAGCAATTGGCCGATGATGGCGCGTCCGCGATTGGGCGGCTCGACCAGCAGCGTGCCATTGCCGCGCGCGGGGTCGGCCGGGCGCAGGATCAGGACATCGGCCACCGCCTCCACCCGGCCCGCGGCATTGCGCGGGGCCAGGGCGATATCGGCGATGGCGGCATTGCGCGGGTCCGCCGGGTCGATTGCGATGGTGGCCTGGCCGCGCAGCAATTCATAGCCGCCACGCTCGCCGAAGGCCGCGCCGCCAAAGGCCGGGCGGGCGGGCTGCATATCGAAGCGGCTGACCTGCGCGCCCGCTGGGGATATCATGGGCGCGGCCAGCAGCAGCAGGGCCAGTGTGGTGCGACGCATCTCATCCTCCGTGACTTTGGGGGGAGCTTGCGCGCGGGGCGGGGGGGCGCGCAAGCTCACCGCCATGCGCCGTCGTCACATCCCCGCCCTGCTCCTCGCCACCCCGGCTCTCGGCCCCCCGGCTCTCGCCCAGGTGGAGCGCCCCATCCGTATTATCGTGCCCTTTGCCGCTGGCACCTCGTCTGACGTGCAGGCAAGGCTGCTGGGGCTGCATATGGCGGCGCTGCTGCCGCAGCCGGTGCTGGTGGAAAACCGCGCCGGCGCGGGTGGTACCGTGGGCGCTGAGGTGGTGGCGCGCGCCACGGATGGCCATACCCTGCTGCTGGGCTCGAATGGCCCGCTGGTGAACAACCCCATCCTGCAACAGCGCATGCCCTATGCCGCGCCGCAGGATTTCTGCGCCATTGGCCTCGTGAGCCGCAGCCCGCTGACGCTGACGGTGCGAAGCGAAAGCCCTATCCGCGACGTGGCGGGCTATTTGGCCGCAGCCCGGGCCGGGGGGCTGAGCATTGGCTCCTCGGGCCAGGGCAGTGCGACGCATTTTCTCATTGAGCAGCTGATGGCGGCGGCCGGGATTCGGCTGACCCATGTGCCCTATCGGGGCTCCAGCCTTTCAGTGCCCGATACGCTAGCGGGCAATGTGGCCAGCGTGATGGGCGAGATTTCCACCGTGTTTCCGCTGTGGCGCGATGGCCGGCTGCGGGTGCTGGCGACCACCGGGCCCAGGCGCTCGGTGCTGATGCCCGAGGTGCCGACGCTGATCGAGGCCGGGTTTGCCGGGCTGACCGGGGGCAGTTGGGCGGCGCTGGTTGGGCCGGCGGCGATGCCGCAGGCGGTGCAGGGGCAGCTCTCGGCCGCGTTGCTGCGGGTGATGGCAAGCCCCGCCTATCTGGAGCGCCAGCGCGAGTTGGGGGCCGATGTGGCGGCAGAAGAGGAGCGCGGGCCGGCGGCGCTGGTGAGCTACTGGGCCGCCGAGATGGCCCGCACAAGGGCCACGGCGGAGGCCGCCAATATCCGCGTAGACGCCGGATAAGCCAGAAGATGTCGTTTACGGACAAATTCACCCAAAGGGGCGGGTGAGCGGGCGCGGCTCTCCCGTGGACTGTCTCTTATAGGATAATTGTCTCGTGCGTTTCAAGCGTGAATCGGGCGGGCGCTGTCGCGCTGATGGCGATGGCGCGGACTATGTCGTTTACGGACAAATTGCCCCAAATGGGCGGGGGAGCGGGCACGGCTCCCCCGGTGACGGCCCTTTATAGGACGAAATTCTGTAATTTTTCAAGCGTGAACTGGGCTCAACTGCCGACCTTGAGGGTGGAGGTCAGCCCCCGCAGGCAGGCCAGGATGGAGAGCGGGGTGATCTTGCCGGTGCGGGGGTTTTCGAGGCTGGGGACATTCTCGATGGTCATGGTCAGCCGCACCTCATCCGCCTCGACCCGGATGGTGTGGGTGTTGCGGGTGACGGCGGGGTCGGCCCAGATTTCGACCATGGTGCGCTCAGGCCCGATGCCGGCCAGGGCCAGGGCGGCGGCGACGTTCACATTGGCTGGAAAACCTTGGGCTGCGTCAAAAGCATTGCCTTTGAACACCATGGTGGCTTCGTTCACGCCCAGCACGTCGATGTTGTTTTTTTCGAGATAGGGCGCGCCGACCAGGCCGCCGGGCGGCTTGCGGGTTTCGATGGTGACGGTGGAGACATGGCCCTCGGCCGCGGCGCGCACGGCATCGAGGCCAAGAAGGGCGCCGGTGGGGATGATGATGCGGGCACCGGTTTCCCGGGCGCGCTCGACCAAATGCATGCGCGGCAGCAGGGCGCCGCAGGAGCTGGGGACAAAGATGCAGCCGGCCTCGATGGCGGCGGTGGCGGCCTGCTCGAAGACGGAAGCGGGCGCGGCCTCGACGATGATGTCGCATTCGCGCGGGAGTTTTTCGATGTCGAGGATCAGCGGGCGGTCACGAAAGCCCTTCATGCCGGCCAGGGCCTTTTCGCGGTCGCGCACGGCGACGGCGGCGAGTTTCAGGCCGGGGACGCCCGCATCGAGGGCGCGGGCGAGGTGCATGCCAATGGCGCCAAGGCCAACGATGCCAACGGTGTAGGTTTCTGTGATCATGGCATCGGGCTTAGCAGAGGTTTTCGGCCGCTTGAAGGCCGCGGACTTATTCCTCCTTGAAGCCGTATTCCTGGATGCCCTGTTCGTTGCCATAATATTTATAGGGCAGGAATTTGCCGGACATGGAGATCTTCACCCGGTCGCCCTTGGGGTTGGGCTGGCGTTCGAAATCGAAGTCGAAATCGATGGCGGACATGATGCCGTCGCCGAATTCTTCCTCGATGAGGGCTTTCCAGGCCGGGCCATTGACCATGACCATTTCGTAGAAGCGGTAGATCAGCGGGTCGGTGGGGGGCATTTGGGTGCCGCGATAGGGCACTTCGTTGAGCATGCGCTCCTCGGCTTCCGAGAGCCCGAAGAGTTTTGCTGCCTTGGCGGCCAAGGGCTTTACCAGCTTCATCTGCCCCAGCAGCGCGCCAGTGACGAGCGTGGGCGACATCCCGCCAATCTCTTCATTGATATACTTCCAGGTCCAGCCCTTCTCGCGCTTAATATCAAGAATTTTCTCAGTAAGATCAGAACGCTTCATGTGATGTTCTCTTTCTAATCGAAGATGCAAGAAACTGAGTTTCTTGCCGGGGTCCTAGGGGCAGAGCCCCTAGCCTGCCGGCGAAACCTCCGGCGGATGCCGCGGGTCATAATCCCCAGGCGGTATGCCGGCCAATGTCCGGCTGCGCGTGATGAGGAAATCCATGATATGGTCGCGCAGCTCGTGATAGCCCGGCTGGTGGTGCAGGGTGGCGCGCACGCGCGGCTTGGGCAGGGTGTTGATCACCACCTCGGCCACCCGGGCCATGGGGCCATTGGTCATCAGCAGGATGCGGTCGGCGAGGAGGATGGCCTCATCCACGTCATGGGTGATCATGAAGGCGGTTTGTCCGGCTTCGGTGACGAGGCGGGAGACTTCCTCCTGCAGCGCGCCGCGGGTCAGGGCGTCGAGGGCGGAGAAGGGTTCGTCCATCAGCATCATTTTGGGCTCGACCGCGAAGGCGCGGGCGATGCCGACGCGCTGCTTCATGCCGCCCGAGAGTTCTGAGGGTTTTTTGGCCAGGGCGGCACCGAGGCCGACTTTTTCCAGGGCGCGGCGGGCGGCGTCGCGCAGCCGGCCGGCATCCCAGCCCTTGTGCTTGCAGCCGAGGGCGAAGGCGACGTTCTGCTCGGCGGTGAGCCAGGGCATCAGGGCATGGCCCTGGAAGATCACCGCGCGCTCCAGCGAGGGGCCGGAGATTTCGCGCCCATCGGCCAGCACCACGCCGCCGCTGGGGGCATCGAGGCCGGCAAGGATGTTGAGGATGGTGGTCTTGCCGCAGCCGGAATGGCCAACGAGGCAGACGAATTCGCCCCGGTTCACGCCGAACCAGACATTGTCGAAGACGGTGAGGCCGGGGAATTTGCGCGAGATGCCCTCGACGCTGACATAGGGCTTGCTCATTCCTGCCACGCCACCGCGCGGGCCAGCAGGCCCAGCAGACGGTCCAGCGCCAGGCCCACCAGGCCGATCATCAGGATGGCGATGCAAATATCGGCGATGGAGAGGTTGTTCCATTGGTTCCAGACCCAGTAGCCAATGCCGGTGCCGCCCACGAGCATCTCGGCCGCCACGATGACCAGCCAGGCGATGCCGATGGAGATGCGCATGCCGGTGAGGATGGTGGGGGCGGCGGCGGGGAGGATGACGCGAAAGGCGGTGCGCCAGGTGCCGGCCTCGAGCGTGCGGGCGACGTTCAGCCATTCCCGCCGCACGGCGGAGACACCAAAGGCGGTGTTGAGCAGCATTGGCCAGATTGAACAGATAAAGATGACGAAGACCGCCGAAATCGACGAATCCTGAATGGTGAAGAGTGCCAGGGGCATCCAGGCGAGCGGCGAGACCGGCCGCAGCACCTGGATGAAGGGATTGAGTGCGGCATTGAGCAGCGGCGACATGCCGATGACGAAGCCCAAGGGGATGGCGATGAGGGCGGCGATGCCAAAGCCCAGCAGCACCCGGCCCAGCGAATAGGCGACCTGAATGCCGATGCCCTGGTCATTGGGGCCGCGGATATAGAAGGGGTCGCTCAGCAATTGGAACAGGCGGTGGCCGATTTCGCTCGGCTTGGGCATGGGCGTCTGGCCGCCGCTGGCCGCGGCCTGGCCGAGAAGGGCGGCGTATTCAGGATCCATGGCCGGGCCAGCGCCTTGCCCGGCACCTTGCAGGGAAAGTTCCCAGGCGCCGAGGAAGACGGCGAGGATGATGAAGGAGAGCAGCGTGGCCCGCCAGGCAGAGACCGGTTTTTGCATGGGCCTAGCGCTTGATAGCGAAGGAATTCAAATAGGCGTCAGCCTGCGCCGGGTCGAAGCTGCGGCCCAGAATGGTCTCGCTGCGCATCGGGTTGGCGGGCACGGTGAGGCCGATCTCACGCATGGCGCGGCGAGCATCGAGGGCGAGGAAGACCTGGGAGGCGACGGCGGCGTAATCAACCTCGCGCTGCAATTGGCCCCAGCGGCGCATCTGGGTTAGAATCCAGATCGCCATGGAATGATAGGGGAAGGGCTCGAAGCCCACCCGCTCGGGCACGCGCTGCACCTGGCCCAGGCCATTGGCGAAGGTGCCGGTGAGCACCTGCTCGACCACGGTTTGCGGCTGGTTGAGGTAGTTGGGGCCGGCAATGGCGGCGGCCACCTCGCGCCGATTGGCCGGATTATTGGAATAGGCGGTGGCCTCGACAATGGCCTTCATGAGGGCGGCGAAGGTGTTGGGCATTTCGCGCGGCATGGCGGCGGGCACGGCGAAGGCGCAGCAGGGGTGGCCGTCCCACAATTCGCGGGTCAGCAGGTGGATGAAGCCCACACCGTCGAACACCGCGCGCTGGTTGAAGGGGTCAGGGCCGAGGAAGCCGTCGATATTGTCGGCGCGCAGATTGGCCACCATTTCCGGCGGCGGCACGGCGCGGATCTGGATGTCGCGGTCCGGGTCGAGGCCGGCCTGGGCGACATAGGCGCGCAGCAGGTAATTGTGCATGGAGAAATCAAACGGCACGGCGAAGCGGAAGCCGCGCCAATCCTTGGGGTCGCGCTTGTCGCGGTGTTTGTTGGCCAGCGTGATGGCCTGGCCATTGATGTTCTCGATGGCGGCGACGGACCAGGGCTGCGGGCTGGCGACACCCACGCCGAGTGACATGGCAAGCGGCATGGGGGCCAGCATATGGGCGGCGTCGAATTCGCGGGCGATGGCACGGTCACGGATGACGGCCCAGCCGGCGGTGCGCAGCACCTCCACATTCAGGCCCTGGCGGCGATAGAAGCCCATCGGGTCGGCCATGATGATGGGGGTGGCGCAGGTGATGGCGATGAAGCCGATCTTGAGGTCGCGCTTTTCCGGCGCGGCGGGGGTTTGGGCGAAGGCTTCACGCGCATCGACCAAGGGCAGGATATCGCCGATGGCGGCGAGGAGCGTACCGGCACCGAAGGTGTTGAGCATGGCGCGGCGGGTGGCGGCTTGCGGGAAAACCGCGCGGAGCACGGCCTCCTCCACCACCTGGCCCATGGCGCCGGTGCCATCGGTTGGCATGTCGCAGGCCATGGCAGCGTGGTGGCGGCCGCAACCGCATGGGTCCAAATCGGTGGTGAAAATCCGTGCCATGTCTGTCCGCCTCCAGAGTTGTCGGGCAGATGCAGGCTGGTGCGGCGGGGGGCAAGCGGTGTTGGGCGCCTGCCGCAGGGCGGCAGGCCGGGTTCTGCACAATTCGCGGGCAGATCAGGGCGCGAGGCAGTCAGGAATGGGCAGGGCCGCTATTCGGCCATAATTGCTGCCTCGCGCCTGGGCAGGTTCAGCCGCGCAGCATGCGGCCCGCCACCACCTCGAGCCGCTCGATCAGCGCAGGGTCGCGCTTTTCCGGGGCAGTGATGATGGCGTATTCCAGCGCGCGATCGCAGCCGGCGGGGCAGAGGCCGCGCGGCTGGCCGATGGCGGGGATCAGCGCCTTGACCAGGGCTTTGGCCTTATCGGCATTGGAGAGCAGCACCTTGACCACCTGATCGACGGTGACGGCGTCATGCTCGGGGTGCCAGCAGTCAAAATCGGTCACCATGGCGACGGAGGCGTAGCAAAGCTCGGCCTCGCGGGCGAGTTTTGCCTCGGGCATATTGGTCATGCCGATCACGTCGCAGCCCCATTGGCGGTAGAGAAGGCTCTCCGCCTGGGTGGAGAATTGCGGGCCTTCCATGACGAGATAGGTGCCGCCGCGGGTCATCGGCAGGCCGAGGTCCCGGCCCGCCACCTCGATGGCGTCGGATAGGCGCGGGCAGGTGGGGTGGGCGACGCTGACATGGGCGACGCAGCCGGGGCCGAAGAAGGATTTTTCCCGCGCGAAGGTGCGGTCGATGAATTGGTCCACGATGACGAAATGGCCGGGCGGCAATTCTTCCTTCAGCGACCCCACGGCGGAGAGGGAAATGATCTCGGTGACGCCAGAGCGCTTCAGCGCATCGATATTGGCCCGGAAATTCAACGCCGAGGGCGGGTTGGGGTGGCCGCGGCCATGGCGGGGCAGGAAGACGCATTGCACCCCAGCGAGGCGCCCGAAGAGCAATTGGTCCGAAGGCTCACCCCAGGGGGTGGAGACATGCCGCCACTCGCGGTCCTCCAGCCCATCAATATCGTAAAGGCCCGAGCCGCCGATGAGGCCGATGACGGGGGTGATGCTGTCCATGGCAAAAGCGCTCCTGATGTGGTGGGGGTTTTAGGCGGCGCGGCGGGCAAAAAAAAGGCCGCCCGAGGGCGGCCTTTTTCGGTTTGCGCCGGAAGATCAGGCGCTCTTGGTCTTGAGCTCGGCCCAGATCTTGCGCTTCACGCCATAGGCCAGCAGACCGGCAATGGCGAGGAAGACCAGGACGCGAATGCCCATGCGGCGCCGCTCCTCGGTCTCAGGCTCGGAGGCCCAGGCGAGGAAGGTGGTGACATCGCGCGCCATCTGATCGGCCGAGGCATTGGTGCCATCGGTGTATTCGATCTGGTCGTCGTTCAGCACCTGGCCCATGGCAATCTGGCCACCCGGATAATATGGGTTGTAGTTCATGCCATCGCCGATGGTCACACCCGCCGGGGGCTCCTGGCCATAGCCGGTGAGCAGCGAGTAGAGGTAGTTCGCGCCATCATGGCGGGCCTTGACGATGACCGAGAGGTCGGGCGGTAGGGCGCCATTATTGGCCGTGCGGGCGGCCGCGTCATTGGCGAAGGGGCTGCGGAAACGGTCGGAGAGGCGGGCCGGGCGCTCGAACATCGCGCCTTCATCATTCGGGCCGTCGGTCACGGTGAATGTGGCGGCGATGGCGCGCACTTCGGCCTCGCTCAGGCCCAGCTCCACCAGGTTGCGGTAGGAGAGCAGCCGCATGGAATGGCAGTTCGCGCAGACCTCCTTATAGACCTGGAAGCCGCGCTGGGCGGAGGCACGGTCAAAGGTGCCGAAGAGGTTGGCGAAGCTGAAGCCACCATCACGCGGATGTTGCGCCTCGCCAGCGGCTTGGCCCGAAGGCCCGGCCGCGAGGAGGATGGCCCCGGCGAGGGCGGTGATCTTGAGAAAACGCTTCATGATTCAGGCCTTCTCCATCGGCTTCGCCGCGGCGCCGGCGGGGAGCGGGCCACCGCCCATGGCCTTTATCCCCAGCACGGCCCGCGAAATGCTTTCCGGCAGCGGCATTGGGCGCTCAAAGCGGCCAAGCAACGGCAGGACCACCAGGAAGTAGGCAAAGTAATAGGCGGTGGCGATCCGGCTGATGGTGACGAAGGGCTCTTCCGCCGGCTTGCCACCGCAATACATCAGTACGCCGAAAGAGATGCACCAGAGCAGGAAGAAAATGCGCGCCACTGGACGGAAATTCATCGAGCGCACCTTAGATGAGTCCAACCAAGGTACCGCGAACCACACGAGGATGGAGCTGAACATTAGTATGACGCCGCCCAGCTTGTCCGGCACCGCGCGCAGAATGGCGTAATAAGGCAGGAAGTACCATTCCGGCACGATATGCGCGGGCGTGCTGAGCGGGTTGGCCGGGATGTAATTGTCCGGGTGGCCGAGATAATTCGGCGAGAAGAACACCAGCGCCGCGAAGACCATCAGATACACCACGATGCCGACGGTGTCCTTGATGGTGTAGTAGGGGTGGAAGGGGATGGTGTCCTGCGGACCCTTCGGCTCCACGCCCAGCGGGTTGTTCGAGCCGGTGATGTGCAGCGCCGCCACATGCAGGAAGACCACACCCACGATCATGAAGGGCATGAGGTAATGCAGGGCGAAGAAGCGGGTCAGCGTGGGATTGTCGACCGAGAAGCCGCCCCAGAGCAGGGTGACGATGAAATCACCCACCACCGGGAAGGCCGAGAAGAGGTTGGTGATCACCACCGCGCCCCACAGCGACATCTGGCCCCAGGGCAGCACATATCCCATGAAGGCCGTAGCCATCATCAGCAGGAAGATGGTCACGCCAAGCATCCACAGCAGCTCACGCGGCGCCTTGTAGGAACCGTAATAGAGGCCGCGGAAGATGTGGATATACACCACGATGAAGAACATCGAGGCGCCATTCATATGAACATAGCGGATCAGCCAGCCGTAATTCACGTCACGCATGATGCGTTCGACGCTATCGAACGCCATGAGGGTATTGGGCTGGTAATGCATCGCCAGGAAGATGCCGGTCGCGATCATGATCATCAGATTGATCATGGCGAGCGCGCCGAAATTCCAGAAATAATTGAAGTTACGAGGGGTCGGAAAGGTCCCGTATTCCTTCTGGATCATGGTAATGACGGGCAGCCGCTCGTCAACCCAACGCAGCAGGGGGTTCTTCACTTCACTCTTATGTAGGCCGAGCGCCATGGTGCGATGTTCCTATCGAATGGGCTGGGGAAGCGTTTGCGGACTGAAGCCTGGGCTTAGCCGATGCGGATCTGGGTGGGCGTGAGGAAGGTGTATTGCGGCACCGCCAGATTTGTCGGCGCGGGGCCTTTGCGGATGCGGCCGGAGCCATCGTAGTGGCTGCCATGGCAGGGGCAGAACCAACCGCTGTAATCGCCACGCACATCGGTGGGCCGCTGGCCCAGCGGCACGCAGCCCAGATGGGTGCACACACCCACCATCACCAGCCAATTGTCGCGCTGCACGCGCGACTGGTCGGTTTGCGGGTCACGCAATTCGGAGACGGGCACGGCGCGGGCGGTGGCGATCTCCTCGGCCGTGCGGTTGCGCACGAAGACCGGCTTGCCGCGCCACATCACCGTCACCGCCATGCCGGTGGCGATGGGGGTGAGATCAACCTCGGTGCTGGCCATCGCCAGCACATCGCGTGCGGGGTTCATCGAGGAGATGAAGGGCCACACGATCGCGCCCACGCCCACCGCCGCGAAGGCGGTGGCGCTCAGCGCCAGGAAATCGCGCTTGGTCGCCTGCGGAGCGCCCGCGGGCGGCGCGCTGGGTTGGGTTGCCATATCAGCCATCGAATTTCGGTCCCTGCATCATCAGCACCTAATAGAGTGCCAAGCGCGGGAAAAGCCGGGCATCAGACGGCCCTTCCTCATCCACGCTGCCCGGTCTCTCGCGCTGCACGGCGTATAAAGGCAGTATCTGCGAGGTGACAACCGGCAGGGCCGGAAGCAAGCGGGAAGAAAATGAGCAAAGCACCTGAAAATCCCTTCATAAACCCGGCGCGGGGCTGGTTTGAGAGCCTGCGCGACGGGATTTGTTCTGCATTCGAATCAATTGAGGATGATCTGCGCGAAGGCCCGCATGGAGCACTCCCGCCCGGCCGCTTCGAGCGCACCGCCTGGGATAGGCCCGAGGGCGGCGGGGGCGTGATGAGCGTGATGCGCGGCCGGGTCTTCGAAAAGGTGGGGGTGAATGTGTCCACCGTCTGGGGCGAGTTCAGCCCGGAATTCCGCAAGCAGATGTCAGGCGCGGAGGAGGATCCGCGCTTCCTCGCCACCGGTATTTCGCTGGTGGCGCATATGCGCAGCCCGCGGGTTCCGGCGGTGCATATGAACACCCGCTTCATTGTCACCACCCGCGCCTGGTTCGGCGGCGGCGGCGACCTCACGCCGATGGACCATGCCGCCCCGCATAGCCTCGAAGATGGCGAAACCTTCCATGCCGGCTTCAAGGCGGCCTGCGACAAGCATGACCCGGATTATTACCCGCGGTTCAAAAAATGGTGCGACGAATATTTCTTCCTGCCGCATCGTGATGAGCCGCGCGGCCTGGGTGGCATCTTCTATGATTACCTGGGCGACAAGACGCCAGGCCGGGGCATTGAGAATGATTTCGCCTTCACCCGCGATGTGGGCCAGGCCTTTCTCGACACCTATCCCCAGATCGTCCGCCACCGCATGCATGAGCCCTGGACCGAGGCGGAGCGCGCCCATCAGTTGATGCGCCGCGGGCGTTATGTCGAGTTCAACCTGCTGCATGACCGGGGCACGATTTTCGGCCTGAAGACCGGCGGGAATGTCAATGCCATTCTGATGAGCCTGCCGCCTGAGGTGACCTGGTAGGGGCCGCCTCAGCGCGTCTGGGCGTGTTTGCTCGTCATGTGTCGATAGTCTGACAGGCAAGTTTGCGGTGGGTATATCCGGCAGCCCACCGCAACTGGGAGGCCGAAAAGGTGAGGCGGCAGGGCCGAATATGACGCAAGCACCGCCGCCTAAAGAACATACAACGAACATACTGTAATATTTTGCTTTCGGCAAAAAACAGCCATGGCGAGGATAGTGCATCAAACTAACGTAATGAAATTCAACAAAACTCATCATAACGCTCAGTAACGCAGTGGCGAATTTTCCCTTGAAGTGGGGGAAATGCCCATCTACAAACACCTTCAGCCCATATGAGGATGCAGCGCGCTCGGGGGGGCGAGCGGTCCGCAAATTGGGCTGGTAGGGCGAGCCGGTGGGGTCGGGGGGCCTCACCGGTCGCTTCTCCCTCCGGTCGCTGCCGGCGGGGGAGGCGCCGTCCCATCACCAGGCTGACAAAGGGCAGCCAGGCGTCTTTTCCCTCAGGTCGAATTTGTATCGGGGGATAACACGACATCATGGCTGCCGCGGAACCAATGCCATCAGGGAGCGCACAGTTCCGCGGGCGCTACATCAACAAGCTGGATGCGAAGAAGCGCGTCTCCATCCCCGCCGCCTTTCGCGCCGCCCTGGCTGGCCAGCCCCTCGTTCTGCGCCGTTCCAACCGCCTGGGCTGCATCGAGGCCTGGCCCGCCAGTCTGTTTGAAGCGTCGATCACGCCCATCACCCCCGCGGATGTGAACCTCGAGGAGGATGACGACAGCTTCTACGTCAATTACGCCGATACGGTGGATGCCACCCCCGATTCTGAGGGCCGGCTGATCATGGACGCCAAGCTGCTGGAGCATGCCGGCATAACCGATTCCATCGCCTTTCTGGGCAAGAACCAGATTTTCGAGCTGTGGGAGCCCAGCGCTGCCGATGCGATGATCGAGGCCGCCCGCGCCCGCGCCCAGGCCCGCGCCATGACCCGGAGGCAGGGCGCATGAGCCATGTTCCGGTGATGCTGGAGGAGGTGCTGCACCACCTCGCCCCCGCGCCAGGCGAAACCCATCTCGATGGCACCTTCGGCGGCGGCGGCTATGCCCAGGCCATCCTGGCCTCCGGCTGCACCCTTTATGCGCTGGACCGCGACCGTGATGCGATTGCCCGCGGCGCCGCCCTGCTCGCCCGTCACCCCGGCCGGCTGCATCTGCTGCAGGCCTGCTTTGGCGATATGGTCTCGGTGCTGGCCGAAGGCGGTGTGACCCAGCTTGATGGCGTGGTGCTCGATTTGGGTGTCTCCTCCTTCCAGCTCGATGAGGCGGCGCGGGGCTTTTCCTTTCGCAGCGATGGCCCGCTCGACATGCGCATGGGCCATGACGGGCCGACCGCGGCCGATCTGGTCAATACCCTGCCCGAGGCCGAGTTGGCCGATATCCTCTACCAGTTTGGCGAGGAGCGGCATTCCCGCCGCATCGCCCGCAATATCGTGGCGGGCCGGCCATTCCACACCACCCTCGCCTTGGCCGAAGTGATCCGCAAATCGGTGCCGCGCGACCCATCGGGGATGGATGGCGCCACCCGCAGTTTCCAGGCGCTGCGTATCAGGGTGAATGACGAACTCGGCGAGATCGAGCGCGGGCTGGCGGGCGCGCTGTCGCTGCTGGCCCCGGGCGGGCGGCTGGTGGTGGTGTCCTTCCATTCGCTGGAAGACCGCATCGTCAAGCGCGTGCTGACCGAGGCGGCGGGGCGCGAAGCGCGGGCCTCGCGCCATGACCCTGCCTCCTGGGCGGTGCGCCCCACCGCCGCCCCCTACCGCCTGCTCACCCGCGGTGCCGAGCGCCCCGGCGAGGGGGAAACCCGCTCCAATCCGCGCGCCCGCTCCGCACGGCTGCGCGCCATTATCCGCCTTGAGGGACATCCCGCATGATCAAGCCCCTCTCGCTGCTCACCGGCATCGCCATGGCGGCCGCCATCGGCCATACCTTCGAGGTCAAGCGCTCGGTCACCGTTCTGGACCGGGAGCTGCGCGATATTCGCCGCGGGACTGAGGAGGTGGAGGGTCGCACCCAGTTGCTGCAGGCCGAATGGGCCCGGTTGAACGATCAGGAGCGCCTGCGCGGCCTGGCCGATCGCCACCTTGTGGGCCTCTCACCCATGCAATCGGGCCAGTTCCAGCGGCTGGATGAGGCGGTGCGCCGGCTGCCCGTCGCCGTGGCCTGGAACGCCCCCCCCTCGCCCTTCGCGGCGCGTGACGAAACCACCATGGCGCTGGCGGAAGCCTGGCTGACGCCGGCCACGGCCACGGCCGCCGCGCCTACTCCGGCCCCGGTCACGGCCACAGCCCCGGCCACGGCCACGGCCTCGCCCGTGCCCCCGACCGCGACCGCTGCCGCCCGCCAGCCCGCCGCACAGCCGGCGGGCAATGCCGCTGCCGCCCAAGCTGTGACCACCCTGGCGACCAGCGGCCAACCTAGCACCCCCGCCACCCGGCCTCCCGCCCCGCCCAGCAGCCCCGCGCGGGCCGCCGAGCCCGCCGCCCAGCGCCCCAGCCAGCTCGCCGATGCCGCCACCATGCGCGCCACCAGGGCCAGCGCCGTCATTCCCGAAGCCCCCACCCGCGCCGCCCAGAGCCTGCCGCCGGTGGCAGCCCCGCCCTCCCGCCAGGGCGAAGCGCCGGCCAGGCCGGCAGCGCCGCCGGCGGTATTGGCTGAGGCCCGCCGCAATAGCCCCGCCCCGCGCGGGGCGGACAGCGCCGCCCTACCGCCCGTGGCCGCAGCCTATCGCCCCGCCGTTCATGTCCAAAGGGTCGATGGCGGCTCCATGCTGGGCGGCCAGACCAATGGCATGGCCCCGCCGGTGCCCTACATCCGATGAGCGAATCGCCGATCCACCCCCAGGCCCCCGACCCGGAAAGCGCCCCCGCCGGCCGCGCCCAGGGCCGGCCGATCGGCAGCGAGATGCAGCGCAGCTGGCGCCCCGCCCAGCAGGCTCGCCCGCTTGCCATCTCGCGCGGGCGGGTGCTCTTCGCCGCCTTCGGCTTTACCGGGCTCTTCGCCGCCGTGGCTCTCAAGGCGACGGATGCCACCATTATCTCGCCCAGCCTGCCGCGCATGGCATCCCCCGCCGCCCGGGCGCAGGTGGCCGATACCGCCGTCAGCCGGGCCGAGATCATCGACCGCAATGGCGAGGTGCTCGCCGTCTCGGTGCGCGGCCTCGCACTCTATGCCCGGCCCAATCTGCTGGAAAACCCCACCCGCCTAGCGCAGCAGCTCAACCAGATTCTGCCCCATCTGTCGCGGGCGCATCTGCTCGAGCGGCTGACGCTGGACAGCAACTGGGTCTATCTCGACCGCTTCATCACCGAAGAACAGCAGACCCGCATCAATAGCCTGGGGCAGATTGGCCTGGGCTTTGAGGTGGCCGAGCGCCGGCAATATCCGCGTGGGCGGGATGCAGCCCATGTGCTGGGCGCGGTGGGCGCCGATGGCCAGGCGCGTGGCGGCGTGGAGCAATGGTTCGACGAGCGCCTGCAGGCCAGCCGCGCGCCGCTGCGCCTTTCCATCGATATCCGCGTCCAGCGCGAATTGCGCGAGGCGGTGGAGGCCCAGCGCGCCCTGCACAATGCCCTGGGCGGTGCGGCGGTGATGATGGATATCCGCTCCGGTGAGATCATCGGCATGGTGAGCAACCCAGATTTCGTCGCCTCCGACCTCACCTCCGCCACCGCCGTATCGATGTTCAACCGGGTGACCACGGGGGTTTACGAGCCGGGCTCGACCTTCAAGCTCTTCACCACCGCCATGGCACTCGAACTGGGTGTGACCTCCGTCAATGGCGGGTATGACGCCACGCGGCCGATCCAGCTTCCCCAAGGGCGCAGCATCAATGATGACCACGCCCAGTCGCGCTGGCTGAGCGTGCCTGAGATCGTCGCCTTCAGCTCCAATATCGCCAGCGCACATATGGCCATGGCGGTGGGCCGGCAGCGGCACCGCGAATTCCTCGAACGCATGGGCATGCTGGACCGCCAGAGCATGGAGTTGCCCGGCATCGCCCGCCCGCTCTGGCCGCGCGGGCGCAGCTGGCAGGATGTCTCGACCATGACCATCGGCTTTGGCCATGGCATTGCCGTCACCCCCATGCAGGTGGTGACCGGCATCGCCGCGCTGACCAATGGCGGCATTCTCTTCAACCCCACCTTGCTGGCCCAGGGCGATGGCGAGACGCGTGATGGCATCCGGGTGGTCAGTGAGCGCACCAGTGAGGCGATGCGCCGGCTGATGCGCCTGGTGGTGACCCATGGCACCGGCTCGCGCGCGGATGCGCCGGGCTATTTCGTCGGCGGCAAGACCGGCACGGCACAGACGCTGGACAGCCGGGGCCAGTATATGCGCGGGCGCAACGTGGTCTCCTTCGTCGGTGCCTTCCCGATGCATGCGCCTCGCTACGCGCTGTATGTGATGCTCGATGAGCCGCATGCCAGGGCCGAGACCGGCGGCCATGCCACCGCAGGGCTGATCGCAGCGCCGGTCTTCCGGCGGATCGTGGAGCGCACGGGGCCCATGCTGGGCCTGACGCCGGAGATGGAGCGCGGCGCCATCATCCAGGCCGGTATCGCCTTGCCCTTCGGCGGCCGGCCCGCCCGGGTGAGCATTCCCAATGGCGCGCCGGTGGCGCCCGTGGCGGCGGCACCGGCCGCTCCTCGCCCGGCTGCGCCCAGCGGCCCCCGAGCCAATACCGCGCCCAGCCCCGCAATGCAGGGCTTTACCCCCACACCGGCACCCATCCGCCGCACCGATGCCATATTGGGCGGGCCGCGGGTGCAACTGGTCAATAATACCCCTGCCAATACCCCCCGGGGAGGGGAAGCCACCCTTGCGGCTCGATGACCTCGCCGCCGGGCTTATACCACACACAGCGCCGCTGCCCGGCGCCGTGCAGGGCATCACCGCTGACAGCCGGGCTGTAAGCCCTGGCATGATCTTTGCGGCATTGCCCGGCGCCCGGGTGGATGGCCGCGCCTTTATTCCCGCTGCGGTGGCGGCCGGTGCGGCGGCGATTCTGGCGCCCGAGGGCAGTGTCTGGCCTGCCGGCGTGCCCCACCGCCCCTTGCTGCTGGCCGCCGATGCCCGCGCCGCGCTCGCCCATATGGCCGCCCGGCTGGCGGGGCCGCAGCCGGGCGTGATCGCCGCCATCACCGGCACCAATGGCAAGACCAGCACGGCCGATTTCCTGCGCCAGATATTTGGCGCCGGGCGGGCCGCCAGCCTGGGCACGCTGGGGCTCATCGCCCCAGGCTTCGCCAGCGGTGAAAGCCTGACGACGCCCGACCCGGTCTCGCTGCATGCCATGCTGGCGGCGCTGGCGCGCGCCGGCATCGAGCATCTGGCCATGGAGGCCAGCAGCCATGGGCTGGACCAGCGCCGGCTGGATGGGGTGCAACTGGCGGTGGCCGGCTTTACCAACCTCACCCGCGACCATCTCGATTACCATGGCGATATGGCGGCCTATCGCGCCGCCAAGCTCAGGCTTTTCAACACGCTGCTGCCGATGGGTGGGGCCGGCGCCTTCAGCACCGAGGCGGATGAAGAGACCCAGGGCAGGCTGCGTGCCATTGCCGCGGCGCGGGGCCTGCGGCTGCTCAGCGTGGGCGCTTCGGGCGATGACATCCGGCTGGAAAGCGCCACCCCGCTGCCCGATGGCCAGGGGCTGGCCCTGCGCATCTTCGGCCGCGCGCATGCCCTGCACCTGCCGCTGCCCGGCCGCTTCCAGGCCGATAATGCGCTGCTGGCGGCGGCTCTGGCCATCCTCGCCGGTCGGGACGAGGCGGCAGTGCTGGAGGCCCTGCCCCGGTTGGCCGGCGTGCGCGGCCGCATGGAATTGGCCGGCCGCACCACCCAGGGCGCCGCCGCCTATGTCGATTACGCCCATACCCCCGATGCGCTGGAGCGCCTGCTGGCAGCTTTGCGCCCGCATACCCATGGGAGGCTCATTTGCGTCTTCGGCGCGGGCGGCGATCGGGACCCGGGCAAGCGCCCGCTGATGGGGGCGGTGGTGGCGGCCCGGGCCGACCTCGCCATCATCACCGATGACAATCCGCGCGGCGAGGACCCCGCCGCCATCCGCGCCGCCATCCGCGCCGCAGCGCCCGATGCGATGGAGATTGGCGACCGTCGGGCCGCCATTGCTGAAGGTGTTGCCATGCTGCGCGCCGGCGATGTGCTGGTGGTGGCGGGCAAGGGCCATGAAACCGGCCAGACCATGGCCGGCATCACCACCGCCTTTGATGATGCGGCCGTGCTGCGGGGGTTGTTGGCATGAGCGCGCTGTGGACCAGTGCCGAGTTGCGGGCCGCCACTGGCGGGCGGCTGGAGGCTGAGGTGGCCGTCGCGCGCATCGGCTTTGACAGCCGGCAGGTCGAGGCCGGGGATCTTTTTGTCGCGCTCAAGGCGGCGCGGGATGGGCATGATTTCGTGCCCGCCGCCTTCGCCGCCGGCGCCGCGGCGGTGCTGGTGGAGCATGGCGCGGATTCGCGCTGCCTGATGGTGGCCGATACGCTGGCGGCCTTGCAGGCGCTGGGCCGGGCGGCGCGCGGCCGCAGCATGGCGCGGGTTGTCGCCGTCACCGGCAGCGTGGGCAAGACCACGACGAAGGACATGCTGCGCCTGGCACTCGGCGCCTTCGGGCCGACCCATGCGGCGGCGGCCAGTTTCAACAACCATATCGGCGTGCCCACCACCCTGGCGAATATGCCGCGCGATGCCGCCTTCGCCGCCATCGAACTGGGGATGAATAATCGCGGCGAGATCGCGCCGCTGGCCCGGCTGGCCCGGCCGCATGTCGCCATCATCACCACCATCGGCACCGCCCATCTGGGCCGGATGGGCAGCCTCGATGAGATTGCGGCGGAGAAGGGTGACATTCTGGAGGGGCTGGAGCCTGGGGGCACCGCCATTCTGCCGGCGGATAGTGCCTATTTCCCGGCGCTGCGGGCCCGTGCGGGGCGGGTGCTGAGCTTCGGCCTGGCCGAGGGCGCGGATATTCGGCTGCTGGCCTATGAAGCGGGGGCTGAGGGCGGGCGGGCGTCCATCGCCACGCCGGCGGGGGTGCTGGAGCTGGTGCTGGCCGCCCCTGGCCGGCATCTGGCGGAAAATGCCACCGCCGTGTTGGCGGCCATCCATGCGCTGGGGCTGGATATCGCCCAGGCCGCGCGGGCGCTTGAAAATTTCGGCGCCGGTGCCGGGCGGGGGCAGCGCCGCGCCATTGCCGCACCGGGCGGGGCGGCGCTGCTGCTGGATGAAAGCTACAACGCCTCCGGCCCCTCGGTGCTGGCGGCGCTGGCGGTGTTGAAGGCGCAGCCCGGCCGCCGCGTGGCCATTTTGGGTGACATGCTGGAACTGGGCGAGCACGGCCCTGCCCTGCATCTGGCGCTCGGCCCGGCAGTGGCGGAGAGCGTGGACCTGCTCCATACCGTGGGCCCGCTGATGGGGGCCATGCTGGCCAGCCTGCCGGTGGGGCTTCGCGGCCATGCGGCGCCCGATTCGTCTTCCCTCGCGCCGCTCATGCGCGCGGCCTTGCGTGCCGGTGATGCGGTGCTGGTGAAAGGCTCGCTCGGCATGCGCATGGCCACCATCATTCACGCTCTGGATACGCCGTCATGATCCCGCTGCTGCTGGCACCGCTTTCGGATGATTTCATCCTCTTCAACCTGGCACGCTACCTGACCTTCCGGGCCGGTGCGGCCTGCATGACATCGCTGTTCATCGCGCTGGTCTTCGGTGCGCGGGTGATCAATTGGCTGCGCAGTTTTCAGCGCGGCGGCCAGCCGATCCGCGAGGATGGGCCGGAATCGCATTTGCTCACCAAGAAGGGCACGCCCACCATGGGCGGCGTGCTGATCCTGCTGGCATTGACGGTCTCCATCCTGCTCTGGGCCGATTTGCGCAATGGCTTTGTCTGGGCGGTGCTGATGGTGACTTTGGGCTATGGGGCGCTCGGGTTTTATGATGACTGGCTGAAGGTGACCAAGCGCAACACCCGTGGCGTTTCCAGCCGGGGCAAGTTGGTGGCGCAGGCCGGGCTTGGGCTGGTGACCGCGCTGTGGCTGGTGTGGCTGCTGCCGCCTGGGCTGTCCACCAATCTTGCTTTGCCCTTTCTGAAGGACACGTTGGTGCCCTTCTCCATCCTGTTCCCCTTCATTGCCATGTTCGTGATGATGGGCGCCTCCAATGCGGTGAACCTGACCGATGGGCTGGATGGGCTGGCCATCGTGCCGGTGATGATCGCGGGCGCGGTTTTCGCGCTTATCGCCTATCTCGTCGGCAATCGGATTTTTGCCGATTACCTGCAATTGCATGCGGTGCCGGGCGCGGGTGAGTTGGCGGTGTTCTGCTCGGCGCTGATTGGCGCATCGCTGGGCTTCTTATGGTTCAACGCGCCGCCGGCGGCGGTGTTCATGGGCGATACCGGCAGCCTGGCCTTGGGCGGCGCGCTGGGGGGCATCGCGGTCGCCACCAAGCATGAAATCGTGCTGGCCATTGTGGGCGGCTTGTTCGTGGTGGAGACGCTCTCGGTCATTATCCAGGTGTTCTGGTTCAAGCGCACCGGGCGGCGGGTGTTTCTGATGGCGCCGCTGCACCATCATTTCGAGAAGAAGGGCTGGGCCGAGCCCACCATCGTCATCCGCTTCTGGATCATTGCCATGGTGCTGGCGCTGGTCGGGTTATCGACGTTGAAAATCCGGTGAGCCCCTTCGCAGGTCAATCCATCGCCGTGGTGGGGCTTGGCAAGGCCGGGCTGCCGGCGGCGCTGCGCCTGCGCGAATGGGGGGCCGCGGTGACGGTGTGGGATGACCGGGAGGCCGCGCGGGCCGAGGCCGCAGCGGCGGGGCTGCACGTGGCTGACCCGGCGGCGGATTTTCGCTTCGATGCGCTGCTGCTCTCGCCTGGCATCCCGCATATCCTGCCGCGGGTGCATCCGGCGGCGGCGGCGGCGCGGGCGGCGGGCGCGCCGATTTTGGTCGATGCGGAATTTTTGTTCCGCGCGGTGCGGGCCGCGGGGAGTGGCGCGCGCTTTGCCGGCATCACCGGCACCAATGGCAAATCCACCACCACGGCGCTGCTGGGGCATATTCTGGCCAGCACCGGGCGGGAGGTTGCGGTGGGCGGCAATCTGGGCACAGCGGCGCTTTCGATGCCCATTCTACCTGATGAGGGCGTATATGTCCTCGAAATGTCTTCCTACATGCTGGAACGAATCGATATTTTGCGATTCAACTCAGCAGTCATGCTGAATCTCAGTCCCGATCATCTGGACCGCCATGGCGACATGGAAGGTTACCGCGCTGCCAAGGCCCGCATTTTTGCGCGCGCGCAGGCGGGGGATCTGTGCCTGCTCGGCGATGATGATGATCTGACGCGAGAGGCGATATCGGGGGCGGTGCATATCTCGGGCGAGCACGCCACGCCCGGAGGCATCTGGGCGGTGGACGGGGTGCTGCAGGATGAATCGGGCGTGATCATGGATTTGGCCGGGGCGCCCACCCTGCCCGGCAGCCATAATGCCCAAAACGCCGCCGCCGCCTGCGCCATGGCGCTGCATCTGGGCGTAGCCCGCGCGGCCCTGGCCCCCGCACTGCGCAGCTATCCCGGCCTGCCGCATCGCGCCGAATGGGTGGGCACCCATCGCGGCGTGCGCTTCATCAATGACAGCAAGGCCACCAATGCTGACAGCACCGCCCGCGCGCTGGAAAGCTATGCGAAGGTCATCTGGATTGCCGGCGGCACCGGCAAGGAGGGGGGCATCGCCCCCCTCGCACCATGGTTCCCGCGCATCGCCCATGCCTTTCTGATCGGCCGCGACGGGGAGGCCTTCGCCGCCAGCCTGGCCGAGGCCGGGGTTGCGCATACGGTGCTGGAGACCCTGGAACAGGCGGTGCCGGCTGCGGCCGAAAAGGCCTTTGCCGGGCTGGCCGATATAGTCCTGCTCTCGCCCGCCGCCGCCAGTTGGGACCAGTTCACCGGCTTCGATGCCCGCGGTGAGGCCTTTCGTGCCCTCGTGCAGGAGCTTGGCTGATGGAAGTCTCACGCACCGACACCTCGATCCTGGGCCGCTGGTGGTGGGGGGTGGATCGCTGGACGATGGCGGCGCTGTTCTCGCTGGTGGTGATGGGCTGCATCATGGCGCTGGCCACCGGCTCGTCGCGCATGCGCGACCTTTCGGCCACCGCACAGGTGGTGCGGCAATTGATCTTCCCCTCCATGGCGCTGGTGCTGATCGTGGGCATTTCGCTGCTGCCGCCGAAATGGGTGGTCCGTCTGGCCTTGCTGGGCTGCGTGGCGGCACTTGGCCTCACCGCGCTGACCCTGGTGATGGGCACCGAGATCAAGGGTGGCCGGCGCTGGCTGCATATTGCTGGCCAATCGGTGCAGCCGAGCGAATTCCTCAAGCCCTTCCTCGCCGTGGTCTGCGCCTGGCTGATGGTGCAGGCGCAATCCTTCGGCCGCTATCCAGCCCTGGTGGTGGCGGCGATTCCGGTGGGCGTCGCGCTGGTCATCCTCAAGCAGCAGCCCGATGTCGGCATGGCGATTGTGATCATCGCGGTATTCTTCGCCCAGGCCTTCCTGGCGGGGCTGCCGATGCTGCTGATCATGGTCGGCGCCGTGGGCGTGCTGGCGGTGGGTGTGCTGGCTTACACCATGCATGGCCATGTGCGCATGCGTATCGACACCTATCTGAACCCGCCGCCGCCTGGGCCCAATATCACCCAGGAGGAGCGCTCGCTGCAGGCCTTTGGCAATGGCGGGCTCTGGGGCCAGGGCCCGGGCGAGGGCCGGGTGAAGGCCAATCTGCCCGATGCCGATGCCGATTTCGTCTTTGCCGTGGTGGGCGAGGAATTCGGCCTCGTGGTGTGCCTCGCGCTGCTGCTCATTTTTGCCTTTGTGGTGCTGCGCGGCCTGGCGCGGCTGCTGCATGAGCGTGACATGTTCGTGGCGCTGGCGGCGGCGGGGCTGCTCACCCAATTCGGCCTGCAGGCCTTCGTCAATATGGGCAGCACGCTGCGGCTGATCCCCACCAAGGGCATGACCTTGCCGCTGGTGAGCTATGGCGGCTCCTCCATGCTGGGCATTGCCATTGGCATGGGCATGCTGCTGGCGCTGACCAGGCGGCGCGGCCCGCGCAGCGAGGTGCCGTCATGAGCGGGCCGATCATTATCGCCGCAGGCGGCACCGGCGGCCATCTTTTTCCAGCCGAGGCGCTGGCGACGGAGTTTTCCGCCCGTGGCGAGGCGGTGGCGCTATTCACCGATGCGCGCAGCAGCGCCTTCGCCTCCAATGCCTTTTCCCATGCCGAGCGTTTCGTGCTCAGGGGCGAGGGCATAGCAGGGCGCGGGGTGCGAAAGGCAATGCGCGGGGCTATACAACTGACGGCTGGCACTTGGCAGGCCAGGGGGATTTTGCAGCGGCTGCAAGCGCGCGCGGTGGTGGGTTTTGGCGGCTATCCGGCGATACCACCGGCGCTGGCCGCCCTCAGCCTGGGCGCCGCCCGGCCGGTGCTGGTGCTGCATGAGCAAAATGGCGTGCTAGGCCGCGCCAACCGGTTTTTGGCCACCCGCGCCGATGCCCTGGCACTCTCCTTCGCCGATACGCAGCGGGTGCCGCAGGGTGCGCGGGTGCATGTGGTGGGCAATCCGGTGCGCCCGGCGCTGCAGGCGCTGGCGGGCCAGGCCTATCCGGGCACGGAGGGCGGGTTGCGGCTGCTGGTGCTGGGCGGCTCGCTCGGCGCGCGGGTGTTTTCCGACCTGGTGCCCGCCGCCGTCGCCGCCCTGCCGGCCGAGCTTCGCACCCGGCTGATGGTCACCCAGCAATGCCGTGCTGAGGATCTGGACCGGGCGCGGGCCGCCTATGCGGGCCTGGGGGTTCCGGCGGAACTCTCGCCCTTCTTTCCCGATGTGGCGCGGCATTTGTCGGTGGCGCATCTGGTGGTGGCGCGCGCGGGCGCCTCGACCATTGCCGAACTGGCCTGCGCCGCCCGCCCGGCCCTGCTGGTGCCGCTGCCCAATGCGATTGATGACCACCAAAGCGCCAATGCCCATGTGCTCAGCGATGTGGGTGCGGCGCGGCTGCTGCCCCAGCATGGCCTGACGCCTGAGATGCTGGCGGCGGAAATGGCGGGTTTTCTGAATTTTCCGGCACGGATGCAGGCAGCCTCGCTGGCCGGTGCTACCATCGCCAGGCCCGGCGCGGTGCGTGAATTGGCCGACCTCATTCTCTCTCTCATCAAGGAGCGCCAGTAATGCGCGCGCTACCGCTCTCCATCGGCACCATCCATTTTGTCGGCATTGGCGGCATTGGGATGTCGGGCATTGCCGAGGTGCTGAACAATCTGGGCTACTCCGTGCAGGGCAGCGATATGGCGGAGGGGGCGAATATCGCCCGGCTGCGCGCCGCTGGCATTGCAGTGACCATTGGCCATGCGGCGGAGAATCTGGGCACCGCCCAGGTCGTTGTGGTCTCGACCGCGGTGAAGAAGGACAATCCCGAGGTTCAGGCCGCGCGCATTCGCATGCTGCCGGTGGTGCGCCGGGCCGAGATGCTGGCCGAGTTGATGCGGCTGAAATGGGCCATCTCCATCGGCGGCACCCATGGCAAGACCACGACCACCAGCCTTGTTGCCGCCGTGCTGGAAGCCGCCCGGCTGGACCCCACGGTGATCAATGGCGGCATCATCAACGCCTATGGCACCAATACCCGCCAAGGTGCCGGCGAATGGATGGTGGTGGAGGCCGATGAGAGCGACGGCTCCTTCCTGCGCCTGCCCAGCACGGTGGCCATCGTCACCAATATGGACCCGGAGCATCTCGACCATTGGGGCACCGGCGAGGCGATGCGCGAGGGTTTTCGGCAATTCGTTTCCAATATTCCCTTCTATGGCTTTGCGGTGCTTTGCGTGGATCATCCGGATGTGCAGGCGATGATCCCGCATCTGGACCGGCGCATTGTGACCTACGGCTTCTCCCCCCAGGCCGATGTGCGGGCGGAGAAGATGTTGACCGACCGCCTCGGCGCCACCTTCGAGGTGGTGGTGCAGGACCGCGCCACCGGCCGGGCGCGCACGCTCAAACCCTTCCGGTTGCCGATGCTGGGCGCGCATAATGTGCAGAACGCCCTGGCTGCCATTGCGGTGGGGGTGGAGATGGATGTGCCGGAGGATACGATCCGCGCCGCCCTCGCCGGCTTCAAGGGTGTGAAGCGCCGCTTCACCCGGGTGGGTGAGGTGGGTGGCATCACCATCATCGATGATTACGGCCATCACCCGGTGGAGATTGCCGCTGTGCTGAAGGCGGCGCGCCAGGCCGGCGCGCGTGATGTCATCGCGGTCGTGCAGCCGCATCGCTACAGCCGGCTTGAGGCGCTGTTCGAGGATTTCTGCAAGTGCATGAATGATGCCGGCACGGTGATCGTGGCCGATGTCTATGCCGCGGGCGAAGCGCCGATCGAGGGCTTTGACAAGGATGCGCTGGTGGATGGGTTGCGCGCGCGCGGCCATCGCTCGGTGGTGCCGCTGCCGGGGGCGGAGACGCTGCCTGATATGATCCATGCCATCGCCAAACCTGGCGATTACGTGGTCTTTCTGGGGGCGGGCACCATCACCAATTGGGCGCATGCGTTGCCGGAAAAACTGGCAGCGCTGCAGGGGCCGAATTACACGAGCCGGCGGGCATGAGGATGCAGCCGATCACCCAGGCCATTCCCGCCATTCGCGGCCGCGTGCAGGCGGGGGTGCCGCTGGCGCCCTTCACCTGGTTTCGCGTCGGCGGCCCGGCGGAATGGCTGGTGCGGCCGGCCGATGCGCAGGATTTATGTGACCTCCTGGCGGGCCTGCCCGCCGCCACGGCGCTTACGGTGATCGGCGCTGCCTCCAACCTCATCATCCGCGATGGTGGCATCCCTGGCGTGGTGCTGCGCCTGGCGCGCGGCTTTGCCGATATCGTGGTGGAGGAGGGCGGCATCGTGGCCGGGGCCGCGGCGCTCGATGCAACGGTGGCCGAACATGCCGCCGCCGTCGGGCGCATCGGGCTGGAGTTTCTCTCCGGCATTCCAGGCAGCATCGGTGGTGCGGTGGCGATGAATGCCGGCGCCTATGGCGCCGAGATGAAGGACGCGCTGGATTGGGTGGAATTGGCCACCGCCGAGGGCGTGCTCCGCCTGCCCGCCGCGGCGCTGCATCTGGCCTATCGCCATGCCGCATTGCCGCCGCGCGCGGTGGTGGTTCGCGCACGGTTGCGCACGCAACCCGGCGATGCATCCCCGCGCATGGCGGAAATCCGCGCCGCGCGTGAGGCGACGCAACCCATTCGCGCCCGCACCGGCGGCAGCACCTTCCGCAACCCGGAAGGCCAAAAGGCCTGGGCCCTGATCGATGCCGCCGGCTGCCGCGGCATGCGCCTGGGTGCGGCGCAGGTGAGTGAGAAACACTGCAATTTCCTGCTCAATCTGGGTGGCGCCACGGCCGCCGATATCGAAAGCCTGGGCGAAGCGGTGCGCGCGCGGGTGCGCGCCCATTGCGGGGTTGACCTGCAATGGGAAATCGCCCGGCTGGGGGTGGCGGCATGAAGGACATCGCGGTCCTGCTGGGCGGCATTTCCGCCGAGCGCGAGGTCAGCCTCAACACCGGCGCGCAGGTGATGGCCGCCCTGGCCGAGGCGGGTTTTTCGCCCCGCGCCATTGATGTGGGTGGCGATCTGGGGGCGCTGGTGACGGCGCTGACCACCCCGCGCCCCGATGCGGTGTTCAATGCCCTGCATGGGCGCTTTGGCGAGGATGGCTGCATCCAGGGCGTGCTGGATTGGCTGGGCCTGCCCTATACCCATTCGGGCGTGCGCGCCTCCGCCCTGGCGATGGACAAGGCGGCGGCCAAGGCGCTGTTTGCCGCCCATGGCCTGCCGGTGGCGCGCCATAGCGAGGTGAGCGCCCAAGCGCTGGAGGCGGCAGACCCCCTGCCCCGGCCCTATGTGCTCAAGCCGGTCAATGAGGGCTCCTCGGTGGGCGTCTCCATCCTGGGCGAGGGCGATAATCGCCGGGCTGATATCGCCCGGGCCTGGACGCATGGCAGCCGGATCATGGCGGAGGAATTCATCCCCGGCCGGGAATTGACCGTGGCCGTGATGGGCGACCGCGCGCTCACCATCACCGAGATCGAGACCTCCCTCGCCTTCTATGATTACGAGGCGAAATACGCCGAGGGTGGCAGTCGCCATAGCCTGCCCGCTGCGGTGCACCCGGCCATCGCGCAGCAGGCGATGGAGGTGGCCCTGGCCGCCCATCAGGCGCTGGGCTGCCGCGGCGTCTCGCGCGCGGATTTCCGCTATGATGATACGGCGGGCGAGCCGGGCCGGCTGGTGTTGCTGGAGGTGAATACCCAGCCGGGCATGACCCGCACCTCGCTGCTGCCCGAACAGGCGGCACATTGCGGCATTGCCTTCCCCGCACTCTGCCGCTGGCTGGTGGAGGAGGCACGCCATGGCGGCTAAGCCACCCGCCCGCCCCGCCACGCGTGAGCCCATCGCGGCCCGCGCGCGGGCGACAAAGCCAAGCCCCGGCGCGCAGCGGCCCAGCGGCACCAAGCTGTGGCTGCGCCGGCAGCGGCACCTGCTGCGCCCGCTCCTGCTGGGGCTGAGTGGCCTTGCCGCCTGCGCGCTCATCATCGGTGCGGTGCTGGCGGCCGACCCGGCGGCGCGGCTGCGTGGCCTGGCCTCGGCCATCAGCGACACCGGCATCGGCTTTACCGTGCAGGAGGTCCGCGTGGAGGGGCGCGAATACACCCCGCGCGACATCTTCGAGGCGGCGTTGGGCGTCAAACGTGGCGATGCGACGCTGGGCTTCTCACCCGCCGAGGCGCGCGCGCGGCTGCAGGCCTCGGCCTGGATCGAGACCGCGCATGTGGAGCGCCGGCTGCCTGGCACCATCATCGTTCGCATCAAAGAACGCCGCGCCTTCGCCATCTGGCAGCGTGAGGGCCAGTTTTCCATCATCGACCGCGAGGGGCGGGTGATGCAGTCCAACAATGTGGGCGCCTTCGGGCCGCTGCCGCTGGTGGTGGGCCTGGGCGCCAATGCCGGGGCGGCGGGGATCATCGATCTGTTGCGTGCACAACCAAGCCTGGCCGGCAGGGTCGAAGCCGCGGTGCGTGTCTCCGAACGGCGGTGGAACCTGCGCCTGATGGGTGGCGCCGATATCCTGCTGCCCGAGGGGCAGGAGGCAGCGGCCATCACCCGCCTTGTTGAACTCCACGCGCGCGATCGGCTGCTCGACCGCCCGCTCGCCGCCGTCGATATGCGCCTGCCTGACCGCCTGGTGGTGCGGATGAACCCCGCCCCCAGCGCCACGACCCCGCCCACCAACCCGACCCAAGTCCGGAGCACCCGCGGATGAACCAACTGGTCCGCTTCACGCCCCCCGCCAGCGAATTGCCCGCGCGCGGCCAGCGCCGGCGCGGTGCGCGCTCGGGCAGTTTCGGCGTGCTGGATATCGGCACGACGAAGATCGTCTGCGTCATCGGCCGCATCGAGGGTGATGGCACGCCGCGCGCGCTGGGCTTTGGCTGGCAGAAGGCGGTGGGCGTCAAGGCGGGTTCGATCATCGACCTCGAAGCGGCGGAATTGGCCATCCGCGCCGCCGTCGCCCAGGCCGAGGAGATGGCCGACGTTCAGCTCCGCGGCGTCATCGTCAACCTCTCCTGCGGCCAGCCGGCCAGCCGCAGCCAGAATGTGCAATGGCCCATCGGCGGCCGCGCGACGACGGAAGCCGATTTGCGCGCCATGCTCCATGAGGGCCGCAGGCGGGCCGAGGCTGAGGGCCGCTCGGTGCTGCATGCCCTGCCGCTGGGCTTCACGGTGGATGCAACGCCTGGCGTGCCCGACCCGCGCGGCATGGTGTGCGATACGCTCTCGGCGCGGCTGCATGTTGTCGATGCGGCGGAGAATGCGCTCTCCAACCTCGCGCTATGCCTCAGCCGCTGCGACCTCGATGTGGAGGAGGTGGTCTGCGCCCCCTTCGCTGCCGGCCTTGCCTGCCTTGATGAGGATGAGGCGGAGTTGGGCACCGTCATCATCGAGATGGGCGGCGGCACCACCTCACTCGCCGTATTTGCCGATGGCCACCTGGCCCATACCGCGCAACTGCCCATTGGTGGCTGGCAGGTGACCAACGACCTCGCCCGCGTTCTCTCCACCCCCATCGCCCATGCCGAGCGGCTGAAGACGATGCATGGCAGCGCGTTGGAGGGCGATGACCGCGGCGAGATGCTGCCCGTGCCGCAAGTGGGCGAGACGGAGGAGCATCTGGCCCGAGTGCCGCGGCGGATGATCACCTCCATCATCCGTCCGCGCGTTGAAGAAACCTTCGAAATCCTGCGCGACCGGCTGGAAAATGCCGACCTACCGCGGGATATGACGCGGCGCATCGTGCTGACGGGCGGCGCGAGCCAGTTGATCGGCGTGAGCGAACTCGCATCGCGGGTGCTGGACCGGCCAATCGGCCAGATTCGCATCGCCCGCCCGCGCCAGGTGCGCGGGTTACCGGAAACAGTTTCCGGAGCCTCTTTTTCCACCGCTGTTGGGCTGATGCATTGGGCTGGTGGGCATGGCCGCCCGGTCATCGATTTGGGGCAGGCGCCCAGCGAGCCTGGTGCCCTTCGGCGGCTCGGCGAATTGCTCCGCCGGTGGTGGTGATGAGCAAGACGGTAACGCCACAGACCTAAATCCTGTGGATAAGGTGCAACACGGTGAAATTCCCCGGCATGGGGCAGACTCGACTCGCAAAAGCGCCCTAAACAAAGATCGGACGGAGAACTCGCATGACCCTGAATCTCACGCTACCCGTGGCCCAACATACGGATTTTTCCCCCCGCATCGCCGTGATCGGCGTGGGCGGCGGTGGAACCAATGCCGTCAACAATATGATCGCCTTGGGTTTGGAGGGCGTGGAATTCGTCGTCGCCAATACCGATGCCCAGTCGCTGGTGCATAGCCGGGCCGAAAGGCGGGTGCAGCTTGGGCCGCATTTGACCCAGGGCCTTGGCGCTGGCGCCAAGCCCGAGATCGGCCGCGCCGCCGCCGAGGAAGCGACCGACGAACTCGCCCGTCATATCGAGGGCTGCCACATGGTGTTCATCACCGCCGGCATGGGCGGTGGCACGGGCACGGGGGCCGCGCCGGTCATCGCCCGCATGGCGCGTGAGCGCAATGTGCTGACCGTGGGCGTGGTGACCAAGCCCTTCGATTTCGAGGGTGCCAAGCGCAAGCGCGCCGCCGATCAGGGCATCGAGGAATTGCAGCAATTCGTCGATACGCTGATCGTGATCCCCAACCAGAACCTCTTCCGTCTGGCCAATGAGCGCACGACCTTCGCCGAGGCCTTCAAGATGGCCGATAATGTCCTGTATATGGGCGTGAAGGGCGTGACCGACCTGATGGTCAATCCCGGCCAGGTGAATCTCGACTTCGCCGATATCCGCACCGTGATGGCGGAGATGGGCAAGGCGATGATGGGCACCGGCGAGGCCGAGGGCGATGAACGCGCCGTGAAGGCCGCCGAAGCCGCCATCTCCAACCCGCTGCTGGAAGACACCTCTATGCGCGGGGCGCGGGGGGTTCTGATCTCCCTCACCGGTGGTTATGACCTCACCCTCTTCGAGGTGGATGAGGCGGTGAACCGCATCCGCAAGGAAGTGGATGACGAGGCGAATATCATCTTCGGCTCCTCCATCGATGAAACGCTGAATGGCCGCGTGCGCGTCTCCGTCGTCGCCACCGGTATTGATCTGGCGGTGGCCAATACCATTGCCCCGCCGGAGCCCGCGCCGAGGCTCTCGCTGGTAACGCCGCCGCCGGTGCCCCGCGCCGCACCCACGCAGAGCCCGGCCGCCATGATGCCGCGCCGGCCGAGCACGGTGCTGGGCAATGGCCCGGGTGTTCTGCGCGCCGCCTCCAATATGAGCGGCGTGCAACATCAGGCGCCGCCGCAGCTGCAGGCAGCACCTGTGGAGCAGGAATTGCTCCAGCCGATGCCCATGCCCGCGCCCCAGCCGGTGTATCAGCGCGAGGCTCCGCCGGAGCGCCAGCCGCAATCCTTCGAACCCCAGCCGCCGGCGGGTTTCCGCGGTATGTTCCGCAATGTGACGGGGCTGATGAAGCGGCAGATGCCCGCCGCGGCCGAGGCCCCGGCCCCGCGGCTGGAGCCGATCAGCAACCCTCGCCCGCTCGCCCGTCCGGCCGCGCAGGATGAGATGGACATCCCCGCCTTTCTGCGCCGCCAATCCAACTGATTGACGGCGACTGGCGTGATCGGCTACGGCCGATCCATGCGTCTGCTTTATATTTCGGTACACGAGCCGGCTGAGTTCGATGACATTACAATGCTGCATGGCCTGGGGCATGAGGTCTTCCCCCTGGGCCATTATTTCGGGCCGGCACTGGATGAAGGCCGGCTGAGGCCGGAGATCGACCTCGGCCCCGGCCTGCCTGCCCTGCGCGCGGCTTTTTATGCCACGGGCTGCCGCTTTGATGTTCGTGACATTCTGCACAGCCTGCATCTCACGGCGGAATTCATCGCATTATTCGATGCCACCATCGTGATGTTTCTCTGGCCCGCCATTGACCGCAACTGGGCGGCGCTGCGCACCCGGCCCATCATCCTGCGCACCATTGGCCAGGGCCTTGATGTCTTCGAGCAAGACCATGCGCGGCTGCGGGGCGAAGGCGTGCGGCTGGTGCGCTATGCTGCGGCCGAGGCGGCGCAGACAGGCTATGCCGGTGCCGATGCGCTAATTCATCTGGGCAAGAACCCGGCCGAATTCGAGCCCTGGCAGGGCGGGCTGGCGCAGGTGCTCAGCTTCGCCGCCGCCTTCGAGCAGCGTTACCCGGCGGAGTTCCAATTGTGGCGGCAATCCGTCCATGGCCTGCCGGCATGGCTGGGCGGGCGCTCCAACCCGCCCTTTGAGGGGGTGATTGGCGGCGTGGATTGGCAGAAGCAGCGCGAGTTGCTGCGCGACTGCCGGGCCTATTTTTACTGCTCGGGCCTGGCACTGCCCTATACGCTGAACTTTATCGAGGCCTGGATGGCGGGCATTGCTGTGGTGGTGATGGACCCCGCCGCCGCCGGCCATGGCCATGCCTATTGGGAGATCGGCCAGATCATCACCCCGGGCGTGGATTGCCTGCTGGTGCGCGATGCGCGCGAGGCCGCGGCCGCGCTGCGTGCGCTGCTCGCTGATCACGCCTTGGCCGCGCGGCTCGGCGCGGCCGGCAGGGCCGCCGCCATTCGGCAATTCGGCATGCCAGCCATTGGTGAAAAATGGCAGGCATTCCTGGCGCGCATACCATTGATGCGAGAGGATGCGTAAATCAAGGAAAATATGGCGAATTCAAGGCGAAAATATTTGCCAATTTATCAATAAAAACAAGTCCCTATACGGTAATATTGCGAAACAAGGCTTGACTGGCGGTATGCCGCCTCACCTGTCATGAAACATATCTTAATGGAGGCTCGGTTCCCTCAGCCGGCTTTCTGTGAAAAACGGGCGCCCCCTACGCCCACCGGGACAGGGTTTCTGATGGACGGTTATGTCGCTTCTGGTGCCGGTCGGCGCAGGACATTGAAGACCCGGATCGGCTTTGCCGGGATCGGCCTGCATTCCGGTATTCAGATACGCGGAAGCCTGGCACCTGCCGCCTCGGGTGATGGAATTGTCTTCCATCGCACCGATCTGGATGTCAAAATCCCAGCGCTGCATGACCATGTGGTTGATACCCGTCTTTGCACCGTTCTGGGCCTGGGCGAGGCCCGGGTGGGCACTGTGGAGCATGTCATGGCGGCACTCGCCGCCCAGGGCGTGGATGATGCGGTGGTGGAGATTGATGGGCCGGAAGTGCCCATCTTCGATGGCTCGGCCGAACCTTTTCAGTTCCTGATCGATTGCGCGGGCGTCACCGCCCAGATCGGCATGGCCCGCAGCATTGAGGTGCTGCGCTCCATCCGGGTCAGCGATGGTGATGGCCCCGATGCTGCCTGGGCCGAGCTGCACCCCATCAACGGCACCGTCTTTGAGGCGGAACTCGCCATTGATTTTTCCGCCAGCGCCATCGGCCGGCAGAAGATGGCGCTGCGCCTCTCTCCCGCGAGCTTCCGCGAAGAATTGGCCCTCGCCCGTACCTTTACCCTGGCCGAGGATGTGACGCGCCTGCGCGCCGCCGGCCTGGCGCTGGGCGGCAGCCTGGACAATGCCGTGGTGGTGGATGGCCCCTTGGTGCTCAACCCCGGCGGCCTGCGCAGCCATGATGAATTCGTCCGCCACAAGCTGCTCGATGTGGTGGGGGATTTGGCTTTGGCCGGCGCGCCGCTGGCCGCGCGCTTCGTGGGCAGCCGCACCGGCCATGCGCTGAACAACCGCCTGCTGCTGGCGCTGTTTGCCGATAGCACGGCCTGGCGCTTCACCAATGGCCATGCCGTGGCCAATGGCGCGCGCGCCTCGCTCACCGTCGCGGCCTGACGCCACCCCAGCAGGCCTGGCCTGATGGAACAGCTTCTCGTTCTTGATCTCGAGACCCTGCCTGACCTCGATGCCGGCCGCGCTTTGCTGGGCGAGGCGGGCGCTGGGCTGGATACCGCCGCGCTGCGCGCCACGCTGGGTGCGCGTTATGCGCGGGAGGGGCAGGACCCGGCCACGGTGTTCCTCAAGCCGGTGCTGCATCGCATTTGCGTGGTTGGGGTGTTGCGGGCCGAGCGGGAGGGGCCGCAATCGCCCTGGCAGGTGACCCGCATTCGCGCCCGCAGCACCGATGAGTTGAGCGAGGCCGAGATGCTGGCTGGGCTGGAGGCCAGTTTTCGCCAGCAGCCGGTGCTGATTGGCTTCAACACCATGGGGTTTGACCTGCCGGTGCTGCGCTACCGCGCCCTCGCCCTGGGGGTGGCCATGCCGGCGCTGCTGGGGCCTGGCGGCAAGGATTATGCCTATCGCTTCGGCACCGCGCATATTGATATGTGCGAGCGGCTTTCCGGCTTTCGCGCCACCAC
>CAMDJV010000019.1 GCA_945901085.1 Rhodovarius crocodyli | reverse complement strand
TTTGAGGCGGCCGAACATGTTCTCGATCCTGTAGCGCTGCCGGTAGAGTGTCGCGTCGTGCGCTATCGCGACCTTTCGGTTCTTGCGTGACGGGATGCAGGCGATGGTCCCACGCTCAGCCAGCGCCTGACGGAGCCAGTCGGCATCGTAGCCACGATCGCCGAGCAGCACCGGGGCTGGAGGCATGGCGTCGAACATGAGGGCTGCACCTTTGTAGTCGCTCATCTGCCCTTCGGTCAGCAGCATGACGCGCGGACGGCCACGCTCGTCGTATACAGCATGCAGCTTGGAGTTCAGGCCGCCCTTGGTTCTGCCGATACATCGGGGAACAGCCCCTTTTTGAGCAGGATGGCTGCTGTCCGATGCGCCTTCAGATGGGTGGCGTCGATCATGAGTTGGCCAGGCTTTCCACCCTCGGCAGCCAATCCAGCGAAGATGCGGTTGAAAACGCCGAGCCGGCTCCAGCGGATGAACCTGTTATAGATGGTCTTGTGCGGGCCATACGCCGCCGGCGCATCGCGCCAGCGCAGGCCGTTGCGGATCACGAAGATGATCCCGCTGATGATCCGCCGATCATCCACACGTGGCACCCCATGCGACAGTGGGAAATATGGCTCGATCCGCCGCATCTGCGGCTTCGTAAGCCAAAATAGGTCACTCATCGGCTGGCTCCTTCGCCACCCTTGAATCAACCCTCCGTCCGCGCCGCAAGCTTTTTAATAGGTCCTGAGCCTAGGAGTTTTAATCTCGCGGCCCCGGGTTCGAGTCCCGACCGGCTCACCATTATACCAATTTGCTCGCCAGACGCGGTTTTTTGGAAAAACCTCAGAACGAGCGTCATCCGTTGAAACGGTACCGTTTGATCAGACAAAAACAGCGAAAGGGCATTGCTCTCTCCCGCTCTCCCACCAGGGTCGACATATATGTCCACGATAATTCTACGAACGTGCAGGAAACTGAGCTTCCTGCTGGGGTGCTCGAGGGGCAAGGCCCCTCGATCTTTCCTTCCCGTCTTTCAGCGGCTGCGATAGGCCCTGTGGCAGGCCCCGCAGGTGGCGCCTGTAGCCTGAAGTGCGGGGGCAAAGCCGGCCGCATCGCCGCTCGCGGCCACGGCGCGCAGGGTGCTCAATTGGGTATTGAGGTTGGTGAGCGCCGTGGCGAAGCCGGCGCTATCGGTGAAGACGGCCGGCAGGGCCCGGGTTTCACCCGCCTGGGTATTGGCCGGGAAACGTTCAACAAAATTGGCGAAGAAGTTCTGCAGGGTCTCGATTCGCGCGATGGCGGGCTGGGTGTCGCCGCGGGCCTGGGCGATGGCGGCCATCGCCTCCATCTGTGCGCCCATGGCCTTGAGCCCCTCACGCCGCTCGCGGATGATCTGCGCCGGGTCGCTGCCTTGGGCAAAACCTGCCGTGGTGGCCGTGGCGAAGGCGATGAGGGCGAGCCCTAAACCGAGCCCAGAACCCAGCATGGTCGATTTTTTCATCACGACATGATCTCCGATTCCGCGAAGGGCCCCGTGCCCAGCCTGGCTGATGGTGCAATCTGCCCGCTGTGAAGCCGCGCGCAAAGCGCAATCGGCGGTGTTTACGCCGCGAACTGCAATATCACCCCCAGCCCGGCTTGCCGCCACCGAGGTGGCGGCGTAAGAAGCGCTCCTGCCTCGGAGTGTAGCTCAGCCTGGTAGAGCACCGTGTTCGGGACGCGGGGGCCGGAGGTTCGAATCCTCTCACTCCGACCAGGCAGCCCCCCCTTTTATTGTCCGGCGCTCCAGTAAATAAGCCTCTTTGCTGGGAAAACCCAGACAATACCCGCGATGGCGAAGTATAGGAATTGCACGGCCCAGTGCAGGGTGAGAACCCAATCGGCCACAATCATCACAAAAATGACATAGGCTGTGAACCCGAGCAGGCCAATCAGCATTGCGGCGAAAGATCGTGACATGGGCTGGTAATTGGCGATTTGTTGATGCGGCGCAAGGGCTGGGCAAAGCCTGTCGGTTTAGCTTGCATCGATAGCGTAATGATCCTAGGCTCCCTTCCACAGGCAAGGATCGGTCTGGCCTTCGGGCCGCACCATCCACCAGGCCAGCCGGCACGCGCATGACGCAGTCCGCAGCAGGGCCCGGTTACCGGTCTGTCCCACCCGCCGGTGGGGTGCCACGGCACAAACCGGCCCGAGTCAGTCAACACCATAAGCATGTCCGGCACCCAAAGCTGGAGACGAGATGAGAGTGAACCCGCAGCCGTGAATGACCTTCCCGAAAGCCGCAGCGCCCGCCCCGAGATGGACCTCAAGGCCCATATCAGGGGAATCGCGGATTTCCCGAAGCCTGGCATCCTGTTCTACGATATCTCGACCTTGCTGGCGCATGGCCCTGCCTGGCAGGAAGCGATGAACCGGATGGGTGACATGGTGGCGGCGCGCAAGCCTGATGTCCTGGCCGGCATCGAGTCGCGGGGGTTTCTGCTCGCAGCCCCCCTCGCTCTCCATCTGGGCATTGGCTTCATCATGCTGCGAAAGCCGCGCAAATTGCCCGGCGCGGTGCTTGGTCTCTCCTACGCCCTCGAATATGGCGAGGACCGGATCGAAATGCAGGCCGACGCGGTCCAACCCGGTCAGCGCGTGATCCTGCTCGACGACCTCCTGGCAACAGGTGGAACAATGGCAGCGGGAATCTCCTTGCTGCAGCAGGCCGGCGCCGATGTGGTGGGCAGCGCCGCTCTCATAGAACTCACCTTCCTTGGCGGCAGGAGCCGCATTCATGTCCCATTCGACGCCCTTCTTGCCTATGACGATTAAGGCGCTGGCCGTGTCGGCCGCGCCGATCGATCTGATCCGCGATGCTGGCGGCAACGCCTTTCTGCGCGGCGCGCTCAAATCGGTCTCCGCGGCCGGGTTTGACGGCGCGCTAGCGCTCGCCATCGCCTCCGCCCCCACCGGAATCGTCATCACCGATCCCAACCTGCCCGATTGCCCGATCGTCTTCTGCAACCCTGCCTTCCTCAAGATCACCGGCTATCCGGCGGAAGAGGTTCTGGGCCGCAATTGCCGCTTCCTGCAGGGGCCAGGGACGGATAGCGCATCGACCCATCTGCTGCGCCGCGCAGTGGCGGAGAAGCGCGCCATCACGGTCGAACTGGTCAATTACCGGCGTGACCGCAAGCGGTTCATCAATGAGCTACGCACCTCCCCGGTGTTTGACGCCGATGGCCACCTCGTGGCCTTTGTGGGCATCCAGCATGACGTGACCGCGCGCGTGCGCGCCGAGCGTGAGGCGGTGAAGGCGCGCCACGCCGCCGAACGTGCCAATCAGGAAAAGAGCGATTTCCTGGCCTTCATGAGCCATGAGATTCGCACGCCTTTGCATGGTGTGATGGGCACCCTCTCCCTGCTGCTCGATACCAGCCTAGATGCCGAGCAACGCGCCTATGCCGAAACCTCGCGCCGCTGCGGCCAGACCCTGCTCGGCACCGTCAATGAATTGCTCGATCTCAGCCGCATCGAGGCCGGCAAGCTGAAAATCGGTGCCGAACCCTTCACCCTGGCCGATCCGGTGAAGGAGGTGCTCGACCTCGTCGCCCCCGCCGCGGCCGAGAAGGGGCTGAGCGTCTCGGCAAGCCTGGACCACCATCTGCCCGCCCGCGCGGTGGGCGACCCGGTCCGGCTGCAGCAGGTTCTGCTCAATCTGGTGGATAATGCGGTCAAGTTCACCTCCCGCGGATCGGTCGAAATCCGCATGGCGGCGCTGCCCGATGGCCGGCTGGGTGTGGCGGTAACCGATACCGGGGTGGGCATCCCGCCCAAGCTGCGCGCCCGCCTCTTCACCCGATTCGCCCAGGCTGAGGGGCCGCCGCTGCGCAGCCAGGGCGGCACCGGCCTCGGGCTTGCCATCTGCAAGCGTCTGGTCTCGCTGATGGGTGGGCAGATCGCGGTGGATAGCACCCCAGGCAAGGGCAGCACCTTCTTCTTTGACCTGCCGCTGCTTCCGGTGCCCGCTTCCGGCGCCCCGCCATCGCGCCTGCTGCCCGCGCCCGATGCCATTCTGCCGCCGGTGCCGCTCGCCAATGGCCGTATTCTGCTGGCCGAGGATGGCAAGGTGAACCAGTTGGTCGCCGCCGCCATCCTTCGCAAGGCCGGCTATACGGTGGAACTGGCGCGCGATGGGGCCGAAGCCGTGGCCGCCGCCGAATCCTCGGAATTTGATCTGGTGCTGATGGATGTGCGCCTGCCGGTGCTGGATGGCCTCGCCGCCACCGCCGCCATCCGGCAATTGCCGGGCATGCATGGAAGGGTGCCGATCATCGCCATGACGGCCTCCGCCATGCCAGGTGATGCCGAAACCTGCATCACCGCTGGCATGGATGGCTATCTGGCCAAGCCGTTGGACAGGCTGCAAATGCTGGCCGCGGTGGAGGATGTGCTCAATGCCCGCCCGCGCCGCCCACGCGCCGCCATCCCCATTCCCGAACCGGGGGTTGTGGCACCGCTGCTGGACCGTGAGACGCTGGAAGAGCTGCGTGCCGCCGTCGGCCCCGGCCGCCTGCCGCGGTTGATCCAGGTCTTTGCAGAGGAGACCCGGGCGCGCCTCGCCCGCATTATCGTCGGCAATGATGTGCAACTCATCGAGGATGAGGCGCATACCCTCAAGGCGGCGGCTGGCACCTTCGGCGCCCTGGCGCTGCGTGATGCGGCCGCCAAGCTGGAAATGGCCTGCCGCAAAGCCGATGCCCAGGGGCGGCTGGCCAGCCTGGCGATGCTGCCGATGCTGGTGGACCGCACGCTGACCAGCTTTCCTGTCCAGCCGGCCTCACGCATACGGTGAGGTCGGCCGGGCCGCGCTGAGTCGTGCCGCGCTCAGGCGTGGCCGACGGGGCCCATGAGATCGGTATTCGTCGCGCGGATAATGGCGGCGAAGAGCCGCAATGCCTCAGGGCCGCCACGATCATGCAAGGTGCCGGCCTCCATCTCCAGGCCGATCATTTCCGCCTGATCGGCCAGCGTGGCGGCAGCGCGTATCATGGCCTCACGCGCCAGAACCAGTTGCATCTCATCGCTCAGCCGGTGCCAGACCGGCGGTTCGGCCCGCCCGGCGCCCGTCGGGGCATGGCTCTTGGCACGGCCCTTGGCATGGCCCGGGGCCTTCTTGCTCCGCCCAGGGGAGGTTTTGATGGACTGCATGGCAAATTTTGCTCCATGCGCCCTCCTGGCGATTGTAATTGGCGCAACCCACGCCCGGCCGCAATCATGAACGCAAGAGCTTAACGAAACGTCAAACTCACCTCGCCCAAATCACTATAGACGACGCGCACGCTGCACGGCCCATCAAGCCAGATCGGCGGCGTGACCGAGCCGAGCCACACCACCTGGCCCGCCTTCAACCCACCAAACACTTCGGCCGCGCCAGAGCCGGCAAGCCAGGCCAGCGCATTCATCGGGTGGCCCAACAGGTCGCGGCCAAAGCCGCCGCCGCGCGATTGGCCATCGACAAACAGCTCGCCCCGCACCGCGCCCAGATCAATACCGCGCCAATCCTTCACCCCAGCCCCCAGAACGCCGGAGGCATGAAAGACCTGGTCGGCAATCAAGGTCGGCGTGCCAAGCTCCACCAGATCGCCATAGCGCTTCTCCACGATCTCAATGGCGCACATCACCTCCGCCACCGCCTCGGCAGCGCGTTCGGCGGTGCAAGGGCCGGGCGGTAGGTCAGCACCCAGGCGCACCGCCACCTCGCATTCCACGCCCACGCCAATAAAATCCGCAAACGGCACCGACAGGCCCGAGGCATTGAGCGAGGTCTTCGGCACGAAACCGGCGGCGGGGCCGGAAAGGCCGAGATATTCCTGCATCTGCCGCGTGGTGGCGCCGATCTTGAAGCCGCCCGGCGGCACCGCCCCCAGCATATCGGCCAATTCGCGCTGCACCGCATAGGCGGCTGGCGCATCGGCCGGCGCAGCAGCGCCGAGCGGTGCCAGCACCCGCCGCGCCTGGCGTGCTTCCAAAATCATCTTCGCTGCGTTCATCACATCCTCCCGAGTTCATACAGTGCCACCGCCGCGGCGGCCGAGACATTGAGGCTTTCCATCCGATCGCTGATCGGCAGCCGGGCCAGTTCATCACAGCCCTCGCGCGTGAGGCGGCGCATGCCCTCGCCCTCGGCGCCCAGCACCAGAGCCACGCGGCGGCCGGCCAAACCGGCCTGGGCGAGGGTGGTGGGGGCGGTGCCATCCAGCCCCACCACCCAGCAATCATGCTTTTTCAACTCGTCGAGTGCGCGGGCCAGATTGACCACGCGGATCATCGGCACCAACTCCAGCGCGCCCGACGCCGCCCGGGCCAGGGCGCCGGTCTCGGGCGGGGCATGGCGGTCCTGCATCACCACGGCCGAGGCGCCAAAGGCCGCCGCCGAGCGCAGGATGGCGCCGACATTGCGCGGGTCCGTCACCTGGTCCAGCACTAGAATGGGGCCAGGGCCGGCATCGATGGCGTCGTGAATATCCAATGGCTCCAGCGCCTCGACCAGCAGGGCCGCACCCTGATGCACCGAATCCTCCGGCAGGAAGGCAGCAAAATGCGCCCGCTCGGCCAATTCAGGCTGAATGCGCCAGGGCGGCGGCAACCGGGCGGAAATCTCCTTATGCGCATCCGAGGTCAGCAGCAGGCGGCGCAGCCGGCGGGCGGGATTGGCCAGGGCGGCCGCCACGCTGTGCAGCCCATGCAGCCAGAGCATGCCCCCCGGCGTGGCTTCTGCCGGCGGGCCGCGGCGTGCCTCACCGGCCGGAGGGCGTTCGGTGTTGCGGGAAAAGCCACGGCCTTGCGGCGATGGTGGGCGAGGGGGACGGCGCATGCGCGCATCAAGCGCATGGCAGGCGGTGCTGGCAAGCACCCGCGCGCTGGGGCAGTCTTGCTTCCATGGAAACGCCCCTGGAAAACACCCTTCGCGCGGCCTTGGCCCTGCCCGGCTGGGCCGCGCATCTCGCCGGTGTGAGGGCCGATGCGCCGCTGGCCAGCCTGCCGGTGCTGCGCAAGGCCGATTTGCCCGCCTTGCAGGCCACTTCGCCGCCCTTTGCCGGCCTCGCACCCAGCGCCGGCCGCGCCCGGCTCTTCGTCTCGCCCGGGCCCATCTTCGAGGGGGTGGGTGATGGGCCGGACCCCTGGCGCTTCGCCCCTGCCCTGGCCGCCGCCGGCATCGCGGCGGGTGATGTGGTGCTGAACACCTTCGGCTATCACCTCACCCCGGGCGGCTTCATTTTCGACAGCGCGGCCCGCGCCCTGGGTTGCGCGGTCATCCCCGCCGGGCCTGGCAATACCGCGCAGACCCTGGAGGCGATCCGCGCCTATCGCCCCGCCGCCTATACCGGCACGCCGGATTTCCTCAAGATTTTGCTGGAGGCCGCCGATGCCGCGGGCATCGATGGCAGTTGCATCACCCGCGCCGTGGTCACCGGTGCGGCCTTTCCGCCTTCCTTGCGCGAATGGGTGGCCGGGCGGGGCATCAGCGCGGTGGAGGCCTATGGCACCGCCGAGCTCGGCCTCATCGCCCATACCGTGCCCGGCGAGGCCGGCATGCGCCTCGCTGAGGGCATCATCGTGGAGATCGTGCGCCCCGGCACCGGCGATAACCTGCCCGAGGGCGAGATCGGCGAGGTGCTGGTCACCATCCCCGACCCTTCCCACCCCGTCATTCGTTTCTCGCCCGGCGATATGTCGGCCCTGCTGCCCGGCGGGCGGGCGATTCGCGGCTGGCTCGGCCGGGCGGATCAGACCGCCAAGATGCGCGGCATGTTCATCCGCCCCGAGCAGATCGCCGCCATAGGCCGCGCCTTCCCCGCCCTGGGCCGGCTGCGGCTGCGCATCACCCGCCAGGATGAACAGGATGTGATGGAATTGCTGGCCGAGGGCCAGGGCGATGGCCCCGCCCTGGTCGAGGCGCTGCGCGCCGCCACCGGCCTGCGCGGCACCGCCCGCTTCGTGCCCCAGGGCTCGTTGCCCACCGATGGTCGGGTTATCGACGATGCCAGGTGAAGCGGGCTAACCTATGCGTCGGAGACGTTCATGACCCATATAATCCCCCGGCGCCTGCTGCTCGGCAGCGCGCTTGCCACCCCCATGCTGGCCCAGGCCGCCTGGCCCGAGCGCCCGGTGCGCCTCATCGTGCCCTTCGGCGGCGGTGGGCAGACCGATATCGTCAGCCGCGTCATGGCCGATGCGCTGCAATCCCGCCTGGGCCAGCCGGTGCTGGCCGATAACCGCCCCGGCGGCAATGGCTCGACCGCGGCCGAGGCGGTGATGCGCGCCGCCCCCGATGGCTACACCATCCTCATCGCCGGTATCGGCACCAATTCAGGGCTGAATGCGCTGCTTTATCGCGGCATCACCTATGAGGCGGAGCGGGATTTCATCCCGGTTGGCTGTTTCTGCACCACGGCGAATATGCTGCTGGTGCACAACTCCATTCCCGGCGCGGATTTTTCCCAGGTGGTGGCCTGGATCAAGGCGAATCCGGGCCGCTTCACCTATGCCTCGGCCAGCGTGGGCGCCATCACCCATCTGGTGATGGAGGATATTGGCGCCCGCCTCGGCCTCGATATGCTGCATGTGCCCTATCGCCAAAGCACCCAGGCGATGACGGACCTGCTCTCTGGCCGCATCCATGCCCGCGCGCTGGGCCTGCCCGAGGGCGAGGCGGTGCGCGGCGCCCCCACCGTGCGGCCGGTGGCACTCACCACCCCCACCCGCCGCCCCGAATGGCCCGGCGTGCCGGCGGTGGCCGAGACCATCCCCGGCTTTGAGGCCAATGCCTATTTTGGCCTCGCCGCCCCAGCCCGCACCCCGCCCGAGGCCATCTCCCGCCTCAATGCCGCGATGAATGACGCGCTGGGCGATGAGCGCGTGCGCGCCGCCTTCGCCCGGGTGGGCGCCGATGCAGCGCCGCCCAATACGCCCGAGGAATTCCGCATCCGCGCTGCCGCGGATGGTCAACGCTGGGGCGGATTGATCCGTCGCCTGAACCTGGTGGCCGAGTGATGAGCGAGACCCTTTCCCCCGAATTGCAATCCTGGGTGGGCCGCCGCCGCGTCACCGAGGAGGATGTGGGCCTGGGCGCCACCCGGCGCATCGCCAGCATGCTCGACCTTGACCCCGGCAGTTTCCGGATGGGCGATGCGCTGCCTGGCCATTGGTTTTCCATGTATTGCGCCGAGACCGGCCGCCAATCCGACCTCGGCCCCGATGGCCACCCCAATCCCGGCGTCTTTCTGCCGCCCATCGGCCTGCCGCGCCGGATGGGGGCGGGGCGGCGCGTCACCATCCATGCGCCGCTGCGCATTGGTGACATGGTGGAGAAAACCGTCGAGGTGGCGGCCATCCTGCCCAAGCAGGCCCGCACCGGCTTCATCACCGTGCTGACCATGCGCCACACCCTGCGCCGCGGCGCAGAATTGCTGGCGGTGGAGGAATTTGATGCCGTCTATCGCGAGGCGGTGAAGCCGGGCGAGAAAAGTGCCGTGAACGCCCCGGTCATGGCCCCCACCGACCCGGCCTGGCGGGTGGAGAAGCACCTCGCTTCCACCCTGCTCTTCCGCTACTCGGCGGTGACCTGGAACGCGCACCGTATCCATTATGACGCCGATTATGCCCGCAGCGAGGAGGGCTACCCCGCCACGGTGCAAAATGGCGGGCTGACCATGCAATTGCTGCTCGATGCGCTGGTGGCCCATACCCCGGGCACGCTGCGCGAATTCACCGCGCGGCTCACCCGGCCCATCCATGTTGGCGAGACCATCACCCTGGCCGGCCACCCGGCACAGCAGGGCAAGGCCGCGGCCTGGGTGCAGAATGCCCAGGGCGCGCTATGCGGCCAGGTGGAGGCTGTCTTCGGGTAGAGCCGGCCGAATATCGGCGATGAAGGGCGCGGTTGGCCCTGGGATGGGCATGACCTGCCGGGCCGCCGCAAACCGCGCCAATCCGGTTTTGGGCGTGCGGGGTGTTCCACGCCCTTGCAGGCAACGCCCGCCTGTAGGAGCCTTCACCCAGGATCGTCGAACGACCCAGGGAGCGCTACACAATGAAAAGACTGATCAGCCGGCGAACGGCGACCTTCAGCCTCACGGCGCTTCTCGCCGCACCGGCACTGCACGCGCAGCCAGCCTACCCCAATAAGCCGCTGCGGATGATCGTGCCCTACCCGCCCGGCGGTAGCACCGACATCATCGGCCGGCTCTCCGCCGAGGCCATGGGCCAGCACCTGGGCAAGCCGATTGTGGTGGAGAACCGGCCCGGCGCCGGCGGCAATATCGGCGCGCTGGCCGCAGCCCAGGCGGAGCCGGATGGCTACACGCTCTTCATCGGCACCATGGCCACGCATGGCGTCAATCCGGTGATCTATCCCGATTCCCGCCTCGATGCGGTGCGCGACTTCGCCGGTGTGGGCCTGGTGGCCGACCAGCCCAATGTGCTGACGGTCAATCCCCGCCGCCTCAACGTCACCACGGTGGCCGAGGTGCTGGCGCTGGCGCGGCAAAGGCCGGGGCAGATCACCTGCGGCTCAGTCGGCAATGGCTCCTCCGCCCATCTCTCCTTGGCGCTGCTGCAGCATATGACGGGGCTGCAATTCGTCCATGTGCCCTATCGCGGCTCCTCACCCGCCATCGCCGCCATGCTGGCGGGCGATATCGACCTGTTATTCGATGCCTCGATCAGCTCCACCTCGCATATCCGCGCCGGCTCGATCCGCGCCTTGGCCGTCACCATGAACAGCCGCCTCGCCGCGCTCGCAGAAGTGCCAACCTTGGACGAGGCAGGCGTGCGGGGATATCATCTGAGCGTGTGGAATGGCGTCTTCACCCAATCGCGCGTGCCCCAGCCCATCCTCGCCCGACTGCAAGCCGCCTTCGAGGCCTCGATGGATGCCACGATGCTGCAACGCCTGCGCGCCAATGCGGTGGAACCGCTGATCGTGCCCTCCGCCGATCTTCCCCGCTGGCTCGCCGAAGACCAGGCGCGCTGGATGCGCATCGCCCGCGAAACCGCCATCCGGCCGGATTGAACAGGCTGCGAAAAGAGGAATAGCGCGGCGAGATATGATCAAGGGGCTTTGCCCCCACATCAGAGCTTTTCCGCAGCCGGCTCATCCCCTTTGGGCCTATGGGTTGATCACCAGGCGCCGGCCCAGCCATCGCGGCGCGGGTCGGAGGCAGCCATGCGCACGCCATTATCGAGGATGCGAATGGCCTCGACACTGCATGGGCCTTCGAGGTCGCCCACAATCTTCACGCCATGGCCCAGGCCGCGCAATTCCGCCGCCACAGCCTCGCCGATACCGCGCTCCAGCGTCAGCACATCTCCCCCACCATGCGGCCAGTTGGATTCCTGCCCGGGCTGGGAGGAGCTCCAACGCGGCGCCTCCAGCGCCTGTTGCGGGTCCATCCCGAAATCCGCCATGGCGACCAGCACCTGGAAATTGACCTGCACCTGATTGTCCGCACCCGGCGTGCCGAAGACCAGCCATGGCCGACCATGGCGCATCAGCATGGGCGCATTCATCGTGTGGCGCACCCTCCGGCCGGGGCGCAGCGTATTCGCGTGCCCTTCCTCCAAATGCCAATAGGACATGCGGTTATTCAGCAGAATGCCACTCTCGCCCGCCATCACCCCCGAACCAAAGGAGGAGTTGATCGACTGAATGGCAGAGACGGCATTGCCCGCCGCATCCACCACGCAGAAATAGGTGGTATCGGCCTCGGCCAGGCCCCGCACCGGCAGATGCGCGGCGCGTGGCCCTATCATCGCCGCATGCTCCGCCGCGCGCTGCGCCGAGAGCAGCATCTCCAGCGGCGGGTGCTCGCTGCCGGCATGCGCCTCGCGGTCCAGAAAGGCGCGCTTCTTGGCCTCCACCATCAAATGGATCAGCGCGGCACTGCCCCATTCCATCGTGCTGATATCGAATTGCTCCAGGATGCGCAGCATTTGCAGCATCGCAAAGCCCATGGAGTTTGGCGGCGTCTGCCGCAATTCGAAGTCGCGATAGGGGACGCAGATGGGCGGGGCGATGCGCGCCTGGACCCCGGCCAAATCCTGTGCATCGGGCAGCGCGCCTGCGGCCTGCATCGCAGCGCTCAGCGCGCGCGCCAGGGCGCCGCGATAAAAATCCTCCGCCCCCGCCTCGGCCAGGCGGCGCAGCGTCAGCGCCAGGGCGGGTTGCAACACCAGCGCACCCAGCGGCGGGGCAGCGCCATCGGGCAGAAATATCGCCCGGCTCAGCGCATTGGGCTCCAGCCGATGGCGATTTTCCTCGCAGAAATGCCGCAGGGCATGGGTGGCGGCGAAGCCGTGCTGCGCGGCCTCGATGGCGGGCTCGACCAGCCGTGCCCATGGCATTGAGCCATGGGCGGCATGCAGCGCCGCCAGCCCCGCCACCATCCCGGGCGTCTGCACCGAAAGCGGCCCGTGATTGGGAATGCCCCCGGCCGCCTTATAGCGCTCAACCGTGGCGAGGCGGGGCGCTGGGGCGGTGCCATTATAGGTGCTGCCCTGCCCGCTGGCCGCGTGCCAGGCATGGTAAAAGCTATCCCCGCCCAGGCCCGACATATGCGGCTCCACCACGCCCAGGGTGAGCGAGACGGCCACCGTGGCATCCGCCGCATTGCCGCCCGCGCGCAGCACCGCCATGCCCGCTTCCGTCGCAACCGGATGATTGCTCGCCACCGCGCCGCGCCGGCCCATAATGAGGGGGCGATGGGCTCTGAATTTCGGATGGGCCATGCTGTCGGTCCTTGGTCTTGAAGGGGATGGCGGTCTCACAGCGGCTGGATGCCGCCATCAGGCTTCGCCTTGCTGCTGGAGAGATCATGGGTTTTGCCACAGGCCAAGGCTATCCCCCATGGCCGGGCGGGGTTGCCCTCGCGGCGCGCAGGGCGGAAGTTGTTCGCGGAGAACAACGCCAATGGCACATGGAGCGACGCGGGCCGGGACGATGCACAGCATCGAAACCCGTCAATCCTGGTACATTGCCTGCGCCACGCTCACCATGCTCTGCCTGGCCTCGGGTGCCTCGATGACGGTGGTGATCGGCCTTGTTCCCATCGCACAGACGCTGGACTCTGGCCGTTCCCTGCCCTCGCTGGCCACGGCCCTCGGCTATCTGGGCACAGGGGTGGGTGGGGTGCTGTGCGGCCTGCTCGCCGGGCGTTTCGGGCAGCGGGCCGTGGCCATGCTGGGCGGCATCGCCATCTTCACCGGGCTGGCTATTGCCTCGCTGGCCGAGCCCTGGTCGCTGCTGGTGGGCATTGGGCTGGGGGTGGGCCTATTCGGCAATGGCGCGCTTTTCCCGCCCATGCTCGCCTATGTCTCGCTCTGGTTCGACCGCCGCCGCGGCTCGGCGCTGGCCTTGGTCTCGTCCGGCCAATATGTCGCGGGCTTTATCTGGCCGACCGTGTTCGAGCGGACGATCAACAGCTTTGGCTGGCGGGCGACCATGTTGGTCTATGGCATATTGGCGGCCGCCATCATCGTGGCCCTGGCCGTGCTGGTGCTGCGCCCACCGCCAGTGGCTCAGGCCGGGATGGGCGGCATACGCTCCATAGCGGGGGCGCAGGTTCTGGGCATGGCGCCCAATAAGGCGCTGGCCCTGCTGGCCGCGGCAAGCTTCCTATGCTGCGTGCCGATGGCGATGCCCGCGGCGCATCTGGTCGCCTTCTGTGGTGATCTGGGGATCGCGACATCGCGCGGCGCAGCAATGCTGTCGGTGCTGCTGCTGGCGGCCTTTCTGTCGCGCCAATTCTGGGGCTGGCTGTCGGACCGCCTGGGTGGGCTATGGACGATCACGCTCGGTGGCATAGCCCAGACGCTGGGCATGCTGGGCTTTCTCGCCACCCTCGATGAGGCGGGGCTGTTCTTTGCCGCGGCAGCCTATGGGCTGGGCTTTGCCGGCATCGTGCCTGCCTATGTGCTGGCGGTGCGCGAGTTGTTCCCGGCCATAGAGGTCACCTGGCGCGTGCCCGCGCTGCTGATGTGCTCGCTGGCGGGCATGGCATTCGGCGCATGGCTGGCCGGGGCGATCTATGACGGCGTGGGCTTCTACGCGGCCGCCTGGTGGGCGGGCATCGCCTTCAGCCTGGCGCAACTCGCCTTGGTGGGGGCGCTGCTGGCACGGGCGCGGCGCTTCATGCCAGCCCCGCCGTGACACCGCGATCCGATCTAAATCAGCTGAAAGGGACAGACGCCTTGCACCCGCTCCATGATGGTTTCCTGCCCGGGCCCCGCCTGACCCTGCCTGGGTCGGGCCAGGGCCCGCTTGCCGGTCTCAGCTTTGCCGCCAAGGATCTCTTCGATGTGGCGGGCGCGCCCACCGGCGCCTCCAACCCGGATTGGGCGCGCAGCCACCCCATCCCCACCGCGCATGGCTGGATGGTGCAGCGGCTGCTCGATGCCGGCGCGGCGCTGGTGGGCAAGACCATCACCTGCGAAATCTCCTTTGGCATATTGGGCTTTAACCAGTTCTTCGGCACCCCGCCCAACCCCGCAGCACCGGGCTGCCTGCCCGGCGGCTCCTCCAGCGGCTCGGCCTCGGTGGTGGCGGCGGGCCTGGCTGATATGGCGCTGGGCACCGATACCGGCGGTTCGGTGCGGGTGCCGGCCAGCCTTTGCGGGATTTACGGCATCCGCCCCACCCATGGCCGGCTGCCCTTTATCGGCGTCTGCAAGCAGGCGCCGAGCTTTGACACCGCCGGCTGGTTCGCGCGCGATGCCCAAACCTTCGCCCGCCTCTCGGAGGTGATTTTTGGCGAAGCCCCCACCGCGCCCCAGGCCCCTGCCCTGCTGCTGGCCGAGGATGCCTTCGCCATCGCCGATGCCGAAGTGGCAGAGGCGATGGAGCCGGTGGTGGCGCGGCTGGAAGGCCTGCTCGGCCCCGCCCAGCGCCTGAACCTGGGCGAGCCCGGCGAAATCACCCTGTGGAACGACCAGCGCAACATCATCCAGCGCAGCGAGGCCTGGGCCGGTATCCGCGACTGGATCGACCGCGAGAACCCGGCCTTCGCCTTCAATGTGGCGCGCAATTTGGCCTTTGGCTCCACCATCACCCCAGAACAGCTGGAGATCGCGCGGATCACCCGCCATCGCATCATCGCCCGGGCGAGGATGTTGCTGGAGGGTGGGGCCATTCTGTGCATGCCCACCACCCCCTTCACCGCGCCACCGCTTGGCCTGCCACTGCGCGAAACGGATGCGCTATCGGGGCGGATCGGCGTGCTGACCTCCTTCGCCGGCATGGCCGGGCTGCCGCAAGTGAACCTGCCGCTGGGCAGCGCTGGTGGAAAGCCGGTGGGGCTCTCCATCATTGGCTGGCGCGGCGCCGATATGAAGCTGGTGGCCATCGCCCAGGCGCTCAGCGGCGGGTGACATTGTGGTCGGGGCTGAAAAACGCTGATGGTGAAAAAAAGAGCGAAAGAGCTTTGCCCGGGCAAAGCCCTTTCGCTCTTCTCGCCCACCATCAGCGTTCTTCAGCAACCTGCTGAAGCATCACCCGCAGCACCGCCTCCGCCGCCGCCTCGCTCGGCCGCAACCCCTGGGGTTGCAACCGGGCCAACACCTCGGCAAAGCCGGCGCGCTGGCTTGCGGCATTGCCGGCATAATCGGCCCCGCCCGCCCGCACCTTGTTCCAGGCCCGCTGGGTGGGCATCTCCCCGCCATCGAGCAATGCGCGCAGCCCTTGCGCCAAAATCTCCGGTGTACAGGCATCCTGGACGAATTCCGGCACCACCTCACGCTCGGCCAGCAGATTGGTGATGGAGATGAAGCGCACCTGCATCAACCGCCGCACAATCGCCGCCGTCACCGGATTGACCTTATAGGCCACCAGATGCGGCAGCCCCGCCACCGCCGCCTCCAAGGTCGAGGTGCCGCTCTTGATCAGCCCTGCCTCGCAGGCGGCAAAGGCATCGGCCTTCTCGGCCACCCCCTGCAACAGAATGGGCGCGAGCGGCCAATCGGCGACACCCGCGCGCACCACCTCCTCCACCGGCCCCGCCAGCGGCACCACAGCGCGCAGCCCTGGCGGCAAAAGCCGCAGCGCTGCGCCAAAAATCGGCAGCAGCCTGGACACCTCGGTCCGCCGCGACCCCGGCATCACCATCACCAGCCGCTCATCCGCCGCCACGCCATGCCGCGCCCGGAAGGCGGCGGCATCGCCCAGATCCACCCCCGATTCCAGCACCGGATGGCCGACGAAATCCACCCCAATGCCATGCGCCTCAAACCAGGGCGGCTCGAAGGGCAGCAGCGCCAGCACCCGATCCACCCGCGCCGCCAGCTTCTTCACCCGCCCCGGCCGCCAGCCCCAATGCTGCGGCGCCACGTAATGCACCAGTGGTATCCCCAAAGGCCGCACACGCCCCGCCACGCGCAGGCAAAAACCCGGGCTGTCGATGGTCACGATCACATCGGGCTTTCGCGCGGCGATATCCGCCACCGTCTCATCCATCCGCCGCGCCAGGCGCCGAATATTCGGCAGCACCTCCAAAAGTCCCATCAGCGCCAATTCGCGCATGGGAAACAGGCTTTCAAACCCCAGCTCCGCCATCCGCGCCCCACCCACCCCGGCAAAGCGCAGCCCCGGGCAGCGGGCGCGCAAGGCGGCCATCAGCCGCGCCCCCAGAACATCCCCCGAGGCCTCACCGGCAATGAGATAGACCAAGGTCATGCGAAGCCCGCCGCCACGGCCCGGGGCATGGCCGCGCCCGACCAATCCCGATGGTTGCGCACCTGCCCCCCAGCACGCACCGTATGAATCGCGCCCTCGTCCAAGCTGGCGAAAACCCAGGCCCGCGCGTCCATCTCCCCCTGCACCACCACCCCATCGGCAGCAAAACCGCGATCAGCCGGGCCATAGACCGCCGCAGCACCGCAATTCTCATCCAGCGTGGCCGACCATGGCGCCGCCCCGGTGGTGCCCGCCATGGCGACAAAACACTGATTCTCCACCGCCCGCGCCCGGGCCGAGATCGCCACGCGGAAAAACCCATGCGCCGTATCGGTGCAACTCGGCACCAAAATCAGCCAGGCCCCGGCCGCCACCTGGGCGCGGACATGGTCAGGGAATTCCGCATCATAGCAGATCGAAACACCGATCAGCCCCCAAGGCGTCTCGAAGACCGCCGGCGCATGGCCGCGGCCCACCCCCCATTGCTCGGCCTCAAAACGGGTCATGTGCCATTTATCCTGAAAGGCCATAGCGCCATCGGGGCGAATGAGCGGCGCGCGGTTCACCACCTCCCGCCCGCCGCCGGCGCGCATCGGCAGGCTGCCCGGCTGCAGCCAGATGCTATGGCGCTGGGCGGCGGCGCGCATCACCGCCAGCACCGCCTCACCCGCCTCCACCATGGCGGCCAATTCGCCCGCACAACCGGCCTCGCGCGCCAAAGCGGGGGCCAATTCCATGCAGGCATATTCGGGCAGCAGCAGCAGATCAGCCCGCGGCGCCGCTTCGGCGATGCGCGCATCGAGCCGGGCGGCGAAATCGGCCAGGCTCAGCGGCCGCCCCACCTCCCAGGCCAGCGCCCCCAGCCTCACAGCCGCCGGGTCCAGAAACTCAGCGCATGCGGCGTCTGCCGACCCGCATCGCCAGGCTCGGCCCAATGCATGATGCAGGATAATTCGGGCCGGGGCGCATAACCCCGCCGCCGCCAAAAACCATCCAGCGCCACATGGTCAGCGGGCCGGCGCGGATCATTATGGTTGCGCACCACCGCACAAAACGCCGCCCCCTGCAGGCCAAGCGCGCGCGCATGCGCCTCCCGCGCGGCGAAGAAGGCCACGCCCAGGCCCCGGCCGCGATAAGCCTCCAGCAGCACGCTTTCGCCAAAATAGCACCATTGCGCCGGGTCCTCCCCACTGCGGGAGAAGCCCTCCCGCACCGCCTGCGAGGCCTCGGCCATGGGCTGACAGGTGGCGGCCCCCACCACCGCCGCGCCATCGCGGGCCAGCACCACCGCAGCCCCAGGGCTTTGCGCATAGGCTTGCAGGTACCGCGCCTCGGCCCCCTCAGGCGCCTCATAAAGATAGGGCCAGGTGGCAAAGACCTTGACCCGCAGCCGCGCCACATCGGGCAAAAACGGCGCCAAGGCAGCCCCTGTCATGATCGTGATAAGCGGTTCGGCCATGTTGAGATGCATAAGCCGGCCTTCGACGCCACGGAAGCCCTGAGGCCGCGCCGCGCCGCGCCGCGTAATATATTTGCGTAGTTTTGACGAGTTTTGCTACTTTTTACGCTCGCAATCGTCGTCATTATCACGCTATGATGACTCCAACGCCGATCCTGGAGGCCCCCCTGTTCACGCCCTCTCTGCTGCAGACCAATCGCTTTGCCGCACGCCCCCTCACCAACGCCCAGCTCAGCCTTGGCCTCGACACCATCGCCGCCAATTGGCAGGAAAGCGGCCTCGCGCTCAGCGCCCTGCCGCCCCTGCTCGACCTCACCCACCGCTACCGCGCCTTCGCCGCCTCACCGGATTGGCGGGAGATTGCGCGCGCCCACCCCATCGCGCAGCAATTGCTGCAAGACCCGCTGACCCAGGCCATGTTCCACCGCCCCACCGCCGATGCCCCCGAGGCCGAATTGCTCGACCTCGCCCTGGCCCATCCCAGCACCCGCCACCGCGTCGCCCAGGCCACCCCGCTCGGCCTCAAGGTGCGCCTCTTCACCCATGAGCTGGAAACCGCAGTCGCGCTGCGCGAGCGCCGCCGGATCATGGCCCACGCCATTGACGACACCATCAGCAAGACCCCCAAAGCCGCCATCCTGATGCTCGGCTGCGGCCATTTCCGCGCGCTCGAATTGTCCATGCGCGCCGGCGAGGCTGGGCGCATCCTGGCCATCGACCCGCGCGATGCCTGTCTTGAGGTGGTGCGGAGCCAAAATGCCTCCATCACCCCCATCGAGACCCTATGCGAGGCGCCGGGGCGCATGATCGCCCGCCCCCTGCGCTTTGGACGGTTCGACCTCATCCTGGTGCCCGGATTGCTCGACGGCATGGAAGACCCCGCCGCCGGGCGCATGATCGCCGCCCTGGCCAGCGCCCTCCGGCCCGGCGGCCAAATCCTGGTCGCCGCCATGGCCCGCGGCATACGCTGCGATGGCTATCTCGATGCCTTCATGGATTGGCAGCCGGTGCTGCGTGGCGAGGAGGATATGCAGGCCCTCATGCAGCACGCCCAGGGCAGCGATATAGCCAGCCGCGTGGTGTTTCACGGCAGCAATGGCGCCATGCTCTACGGCACGGCCCGCCGGCGGGGCTAGCAGCCTGATGCGTTGCCGCGGCATCGCGGTTCATACTCTGCACAATGGCTGGACCACGCGCCGTCAACGCTACCTAGCCTGGCGCCGGGCTGAGCCGCCAAGCCTCACCCAGTTTGCAAATCGGCAAATCCGGCGGAAACTCTCCCCTTGAGCAGAAACAGGACCCCACCGATGGACCCGCGCATGGATGCCGATATGGCAGCCTATACCGAAGCCCTGGCCAAACGCGCCCTCGGCCTGCCCAGCTTCACCCTGCCCGCCGACCCGCGCGAAAAACCCTTCGACGAGCCGCGCCGCATCAATGACCTGCAAAGCGCCCCCCTGCAGGATGGCGGCCCGGTGATGGATGAAACCCGCGAGCTCTGGCTGCCCATCCGCGGCCGCCGCCTGCTCTGCCGCCTGCACCGCCCCAAGCCCGGCTCTTTGCCCTGCCTGGTCTATATCCATGGCGGCGGCTGGGTCTGGGGCAGCATCGACAGCCATGACCGCATGGCGCGGGAATACGCCGCCGCCGCAGGCTGCGCCGTGCTGCTGGTGGATTACTCCCTCTCCCCCGAGGTGATGTTCCCCCATGCCCTGCATGAATGCGCCGATGTCACCCGCTGGGTCGCAGCACATGGCTCCACCCACGGCCTCGATGGCACCCGCATCGCCGTCGGTGGCGACAGTGCCGGCGCCAACCTGGCCGCGGGCCTGGGCCTGTTGCTGCGCGACACCCCAGCCTCCCCGCCCCTGGCCGGCCTGCTGCTGAACTACGGCGTCTATGACCACCGGCTGGACACCCCCAGCTACCGCGAATTCGCCGATGGCTATGGCCTCACCCAGGCCAAGATGGATTTCTACTGGCGCGCCTATTGCCCCGACGCGGCGGCACGCATGAACCCGCTCGCCTCACCACTCCGCGCCGAACTGGCCGGCCTGCCGCCCTGCCTGCTGCATTGGGCCGGCCTCGATGTCCTGGCCTCCGACAGCGAGGCCATGGCCGACAAACTCACCGCCGCCGGCGTCTCAGTCGAACGCGAACTCTTCCCCGGCGTCACCCATGGCTTCCTGCGCAGTTGCGGCGCGGTGGCGGCGGCGGATCGCTCCGTGGCCCTGGCCGGGGATTGGCTGCGGCGGGTGTTCCGCCAAGGCTCATAGGGCCCAGGCCGGGGGGACATACCCCCCCGGCCCTGCCACCCCTCACTTGATCGGCGAAATCGCCGTCGGCTTGAGGATCATCGTCGTCTGCGTCTTCAGCGGCGCAACCTGCGCCGTCGCCCGGCCAAACTCCGCCCAGGCCGGATCAGCCGCCATGGCCGCACGCCGGCGGTCACGATCACCCAGCGACGCATAGGCCCACATGAACACCACCTGGTTGATCGGCCCGCATTCGCCAAAGCCCATGAACAGGAACTGCCCCAGATGCTTATTCTGCACCGGCAGGCCCATCTTCTCATACATCTCCAGCCAGGCATTCATCTTGCCGGGATGGAAATCATAAGTGCGGTGATCGATGATCAGCCCCTCACCCGGAAACGAGCGCACAAACGGCGTGCCCGGCGCCTGAATCGGGCTGAACGGCACCGTCTTCAGCATCTTGTTCTCCTGCGCCGCCAGCGCGCCCAGCTTGGCGCCCTCGGCGAGGAAGGCGTTCCATTCCGGGTCCGCCGCGCGCGCCACCATGCCGCGGTCGCGGTCATCGATATCGGCAAAGCCGCGCAGAAACACCACCCGGTTCAGCGGCCCGACTTCGACGGTAAAATGCCCGATCAGCGGCCCCATATGCCGGTTGGAGGCCGCACTGCCCTGGCTGGCGTAAAGATTGATCCAGGCCGGCAGCTTGCCCGGATGGGCGGTGTACATGCGTTGCTCGACATACATTGGAGTCCACTCCCCTTGTGAGGCGGCCAGTGCCGCATGGCATGCCCCATTGGTCAATCCGCCCGTGACAGAGGCGCGTGACAGCCGCGCGTCATCAGGCGTAGCATTTCTCGCCCGCAGCGAAGGAAGCGCCAATGTCCCTCACCAACCAGCCCGACCCCGAAGCCCGCCGCAAGGTCGTCGAACAGGACCTCAACAACGTCCTCCACCCGCTCCTGCAGCACAAGGCGCTGGAACAAAAGCAAATGGTGGTGACGGGCGCGCAAGGCTCCACCATCGTCGATGCCGATGGCACCACCTATCTCGACGCCATGGCCGGGCTCTGGTGCGTCAATATCGGCTATGGCCGCACCGAATTGGCGCAGATCGCCGCCGAGCAAATGCAGGCCATCGCCTATTACCCGCACACCGCCATGAACCTGCCCGCCGCCCAACTCGGCGAGCAGATCAACACCCTCATGGGCGGCGACTACCACACCTATTTCGTCAATTCCGGCTCCGAGGCGAATGAGGCCGGCTTCAAGATCGCCCGGCAATACGCCAAGCATGAATTCCCAGGCGATTTCCGCTTCAAGACCATCAGCCGCTACTACGCCTATCACGGCACCACCCTGGCCACCCTGGCCGCCGGCGGCATGGGTGACCGCAAGGTGAAGTTCGAGCCCTATGCCGGCGAATTCGTCCATGTCCCCGCACCCACCTGCTACCGCTGCCCGCTCGGCCTCGAATATCCCAGCTGCGGCGTCGCCTGCGCCAAAGCCATCGAGACCACCATCCTCGGCGAAGGCCCGCAAACCGTGGCCGAGGTGATCGTCGAGCCCATCATGTCCGGCGTCGGCGTCGCCGTGCCCCCCGATGAATACCTGCCCATGGTCGAGGCCATCTGCCGCAAATATGACCTGCTGCTGCATGTCGATGAGGTGATCAACGGCTTCGGCCGCACCGGCAAAATGTTCGGCCACCAGCATTATGGCGTGAGCCCCGATATCATGGCCGTCGCCAAGGGCATCGTCTCCGCCTATCTTCCCATCGCCGCCACGGTGGTGAAAAACCACGTCTTCGAGAGCTTTCTCGGCGAAGTCGCCGAATCCCGCCAGGTGATGCAGGTCAATACCTATGGCGGCCACCCCGTCGCCGCCGCCGTGGCGGTGCGCAATATCGAGATCATGCTGGAAGAAAAACTGCCCGAGCGGGCAGCCAGCATGGGCGCCTACCTCATGGAAGGCCTCAAAGCCGCGCTGTTCCGCCACCACATCACCGGCGATATCCGCGGCAAAGGCCTGCTGCTGGGCATCGAATTGGTGACCGACCGTGAAAGCCGCACCCAATTGGATGGCGCACTGGTAGGCGGCGTGGTCGATTTCTGCCGCGCCCATGGCGTCATCGTCGGCCGCTCCGGCGGCGGTGCCAGGCACTCCAACACCATCGTTCTCTCGCCCCCCTTGGTCATCACCCGCAGCGAATGCGACACGCTGATCGAGGTGCTGGACCAGGCGCTGGCGGCCACGGTGGCCAAACTGGCCGGCGCGTAACCCCGGCCTGATGTGGCGGCAGACCGGAAGGCCTGCCGCCATTTCTCTTGCCTTTTTCGGCAATTTTTCCTATCACCACCCCATGTCCAGCGCCACCCAAACCCCCGCCGGCAATTTGTCCGCAAACACCACAACCACCCCAGCCAAAACCACTCTGGACAACCCAGCCCCGCCGCCCGACAAGCGCGCCATGCCCTCCGTCCCTCCCCTCGCCCCCGAAGCCGCCGCCGATCTGGCGCAGAAATTCGGCCTCAAGCCGGATGAATATGCCGCCGCCCTGGTCATTCTCGGCCGCGACCCCACGCTGTGCGAATTGGGCATCTTCTCGGTCATGTGGAGCGAGCATTGCTCCTACAAATCCTCCCGAATCTGGCTGAAAACCCTGCCCACCAAGGCGCCTTGGGTGCTGGTAGGCCCCGGCGAAAATGCCGGCGTAATCGATATCGGTGAGGGCCTGGCCGCCGTCTTCAAGATGGAAAGCCACAACCACCCCAGTTTCATCGAGCCCTATTCGGGTGCCGCCACCGGCGTGGGCGGCATTCTGCGCGATGTCTTCACCATGGGGGCGCGCCCCATCGCCAACCTCAACGCGCTCCGCTTTGGCGACCCCACCCTGCCCCGCACCCGGCGCATCCTCGATGGCGTGGTCCGCGGCATTGGCGGCTATGGCAATTGCGTGGGCGTGCCCACCGTGGGCGGCGAGGTGAACTTCCACCCCGCCTATAATGGCAACCCCCTGGTCAATGCCATGACGGTGGGCATCCTCAAGGCCGACCGCATTTTCACCGCCGCCGCCACCGGCATCGGCAACCCCGTCGTCTATGTCGGCTCCAAAACCGGACGCGACGGCATCCACGGCGCCACCATGTCCTCCGCCGAATTCGACAAGGACTCGGAAGAAAAGCGCCCCACCGTCCAAATCGGCGACCCCTTCGCCGAAAAACTCCTCATCGAAGCCTGCCTGGAACTCATGGCCACCGACGCCATCGTCGCCATCCAGGATATGGGTGCCGCCGGCCTCACCTCCTCCGGCGTCGAGATGGCGGGCAAGGGCGGCATGGGCGTGGTGCTGGAGATGGACCACGTCCCCCAGCGCGAGGAGGGCATGACCGCCTATGAGATGATGCTCTCGGAAAGCCAGGAGCGCATGCTCATGGTGCTCAAACCCGGCCAGGAGCACATCGCCGAAGCCATTTTCCACAAATGGGAACTCGATTTCGCCGTGATCGGCCACCTCACCGATACCGGCATGATCGAAATCCGCCATAAGGGCATGACCGAGGCGCTGATCCCCCTCGCCCCCCTCGAATCGCAAGCCCCGCTCTACAACCGCCCCACCGAAGACACCCCCAAACAGCCCCCCCTCCCCCCGGTGGCCGACCCGGTGGGCATCCTCGCCGCGCTGAAAACCCTGGTGGCCGCGCCCGACCTCTGCTCCCGCCGCTGGATTTGGGACCAGTATGACGCCCAGGTCGGCGGCCAAACCGCCAAACGCCCCGGCCAGGCCGATGCCGCCGTGGTCCGCGTCGAAGGCACCGCCCGCGCACTGGCCATCACCACCGATTGCACCCCCCGCTACGTTCTGGCCGACCCGGAAGAGGGGGCCAAACAGGCCGTCGCCGAGGCCTGGCGCAACATCACCGCCACCGGCGCGCAGCCCTTGGCGATCACCGACAACATGAATTTCGGCAATCCGGAAAAGCCCCGCATCATGGGCCAATTCGCCGCCGCCTGCCGCGGCATGGCCGCCGCCTGCACCGCGCTGGATTTCCCGGTCGTCAGCGGCAATGTCTCGCTCTACAACGAGACCGAAGGCCGCCCCATCCTGCCCACCCCCGCCATTGGCGGCGTCGGCGTCATTGAAAAACTGGCCGACGCCGTGGGCCTCGCCATGCCCGAGGGTGCTTCCCTGGTCCTCATCGGCCACACCCAAGGCCATCTCGGCCAATCCCTCTGGCTGCGCGAAATCGCCGGCCAGGAGGCCGGCCCGCCGCCCCCGGTCAATTTGTCCGAAGAGCGCAAAAACGGCGATTTCGTCCGTGCCCAGATTCTGGCCGGCACGGTGCTGGCCTGCCATGACCTCAGCGATGGCGGCCTCCTGGTAGCCCTGGCCGAAATGGCCATGGCCAGCGGCATCGGTGCCCGCATCACCGCCAGCGGCGATCACGGCTTCTGGTTCGGTGAGGATCAGGCCCGCTACATCCTCGCCACCACCCATGCACCGGCCCTGCTCGCCGCCGCCCAAGCCGCCGGCGTGCCCGCCCTGCTGCTCGGCCAAAGCGGCGGCGCCAACCTGGAATTGGCCAGCCTCGGCGCCATATCCATCGAAGAACTAAGCCGCGCGCATGAAGCAACCCTGCCCGCGCTGATGCAAGGATACTGAGCCCATGCCCATGCAAGCCGACGAAATCGCAGGCTTCATCAAATCCGCCCTGCCCGATGCCGAGGTCATCATCAAGGACCTCGCTGGCGATGGCGACCATTACGCCGCCCATGTCACCTCCGCCGCCTTCAAGGGCCTGCCCCGGGTGCGGCAGCACCAGATGGTCTATGCCGCCCTGCAGGGCCGCATGGGCGGTGCGCTGCATGCGCTTGCGCTCACCACCGCCATTCCTGAATAATCATCCTCCCAGCAAGGAAACAACCATGTCCGAGAACCCCGTCTTCGACCGCATCAAAGCCGAGATCGATGCCAGCCCCGTCACCGTCTTCATGAAGGGCACGGCGGTCTTCCCCCAATGCGGCTTCTCCGCCCGCGTGGTGCAAATCCTCTCCCACCTCAACGTCCCGTTCAAAAGCGTGAACGTGCTTGAGGACGCCGAAATCCGCGAAGGCATCAAATCCTACACCAATTGGCCCACCATCCCGCAGGTCTATGTGAAGGGCGAATTCGTCGGCGGCTGCGATATCGTGACCGAGATGTTCCAGGCCGGCGAATTGCAGAGCCTGATGGAAGAGGCCGGCGTCACCGCGAAAGCGTAAGCGCCGCCCAGAGCATGCGCGCTGCCGCCAATGTGGCGGCGCGAAACTCGCCATCCGAGGTCAACTGCCGCCGATCCGCCGCCGTCAGCAAAAACCGCAAATTGCTCTGAGGCGCATTAAAGCCGGCAATAATCCGCGCCGCCGGCACGCCAATTGCGGCAAAATTCGCATGGTCGCTATTGGGCATCAGTGGCTCATGCACCGCGAGCGAAGGCCAGGCGCCGCGCAAAAATTCCGGCAATTCGGCAAAGCCGCTGGTCAGCGCGGTAAGCTGGCCATGCCCCGCCACAGAATCGAGATTGAGGTTCATCCGCATCCGCGCCAGCCGCTCGGCCGGCTGCGCGGCCAGCCAGGCGCGGCTGCCCGCCAGCGCCCATTCCTCGGCGCCGAACAGGCACAGCATCAACCCACTCTCACATTGCGCCACATGCGGCGCCATGGCCCGGGCCAGGCACAGCGCCGCCGCCACCCCGGTCGCATTGTCCAGCGCACTCTCGCCCAGCGCATGCCCGTCCAGATGCGCGCTCAGCACCACCATCCCAGAGGTTCGGCCGGGCATCTCCATCACCAGATTCGGCGTCTCAGCCAGGTGGTCCTCAGCCGCGATGGTGATCCGCACCCGCCCGCCAGAGGCCAGCAGCGCCGCATCCTCAACACCAATGCCCAGCCCCGGAATCCCCGCCCCGCCATTGCGCCCCGAAGACCCAGACACAGGCCCCAGCCCCGGCTCAGGCTGCACCACAAAAACCGCCCCCGCTCCGGCCTGAGCGGCCGCCGCCAGCTTCACCCGCCGATGCACGGTATGGGTGGCGAAGGGATATTCATGCCGCACCATGGCAGCCAGCCCCGCCATGCCCCCCGCCGGGCCAAACTGCCCCGGCGCGCCACGCCCCATATCGCGCGTCTCCAGCACCAAATCCTCACAACCCATGGTCCCCAGCAGCGGCACGGCATGGATCAGCCGGCCGCTCGGCTCATGCACCACCCGCGCCTCATGGCAGGCCCAACCCGCATAGGAGGATGGCTCATTGCAGACCGTGCCGATCGCCGCCATCCGAATCGCGGCGAAGGTGAAGGCGCTCGCAGCGCTGTCACTGCCCGCCTGCCGCCCCCCGGCATCGCAGAGCGCGTTGAAATCGCTCCACAGCAGCGGGTCGGCGGTGATGCCGTCGAGAATCTGCTCCAGGCTCATTGCGGGCGAATATTCTGGCTGCGCACCAGGTCCGAAATCCGTGCAAGGTCCGCGCGAATCAGCGCCGCCAGCGGTGCCGGGCCAGTGGCGCGCGGCAGCACGGCCAGGGCATCCATCCGCGGCATGATCTCAGGCGCGGCCATCACGCCACGCAACGCCTCGGCCAGCCGGGCAATGGCGGCGGGCGGCATGCGTGCGGGCCCGAGCAACCCCCACCAATGTTCGTTGATCAGATCAATCCCCTGCTCGCGCATGGTGGCGACATCGGGCAGCACCGCCAGCCGCTCACTGCCCATCACCCCCATCGCGCGCACCTGCCCGGCCTGCATCTGCGGGAAGGCCGAGGCCAGCGTGACAAAGACCGAATTGACATTGCCCGCCGCCAGATCCTGCATGGCCGGCCCACCGCCACGATAGGGAATATGCGTCAGCCGCGTGCCGGTGGCGCGCTGGAACAACTCGCCCGAAAGATGGCTGGAGGCACCCACCCCACCCGAGCCATAATTCAGCACCTCCGGCTGGGCGCGGGCGAGAGCGGCGAATTCGGCGGCATTGCGGGCGGAAAGCTCCTTCGCCGCGAACATCATCAAAGGCGCCACACCGATCAGCGAAATCGCCGCAAAATCAGCCAAAGGATCAAAGGAGAGCCGCTCCTGCAACGCCGGAAAAATGGCGAAGGGCAGGTCCGCCAGCAACACGGTATAGCCATCCGGCGCCGCGCGGGCGACGAATTCCGCCCCCAGCATGGAGCCTGCGCCAGCACGGTTCTCCACAATCACCGGCTGGCCGAGCGCGGCCTGCAGCCCAGGCTGGATCAGCCGCCCCAAAGTGTCCGAGGAACCGCCAGGGGCAAAGGGCACCACAATGCGCAACGGCCGCGCGGGCCAGGCCTCCTGCGCCAAAGCGGGCGCGGCCAAGGCGGGCGCGGCCAAAGCGGCCCCCACCAAAGTGCCCAAGGAGCGGCGCTGCATCACGCCTCCTCCACCCCACACCAATCGGCGATGAAACTGGCCATCGCAAGCGTCGTCGTCTGCAGATGCTCCAGATGGGTGCGCTCATCAAAGGCATGCGCGCCCTCGCCCTTCGGCCCGTAGCACAGGCCGGGAATGCCAAAATACAGACCATAAAACCGGGTATCATTCACCGCCGTGGTGATGCGCGCCGGCATCTCGCCGCCAAAGGCGCTGCTATGGGCAGCCGCGAGCACCGCCTCAGCCTCGCTGCCCGGCTCCAGCACATAGCCATCGGCGAGGAAGCCATGCCAGGTCAGTTCGGGCGGGTTATTGGCCATGAAATGATCCGCCCGCGCGGCAGCGGCCACTGCAGCCTCCACCGCCTTTTGCACCACCGCCACATCCTGCCCCGGCAGCAGGCCGATGCGGCAATCCACCTCGCACCAGGCGGGGGTGGAACTCGCCCAGTCACCACCACGGATGATCCCTGGGTTGAATTTGATCGGCGCCTCGATGCCCTTATACCAGGGGTGCTGGGCAGCGGCCTTATTGGCCTCGGCCGTATGGGCATAAAGCGCCTGGATGAGCTGATAGGCGCTCATGATCGCATTGCTGCCGGTCTGCGCCACCGCAACATGCACCGGCACCCCCGCCACCCGCAGCCTAAACCACAGCGTGCCGGTATGGGCGCGGGTGATGGTGCCACCGGTAGGCTCAGGGATCAGCGCCGCATCGGCGCGATAGCCGCGCAGCAGCGTCGCCAGCGCACCATTGCCGGTGCTCTCCTCTTCGGTCACCGTCTGCACATGGATATCAGCGCAGGGCCGCAACCCCGCAGCCTTAAGCGCATCCATGGCGAAGAACATGGCCGAGACGCCCGATTTCATGTCATGCGCCCCGCGGCCATAAAGCCAGCCATCCTGAATATGCGCGGCATAGGGCGGGTGGCTCCACATCGCGGTGGGCCCTTCCGGCACCACATCAATATGGCCCTGCATGATGAGGCTGCGGCCCCGGCCATGGATCATGCCCTCGCCCGCCGCACCATCGCGCGCGCGCAGCGTGCCAACCACCTGGATGGAGCCCGCAGGGTCCACATCCACCATGGGGCTCGCCTTGGGGTGGCCCTGCAGCGGCACATCGGCCAGCGAAAAGCGATCCACCCGCCATCCCCGCGCCGCCATCTGCCGGGCGAGGAAATCCTGCAAAGGCGCTTCATTGCCCCGCAGGCTGGGAAACCGGACGATATCGGCCAGAAAACTGGTCTGCGCGGCGAAATTGGCGGCAATGGCAGCGCGCAGGCGCTCAGGAATCGCGGGTTGTGTCATGCCCTAGCTTGGCAAGAGGATGGCCCGGCGGCAACCAGCGCCGAGCCGGCGCTGCTGGCAAATAACGCGCCCCCGCGCGCCATTCGCAAACAGCGCGCGGCGGCAGCCTCAGCTGCGCGGTGTCGCGGTATTCCCCGCCGAGGCCGGCTGGCCGTTGCTGCGCGTGGTGCCCGCGGCGGGGGCGCTGCGCGGGGTGCCATTGGCGGGGTTGGGGGCCGCCGCGGCGCGGTTGGCGTTGCGCGCAGGCGGGGCGGCGCAGGCCGGCGGCTCATAGACCTGGGTGATCTGCCGCTGCTGCGAAAGCTGCGCGAGTTGCTCACGGCTGGTCACAGCCAGCGCCTGCGGAAAGAGCTGCGCCTGGTTGGAGCAGAATAGCGAGCCCTGGCTAATGCCGGTCTGGCTATGGCCATTGGCGGTATTGGTGATGTAGGCGTCGATCTGCCGCTGCCAGGCATTGCCGGCCACGCGGCGGAAATGCCGCTGCACGTCGTTATAGGCGCCGGTCAGCACCGCGCGGTTCTGCGTCACGAAGCGGTTATATTCATCGGTCTGGCTGCAGGTCAGCGCCAGCACCATCAACTGGCTTTGCAGCGCGCGAATATCAAAGCCCGGCTTCTCGGTGGGCTGCATGCATTGGGCAAAAGCGGGGGTTGCCAGGCTGGCGGCCAGAAGGCCGGTCATCATCGTGCGGAAGGGCGACATGGGCGCCTGATCTCCAAATCTGTGGGTGTCTCGGACAGGTTTTCTACAGCCAGAATCGTGCCGCGCGAAGCCCCAACAAAATCAAGCCTTTTCAAGTCTCTGCAATCAAGTGCCAGGATGGCACCGTAACATTCAGCCCCCCCGGCGGGGAATAATCCGGTGCAGCCGCGCATGATCAGCCAGCCGCCTGTCGAGGAATTCCAACGTCATGGCCAAATCCGGCGAGGGGTCACGCAACCAAAAGGCCAAGGTCGCGCCATAAATCGCAGCCAGGGTGGCGCGGCGGGTATACCATGAGAAATCAGCGCTCTTATCCCCCGCCGCATACCACATCGCACTCACCGTCGCCCCCGCCAGCCGGGCCGAGAGCGGCGCATGCCAAGGCAGGGCCAGCAGGGCCAGTGCATCACGCAGCGCCGCCTTATGCGGCAGCGCCTGTTCCAGGCGAATGGCGATGACGCGGCGGATTCTCGCCGGCACCTTCAGCGCCTCCAGCCCCTCTGCCGCCGCGGCCTCGGCCATGCGCCGATCCGCCAGCGCCGACCAGGCGGCGATCGCATCGCGCACCCCACGCGGAAAAGCGCTCTCGGCCAGCGCTGCATCCCCCGCCGCCTCGGCCAGGGCACGGCTCGTCCATCCCAGATGCGGGATCAGCGGCAGCAGGCGGTCGATGATGGCATCATGCGGGTCGGTCATGGGTCTTGGTTCCTGGCCAATTCCTCGGTGAAGCCGAGGCGGGAGAGGTCGGTCATGCGCATCGGATATAGCACACCATCAAGATGGTCCTGCTCATGTTGCATCACCCGCGCGGCCAGGCCCTGCGCGGTGCCCTCAATCACCTGCCCCGCCATGTCCAGGCCGCGAAAGGCGATGCGGCTGGGCCGTGTCACCTCGCCACGCAGGCCGGGGATGGACAGGCAACCCTCGAAATAAGGCTCGGCCGGCCCCTCCAGCCGGGTGATCTGCGGGTTGAAGATCGCCGCCACCCCATCATCCACCCGCCAGACGAAGAGCCGCAGCGAGCGATAAACCTGCGGCGCCGCCAATCCCAGCCCATTGGCATCCTCCATCGTCTCCACCATATCGGCGACGAGTCGGCGCATCTCGGCTGTTGTGGGGTCTGCCACCGCCTCGGCGATGCGCAGCAAAACGGGGTGGCCCAGGCGGGCGATCTTCAGAATGGCCATGAAACCCATGTAGTGCGGTCAATTCCGCGCGAAAGGGCTTTACCCGCTGCCATAAAACTGTCTACACAGCTTCCAGCAGGCGACGCGGTCGGTTTCCGGCCAGCGGCGCTTCTTGTCTTTCCTATTCCTTTTGATCCATCGGAGTGATCGCTGCGTGCAAGTCGTCGTTCGGGACAACAATGTTGATCAGGCGCTCAAGGCGCTCAAGAAGAAGCTGCAGCGCGAGGGCGTGTTCCGCGAGATGAAGCTCCGCAGGCATTTCGAAAAGCCGAGCGAACGCCGCGCGCGTGAGGCGGCAGAGGCCGTTCGCCGCGCCCGCAAGGTGGAGCGCAAGCGCCTGGAGCGCGAGGGTTTCTAATCCAAACCCGGGCCGTTTATGGCCCGGTTTGTTGTTTTCAAAGGGGGGCAGCCTTTTGGTTGCCGCCCTTTTTCTGTTTGCCCCCCCTCAGTACACCTCCTGATAGAGCGCAATAATTTCATCTGCCGAGGGCACGGCCGGGTTATTGCCCGGGCTGCCGCTGGCCAGCGCCTGCGCCGCCATGGTGGGCAGCAGCGCGTTCCACCGATCGGCATCAATGCCCCAGGCGCCGGGCCGGGGCACATGCAACTCGGCATTGAGCGCCTCCAACTCCTCCAGCAGCTTGGCGCCGGCCACCTGGTCGGCATCACTCTCCCGCGCCACACCCATGCAGCGCGCCGCCTGAGCATAGCGCGGCAGCGCGGCTGAAAGCCCATAGCGGGTGACGGCGGGCAGCAGCATGGCGTTGGAGAGCCCATGCGGCACATGGAAATGCGCGCCAATCGGCCGGCTCATGCCATGCACCAGCGCCACCGAGGCATTGCTGAAAGCCAGCCCCGCCAAGGTTGCGCCCAGCATCATGGCCTCCCGCGCCGCCAGATTGCCGGGCTCCTTATAGACGGTGCGCAGATTGGGCCCGATCAGCCGCATCGCCCGCTCGCCATACATGTCAGACACCGCAGTCGCGCGCTTGGAGACATAGGCCTCCAGCGCATGCGAAAAACTGTCAATCGCCGTATCGGCCGTGGTGCGCGGCGGCACGGTGAGCGTCAATTCGTAATCGACAATCGCCGCCAGCGGCAGCGCGCCCAGCCCGGCGATGAGCATTTTCTCATCATTGGCGGTATCGGTGATAACGGTGAAGCGCGTGGCCTCACTGCCCGTGCCCGCGGTGGTGGGGATGCAGATCACCGGCGCCGCCGCACGGTCCGCCGCATGCGGCGCCTTTTGGCTGCGGATATGCCCGCCCACGGCGGCCAGAATGGCAATGGCCTTGGCCGTGTCCATCGGGCTGCCGCCGCCAAAACCCACAATGCTGTCGTAATCCCCGGCGGCGAAAACCGCGACGCCAGCCTCGACCACGGTATCGGTCGGGTCCGGCACCGTGTCGGAAAACACCGCCACCGCAATCCCCGCCGCGCGCAGCGGCGCCAGCGCCTTCTCCACCGTGCCGGAACTCACCATCCAAGGGTCCGTCACCACCAGCGGGCGAGAGAGGCCATGCGCCGCCAGCACCTCGGCCAGGCGGGCGACGGTGCCCGCACCCACCAGGATGGAGCGGGGGGAGACGATGTTCAGAGCCATGGGTGTTTCCTTTGGGCGAGGGAAAATTATTACAGGCAAGCGTTGGGGGAATGAATTCCCCCAAACCCCCTTCTTTTATTTTTATCTATTGGGAATAACCCCGGCAGCCAGCGCCAATAAACCAAAAATAAAAGAAGGGGGTCCGGGGGAATTCATTCCCCTGGTTAAACCCACTTAAAAGTAGGCGGCGCAATCTTATCAACCGGCCGATGCGCCCAATCCTGCTCGGTCGCCCGCCCGACAATCCGCTTCTGCGCCTCCGCCAAATTCGCCGCCGCCGCCTTGAAATCCATCGTCATCACCTGGCCATCGGCCACGACCTTCTCGCCATCAATATAGACATCCTTCACCGCCCGATCGCCCGCGGCATAAATCAGCGAGCGCACCGGGTCATGATTGGGCTGCATCCGCGGATGGGTGGCATCCACCACCACAAAATCGGCACGGCAGCCCGGCGCCAGCCGGCCGATATCGTCGCGCCCCAAGGCCCGCGCGCCGCCAATCGTGGCGGCATCGAAGACATCGGTCGTACTCATCGTGCGCGGATCATTGGCCTGGGTCCGCGCCAGATAGGCCACCAGGCGCATCTCATCGAGCATGTTATGCGGGTAAGTATCCGTCCCCACGCCCAGGTTGACGCCGCCGCGCTTATAGCGGCCGAAATCCTTCATGGTGATGCCGCGCCGGGCAAAAACGGTCGGGCAATGCGCCACCGTGGTGCCGGTATCGCGCAAAATCGCCAGATCATTCTTGGTGTGCCAGGGCGTGGAGGGATGGTCATCGAGGAAAATCCCATGGCCGATCACCGCCCGCTCATCCAGCAGCCCCATCTCGTGCAGCCATTGGATGGGGGTAAAGCCATGCCGGCGGGTGATCTCATGGAACTCCACCACCGATTGCGCGGCATGGATCTGCCAGGACAGCCCCCGCCCCCTCGCCTCGGCGCGAGAATCCCGCAGCAAGCCAGGCGCGCAAGTATCAATCTGCGCCGGGCAGGCCATGCCGAAAAGCCGCCCCGAGGGATGCTGCTCGGCGCGCTGGATCAGCGTAAACGCCTCCTCCATTGCCTTCTCGCCAGCCTTTTCATCCCACTCATATTCCACCACATGGCCATTCTTGGTGAACCAGCGGGCGGATCGAAACATCGGCGCGATGCACACCCGCATCCCCGCCTCGGCCAGCAAATCAAGCCAGCCAGGATGGGCGATGGACAGATCCGCCAGCGTCGTCACCCCGCTCAGCAGCAATTCCGAAAGCGCCACCCGCACGCAATCCGGAATTGCCTGCGAATCCGAGCGAAAAATCGGCATATATTCATAGAGCGATGAATTATACAGCCCCGGCGAGCCGATCTCATCGATCAGCCCCTTATTCATCGGCTCCGAGGTCGGGTGCGAATGAATATTCACCAAGCCCGGCATGATGAGCTGCCCACGGCCGGACAACTCCACATCCGCCTCGCCATCATAACCACGGCCAACAAAGCTCAGCACCCCGTCGCGGAAGGCGACATCGCCGCCGGGCATATAGGCGTGGCGCTGTTCGGAAGCATCCCAGGCAACGACGAGTTCAGCGTCGCGGATCACGGTCACGGTCATATCAGCGCACCCTCACATCAAGGCCTCGGTATGGCCCGCGCCCATCATCCATCACGCCGCCGTCGTACCGCAAGATCGACCACCAGCAGCAGCGTGGTGAAGACAATCAGCAGCATTGCCACCGCCGCCATGATCGGGTCCTGGTTCTCATTGATCCCATCCCAAATCCGTCGCGGCAGGGTGAAAACATCGCGCGAGGCAATGAACAGCACAATCACCAATTCATCCCAGGAATGGATGAAGGCAAAAATCGCCCCCGAGACAATACCGGGCATGATCCGCGGCAAAATCACCCAGGCCAGCACCTGCCGCAGCGAGGCCCCCATGCCCCGCGCCGCCTGCTCCAGCCGCACATCAAAACTGGCCAGCGCGGTGGAAACGGTGATGACCACATAGGGAATGCCGGTCACCCCATGGGCAATTACCACACCGGCAAAACGGTCCAGCAAATCCCACCAGCCGAAATACCGATACAGCCCAATGGCATAAACAATGCTGGGCACGATCAGCGGCAGCAGCATCAGCGCGCGCAGCAATTCCGTGGCGCGGCGATTGATCCGCCAGGCGGCAATGGCAAACAGCGTGCCGGCACTGACCGCCAAAATGGTCGAGGCACAGGCAATCCAAAAACTCTGCGCAATCGAGGCGAACCATTCACCCGAGGCAAACAGCGCCGCGTAATGCCGCAGCGACAACCCCTCATGCGGCAGCGAGAGAAAGCGCTGATCGGTCATCGAGACCGGCAGAATAATGAACAGCGGCAGCACCAGATACAACGCCGTGGCCCACCCCAAAGCGCGCCCAAACCGCCCCGGCGAATACCCCCCCTCCATGCTCACGCCCCCCCAAAAAGGCGGCGCATATTCACCACGCGGGAGAATACCGCGAGCGTGACCAGGATGGTCACCACCAGCAGCGTGGCCATCATCGTGCCCAACCCCCAGCGGATGAGGTCAAGGATCTGCAGCGAAATCCACTCCGCCACCATCAGCGTCTTGCCGCCACCCAAAATGGCCGGGGTGATGTAAAAGCCCAGCGAAAAAATGAACACCAACACCCCCGCCGCCACCACGCCGGGCATCGAGAGTGGCAAAAACACCCGGGCAAACACCTGCCCGCGCGAGGCCCCCATGCCCCGCGCCGCCGCCAGCAGCCGCGGCTCAATCTCGCGCATCGAGGCCAGCATGGGCAGCACCGCATAGGGCACCATGTAATGCACCATGCCCACGATGATGCCGAATTCATTCCACACCAATTCCAGCGGCTCGCTGATCACCCCCGCCCCCTGCAGCGTCTGATTGATCAACCCCTGCCGCCGCAGCAGCGTCACCCAGGCAAAGGCGCGCACCAGCACCGAAATCCACAGCGGCACCAGCACGCACAGCAGCCACCAGCGCCGCGCGCGCTCGCTCGCCAGGGTGATGGTGTAGCTGAGCGCATAGCCCAGCAGCAGCGCCAGCACCGTGGTGATGCTGCAAATCCGCAGCGTGGTGATGATGACCCGCTGCACCGAAAGATTGGTGCCAATCCGTTCGTAATTCGAAAACCCCGGCGAGGGCTCCAAAAAGGAAATCGCCAGCACCTGCAAAATCGGCGTGACGTAGAACACGCTCAGCAGCAGAAACGCCGGCAGCAGCAGCGCATACCACCCCGCCTCACGCCGCATCATCATCATCCACAAGGGTCGGGGCATCGGCGGCCCAACCCAGCCGCAAGGCCGCGCCAATCTCGGGCACAAAAGGCGCCCGCCAGGCCGGAAGATGCACCCGCAACACCCCCAGCGCCGTCTCCACCGCCAGCGAGAATCCAGCCCCCAGATAAGACCAGGCGGAGATCACCCCCTCAACGATATTATCCGCACTCTCCTCAGCCCCCAGAGCCGCAATCTTCTCCGGCCGCAGCGAGAGCAAGACCGCAGCCCCCAGTCCCGGCCGGGGGCCATCCACCACCTGCCGCAGCCGCAAGCCGGCCACCTGTACCCCCAGCCAGCCGCCACCCAATTCGCGCACCACGCCCTGGAAGAAATTGGATTTGCCCAGAAAATCCGCGACGAACCGGCTGCGCGGGCGCTCATACAGCGCCGCCGGCGCGCCCTTCTGGATGATCCTTCCATGGTTGAGAATCGCCACCTCATCGGAGAGCGACAGCGCCTCCTCCTGGTCATGGGTGACATTGATGAAAGTGCGCCCCACCCGGCGATGCAGCGCGCGCAACTCCTCCTGCAACTCCGCCCGCAGTTTCTTGTCCAAGGCCGAGAGCGGCTCATCGAGCAGCAGCAATGCCGGGTCAAACACCAAGGCGCGGGCCAGGGCCACACGCTGCTGCTGCCCGCCCGATAATTGCTTCGGCAATCGATCAGCAAACCCGGTCAACTGCACCAAATCCAGCGCCGCGCGCAGCTTCTCGTCGCGCTCCGCCCGCCCCTGCCCGCGCACCCGCAGCGGGAAGGCGATATTCTCCGCCACACTCATATGCGGAAACAGCGCATAGCCCTGAAACACCATGCCAAAAGCGCGCTTCTCCGGCGGCAGGGCCGTGATGTCCTGGCCATCCAGCAGCAATTGCCCGGCGCTGGGTTCGGTAAACCCGGCAATCATCATCAGAATGGTGGTCTTGCCCGAACCCGATGGCCCGAGCAGCGTGAGGAAACTGCCGCGCTCCACCGCAAGGTCAGCCCCCTCAACCGCCACAAAGCTGCCATAGCGCTTGGCCAGGCCGCGCAGTTCGAGTGCGGCGCTCAATCCCGATAGCCCGGCTGTTCGCGGTCCAGCTTGCGCTTGAGCGCCTGCCAGGGCAGCCAGCCCTTGTCATGGCTCACCTTGAATTGCTCCGCCGTGCGCTCCACCACCCGGGCCGGCGGCAGCGAGAGGGGCGCGCCGGTGGATTGCGCCGAGACCTGAATGCGGCAGGCCATCTCCAGATAATACAGCCAGTAAAACGCCTCAGCCACGCTGCGCCCGGCGGTCAGCAACCCGTGATTGCGCAGCACCATGCAGGGCTTATCACCCATATTCGCAACCAGCCGATCCCGTTCGGAGAGGTTGTCATCGGCAGCGATGCCCTCGTAATCATGATACGCCACCCGGCCGTGAAACTCGGTGCTGATCTGGTTCAGCGGCAAAATCCCCCCGGTCTGCGCCGCCACCGTCATGCCCGCCAGGGTATGGGTGTGCATCACGCATTGCGCATGCGGCGCTGCCCGATGCAGCGCGGAATGGATCACGAAACCCGCCGGGTTCACCGGCCAGGAAGTCGCCTGCAAGGGCTCACCCTCAGCATCCACCTCCACCAGCGAAGAGGCGGTGATCTCCTCAAACAGCATGCCATAGGGATTGACCAAAAACCGATGCCCCTCGCCCGGTATCCGCACCGAGAGATGGGTGAACACCAGGTCAGTCATGCCGAAATGCGCCACCAGCCGATAGGCGGCGGCCAGATCCTCACGCAATTCGCGCGCGCTGGGCACATGGTCTTCAGGGGGTGGTTTTGGCAGCATGTCAGTAGCCCAGATCGGGGTTGTAGATTTTCTCAGGCCACCGCCCGGCCTCGATGCCGGCGATGCAGGCAGCCACCCATTCGGCCCGCTCGCGCCGCGGCGGCAGGCTCGCCACATGCGGTGTGATGGTGAGCCTCTCCGCAGCCCAAGCCGGGTGGCCCTCGGCCAGCGGCTCCGGCTCAAACACATCCAGCACCGCGCCGCCCAGCAGCCCCTCCTCCAGCGCCGCCAGCACATCATCCAAATTCTGCTGCGCCCCCCGCCCGGCATTGATCAGCATGGCACCGCGCGGCAGTTTTTCGAAGAGCGGCCGCGCCAGAATGGCGCGCGTGTCAGGCGTATCCGGCAACAGACAGACCAGCAGGTCACTCGCCGCCAGAAAATCATCCAACGCCCCCTCGCCCACATAATCCCTCACGCCAGGCAGGCACTTGGCACTGCGTGACCAGCCATGCACCGCAAAGCCCAACACCTGCAGCATAACAGCCGCCCGGCTGCCCATCACGCCCAGGCCCATCACGCCAACCCGCGTCTCACCCGCGCTGGCACAATCAAAATAATCCCAAGCCCCCCGCGCCTGGGCCAGCGCCATCCGCCGCCCCTGGCGCAGCACATGCAGCGCCGCCCAGCAAATATATTCACCCATGCGCTGCGCCGCACCCGCCGGAATCATCCGCACCAGCGGCACATGGCGGGGAAAATCCGGGTCGCGCACGATCAGATCCACCCCCGCACCCGCGCCAAAAATGCAGCGCAGCCCGGGCATGGCCGCCAGCCGCCCCGGCTCAGGGTCCCATACCAGGGCGAAATCCACCTCGCCCGGGTCGCCCATCTCATCCCAGAAGCGCACATCCAAGCCAGGCGCGACCTCGGCAAAACAGGCCCGCCATTCCTCGAACCCGGCGGCGCCGCCGGATTTCACCACCAGCCGGCTCACCCGGTGATGGTGTCCAGATAATCCTGATTGGCCTGCTGGTAATTCGCCCCCCACCATTGGCCATTGAGCACCACCTGCTGGCGCTCATTCGCCGGGTCGGTCGGGTTATTGGCCTTGAGCTCGGCTGGCACCTGGGCGGCAGCGGCGGGGTTGGTAGGCCCATTGCCCAAAAGGCCGAGCAAGCCAACCTGCGCCTCAGCATTGGCCAGCATGGCGCCCAGCAGCCGCTGCGCATTCGCCCCCCCCGGATTGCCGCGCGGAATGACGAAAATACCCGCCTGCAACAGCCCCTGATTCCAGATGAACTTGATCCGCCCATTGCTCTCGCGGTTCAGCACGGTGGCGCGGGTGTGCCAGATCTGGCCCATCACCGCCTCGCCGGTGCGCAAAAACTGCTCGCTCTCACTGCCCGAGGACCAAAACACCGTGTTGCGGCGAATCTCCGCCACCCGGCGCAGCGCCGCGCGGGTATCAATCGGATAAACTTGGTCCGGCGCGCGCCCCAGCGACATCATCGCCGCATCCAGCGTGCCCAGCGCATCGCGCCGCAGCAGACGCTGCCCAGGGAAGCGCCGCAAATCCCAAAAATCCGCCCAGGAGGTGGGCGCGGTGGGGAATTTGCTGCTGTCATAAGCCAGCACCGAACTGAACGAATAAGGTGCGGCGCCATATTCCAGCGCAAAACCCGGCCCTATCACCTTGGTGCGGTCGATAATGCCGTAATCCATCTTGGTCAGCAGGTTCATCCCCCCCAGCAGATAGGCGGAACTGGCCGAGCTATCACACAAATCCCAGGTCACCCGCCCGCTCTCCACCATGGAGCGAATGCGCCCGGCCGAGGGGCCGGTGCTGTCCTGCGTCACCGCAAGCCCCGGATTGGCAGCGGTAAACGGCGCGCCATAAAACCGGCCAAACCCGTCATTGGCCAGGCCGCCCCAATTCACCATCACCAGCGGCCGCCCCGCTTGCGCCTGCGCCAACCCAGCCGGCGCCCCCAGCGCCGCCAGCCCGGCCAGCCAAGCCCGCCGGCTGATCTCCCCCTGGGCCAGCCGCCGGCCGAGCAACTCCACGCAATCCTGTTGGAAGCTTTGCGCCATGAAATCTCTCCAGATGACAAACCGGCCTTGCAAGAACCGCGCCGGGCGGTGGAAGCTGACACCGAGCCACGCCGATTGGGAAGCCCCGCATGTCCATTCTCGCCGCCGATTTCAAAGCCCGCCCCTGGTGGTGGGAGGCCGCAGCACCCGTGCAGCGCGACAACACCCTGCCCGCCGAGGCCGAGGTGCTGGTGGTGGGCGGCGGCTATGCCGGGCTCTCGGCCGCCCTCACCCTCGCCCGGCTCGGCCATGATGTCACCGTGATCGATGCCGAGCGCATCGGCTGGGGCGCCTCCAGCCGCAATGGCGGCATGGTCTCGGGCGGGCTGAAAGTCGCCCGCGGCCCGCTGGAGAAAACCTATGGCCCCGCCCGCGCCATGGAGATCATGAAGGCCTGCGGCGGCAGTTTCCCCTTCATCGAGGAGACCATGATCCGCGAGGGGATCGAGGCCGATTACAAGCGCGTGGGCCGCTTCGTCGGCGCATGGACGCCGGGGCATTACAAGGTGCTGGAGAAAAGCGCCGCCCGCATCGCCGAAATGTCCGCCCTGCCCACCACCATGATCCCGCGCGAAAACCAGCGCGAATTCATCGGCAGCGACCATTATCATGGCGGCATGCATGCTGAGGCGACCGGCAGCCTCCATCCCGGCAAATACGCCCGCGGCCTGGCCGCCGCCGCCGAACGCGCGGGCGCGCGCCTGGTTGATGCCACCCGGGTCAGCCGCATCGAGAAGCAGGCTGCCCAATTCCGCGTCACCACCGATCACGGCGTGGTCACGGCCAAACATGTGCTCACCGCCACCAATGGCTATTCGCATAAGGGCCCCAACCCCTGGTTCGCCCGGCGGATGGTGCCACTCGCCAGCTACATCATCGCCACCGAAGAACTCCCCCCAGAACAGATCGAACGCCTCTTCCCCAAACAGCGCATGCTCAGCGACACCAAGCTGGTGCTGAATTATTTCCGCCCCTCGCCCGATGGCCGCCGCGTGCTCTGGGGCGGCCGCGCCAGCTTTGCGGCCGAGAGCGCCGAACAGGCCGCACCACGCCTGCACGCCACCATGTGCGAGGTCTTCCCCGAATTGCGCGAGGTGAAGATCACCCATGCCTGGACCGGCAATGTCGCCTTCACCTTTGATCACCTTCCCCATATCGGCGTGCAGGATGGGGTGCATTATGCCGGCGGCTGCCAGGGCTCGGGCGTGGCCATGGCCACCTGGCTCGGCCATAATGTGGCGCTGAAAATCGCCGGCGCGGCCAATGAAAAATTCGCCCTCGACGACCTGCCCTTCCCCACCCGCCCCTTCTATAGCGGCGACCCTTGGTGGTTCATGCCGGTGATCGGCAATTGGTATCGCCTGAAAGACCGCATCGAGCGCATGGCGGCATAACCACCCGCCCAGCCTTGCCTCCACCGCATGATCGCTGCACCGGGCTAGACCAGGCAGCGTTCACTGCGCATGTTCCAGCCATTGCTGAGAGAATGATTCAGCATCTTCCGCGATTCCGCTACAACGCATCATGCTTTAGGCTCACCGCGATAACCGCCCCCAGGGAGAATACACCCATGCAACGCCGCATGCTCATCACCGCCGCCGCCGCCGCCCTTCCCTGGGCCGCCCAGGCCCAGGGCTTCACGCCGCAAAATGCCGAATGCATCGCCCCCGCGGCCCCCGGCGGCGGCTTTGATGTCACCTGCCGCCTCACCACCCGGATGCTCTCCGAACTCAACCTCGTGCCCAGCCCCATCCGCACCCAGAACATGCCCGGCGGCATCGGCGCGGTGGCCATCAACCACATCAATGCCCAGCGCCCGACGGACCCCAATGTGCTCATCGCCTTCTCCACCGGCTCATGGCTGAACATGGCCCAGCGCCGCTTCGGCCGCTTCGCCGAAAATGATGTGCGCTGGATCGGCGCGGTCGGCGCCGATTACGGCGTCATCGCTGTCAAGCGCGACAGCCGCTTCCAAACCCTGGCCGACCTCGTGGCCGGCATGCGCGAGGGCATCTCCAACATCCCCGTGGGCTCCTCCGGCGCCGTGGGCAGCCAGGATTGGACCAAGGTGGCCCTCATCGCCCGTGCCGCCGGGCAGGATCCGCGGCGGATGCGCTATGTCCCCTTCGAAGGCGGCGGGGCCGCTATGGCGGCGCTGCTGGGTGGCCATACCCAACTCTTCCCCGGCGACGCCTCGGAAATCCGCGGCCAATTGGAGGCAGGCGAAATCCGCCTGCTCGCCGTGCTCGCCCCCCAGCGCCTGCCCGGTTTCCTCTCTGTGGTGCCCACCGCGAAGGAACAGGGCGTGGATGTGGAATGGCCGATCATCCGCGGCTTCTACGGCCCGCCCCGCATGCCGGACGCCGCCTACGAATACTGGGTCGATGTGCTCCGCCGCCTCCACGCCCATCCCGCCTGGCCGGAGGCGCGCGCCGCCCAGGGCATGTTCGAATTCAACATGGTGGGCGCCGAATTCGCCGCCCTCGCCAAGCGCCGCACCGAGGAATACCGCGTGCTTGCCCGCGATGTCGGCCTGATCCAACCCACACAATGATCGCCGCCGACCGCATTCTGGGCGCGGCGCTGATCGCCCTCGGTGCGGTCAGCGCATACGCGGCCATGCAGTTGGAAGTCCCCTTCGCCGCCGACCCGCTGGGCCCCAGCCCCTTCCCCACCGCCATCGCCATGCTGCTGGCGCTCTGCGGCCTGGGGATGCTGCTGCGCCCCACCGATGGTTTTTCGCCACCCGAAAGGCGCATCGCACCGCCGCTATTGGTGCTGGCCATGCTGGGCTACGCCTTGCTGATGCTGCCGCTGGGCTTCATGCTGGCCACCGCGCTGATGGCCACCACCGTGGCGCTACTCTTTGGCGCCCGCCCCCCGGCCGCGCTCCTGGTCGGCATCACCACCGCCATCACCCTCTGGCTGCTCTTCGACAAGTTGCTCGACCTGCCGCTGCCCAAGGGGATTCTGCCGCTGTGATGGATGTCTTCGCAGCGCTCGGCGGCGGCTTCGGCGTGGCCCTGCAGCCAGGCAATCTGCTGCTGGCCTTCATCGGCTGCATTCTCGGCACCGCCATTGGCGTGCTGCCCGGCATCGGCCCGCTCAACGCCATCGCCCTGCTCCTGCCCTTCTGCCTCGCCCTGCGCCTGCCACCGGAAAGCGCCCTCATCCTGCTGGCCGCGGTCTATTACGGCTCGGGCTATGGCGGGCGGATCACCGCCATTCTGCTGAACATGCCCGGCGAACCCTCGGCAGTCCTCACCACCCTGGATGGCCACCCCCTGGCCAAACAGGGCCGCGGCAGCGCAGCGCTCGCCATCTCCGGCATTGGCAGCTTCGTCGGCGCCACCCTCTCGGTCATCGCCATGACCTTCCTCTCCGTCCCACTGGCCAAACTCGCCGTGGCCTTCTCCCCGGCCGATTACGTCGCCCTCATCGCCTTCGCCCTCTCCCTGCTCGGTGCAGTCAGCGACGGCCCGGCGGTCAAAGCCTGGGCCGCCGGCTGCCTGGGGCTGCTGCTGGCCATGGTAGGCGTGGATAGCGGCACCGGGGTGGAGCGGTTTACCCTGGGCTCCCTGGAATTGCTCGGCGGCATCGATTTCACCGTCCTCGCCATCGGCCTCTTCGCCATCGGCGAAATCCTCCTCCTCATCGAAACCCGGCTGCGCAGCGAGGCCGCCAAACTCGGCGGCGGCAAAAAACTCTCGCTGCGTGAGGTGATCTTCTGCACCCCCGCCATGCTGCGCGCCACCGGCATTGGCTTTGTCATCGGCGTGCTGCCCGGCGCTGGCGCCTCCGTCGCCTCCGCCCTCTCCTACACCGCCGAAAAACGCCTGAACGGCGCCCAGGGAAAATTCGGCCAAGGCGATCTGCGCGGCGTCGCCGCCCCCGAGACGGCCGACAACGCCGCGCAGATCGGCAATCTCGTGCCCATGCTCTCCCTCGGCATCCCGGGCTCCGGCACCACCGCCGTGCTGCTTGGCGCGCTGCTGATGTACAATATCACCCCCGGGCCTTTGCTCTTCGAACAGCGCCCCGATGTCGCCTGGGGCCTCATCGCCTCGATGTATATCGGCAATGCCATGCTGCTGCTGCTGAACCTGCCCCTGGTGGGGGTTTTCGCCCGCCTGCTCACCGTGCCCGCCTGGGTGCTCTATCCCGGCGTGCTGGCGCTGAGTTTCGCCGGCGTCTATGCCGCCTCCAACTCCGCCTTCGACCTGCTGCTGGCCATAGGCTTCGGCGTGATGGGCTGGCTCTTCCGCAAAATGGCCATCCCCCTCGTGCCCATCGTGCTCGGCTTCGTGCTGGGGCGGATGCTGGAGGATAATCTGCGCCGCGCCATGTCGCTGAGCGATGGCGATGCCTGGGCGCTGCTCGGCTCGCCCATCTGCCTGATACTCTGGGCGATGACCGCCGCCGCCCTGCTCTGGCCGCTCCTGCGGCCCCGGCGGGTTTGACGCGCGGCGTCACCCGCCACAAACCCTTCCTCTCCAGCGCGCCCATGATCCGCGCCGGCTGGCTCAGCCATGGCAAGATGGTCATCTACCCCATCCGCAACGACATCGACGAAGAGGGCCACCAACTCATCAACTGGCTGGCCGAGATCGACACGCCCGAGCATCTCGAGCGCGACTGCAACCGCCGCGGCAAGCTGGAGGATTTCCTCCCCGCCTTCGCCGATTGGCATTTCGACTGGCTCGACATCCCAGCCTTGCTGCGCAATGCCGAAGTGATCCTCGAATTCCCCATGGTCGATCAGGACCCGCTGCCGCGCTGGAGCCATGGCCGCGCCACGCTGCTGGGTGACGCCGCACACCCCATGGTGCCGCGCGGCTCCAATGGCGCCGGCCAATCCATCCTCGATGCCGTAGCCCGGGCCAAACACCGCACCGCCACCAGCACCATCGAGGCCGGGCTCGCCGCCTATGAGGCCGAGCGCCTGCCCGCCACCGCCGCCATTGTGCTGCAAAACCGCGCCAACCCGCCCGACGCCATCCTGCGCGCGGTGTTCCTGCGCACCTCCGACAAGCCCTTCAAGCGCATCGAGGATGTGATCAGCCAGGAAGAACTGCTCGCCATCACCGGCGGCTATAAGAAAGTCGCCGGCTATACGCTGGAAGACGTGGCTAGGCGGATGGCCTGAAGCCGGCCGGGAATCTCCGCAATCCGCGCCGGCTCGGCATTGGCGAAAGCCAGGCGCAAATGCCGCGCCTGGCCCGGGCCAAAGAAAGGCCCCGGCAGGCATAGCAGCCCGCTCTCCACCGCCAGCGACTCAGCCAGTGCCTGCGCATTCTCCGCCGCGTCAGGAATGCGCAAATAAGCAAAATAAGTGCCCAGTGATTCCAGCCGCCAATCAGCCAATTGCCCCACCGCCGCGCGGGCGGCATCGGCGCGGGCCGCCATGATGGCCCGATTGCCCGCCCGCCATTCCGCCAGCGCCGCCACCCCCCAGGCCAGCGCCGCCTGGGCCGGGCGCGCCGGGCAAATCTGATAACTATCCAGCGCCTTGAGCAATTCGCTCCGAAATGCGCCCCCGCCAATCACCGCCCCCAGCCGATGTCCGGGCAAGCAATAGGCCTTCGAAAAACTATAGAGATGGACGAAATTCTCGGCCCAATCCGGCGCGCTGAAGAGCGCATGCGGCAGCGCTTGGGGCAGAAAATCACGATAAGTCTCATCGAGCACCAGCCAAACCCCATGCCGCCGGCAGCCCTCCGCCAGGGCGTGGATGGTCTCCGCCGGATAGGCCGCCCCCGTCGGATTATTCGGTGAGACAAGAACCAGGGCGGCGAGCCCCGGCAACAGCGCCTCCAGCTCCGCCGGGTCGGGCACAAAGCCATTGCTGGCATGGCAAGGTATGGGCACGGCCGTGCTGCCCTGCATCGACAGCGTCATGGCATGGTTGAAATACCAAGGCGTGGGCAAACCCACCCGCGCCCCCGGCCCCGCCAGCGTCGCCATCACCATCGCAAAACCCAAATTCGCCCCGGCGGTGATGGCAACCTCACCCGGCGAAATCACCGCTCCGTAAAACGCCGAGGCATCAGCCGCCAAAGCCTCGCGCAGGGCCACATCACCATCAATCGGGCCATAAGAGGTGCTGGCCGTGCTGGCGGAAATCTCCCCCAGCCGCGCCAAAAGCTCCGGGTGTGCCGGGTAACCAGGCACTGCCTGGGTCAGGTCCAGCAGCGGTGCTGGGCCATTATACCGCCCCGCCCAACCCCGCACGGTGGGGATGGGCGGCGCCGAGGTGGCAAGGATGGAGGCTGCGAGCATGGGCATAGCCCCAGGCTGCGCAGCCTCACCGCCATGGTCAATCCGCCATGGTTAATCCGGCAGGATCAATCCGGCAGGATCGTCACCGAGCCTTGATCGATGTCGTAATAGGACGCGATAACCTTCACCTCACCGCGGCCGACGGCATTCGCAATGATCCGGCAATCGCTACGCAGCCAACGCGCGGTCAACTGGGCATGCAAACGCACGGCGTTGTTCACCACGTCATTGCCGCCCGCCTTCATCGACTGCACCACCGCGGGCACAATCGGTGCAACCATCGGGCCGAGTTCGCCGGGCAGCGCCGTGCCATTCTCAACCACCGCCTTCGCCGCCGAGACCGCGCCGCAATTCTCATGGCCCATCACCATGATCAGCGGCACCTTCAGCACCGCCACGGCATATTCCAACGTGCCCACCATGCCAGGTAAAGCGGAATTGCCGGCAACCCGGGCGGGGAACACATTGCCCACACCTTCATTGAACACCGTTTCAATCGGCGCGCGGCTGTCAGAGCAGCCCAGCACGGCCACGAAAGGCTGCTGGCCACCGAGCAGCGACGCGCGGCGGGCGGCATTCGTATCAGGCTGGGCAGGCCTGTCGGCGCGGAAGCGGGCATTGCCCTCCATCAGGCGCTGAATCGCCTGATCAGGCGTCAGGCCGGATGGCGAGGCCGGAGCCTGCGCTTGGGCCACGCTATGCACGCCAATGGCGCCACAGGCGCAAAAGAAGCCACGACGGGACAGGATGCTCATTTTGAGTTTCTCCGAATAGACGGTGAGAGAATTATGGCCCGCGATTAATCCATGATCCACACCGACAACAAGATGACAAATGAAGATATTGTCTCACCAGCCGCTCGCCCGGTGACCCATCGCCAATGGTGCCACAGCAACCGCGCCGCCAGGGACCGCCAGGGCGACCAGGCGCGGGCCATCTCCACCAGGGCGCGTGGCGCCGGGCGCTCGGGCAATTCCAGCAAATGCGCCGCCCCCGCCGCCAGCGCCACATCGCCGCGCGGAAACACATCCTGCCGCCCCTCGGCAAAGAGCAAATAAATATCCGCCGTCCACGGCCCCAGCCCTTTCACCGCGGCAATATGCGCCGCCGCCGCCGCATCATCCTCCTCCGCCGCCAGCCCGGCGAAATCCAGCCGGCCATCCAGGCAGGCCTGCGCCAGGGCGCGCGCATGCGCAGCCTTGGGGCGGGAGAGGCCCGCCACCCCGCACAGCATGGCATCATCGAGTGCGAGCAGCCCCTGCGGCGTCAGCGCGCCATCAATCGCCGCCAGGCGCCGCCAAATCGCCTCCGCCGCCTGATTGCTGATCTGCTGGCCGCAAATGGCGCGCAGAATCCCTGGAAAACCATAGGCGCGGCTGCGCCAGGGCAGCGGTCCCGCGCGCGATTCTATCGCCGCGAAACGCGGCTCCAGCAGCGCCAACGCGGCCAGGCCAGGCCGCACCCAGCCTGGTTCAATCCAGGATCCGTAGATAGGGGAGGTAGTTGAGGAAGGGCTCGGCACCCGAGAATGGATAGGCCAAGCGGGCTGACAAGAACATCACCATCCCACTGATCAGCGAAACTCCAAAACCCAGAAGATATTGCAACTGCCCCATCCCGCCGCCGAAGAACCACTGAAACGAGAGCACCGCGACAGTGACAGCGAATAGCAGCGTCCAACCCATGACGAGCATTGCACGCGAATGCGCCCAAAGCCTGGAGATTCGCGCCTCGCTCAGCGTGTCAAGAAATATCGAAACATTGCCCGACATCGAATCCTGGTACTGCGCCGTGGGTTCCACGTCGAGGAAGGCACGAACCATTCGGCGGAATTCTGGCTCGGCCGAACGCTCCAGCACCCCCGTGCGCAGATAGGGCCACTCGCCATCGACCATGGCAGCAATATACATAGCCATGCTGCTGCGCATCTCGTTGCGCAACGGGGCATTTGCCTCGCCCCGGTAGAAATCGATGACAAGGTTGAGGGTATAGAGCGAGGAGACCTCCTTCCTCATCGAATCGCGGATGGCGTTGTAAGCATCCCAAGAACCGACGAGGGTAAGAGCCAACACAACAGAATATATGCTGACCAAAACATTGAATTTGGCAGCCCCCAAGGTAGCGTTGCGATCAAGCTCGGCCTGGGTAAACAGTGAGGTGATAATTCGCCCTACCAGCAGCGCGCATATCGCCGGCATCAGCGTAAAAAGGGCGAGTGCTACCCAAAACGGCGTCTCATTCCATAGCGACAGCATAGCAGCCTCAAAAGCTTGAACGCACTCGTAACGCAAACAGGTGAACTGGTCCACGGTCACTATTATAGCCAGGATTGACCGCCAGCTGATAATTCAGCGCCATGTGCAAACCGGGTGCGACCCGCGCGTCATAATATAATTCAGTGATCCATTCAGGGCGATAATTCAACTGGCCATCGCCCACAATAAACCCAATGCCACCGGCCTCCAGATAACGCCGCCTGCCATCGCTGGCGAAGCCGATATTGCTGCCCAGCCCAATCGTGTCACTCGGCCGGCCCCAGCGCTGGCCACGCAGCGCCGCACCGGCGGAGATCGCCATGTCATGCTCGGTGAACATCCAGCTCTGGCTGCGATGATCTCCCCAGGAAAACCGGCCAAACACCCCAAAATCCTGGGTGATCTCCTGGTCAAAACTGATCCCCATCGAGGCCTTGCGGCGATAGGTATTGGGGTTCTTATCGAAAGTGTCGAAGCCGTTCTGGAACAGATCACTCCAGCTATTCTGCCGCGCGCGGGTGAGCAGCCCAATCAACCGCACTGCGCCTTGCCGCTCGCCAATGGCCCAAAACCGCTCCAGCGAGCCCACCATCTGAAAGGCCCGGGTGATCGAGGGGTCAAGAAACAACCCATTGGCCTCGCGCGCCACCTGAAACGCCGCACCGCGCACGGCATAGACGCCATTCTCCCATTCCAGCGCCACGCCATTGGTATAACCGCGCGCATCGGCGGCAAAATCCGTCGCCGAGCCGGAGACCAGCGACCAGTTGAGGAACTGGGTCCGCGGGTCATGCGCGTAGCGATTATCATCGAAGATATCAAAGGCGCTGAACTTGCCGATGGTGATCGTCACCCGCTCACGCGGCAGCGGCCGGCTGAAGCGCAGCGGGTCATCATCGGAGGCGATGCTATCGGCCGACAGCGCCAGCGTCTGGCGAAAAATCACCCGCGGCACATAGGCATAAGGCGCGGTGCTGCCCAGGCGGAAGGCCTCATTATTCGGAAATGCCGCCATGCCACGGGCATCGGAGAGGCCAAAGCCGCGGGTGATGGAGGGGTTGATCACCACCTCCGCCCCCTCCCACAGGGTACGACCCAGCACGAGGTCCACCGACTGGGTGTTGCGCGCATTGGCGACCGGCGCGAGCGAACTCTCACCACGATAGGGCGAGCGAAACGCCGCATTGCCCTGCAATACAAAGGTGCCCTGGCCGCGCACCATCCAGCCCTGCTCCTCCAGCCGGTCCTGCAAGGCCGCGAGGGAGGGGAAGAGCGCCGCCTCGGGCGGGCCGAGATTGGCCGATGCTGCCGAACCGAAGCGGCCGGTCTGCGCCGCGGCAGGCAAAACCGGCAGCCAGGCAGCGAGGAGGATGAGGGGGAGAAGACGCATGATTTTGCGGTAACCTCTGCACCCAGCCCCGGCAAGCCAAGGCCCATCGCCCCACGCAAATGTCACGAAATCGCCCAGGTTTGACCCAGCGGCATTTCGCCCCAAGACTATGCCCATCACGGAGGAACCATCATGAGCCAATACCCCTTCACCCAGGCCGATCTCGAAGCCCTCAAGGCTTGGGACACCCCCACCATCTGCAATGCGCTCGAACTCGTGGTGCCCGCCCGGCGCACCCATGGCTTCACGGTGCGCCCGGTGCAATGCGCCTACCCCAATATGAAACCGATCTGCGGCCTCGCCCGGGTGGGCACCATCCGCGCCGCCTTCCCCTCGGGCCGCTCCAAGGATGATGACCGCGCGGCACGCATCGGCTGGTATGAATATGTCGCCAAGGCCGCCATGCCCACAATTGTGGTGCTGCAGGACCTTGATGATGTGCCCGGCACCGGCGCCTTCTGGGGCGAGGTGAATTCGGCCGTGCATAAGGGCCTGGGCGCCGAGGGCTGCGTCACCAATGGCAGCTTCCGTGACCTTGATGCCCTCGCTCCGGAATTCCAGCTGCTCGGCGTCATCAATCCCAGCCACGCCTATGTCCATGTGGTGGATTGGGCCCGGCCGGTCTCGGTCTATGGCATGGCCTGCGTCAGCGATGACGTCATCCATGCCGACCGCCACGGCGCCGTGGTCATCCCCCATGAGGCGGTGACCAAGCTGCCGGCAGCGATCGACCTGCTGACCCGCAAGGAAGCGGTGATTCTGGACATGGCGCGGGCCAAGGGTTTCAACATCAAGAAGCTCAAAGCCGCCCTCGCCGCCTCTGAGGATATCCACTGATCCATGCGCTTCGAGGATGGCTGGTTTCGCTGGGATGAGGTGCTGGCCACGGTCTCCAAGGATTGGACCGACAGCAACCAGCACCTCAATATGGGCTATTATCTGGTGGCCTTCGATTTCCAGACCGACCGGCTGTGGTCGGCGCTGGGCCTGGGAACCCCGCTGCGGGCGGGCGGGCGGACCACCTTCGCCGTCGAAGCCTGGCTCGACTACCAGCGCGAGATGCTGGAGGGCGATACCATCGGCGCCGAAAGCCGGGTGCTGGATTATGACGGCAAGCGGCTGATGGTGGAGCATAGGATGTTCCATCATGGCCAGGGCTGGACCTCCTCGGCGCATGAGGTGCTCTATCTCTGCGTCGATGTCGCCAGCCGCCGCGTCTCCGCCTGGCCCGAGGATGTGCTGGCCCGCTTTGCCGAGGTGAAGACCGGGGCGGCACCGCGCCGCCTCACCATGAAGCGCCGCGCCTGACGCTTGCAGGCGCCGCCACAATTGGGCACAAGAGACTTGCGTTGCGGGTGTGGTGGAACTGGTAGACGCGCCGGATTCAAAATCCGGTTCTGGTGACAGAGTGTCGGTTCGATTCCGACCACCCGCACCATCCTCTCCCGCCTGATGCCGCCCACCCTGCCCCCTGAAAGGCACCGCATGCTTCCCGAAGGATGGGTTTGGTATTTCGCCTATGGCTCCAACATGAACCCGGCACGGCTGTTCGAGCAGCGCCTGGGCGGGGCCGGGGTGGGGCATGGCCCGCGCATCGGAGGCCAGCTGGCGGATTGGGCGCTGTGCTTTAATGTCATTGCCAGCAGCACCCCCGGCGGAGGCTATGCCAATATCACCCGCCAAGCCGGCGCCAGCACCCCTGGCACCCTCAATGCCATGCCGCCCGAAGGGCTTGGCGTGCTCGACCATTATGAGGGCGTGGCGAGTGGGCATTATCAGCGCGAGGCGGTGATGGTCGCCGCAGCCTCCGGGCCGGTGCCGGCCATGACCTATATCGCCTGCCGGCATCTCGCCGAGGGGCTGCGGCCGACCGAAGACTACCGCGCCCATCTTCTGGCCGGGGCGGATCTGCTGCCCGCAGCCCATCTCGATTGGCTGCGCGCCCTGCCCTGCCTCTCGCCGGGCTGAGCGCCTGACCACAGGCTGAGGTTGGGAGGGGGTGGAAGAAGCCATATCGGGCAGCCCCCAGGCGCTTTTCGTGCGCCTCTGCCCGATATGGTGTTTTGCTGCCGCGCCTTGTGTCCTGGCGCGGCGGGCGCTCATCGCATGGGCAGGGCGTACATCAGCCCGCCATTGGTCCAGAGGTTGTTCGGGCCGCGCGGCAGGGCGACCGGGGTATTCTCACCCATGGTGCGCTCATACAGCTCGCCATAATTGCCGATGGCGCGGATCACGTTATAGGCCCAGGCCGGATCGAGGCGCAGCGACTGGCCAAGCTCAGGCGTCACACCCAGCAGGCGGCGGGTATTGGGGTTGGTGCTGGTGCGGCGCTGTTCCTCGGCATTGGCCCGGGTGATGCCCTGCTCCTCAGCCTCGATGATGGAGGTGGTGAACCAGCGCACGACATCGAACCAGTCATCATCGCCACGGCGGATATAGGCGGCGTAGGGCTCCTTGCTGAAGCGCTCGGGCAGCACCGTCCATTCGCGGGGGTTTTGCATGGTGGAGCGCACGGCGGCGAGCTGCGAGGCATCGGTGCCGAAACTGTCGCAACGCCCGGCCTGCAGGGCGGCGGCGGCCTGGTCGGTGCGCTCGAAGACCACCGGGCGGAAGGGGACATTGACCGAGCGGAAGTAATCCGCCGTCACCTGCTCATTGGTGGTGCCCTGGATGAGGCAGATGGTGGCGCCGTTCATCTCCCGCACCCGGCTCACGCCCAGGGCGTTGCGCACCATGAAGCCGTGGCCGTCATAGAAATAGGTGGTGACGTGGCGCAGGCCGAGCGTGGTGTCGCGCAGCATGGTCTGGGTGGAGGTGCGGAAGAGCACATCCACCTCACCCGCGCCAAGTGCGGTGAAGCGGGTGGAGGAGGAGAGCGGGATAAAGCGCACTTTGCTTGCGTCATTCAACACCGCCACCGCAAGGCCGCGGCAGAGATCCACATCGAGGCCCTGCCACTCGCCACGGCTATCGGGCAGGGCGAAGCCGGCCACACCGGTATTGATGCCGCAATTGAGCACGCCGCGGGCGCGGATGGCGTCCATCACCGGGCCCGCCGAAGCCGGAGCCGCGCCCAGCAACGCCGAGACGGCCATGGCCGCGGCCCAAAGACCTTTTTTCAACATCATCATATCTCCCAGGGAAATGCCTGGGAGGGATGGTCGAGGCTGGCAGGGGCTGGTGTCAAGCACGGGGCATGAGGCGCGCATGGAGCGGCCTGCCCGAGAGGGCGTATTGGGCGCACCGCGCGCCGGGCGGAGGGCTATGGTTCGGCCCTTGCGGCACGCCGCGGGCGCCGGGTGATTGCGGATGCGGGGCATGGGCTGGGCCGAGGGGCTCATGGCGGGGCCATCCAGCGGGCAATGCTGCGCCGGCCGATGATCAGCCTATAAATCTGCCGCCAAAGGGCGATATGGCCTCGGATGACGGCTACCGGCTGGTCAAAGAGCGTGGCCTGATGCCGCGGTAAAAGCACCTTGTGGTAGTATTCGGACAAATCCGGGTCGGGCAGCATCCAACTGGGGGCGCGCAGCGCGGTATCGAGGCCGAGGCGACGGGCCAGGCGCAGCCCGGCCAAGCCCTGAATACGCCAGGCGCGACGGAAGGCGCGGCAGACCCAGTATTGGATGGCCTCCAGCCCCGGGCGCTCCTTGGCGACGAATTTCAGCATCATCGACCATAACCCAGCATGCGCCCAGCGGCGGAAAAGCCGGCTCATGCTGTCTGGCTTGCCATAAGCGCCGGGGAGGTCCTTCCACGGGCCGTTAAAGCAGGCGGCGTGGAAACAGCCATCAAGGGCGCGGCGGGCACCGAAAATGGTCGGCCGCCCTGGGCCAGGATGGACGAAAACCATGAAATGCATAACCGCCTCCCATTCCTCGTCAGTCATGGGGCGCCAGGGGACGGGTTTGGTGAGGCGGGCCGTGATGCCGGGGGGCGTGGCGCGGAAGTTTTTCCAGGGGGTTTGCATGGGGGGAGGCTCCGAAAGGGGGCCGAATTATAGGATTTTTGTCCGGAAAAGGCAAGGAAATATTGCCTTGGGATGGATTCTGGGGGCGGTCGGTATTCGTTCGCGCTGTATTATTTTTGAGAGGGGCCGGAAAACGGATGGCGCGGGGAAAGTTCGAGGGGCTTTGCCCCTCGATCTTAATTTAGCTCGCTGTTCGTTTTAAGTACCCGCTACCGGATGGTGAACCCCGATCCATGTTGAAAGTTTCGTCCGGATGGCCGGCCCGGACGCGGCCGGGGATTGCTCCGGCGAATGAAGCGGCGGGATGCGCCGTTCCAATCGCCGGAGATCTTGGCGAGAGCGCGTGGCTCAGCGGAAGGGCGGTGCGTAGTGGAGGCCGCCGCGGGTCCAGATTTCGTTCTGGCCGCGTGGCATGGCCACGGGCGTGCCGGGGCCGAAATGGCGGTTGTACATTTCGCCGTAATTGCCGATGGCGCGGATGGCGTTCAGTGCCCAGGCCGGGTCGAGGCGCAGTGCTTGGCCGACTTCGGGCAGGGCGCCGAGCAGGCGGCGGATATTGGCGTCTTGTGAGGTGTTGCGCAGGCTGGCGGCGTTGGCTTGGGTGACGCCGCTTTCCTCGGCCTCGATGAGGGCGGCGACGAACCAGCGGACGATGTCGAACCAGTTTTCATCGCCGCGGCGGATCACGGGCGTGTAGGGTTCCTTGGAGAAGCGCTCGGGCAGGATGACCCAATCGGCGGGGTTGGGCAGGGCCGATTGGGCGGAGGCGAGGCCTGAGGCGTCCATGCCATAGGCATCGCAGCGGCCGGCGGCGAGGGCGCGCACCACCTGGTCCTGATCGGCGAAGAGCACGGGGGTGAAGGCGAGGTTGCGCGAGCGGAAATACTCGGCCGTGATGCCTTCATTGGTGGTGCCTTGCAGCAGGCAGATTGAGGCGCCGGCGAGGGCGGCCACATTGGTGGCATTGGTGGCGCGCGCGGCCATGAAGCCGTGGCCGTCATAGAAGTAATTGGCGGTGAAGCGCAGGCCGAGGGTGCTGTCGCGCAGCACGGTGTGGGTGGAGGTGAGCATCAGCACATCCACCTCGCCGGCGGTGAGGGCGGTGAAGCGGGTGGCGAAGGTGAGCGGCACCCAGCGCACTTTGGTGGCATCGGAGAAAATGGCGGCGGCGAGGCCGCGGCAGAGATCGGCCACCATGCCTTGGTAGTCGCCGCGGGAATCGATGGTGGTGAAGCCGGGGGCATTGGTATTGACGCCGCAATTGAGCGCGCCGCGGGCGCGAACGGCGTCGAGCGTGGCTTGGGCCTGGGCGGGCTGGGCTATTCCCCCCAGGGTGATGCCGGCGAGGGCGCCGATCATCCATTTGAACATGAAGGAAATCCTTTTTTGATTCTGGCTTGCACTCTCCCTGCCCCGGGCCGTGGTGGTCAAGCGGATGGGGATGGCGTCTGCGTGATACGGCCATCTTCCATCGCCACGATGCGGTCGGCGATGTCGAGGATGCGCGGGTCATGGGTGACGAGTAGGATGGGGGTGCCCTGGCGGCGGGCGAGGTCTCGCAGCAGGTGCACGACCTCCTGGCCGGAGGCGCGGTCGAGTGCCGCGGTGGGTTCATCGGCCAGGATCAGGCCGGGTTCGGCCACCAGGGCGCGGGCGACGGCGACGCGCTGGCGCTGGCCGCCGGAGAGTTTGGCCGGCAGCTTGTCGATATGGTCGGCGAGGCCGACGGCGCTGAGCATTTCGGCGGCCCGGGCGAGGCGTTCTGCCTCGTTGAGGCCGCCCTGGAGTTCGAGCGCCATGGCGACATTTTGCCGCGCGGTGAGGAAGCCGAGCAGATTGTGGCTTTGGAAGATGAAGCCGATGCGGCTGCGCAGGGCGACGCGCTCGGCCTCGCGGGCGGCGGCGAGTTCCTGGCCGAGGATGCGGGCCTCGCCCTGCTGCATGGCGCGCAGCGCGCCGATGAGGGTGAGGAGCGTGGTCTTGCCCGAGCCGGAGGGGCCGGTGAGCAGGACGATCTCGCCGGCTTCGATGCGCAGGGCCACATCGCGCAGCACGGTGCGGCGGAGTTCGCCCTCGCCATAGGCGAAGGTGACGTTGTGGAGTTCGACGGGGCAGGTTTGCGCCATGTCAGAACATATCCGCGGGGTTGGCGTCACGCAGTTTTCGCATGGCGAGCAGGCCGGCGGTGAAGCACATGGCGAAGATCATGAGGAAGACCGAGAGCGCGCGGTCGGGGGGCATGTGCAGGGGCAGGAAGGTGGCTTTGGCGACGAAATCATAGAGGAAGACGGCGAGGCCGAGGCCGGGGATGAAGCCGATGACGGCCAGGATGACAGCCGCCCCCAGCACGACGCGCGAGAGATAGGCGTTGGAATAGCCCATGGCCTTGAGGGTGGCGTATTCGCTGAGATGGCCGGCGATATCGGCGAAGAGAATCTGATAGACAATGACCATGCCGACCACGAGGCCCATGATGGAGCCGAAGAGGAAGATGAAGCCGATGGGGGTGCCGTTTTCCCAATAGGCGCGCTCGCCACGGACCAGTTCGGCATGGGTGAGGACCACCACATCGGCGGGCAGCAGGGCACGCAGCCGGGCCTGGACGGCGGTGGCATCGGCGCCGGGGGTCAGGCGGAGTGCCACCAGATCGGCCATGCCGGGGGGGCGGGCGAAGACGCGGCGGAAATTGGTTTCGCTCATCACCACATTGCCGTCGGCGCCGAAGCTGGGGCCGATCTCGACCAGGCCGACGAGTTCGAAATCGCGCCGGCCGAGTTGGAGGTGATAGGGGCCATGGTCGCGGAAGAGGCGGCCGACGGGGCCGAATTCGGGGCGGGAGCGGGCATCAAAGGCGAGGGTATCGGGGCGTTGCAGGGCCTCGATCAGTGGCGGCAGGCCGGTGAAGGCGACGGCGCCGGCCGAGGCGTCAAAGCCTATGACCTGGGCGGAGCGGCGGGTGCCGGTGGCGGGGTTTCGCAGGGTTGCCTGCTCGAGATAGATCGGCACGGCATGGGCGACATCGGGGTCGGCCAGGGCCTGCCAGGCGCGGATGCGGGGCAGGCGCTCGGGGCGGAAGCTGGCCTGGGTCATGGGGTGCATGAGGAAGAGGTCGGCGCGCATGGCGGCGAGCATATTGGTGGCGCTGTCGAAGAGTGCGCCTTTGAAGCCGAGCTGCATGAAGACGAGGACGCAGGCGAACATGACGCCGGCGATGGCGGTGGCGAGGCGGGCGCGGTCGGCCTTGAGTTGGCGCCAGGCGAGGCGGATGGCCAGGCCCAGCGCGGCGAGGGGCCCGGCTCCGCGGCGGGTGGGGGGGATGGCGAGGCCCTGATCGGCTGCCAGCAGAGCGGGTTTGCGCAGGAGTTGGTTCATCGGGCCGCCGGGGGCCGCAGCGCGACCTGCACCTGCATATTGGCGCGCCGCGCGAGCAGGGCGCGGCCTTCCTCGCCCAGGGTGAGGCGGACCTCGACGCTGCGGGCATCGACGGCGGCCACGGGGTCGGTATTGGCTTGGGCGGCGCGGCGGACGGTGAGGCCGATTTCGCGCAGGGTGGCGGGGAAGCGGCGGGTTTCGCCGGGCACGATCACCTCGGCCGCCATGCCGAGGGTGAGGCGGGGGATATCGGTTTCATAGACATCGGCGACGACGTCGATGGCGGTGAGATCGGCGATATCGAGCAGGCCATCGCTGCTCACCTGGTCACCCGGGCGGGCGTAGATGCGCAGGATGGTGCCGGCGATGGGGGCCGTGACGCGCGATAGGGCGGCATCGGCCAGGGCTTTGTTGAGGGCAGCCTCGGCGCTGGCGACGCGGGCCTCGGCGAGGGCGACATCCTCGGGGCGGGGGGTGGAGAGGGTGATGAGGTCGGCCTCGGCGAGGCTGCGCTCGGCGCTGGCGCGGGTGGTGGCGAAGCGGTTGCGCTCGGCCACGGCCTCGGCGCCGGCGCCGCTGGGGACCAGGCGGTCGGTGCGGCTGGCGTCGCGGCGGGAGATTTCCTCCTGGGCGGTGAGGCTAGCGATGCGGGCGCGCTGGGCGTCGATTTCCGAGCGGCGGCCACCGGCGCGCACCCGGGCCAGGACGGCGTTTTGTTCGGCGAGATTGGCGCGGGCGCGCAGCACCTCGGCGTCTTTGAGGGGGGTATCGGCGAATTCGGCGAGCAATTGGCCCTCGCGCACGTCATCACCCTCATTGACATGCAGGCGGGCGAGGCGGGTGACGGCCATGCCGCCGGGTTGGTTCAGCTTGCGGATGCGGCTGCGCGGCTCGACCCTGGCCAGGGCGCCCACGCCCATCGGCGCGATGCTATTGGCCGGGGCCAGGGTGGGGGGCGGCGGTGGGGGGCGGCGGGTGAGGACGAAGCCGGCGGCGGCGGCGAGGCCGAGCAATGCCAGCACCAGAACAAGGCGCTTCATGGCGCGGTCTCCAGCAGGGTTTCGAGGCTGGCGCGCAATTCGGCCAGCCGGGCAGCATCGAGGGTATAGAGGCGGAAGAGATGGGCCATGAACAGCCCGTCACAGGCGGCCATGATGGCCAGGCCATGGCCGGGGGGCAGGCCATCTGCCAGCAGATCGGCGCGGATATCGGCGAGAATTTTCCGCACCGGGTCGAGCAGCGCGCTGTCATGATGGAAGGCGGCGAGAAAGATGGCGGCGGCGCGGTCGGTGCGTTCATCGGTGGCGCAGCCGCTGTCGAATTGCCAGGCCAGCAGGGCGCGGGCGGACTGGCCAGGCCCCGGGGGGATGGTTTGGCGCACCATGTTGAATTGCTGGCGGATATGGTCGCGCAGGCGGAGCATCAGCGCCTGGAGCAGCGCCTCCTTGCTGGCGAAATGGTAGAGTAGGCCGCCCTTGGAGACGCCGGCCTCGCGCGCGGCGGCATCGAGGGTGAGGGCGGGCACGCCGCGGGACTGGACGATATGCTCGGCGGCGTCGAGCACGCGGCTGCGGGTATCCTGGGCAGCCGAGGGGTGGTGATCGAGCATCGGCGCTGTATAAACCGTCCGGCCGGTACAGCAACCGTCTGGACGGTGAAGTTTTTTGTTATCGTAACGAAAGCACTCTCTTTCCAGCCGCCGCGCGGCGCGGCATAGAAGGGCCATGAGCAGCCCTATCCCTCCCGGAATCATTGGCCATAATCGCGCATGGCTGACGCCGCATTATGCGGTCTTCCCGCCCGCGGGCATTATGGACAGCCTCCTGCCGGGGCTGCAGGGGTGCATTTTGCGCTTCATGACCAGCCCGGCCATGGGGGCGCGGTTCAGCCAGGCCATGCTGCTGGTGGCGCCAGGGGGCGGCACCACGGCGCCTATCGACAATAATTTGCAGCATTTTCTGTATGTGCTGAGCGGCACGCTGGAACTGGGCACGGGCAAGAAAAAGCAGGTGCTGGTGCCCGGCGGCTTTGCCTATCTGCCGGCCGGCAGCAAGCTGGCGTTTCGCAATGCCGGCGATGTTGAGGCGCAGGCGCTGTGGGTGAAACGGCCTTATACGGCGGTGGAGGGTATTGCACCGCCCAAGGCGAAGTTCGGCCATCGTGATGACGCGCCGCGCGAGGATGTGCTGGGGCGCTGGCGCTACTGGCTGCTGGGCACCGGCGATATGTCGATGGATTTCGAGATGAATATCATGGGCTTCGGCCCGGGTACGCATTTCCATTGCGTGGAAACCCATATCATGGAGCATGGGCTTTACATGCTGCAGGGCCAGGGGCTGCAGCTTTTGGGGCGCGAATGGCATGAAATCTGGACGGGGGATTTCGTCTGGATGGGCAGTTATGTGCCGCAGCAATTCTATGGCACGGGTTGGGCGGGGGCGGAGTATTTGCTCTATAAGGATGTGAACCGGGATGTGGCGTTTTAGGCTATTGCGAAGCGGCAAGGCTTGAAAATGCTGTGGGGAAACGCTGGTGGCGGAGAAAAAGAGCGAAAGGGCTTTGCCCTCTCGCGCTCTCCCACCAGGAAAATGATTTTCCTGGACCTTTGATATTTTTTTGAGACTGTTCCGTTCGCACTGGCTTACTGCATAAATCTTAATGTTTTTTAGAATATTTTATTTTAGAAATAATTCCAATGGAATTAATTGTGGTCTAAAACCAATAATGTAACGAAGGTGCAGGAAACTAAGTTTCCTGCTGGGGTGCTCGAGGGGCAAAGCCCATCGATCTTATCTCCCCCCCCCCGCTATCGCGCCGTTCTGGCGAATTGCGTCGGGCCGGGCCTCGTCATTGGGGGCTGCCTTGCTATATGTCTTGCATATGACAAACGCCTTCAGGACTGCCGGGGTATGATCCATTATCGCCTCCGCTGCGAAGCGGGCCATGAATTTGAGAGCTGGTTTTCCAGCAGTGCGGGTTTTGACCGCCAGGCCGAGGCTGGCATGGTGGAATGCCCGGCCTGTGGTGATACCCGGGTGAGTCGCGCTTTGATGACGCCTTCGGTGGCGAAGGTGCCGGGGGTGAAGGGGCGGGCGGAGGCTGTGCCGGCCGTGGCCCCGCCGGTGCCTGAGGCTTCGGTGCCGATGCAGGCGGGTTCAAAGATGGCGGCCGGGCCTATCCCGGCGCAGCTGGTGGCCATGCTGCAAAAGGTGCGTGCCGAGGTCGAGAAGAATTGCGATTATGTCGGCGAGGATTTCGCCGAGGAGGCGCGCCGCATCCATCATGGCGAGTCGGAGATGCGCGGCATTTATGGCGAGGCGACGGAGGCGGAGACCGAGGCGCTGCGCGATGAGGGCATTGAGGTGGGGCGTATTCCCTGGCTGCCCCGCGCGGATGGCTGAATAGGGCTGCGATGGGCGGGCGGGTGATGGTGGTTCCCATCCCGCCCCGGCTGGGCCTAAGCTCGGGCAATAACAGCCAGGAGAGCGCCCGTGAATATCCATGATACCAAAGCCGCCCGCACCGCCCATGTCGCCACCGCGATCGAGCAGATCCGCGCCATTGAGGCTGAGGGTGTCACGCCTGACAATCTCGCCCGGATTCGCGATGTGCTGATGGGCCTGGCGGCGCAGGAGCATCTCTTCCCCTCGGCCGAGTTTCCGCCGCCGGCCAATGGCGAGAAGGGCCTCAACCGCTACCCGTTGCAGCAGGATGCGGATGGGCGTTTTGCGCTGTATCTCAATGCGCTCAACCCGGGCAATGAAACCAAGCCGCATGACCACACGACCTGGGCTGTCGTGGTTGCGGTGGATGGGCAGGAGTTGAACCGGGTGTATCGCCGCCTCGATGATGGCTCTGACCCCGAGCATTGCGAGGTGGTGGAGGATCATCAGGTGATGATCGAGCCGGGGCGCGGCATTTGCCTGATGCCCGATGCCATTCACTCCATCCACACCACCGGCCCCGTGCCCACCCGGCATTTGCACATGTATGGCCTCGCGCTCGATATGCTGGATGAGCGGAAGGCCTATGGGTTGGATGGGGTGATCATTCCCTACAACAAGAACTTCATGAAGCCCTCGGCGACGGCGAAGGCCTGAGGCGATGATCTCCCCCGCCACGCTGAAATCCTGGATCGCCGATGGCCGCGAATTGGCCATTCTCGATGCCCGCGAGGAGGGGGAGTTCGGCGCCTCCCATATGTTTTGGGCGGTGCCCTGCCCGCTCTCGCAGGCGCCGCTGCGGGCACCGCTGCTGCTGCCCAACCGGGCGACGCGGGTGGTGTGCGTGGATGGCGGCGGCGAGCATGCGGCGCGGCTGGCGGCGCTGCTGCGGGGGATGGGCTGCGCGGATGTGCATGTGCTGGAGGGCGGCACGCCGGCCTGGGGGGCGGCGGGGTATGTTGTCTTCTCCGGGGTGAATGTGCCCTCCAAGGCGTTTGGCGAATGGGCGGAGCATCATTACCACACCGAGAGCCTGGACCCGCCGGAGTTGCAGGCGCTGATGGATAGCGGCACCGATATGGTGGTGTTGGATAGCCGGCCGGCGGATGAGTTTCACCGGATGACCATCCCTGGGGCGATCAATGTGCCGGGGGGGGAGTTGGTGTATCGCATTGGCGATATCGCGCCGGACCCGGCGACGACCATCGTGATCAATTGCGCCGGGCGGACGCGCAGCATCATGGGGGCGGAGAGCCTGCGGCGGGCGGGGGTGCCCAATCGGATTGTGGCGCTGCGCAATGGCACGATGGGCTGGGAATTGGCGGGGTTTTCCTGTGAGCGAGGGCAGAGCCGCAGCTATGCGCCGGGCATACCGGCCAGTGCTGATCTGGCGGCGGAGCGCGCGGCGGGGTTTGCGGCCTCGGCGGGGGTGAAGCTGCTGCCGGCGGCGGGGCTGGCGGCGATGCAGGCCGATACCAGCCGGACCACGTATTTTCTCGATGTTCGGGCGCCGGAGGAATATGCTGCGGGGCATTTGCCCGGGTTCCGCCATGCGCCGGGTGGGCAATTGATTCAGGCGACGGATCAATGGGTGGCGGTGCGCCATGCCAGAATTGTTCTGACCGATATGGGCAATACGGCGCGGGCGAGGATGTCGGCGGCTTGGCTGCGGCTGCTGGGCGGCTGGGAGGTGCATGTGCTGGAGGTGGCGCCGGAAGGGGTCGGCTTGGAGAGCGGCGTGCCGGCGGGGGCGGTGGTGATGGAGCAGCCCATGATCACGGTGGCCGAGTTGGCGGCGGCTGAGGGCGCGGTGGTGGTGGATTTGGCGCGGAGTGTGGATTTCCGCGCCGGGCATATTGCCGGGGCGATCTGGGGCGTGCGGACGCGGCTGCCGCCGCTGCCCGAGGCGGCGCTGGTGGTGGTGACGGCGCCGAACCCGGCGCTGGCGCATCTGGCGGTGCCGGAATTGCGCGGGCTGACCCCGGCACCGGTGCGGGTGCTGGAGGGTGGCACGGCGGCCTGGCGGGCGGCGGGGCTGGGGATGGTGGCGGATCGGACCATTCCGGCCGATGGCGAGTGCATTGATTTTTATCTGCGGCCTTATGACCGGAATTCCGGGGTGGAGGCGGCGATGCATGCCTATTTGTCGTGGGAGATTGACCTGGTGCATGAGGTCGCCCGCGATGGCGATGCGCATTTCGGGCAGGTTTGATGGGTTGCGGCGGCTGGGGGGTGTCCTGCTGGATGCCGCCCTGCCGCCGCATTGCCTGACCTGCGAGGCGAGGGTCTCGGCGCAGGGGACGCAGTGTCTGGCGTGTTTTGGCCGGCTGCAATTTATTGCTGAGCCGGTGTGTGAGGGGTGCGGGACCGCCCTGCCCTATGCGGGTGCGCGGCGTTGCGAGGCTTGTGTGGCGCGGCCGCATCGCTTTGCCGCGGCGCGGGCGGCGCTGGTCTATGATGATGGCGCGAAGGCGCTGCTGCTGCCGTTCAAATTTGCCGATCGGACGGAGTTGGCCGGGCCGCTGGCGGGGCATATGGCGCGGGCGGGGGAGGGCCTGCTGGCGAGGGCGGATATTCTGGTGCCGGTGCCGTTGCATTGGCGGCGGCTGCTGGGACGGCGGTATAATCAGGCGGCTTTGCTGGCGCGGCTGCTGGCGGGCCGGGCGGGAAAACCTTGGGCGGCGGATGCGCTGCGCCGGGGCCGACGCACGGTGCCGCTGGGCGAATTGGGGGCGGAGGCGCGGCGTGCGGCGGTGGCGGGGGCCTTTGCGGTGGCGGAGAGCCGGGCGGGGCTGCTGGCGGGGCGGCGGGTGTTGCTGATCGATGATGTGCTGACCTCGGGGGCGACAGCGGATGCCTGTGCCGAGGCGCTGCTGGCGGCGGGGGTGGCCTCGGTGGAGGTGCTGGTGGCGGCGCGGGTGGCGGCACCGGGGCGTGGCCGGGCTTGACGGCGGGGATGGGCGCGGCCAATTCGGCGCTTATGGCCAATGTCGAAATCTATACCCAGAATTTTTGCCCCTATTGCGAGCGCGCCATGGCGCTGCTGGCGAAGAAGGGGGTGGCGGTGAAGGAACATCACGCGCCCAATGGCAGTGCTGCGCGGCAAGAGGCGCATGCGCGCTCGGGCGGGCGGACCTCGGTGCCGCAGATTTTCATTGGCGGGCAGCATATTGGCGGCTGCGATGACATGATGGCGCTGGAGCGGGCGGGGAAGCTGGACGCGCTTTTGGCGGGGTGAGGGCGTTGGGCCGCGCTGGTGGCCCTGGCCTGGGTGCCGCAACTGTCAAAGCCATACACCCAGGCCCCTGAGTGATGGTCGAGGGCGCTGTTACTGCGCCCGCAATCCAGCGCGTTGCAGCACGCCGGCCATGCGCGGGATTTCCGTCTGGATGAGTGCGGCCAATTGGGCCGGAGTATTGCCGACGACCTGGACGCCTAGGTCGGTCAGTCTGGCAGCGATATCGGGCTGGCCCATTGCCGCGACGCAGTCGCGCTGGATGCGCGCGACCAGTTCGGGCGGGGTGCCGGCGCGGGCGAAGAGGCCGAGCCAGGCCACGGCGTCAAAACCGGGGAAACCCTGCTCGGCGATGGTGGGGATGTCGGGCAGGGCTGGTACCCGCTCGGGGCTGCTGACGCCGAGTGCGCGGAAACTGCCATCGCCCAGCCGGGGCAGCGCGGTGACCACGCTCGCGAATGTCATGGTGGCGCGGCCGGCGATGACGTCCTGCAATTGCGCACCGCCATCATTATAGGCCACGGCGTTCAGCTCGATGTCGGCGAGCATGTTCAGCAATTCGCCGCCGATATGCTGGGAGGTGCCGGCGCCGATATGGGCGAAGCTGAGGGCGCCGGGGGCTGCCTTGGCCGCCGCCACCACCTGGGCGAGGGTGGTATAGGGCGTGGCATTGCTCACCACCAGCACATTGGGGGTGCGGCCGAGTTGGGAGATCGGGGCGAGATCGGCCACCGGGTCATAGGGCGGGCGGGGGTTCATGGAGACGCGCACGACGATGGAGGCATCGCCGGTGAGGGTCAGCGTCAGGCCATCGGGTTGGCTTTTGGCGACGCGGTCCACGCCGATGGTGCCGGCGGCACCCACGATATTGTTCACCACCACCGGCTGGCCCCAGGCGCGGGTGAGGTGGGGCGCCATGAGGCGGGCCAGCACATCCTGGCTGGAGCCGGGGCCGAAGGGGACGATGATGGTGACCGGGCGCTCCGGCCAGGCGGCGAAAGCGGGGGTGGCGATGAGGGCGGGCGCGGCCAGCAGGGCGCGGCGGGATGGGGACATGTGGGGTTTCCTTG
>CAMDJV010000018.1 GCA_945901085.1 Rhodovarius crocodyli | reverse complement strand
TGCAGCGACTTATAGGTCTGCAGGATGCGCTGGACTTCGCGGGCGGTGTTGTAATGGGCTTCACCGACCACGCGGGGGTCCATGGCGCGGCTGGTGCTGTCCAGCGGGTCCACGGCGGGGAAGATCCCGAGTTCGGCGATCGAGCGGTTCAGTGTCGTCGTCGCGTCCAAGTGGGCGAAGGAGGTGGCGGGCGCAGGGTCGGTCAAGTCATCGGCCGGCACGTAGATGGCCTGCACCGAGGTGATGGAGCCCTTCTTCGTGGAGGTGATGCGCTCCTGCAGCGCGCCCATATCGGTCGCCAGCGTCGGCTGATAGCCCACCGCCGAGGGGATACGACCCAGAAGCGCCGAAACCTCGGCGCCGGCCTGGGTGAAGCGGAAGATGTTGTCGATGAAGAACAACACATCCTGCCCCTGCTCATCGCGGAAGAACTCGGCGATGGACAGGCCCGAGAGCGCAACGCGGGCGCGCGCACCCGGCGGCTCGTTCATCTGGCCATAGACCAGCGCCACCTTGGAGCCTTCGGTATTGCCATCATTGAGCTTGATGACGCCGGCATCCACCATCTCGTGATAGAGGTCGTTGCCCTCGCGGGTGCGCTCACCCACGCCAGCGAAGACCGACACGCCGCCATGGCCCTTGGCAATGTTGTTGATCAGCTCCTGGATGGTCACCGTCTTGCCCACGCCGGCGCCGCCGAAGAGGCCGATCTTGCCGCCCTTGATGTAGGGGGCGAGCAGGTCGATCACCTTGATGCCGGTGACCAGGATTTCCGCGCTCGTCGCCTGATCCTCGAAGGAGGGCGCGGCGCGGTGGATGGTGTAGGTCTTCTCATGCGGCACCGGGCCACGCTCGTCGATCGGCTCGCCGATGACGTTCATGATGCGACCCAACGTGCCGGCACCCACGGGCACCGAGATGCCAACGCCGCTATCGGTCACTTCCGAGCCGCGGACGAGACCATCGGTCGTGTCCATGGCGATGGTGCGCACGGTGCGCTCGCCCAGATGCTGCGCCACTTCGAGCACCAGCGTGCGATCGCCGATCTTCACGGTGAGCGCGTTGAGCATGGCGGGCAGTTCCTCGGGGAACTGCACGTCCACGACCGCGCCAAGCACCTGGGTGATCTTGCCAACATTGTTCTTCATGGGAGCGGCTCCTTAAACGGCTTCAGCACCGGAGATGATCTCGATCAGCTCGCTGGTGATGTTGGCCTGGCGTGTGCGGTTATAGTTCAGCGTGAGTTTCTTGATCATCTCGCCGGCATTGCGCGTGGCATTATCCATCGCGTTCATGCGGCTGCCTTGCTCGCCCGCGCCCGATTCGAGGAGCGCGCGATAGACCTGGATGCTCAAATTCTGCGGCAGCAGCGCTGCCAGAATCTCTTCCTCGGCCGGCTCGTATTCGTAGAGCGCCTGTGCACCCGAAGCGGCCTCTTCCGCCGTCTCGGGCAGTGGTGCAGGGATGAGGCGCTGCGCCGTCGGCACCTGAGAGATGACGTTTTTGAACCGGTTATAGATCAGTTCGCAAACATCAAAATCACCATCGGCCAGCATGGTGGTCACCATGGTGGCCACACCGGCGGCATCCTCGAAGCCAATCCGCTTTTGGCCGGCGAAGCTGACCTCAGCGGTGAAGCGGCTGGCCAATTCGCGCTTGAGGAAGGCAGCGCCCTTACGGCCCACCGTCATCAGCTTGACCGTCTTGCCGGCCGCCTCCAATTCGCGGACGCGGCTGCGGGCGAAGCGGGCGACATTGGTGTTGAAGGCGCCGCAAAGGCCACGCTCAGCGGTGACGACCACCAGCAGATAGGTCTTCTCGGAACCGGTGCCCACCAGCAGCCTCGGCGCATCGGGGCTGCCAACAACGGCAGCGCCCAGGGCGCCCAGCATGCGGGCCATACGCTCGGCATAGGGCCGGGCGGCCTCAGCCTGGCTCTGCGCGCGGCGGAGCTTGGCGGCGGCCACCATTTTCATGGCCTGCGTGATCTTGCGCGTGGATTTCACGCTATTGATCCGCAGGCGAAGCGCTTTCAGGCTTGCCATCAGGTATTACGCCGCGAAGGACTTGGCGAAACCGTCCAGGAAGGCGACCAGCTTGTCTTCGGTCGGCTTCTTGATTTCGCGGTCGTTGCGGATGGCGTCCACGATCTCCGGCGCAGAGGCCTTGATCTCGGAGAGCATGCGGCGCTCGAATTCACCCACGGAATTGACCGGGATGCCATCGAGATAGCCACGCGTGCCGGCGAATATGGCCAGCACCTGCTCCTCAACCGGAACGGGCTTGAACTGCGGCTGCTTCAGCAGCTCAGTCAGGCGCGCACCGCGGGCCAGCAGGGCCTGGGTGGAGGCGTCGAGATCCGAGGCGAATTGGGCGAAGGCGGCCATTTCGCGGTACTGGGCCAGTTCCAGCTTAATCTTGCCGGCCACCTGCTTCATCGCCTTGATCTGGGCGGCCGAGCCGACGCGCGACACCGAAAGACCGACATTCACCGCGGGGCGGATGCCCTTGAAGAACAACTCGGTCTCCAGGAAGATCTGGCCATCGGTGATCGAGATCACATTGGTCGGAATATAGGCGGAGACGTCACCGGCCTGGGTTTCGATCACCGGCAGCGCGGTGAGCGAGCCGAGGCCGAAATCCTCGTTCATCTTCGCCGCACGCTCGAGCAGGCGGGAGTGGATGTAGAAGACGTCACCCGGATAGGCCTCGCGGCCCGGCGGGCGGCGCAGCAGCAGCGACATCTGGCGATAGGCGACGGCCTGCTTGGACAGGTCATCATAGAAGATGACGGCATGCATGCCATTGTCGCGGAAATATTCGCCCATTGCGCAGCCCGTATAGGGCGCGAGGAACTGCATCGGCGCCGGGTCGGAAGCGGTGGCGGCCACAATGATCGAGTATTCGAGCGCGCCGCTCTCTTCCAGCTGCTTGACCAGCTGGGCGACGGTGGAGCGCTTCTGGCCGATGGCGACATAGATGCAATAGAGCTTCTTGCTCTCATCCGTGCCCTGGTTGATCGGCTTTTGGTTGATGATGGTGTCGACGATCACGGCCGTCTTGCCGGTCTGACGGTCACCAATGATCAGTTCGCGCTGGCCGCGGCCGATGGGGATCAGGCTGTCGATCGCCTTGATGCCGGTCTGCATCGGCTCATGCACCGATTTGCGCGGAATGACGCCCGGGGCCTTCACCTCGACCAAGCGGCGCTCACCCACGATCGGGCCCTTGCCGTCGATGGGGTTGCCCAGACCATCGACCACGCGGCCGAGCAGGCCCTTGCCGACCGGAACGTCCACGATATTGCCGGTGCGGCTGACCGTGTCGCCTTCCTTGACGTTCTTGTCATCGCCGAAGATCACGACGCCGACATTGTCGGTTTCGAGGTTCAGCGCCATGCCCTTCAGGCCGGCATTGGGGAATTCGACCAGCTCACCGGCCATGACATTTTGCAGGCCGTAGACGCGGGCAATGCCGTCACCCACGGTGAGAACGGTGCCCACTTCAGCGACATTGGCTTCGCTGTCGAAGTTGGCGATCTGGCCCTTCAGGATCTCAGAAATTTCGGCGGGACGGATGTCCATGGCTCAGGCGGCCCCCTTCATGGCGTATTGCAGACGCTGCAATTTGGATTTGATGGAATTGTCGTAAAGGCGTGAGCCGATCCGCACGATCAGCCCACCCAATATGGTGGTGTCCAAGGTTTCCCGCAGGCGCACGCCGGAATAGCCGGCCTCCGTCAGGCGGGCGGTGATCTGGGCGCGCTGCGTATCGCTCAAGGCATGCGCGGTGGTGACTTCGGCGACCTGTTGGCCGCGGCGCTCGGCCAGCTTTACGCCAAAGGCGGCTGCCACTGCGGCCAATTGGCCCAGGCGACGATTGGTGATGAGCACGCCCACGAGGTTGCGCACCTCGGTGCCGATGCCCCCGCGCTCGAGAATGGCGAAGGCGCCATTGCGCTGGTCCACTGCAGCCAAGCGCGGGTCAGCCACGAAGAAACGAAAAGCCTCGTCATGGCGCCAAAGATCAAGCACGGCCTCAAGGTCGGTCGCGATCCGGTCAAGCGCGCCCGGTTCAGCCTGACGCATATCATCGGCCAGGCCGAGCAGGGCCAAGGCGTAACGATCGGCCAAGCCAGTGGGGTTAGGCGCTATCTGGGCGGAAGTACTGTCAACCACTGGGAATTCCCGACCTCTGAGGCGTTGAAGCGCTGCGGGTTTGTCTCCCGTGGCGGCGGCGGGGCCTTACCATGCTGTTACCAGCCCCGCAACCGAGGGAAGGCGGCTGCGCTGCAACAAACTGCGCGGTTAGGTGGCCGTTTACCTTTCGGGTTCAGTCTGAGGGTGGCGAGGGCGTATCCCCGGGCGCGGTTTTGCGCCCGGAGATGGGCGAGGCTGTGCTGGTAATCGGGCGGGATGATAAATGGCCAAAGGCAAGAAGGGCGAGGGTGGCACCATTGTCATCAAGCGCATTGAGGAGGGCCGGCAAGGGCATCATGGCGGCGCCTGGAAGGTGGCTTATGCCGATTTCGTGACGGCGATGATGGCATTTTTTTTGCTCATGTGGCTGCTCAATGCCACCACAGCGGAACAGCGGCGGGGGCTTGCCGATTATTTCAATCCGACCACGCCGATCTCGACGAGCACCACCGGCATGGGCCTGCCTTTCGGGGGTACGACCATCAACAGTGAGGGGAATTTGATGCGCGACACGGGTTCGATCCGCGTCGAGCGCGGGCAGCGGCCGGTTCGCAGCGATGTCGAGAATGATGTGGAGGAACCAGAGCCTGATGTGCAGCCCGTCACACGTCGGCAGGGGCCGCCAGGACCGGATGAAGAGAACAGGCCGCTCGTCCTGCGCCATGAGCCCAGCCTTGCGGCGAGGGATGATGCCCGACAGGGCGAATATGAGCGCTGGGGAGGCCATTTGCTGGCCGATACCACGGCGAGAATGACCGATGCCTCGCTCCGCCTCGAACTCGCCCGGCGCGAGCAGCGGGCCATGGAACAGGTGGCCGATATGCTGCGCCAGGCCGTCAGCGCCGATCCTGCGACAGCGGAACTGGCCCGCCAGTTGAGCGTGGAGGTGACCCCGGAGGGTCTTCGCATTCAATTGCTGGATGCCGATGGTCGGCCGATGTTTGCCAGCGGCAATGCCCAGCCCAATGAGCGCACCCGTGCCTTGATCCGCGCCGTCTCAGCGGCGGCGGGCCGGCTGCCGAACCCCATCCACATCGCCGGCCACACCGATTCGACACCTTTTCGCGGCGAGGGGCGCAGCAATTGGGAATTGTCGGTGGAGCGCGCCAATGCAGCGCGGCGTTTGTTGCTGGATGCGGGGGTGGCGGAGGGGCGAATCCGCAGCGTGGCCGGCATGGCCGACCGCGAGCCGCACCTTCCTGACCAGCCCGGCGCCGCCGGCAATCGCCGTGTTGCCATCACCTTGCTGCGGCAGGCGGAGGCTCCACGGGCCGTGACCAGCGTGCCACGATGAACATTATTGGCGGGTTGGTATTTCTGCTGGTGACAGTGTTTGGTGGTTACACCATGGCTGGCGGCAAATTTGGTATCATTTTACATTCGCTTCCCTATGAAATGATGATGATTGGCGGGGCGGCGATTGGCACATTCGTGATGTCAAATTCGATGGATGGCATTAAACACACGCTCGGTGGCTTTAGTAAAATACTTAAAGGCAGCCGCTTCCACAAAAATGACTACACTGAATTGCTTTCTTTGTTATATTATTTTGTACGTCTGGCGAAAAGTAAGGGCGCCATGGCGCTTGAGCCGCATCTCGAAAGGCCTGAGGAAAGCGCTGCTTTCAATAAATTCCCCAAGATCGCAAAAGATCATCATGCGGTGGTGATGATCTGCGACTACCTGCGCATGGTGGGAATGAACGCCGATGATCCGCACCAGATCGAGGACATCATGGCGCGCGAGTTGAAGAAAATGAAGGAGGAGGAGATGCACCCCTCCCATGCCATGCAATCCCTGGCCGATGCCCTGCCAGCGCTGGGCATCGTGGCGGCGGTGCTGGGCGTGATCAAGACCATGGCCGCGATTGACCAGCCACCGGCCGTCTTGGGCAGCATGATCGGTGGCGCACTCGTGGGCACCTTTCTGGGCGTGCTCCTGGCCTATGGGCTGATGGGGCCTATGGCCACGCGGCTAAAGGGCGTGGTCGATGAGGAGGCGCTCTACTACGAGGTGATCCGCGCTGTGCTGGTGGCCCATTTGCACGGCAATGCGCCGCAGATCAGCGTGGAGGCGGGGCGCAAAATCGCCCCCACCTCGATCATGCCAAGTTTTCAGGAACTAGAAGCCTCGCTCCAGGACCTGTCGATTGCCTGATGGCGGCTATTCGGCGGCCGCCGCTTCCTCTGCATCGGGGGTGGTCATCATCGCATTGGCCACCACGCCCGACTGATCGCGCACTTTTTTCTCGATGGCATTGGCCAGTGCTGGATTGTCGCGCATGAATTGCTTGGCATTCTCCCGGCCTTGGCCGATGCGCTGGCCTTCGGCGCTGAACCAGGCGCCGGATTTCTCCACCACGCCGGCCTTCACGCCCAGGTCGATCAACTCGCCAACCTTGGAAATGCCCTCGCCATACATGATGTCGAACTCAACCTGGCGGAACGGCGGGGCCATCTTGTTCTTCACCACCTTCACCCGGGTGGCATTGCCAACCACCTCCTCACGCTCCTTGATTGCGCCGGTGCGACGAATTTCCATGCGGACGGAGGCATAGAACTTCAGCGCATTGCCGCCGGTGGTGGTTTCGGGGTTGCCGAACATCACGCCGATTTTTAGGCGAATCTTGTTGAGGAAGATCAGCAGGCAGCCTGAACGGCTGATATTGCCGGTGAGTTTGCGCAGCGCCTGGCTCATCAGCCTGGCATGCAGGCCGACATGGGTATCACCCATTTCGCCCTCAAGCTCGGCCTTGGGCACCAGGGCGGCGACCGAATCGACCACCAGCACATCAATCGCGCCGGAGCGGACCAGCGTATCGGCGATTTCCAGCGCCTGCTCGCCGGCGTCAGGCTGGCTGATCAGCAGGTCATCCACATTCACGCCCAGCTTGCGGGCATAGCCCGGGTCGAGCGCATGCTCGGCATCGATGAAGGCGCAGGTGCCACCGGCTTTTTGTGCTTCTGCAATGACATGCAGCGCCAGCGTCGTCTTGCCTGAGCTTTCCGGGCCGTAGATCTCAACAATGCGGCCCTTGGGCAGCCCACCGATCCCCAGGCCGATATCCAGGCCCAGCGAGCCGGTGGAGATCACCTCGATATCCTCAATCAGGCTCTTCGAGCCCATGCGCATGATCGAGCCCTTGCCGAAGGACCGCTCGATCTGGCTGAGCGCCGCTTCCAGCGCTTTACCCTTATCCATGCTTGAAACCCCTTTTTGGTCGCAACTTTTGCGCGCAATTTGGCTCAATCACTCGCCTATTCCACCCTAAAGCCATGGGTGGCTCACAGCCAAGTGAATAAAGCCTTGAGCGCCGTTGTTCTGATAATGTTCTCTTCAGCCCGGTTTGGCAAGAGCGGCGGCCACGGCCTCGCGCAGCGCCTCGCCATGGCATGGTTTGGCCAGGAAATGCCAACCCTCCGCCGCCATATCAACGCCGAGCGTGGCCGCAGCATAGCCGGAGAGCAGCAGCACCGGCAGCCCTGGGCAGATTGCCCGGGCGGCGCGGGCCAGCGCCACGCCATCCATGCCCGGCATTGACACATCAGATACCAGGAGTTCCGGCCGGGCGCCGGCCTCGATCATCTCGATTGCGGTATAGCCATCCGCCGCCGACAGCACGGTGTGGCCACCCAGCCCCAGGGCCTGGCTGGCCAGGCGCAGCAGCGCCGGTTCATCCTCGGCCAGCAAAATGGTGGCAGGGGCGGCGGGTGGGCGGGCTTGCGGCGCTTCAGCGGCCTGCATCTCCTGCCGGGGCAAGAGGATGGTGAAGCGGGTGCCGCCGCCTGGTGGCGACTCGGCCAGAATATGCCCGCCGCTTTGGGCGATAATGCCCTGCACCGTGGCCAGACCCAGCCCTGTGCCGCCTTGGTCTATCCGGGTGGTGAAAAAGGGTTCGAATATTTTCGCCATAAGGGCGGGCGGGATGCCCGGCCCGTCATCTTCCACGATGATACTGGCATAGCGGCCGGGTGGCAGCCCATCTTCGCTGTCCGCTCCCAGCACCACCCGCCGCCCCGTGGCGAGCCGGATCAGGCCGCCCTTGCCTGAGCCCTGAATGGCGTCGCGCGCATTGGCCACCAGATTGATGATCACCTGGTCGAGTTGCGTGGGGTCTGCCAGCACCAACCGTCCAGGCTCCTCCAGCGCAAGCTCAAGCGTGATGGCTGTGCCCAAAAGCCGGGGCAGCAGGGTGCCGATGGCGGCCACCGCGTCATTCAGCGGTAGGATACGCGGTGCAAGGACCTGTTGGCGTGAGAAGGCGAGCAATTGCCGCACCAGCGCCGCGCCGCGTTCCGCCGCGGCATCAATGGCCGTGAGTTCGCGCCCGCGCTCCATGGCATCGGCAGCGGCGGCAGCTGCGGCGCTGGCACCCATAACAATGGCCAGTAGATTATTGAAATCATGCGCTACACCCCCGGCCATACGACCCAGCAGGGCGAGCCTTTCCTCCCGGCCCTGGGGTGCTTCGGCGCCCAGGCGCAGCAGCAGCGCATTCTGCTCCAGCGGTTGCAGCACCACCTCGGTCACACGCGGCGCGGCGAGGGGGGGGCTCATTGTGAGCGGCATCCGGCCGCTGCCATGGGCGATGGCAGCCAAAAAGCCCGGCTGTTCGGCAAGAGGGAACCAAGCGCGGATATCATCGCCCGGCCGGGTGGGCAGGGCCACGGCCAAGAGCGCCCGTCCGGCCTCATTGATCGCCAAAAGCCGCCCCTGCCGGTCAAGCAGGGCGGCGGGTTCGGGCCATGCCGCCAGCATTGCGGCCGCGCCAGCCTGCCAATCCTGCTCGGCGCGCCGCCTCATGGCGGGGCTTGGGCGCCGCGTGGGCGCATGACGAAGGCGATGATTTCGGCCACGGCTTCCCAATGCTCCGGCGGGATTTCCGTGTCCACGTCCAATTTCCACAGCGCGCGTGCAAGAGGGGGATTGGGCAGCAGCGGAACGCCGGCCTCCCGCGCCGCCTCGCGGATGCGTTCGGCCACCCGGTCGACCCCTTTGGCCACCACCCGCGGTGCCGCCGATTCCTTGGGCACATAGCGCAGCGCCACAGCGTAGTGGGTGGGGTTGGTGATCACCACCGTGGCGGTGGGGACCGCCGCCATCATCCTTTGGCGGCCCATGGTTTCGCGCAATTGCCGCAGGCGGGCCCGCACCATGGGGTCACCTTCGCTTTCCTTCATCTCGTCCTTCACATCCTGGCGCGACATCCGCAATTGCCTCAGATAACGCCGACGGGTGAGCAGCACATCGGCCGCAGCCAGCAGCGCGAAAGCGCCGAGCGCCACCAGCAGCAGGCTGCGCGAGGCGCTGCCAATGCCGCCCAGCAGCCTCGCGCCATCCATCTGCAGGCTGGCGTTAAGGCCGGCAATATCCCCCGCGATGAAGCCGATGGCGGCAGCCACGATAAGCAATTTCAGTATATTGCGCCCGGTTTCGGCCAATTGTTCGCCACCAAACAGCCGCTTGGCCGCGGCCATGGGATTGAGCCGGCTGAATCGCGGAATCAGCAGGTTCAGCACCACCAGGCCGCGGGTTTGCAGCATGGTCGCGACCACCGCGCCCAGTGCTGCGCAGCCGATGACCGGCAGGCAGGTCCATAGAAACAGCGAGAGCAGGCCCCCGGCCACCTCTTGCGCCGCGAGGGCATGGCTGCGCGCCAGCACACCACGCAGCGCGAGCAACCCCTCCTGCAACGCTGCGGGCAGCAGCGTCACCATGCCAATGCCCGCGGCGCCAAGCGTGCCGAAGGCCACCGCCTCCTTGCTGAGCGGGGCCTGGCCCTGTTCGCGCGCCCGACGCAGGCGGCGGCTGGATGGCGCTTCGGTTTGTTGGGATTTGTCCTGCTCCGCCATGGCTCAGGGCGCGCCGGGAAGGGCGTTGAAGCCGCCCTCCATCGCGCCGCGCCACAGCGTGAGGATGGCCGGCAGCAGCAGCATCAGCAGCCCAAAGCCAGCCAGAATCTGCGCCGGCGCGGCCACGACGAAGATCTGCACCTGGGGGGCAACCCGCGCCACCAGCCCAAGGCCCAGATTGAACAAGACCCCCGCCAGAATGAAGGGCGCGGCGAGGCGTAGCGCCAATGCGAAGCTCTGCGCCACCATCGCGGCCATGGCCTCGGCCGCCGTGGCGGCGGGCAGGGTGCCGGCGGGCAGGATGGTGTAGCTGTGCAGCAAGGCTGCCAGCGGCAATGCGTAGAGCCCCGTGCTCAGGATCAGCGCGGTGGCGACAAAACCAAACAGCCGGCCGAGCGGCGTGCCTTGCGCCCCCAGCATCAGATCGCCCTGCAAGGGGCTGCTCAGGCCCATCATGGTGCCGATGATTTGGCCGGCCTGGGCCATGGCGCTGGCCAGCAACCGCGCCAGGCTGCCCAGCCAAAGGCCGATCGCCACCTCGCCGAGGATGAGGCCCAACAGCGCAAAAGGCGCCTCTGGCGCGGCTGGCAGCAGGGGGGCCAGCAGCGGCAACAGCAACAGGGTGACCAGCAGCCCCAGGCCGAGGCGGATATTGGCCGGCACCTCCTGCTCGCCCAGGCCCGGCAGCAGCATGCTGGCCGCAGCCATGCGGCAGAACACCAGACAGGCCTGGTAGGCCAGGGCTGGCAGGCTGGCGAGCAGGGCGGCATCATCCGCTGTCACGGCAGGCCACCGATGGCGACCATCTGATCGAATAATTGCAGGCCCCAGGCCTGCAGCACCTGGCCCATGAAGGGCCCCAGCCACATCAGCACCCCCCCCATCACCGCGATCTTCGGCAGGAAGGCCAGGGTGGATTCCTGGATTTGCGTCACCGTTTGAATGAGCGAAATGACCACGCCCACCAGCAGCATGGCCAAAAGCGGCGGCCCGCCGAGCTGCAGGCAGACCCATATGGCGTGGCGCATGGCCTGTGCGGCCGGTTCCTCCAACACTATTCCGCCTCCTGCGGCTTGAGTGGTGAGCTTTGCCCAGGGCGGCGTCAGATCGGCATGCGCATCACATCCTGATAGGCGGAGACCACCCGGTCGCGCAGGGTGGTGGCGGTTTGCAGAGCGAGTTCAGCGCGGGAGACCGCCAGAACCACATCGGTCACGCTGCCCTGGCCCTGGAGCGCCTGTGTGGCGGCGGTATCAGCGCCGCGTTGCACCTCCACCACACCTTCTACGGCGCGTTGTAGGGTGGCAGCGAAATCCCCCCCCGCATCGCCAGCCAGGCTCTGCGTGGCGCGATAGGCCGCTGCCACACCGGTTGCGGCGAGAATCGGTGCGGGCATCAGCGCAGCGCCTCGATCGCGCGGCTGAGCATGCCGCGCGTGGTCTCCAGCACGGCCAGATTCGCGCTATAGCTGCGCTGCGCCTCACGCATGTCCATGCTCTCGATCAGGCTGTCGACATTGGGGCGGCGCACATAGCCGCGGGCATCGGCAGCGGGGTGGCCGGGGTCGTATTCCTCGGGGAATTCGCCCGGCGCTTCGGCCACGCGTGCCACCTGCACCATGCGCGCACCCACCGCACGGTCCAGCCTATTATCGAAGGTGATGGTCTTGCGCCGATAGGGTTCGGCGCCCGGCGTTTGGCCGGTGCTGTCGCGATTGGCGATATTTTCGGCCACGACACGCAGCCGGGCGGATTGTGCGGCCATGCCGGCGGCGGAAATGCTCAGGGCGCGATCGAGATCCATAGGCAATGCTCCTAGCTGTTGCGGCCCAGCGCGGTGCGGAACAGCGCCAAGTATTTGCGATGCAGGCTCATGGCCAGGCTGTGCTGGCTGTCAGTCTCGGCAATGCGCAGCGCCTGTTCATCGAGCGAGACGCCATTGCCATCGGGCGTGCGTTCCATCGCCATACGGTCGGCCCGGGGGCGAAGGCCGCCGCCCTGTGGTGCGATATGCGCGGCATTGGTGCGGGCCAGGTCAGGCCCCGCCGCATTGGCCAGCAGCCGCGCGAAGGGCGCCACATCCCGCGCCCGGTAACGCGGGGTATCCGCATTGGCGACATTCTCCGCCAGCACGCGTTGGCGCCCATCCAGCCAGGAAAGGCGGCGTTCAGCCAAGGTGACAGGATTGGATAAGGCAGCGACCATGGCACCATGATGCATATGCGAGGTTAACCGAAGGTGAAGCCGCCCTCCGCGTTTTCTCGCCCCGGCCCGATGCTGCGTTAACCGGATGGAAAGAGCTTGCTGGGCAAAATCTGCCCATGCCGAAACACCCGCACCCGATCAGCCCTGAGCCGGATATGCCGCCCGATACCAGCCTGATTATGCCCAGCCTCACCGCCCTGGCCAGTATCGAGGCCATGCGCGGCACCCTGGCCATGGCGCGCGCGCTGCTTGAGGGGGGGCGCGTGGTTGAACTCGCGGGCCTCGAAGTGGAAGCCGCCGGCATCTGCCAGGCGCTGGGTGGTCTGCCCCAGCATGCCGCCCGCGCCCTGCGCCCGGCGATGTTGACGCTGATGCAGGAGGTGGAGGCGCTGGCCCTCCTCATGCCCGAGCGATGAGCGCCGAATTCCTCCTCTCGCTGGCGCAGGCCCTCGGGGCCTTGCTGGCTGTGCTCGGCCTGGTCTGGTTACTGGCCCGCGGGGCGCGGCAGGTTGGAATCGCCGCTCCCGCCAATCCCCAGGCGCGGCTGGGGCTGGAGGCGAGGCTGCCGCTCGACGCCAAGCGCCGGCTGCTGCTGCTGCGGGTGGATGGGCGCGAGGTTCTGCTGCTGGTCGGCCCGCAGGGTGAGACGCTGCTGGGCTGGCTGCCTACACCATGATGCGCGCGCTGGTTGCGCTGGCGCTGGCCATGGCCGGCCCTGCGGCGGCGCAATCCGTCTCGATTGATCTGGGCGGCCAACAGGCCGGCGCCAGTGGCCGCCTGCTGCAATTGGCAGCGCTGGTGGGGCTGCTCTCCCTCGCCCCCTCGCTATTGGTGATGGCCACCGCCTTCACCCGCATCGTCATTGTGTTGGCCTTGCTGCGCAGCGCCCTTGGCGCGCAGGGCGTACCCCCCAATCCGGTGCTCATAGGCCTGGCATTGTTCCTGACCTATTTCGTCATGCAGCCGGTTTTCGATGCCGCATGGATCGCCGGCATCGTGCCAATGAATGAAGGCCGGATGGAACCGATGGAGGCGATCTCGGCCGCGGCCGAGCCCTTCCGCCGGTTCATGGCGGCCCAGCTGCGCGAGGCTGATCTCAACCTCTTCCTCAATATGGCGCAATTGCCCGCCGCCAGCCCTGCCGAGGCACCTTATCGCGCGCTGATGCCGGCCTTTTTGGTGAGCGAACTCAGGCGCGCCTTCGAGATCGGCTTCATCATCTTCCTCCCCTTTCTGGTGATCGACATGGTGGTGGCCTCGCTGCTCATGTCGCTGGGGATGATGATGCTGCCGCCCTCGGTGGTGGCGCTGCCCTTCAAGCTGATCTTTTTCGTGCTGGTCGATGGATGGAGGCTGCTGTCAGGCAGCCTCGTCCAGGGTTTCACACCAATCTGATCAATAGCCTTCCTTCAATAGCGGGAAGGCGCTGTGCACATGGGGGAAGACCACCGGCGGCGCGCCGGCATGGACATGGCCGCGCGTCAGCTCGGCGAAGGAATTCACCCCCGTCAGCCCCAGCGCCTTCACCACCTCATCCTCCAGGATTTCCAGCATGCGGGTGACGCCAGCCGCGCCATCCGCCGCCAGTGCATAGAGGTAGAGCCGGCCAATGCCGACCCAATCGGCGCCCAGCGCAATCGCCTTCACGATATCCGTGCCACGGCTGACGCTGCCATCGACCATGATCTTGGCCCGCCCCGCCACAGCCTGCACCACCTCGGGCAGCACATCGAGGCTGCCGCGGCCATGGTCCAATTGCCGCCCGCCATGATTGGAGACGTAGATCACCTCCACCCCATGGCGCACCGCGATCTCGGCATCCTCGCCCGTTCCGATGCCCTTGATGATCAGGGGAATCCGGTGCTTGTCATGGAAGCGCTTGATGTCGTCCCAGGAGAGCGCGGCCTGGACGTCCATGCCGGTATTGGCCGCCCGCCAGGTCTTGACGAAGCGCTTGGAGATATCGCGTTCACGCCGCGAATAATGCGCCGTGTCCACGGTAATGGCGAAGGCGTCATAGCCCGCCGCGATCACCCGTTTGGCAATGGCATCCTGCCAGTCATGGTCGCCGCGGACATAAAGCTGGAAGACCTTGGGGCCGGTCGCCGCTGCCGCGGTCTCCTCGATGCCCGGCTGGCTCACGCTGCTGAGGATGAAGGGCACGCCAAAGGCGCCCGCGCCCTTGGCGACCGAGGCGCCGCCGCCGGCCTCGAAGGATTCCAGCGAGCCCACCGGCGCCAGCAGCACCGGCAGCCGGATCCGGTGGCCATAGAAATCCACACTCGCGTCAACATGGCTCACATCGCCCAGCACCCGCGGCCGCAGCGCCACCGTGTCCAGCGCCATGCGGTTGCGCGCCAGGGTGGTTTCGCTCTCGGTCGCGCCCACCAGGTAGTCCCAGGTGTTGTGGTTCAGCTTCTTGCGCGCTTCCTTGATGAACTCATGCAGAACCAGATACTTCTCGTCACCGGCCTCGTTGCGATGAAATCTGTCGCTCATGGCGCCCCTCCGTGTTTCCCCCACACGCTATGCGCGCCATCATGGGGCCGCAATATGGGGAGGTCCTGCGATGAAGTGGCAAAAGCGGCGCGAGGCGGCACGGGCGGTATTGGCGGGGAGTGCGTGCATCCATCCCGCCTCGGTGCATGACCCGTTGACCGGGCGCATCGCCGAAAGCCTGGGCTTTGAACTGGGCATGTTCGCCGGTTCCATCGCCTCCCTGACGGTGCTGGCCGCACCCGACCTCATCACCCTCACCCTCACCGAATTCGCCGAACAGGCGCTTCGCATCAACCGCACCTGCACGCTGCCGCTGGTGGTCGATGCCGATCATGGCTACGGCAATGCGCTGAATGTGATGCGCACGGTGGAGGAGTTGGAGGTCGCCGGCGTTTCGGCCATGTCGATCGAGGATACCGAATTGCCGCGGCCCTATGGCGTGGAAAAGCCCCGGCTGATCAGCCTCGATGAGGGTGTGGGCAAGGTCCGCGCTGCCCTGGCCGCGCGGGTGGATCCCAGCCTGGCCATCCTCGCCCGCACCGGCGCCACCTCGATCAATGGCCTTGATGACGCGCTGCTGCGGGCGCGGGCCTATTGCGCCACCGGGGCCGATGGCCTGTTCCTGACCGGCGTGACCACCCGGGCCGAACTCGATGCCCTGGCCGAGGTGGCAACCCTGCCGCTCATCCTGGGCACGCTCACCCCCGCCATTGCCGATCGCGATTATCTGGCCAGCCGGGGGGTGCGGGTGGCGCTGCAGGGGCATTTGCCGATCCAGGCGGCGATCCAGGCGGTGCATGCCACGCTCAAGGCGCTGCGCGAGGGCACCAAACCGGCCGATATCACCGGCACCGCGCCGCCCGCCCTGGCCAAGATGGCAGGGCGTGAGGCCGAGCACGCGGCCTGGACCAAGGCTTTTCTGGGCTAGGCGATAGGCCTCAGAACATCGCCAGCACGGCGTCTTCCAGCGCGGTATCGTCGCGCTGGGCCAGCGGGTCCCGCGGGGCGAGGCGGTGGTGGAGCACCAGCGCCGAGAGCGCGGCGCGGGCGGGGCAGGGCAGGCGCTCGCCCTCCCAATGCAGGGCGGCCGCGGTGGTGGTGTGATACAGTGCGCTGGCGGCCTGCCGCGCCAAAGCGGGATTGCCCAGCGCCGCCTGGGTCAGGGCCTGCGCCCGGGCCAGGGCGTCATGCAGATCAGGCCGTGCATTGCCCAGCAACCCGGCCACATGGGCTGCCAGCACCGGCAAGGCGCCCTCACGCTCGGCCGCGCGCAGCACATCGAGGGCCACGATATTGGACGTGCCCTCCCAGATACTGCCCAGATGGCTGTCGCGCAGCAGCCTCGCATCAGGGAAGTCCTCAATATAGCCGCAGCCGCCGCGCACCTCCATCGCATCGCCGGCCACCTTTCTGGCATCGCGGCAGGCGCGGAACTTGATCAGCGGCGTCAGAATCCGCAGCAATTTCCGCGCCGCCTCGTCGCCGGCATCGGCGCGGGTCATGGCATCGGCGGTCTGGAACAGCATGCTGCGGGCCTGTTCGGCGGGCAGGATCATTTTGGTCAATTGCCGGCGCATCAGCGGCATCTCGATCAGTCTTTTGCCAAAGGCCACCCGGCGCTGGGCCACGAAAATCGCCTCGGCACAGGCCCGGCGCATCATCCCCGCCGCCCGCACGCCATTGGACAGCCGGGAGGAATTCACCATATCCGCCATCTGCTTGAAGCCGGCATCCGGCTCGCCCACCAGATAGGCCGTGGCCCCGGCCAGCGAGATCTCGCCCGAGGCCATCGAGCGGGTGCCCAGCTTGTCCTTCAGCCGCACGATCCGGTAGCTGTTCAGCGTGCCATCGGGCAATTCGCGCGGCAGCAGAAAGAGCGAGACGCCTTTCAGCCCCGGGCTGTCACCGCGCCGAGCCAGCACCAGCGCCATGCCGGCATCGGGGTTGGAGCAGAACCATTTCTCGCCGCGCAGCCGCCAACTGCCATCCTCCGCCGGTTCGGCGATCACCGCGGTATTGGCGATATCGCTGCCCGCGCCCTGCTCGGTCATGAACATCGCGCCCTGGCGCAGGCTGTCCATATCGGTGCTTGTCAGCGCCGGCAGGTAGCGCGCCACCAATTCGGCCGAGCCATAGCGGCGCAGCGTGCGGGCCAGGCTATCGGTCATATTGACCGGGCACATCAGGCCGAATTCGCTTTGCACAAACAAATAGGTCAGGGCGTATTTCGCTGCCGCTGGCATGGCGGAAGGCCAGCCCAGCACCCCCGGCCGATGGCTCATGGCGGCGAAGCCATAATCGGAGAAGGCACGCCGCGTCATGCTCAGATAGGCGGGGTGGTACTCGATATGCTGCACATCCTCGCCACGGCGGTTGCGGTGGTGCAATTGCGGCGGGTTGCGGTCCGCTGCCGCGGCCTCGCCATCCAAAGCGCCGCCGACCAGGCCGCCTAGGGTTTCGAAATGCGGCATCAGATGGGCGTAGAGCGGCGGCGGCAGATAAAGCCGCGCCATGGCCGCCCCCCAGGGGTCGACCGTAAAGAAATTGACATCTTGGCTGTCTGGAACGGCGGCAGCGCCTTGCGGAGCGATATGCATGGCGCAAGCATGGGCCAGAACAGCGTCCCAAGGAAAGATCAATGACCTGGCAACCCAGCGCACGCTATCCCGACCCTGCGATCCGTGTGCTCGACCCGAGCTTTCGCGCCTATCATATCGTGCTTTCCGCGGTGGAGCGGCTTTACACCGGCACACGCTGGGGTGAGGGGCCGGTGTGGTTCGGCGATCAGCGCTGCCTGCTGTGGAGCGACATCCCCAATAATCGCATCCTGCGCTGGGATGAGGAGACCGGGGCGGTGAGCCATTTCCGCAAACCCTCCCGACAGGCCAATGGCCATACGCGCGACCGTGAGGGGCGGCTGATTTCGGCCGAGCATGGCGGGCGCTGCATCAGCCGCACCGAGCATGATGGCAGCATCACCGAACTCGCCACGCATTTCCGCGGCAAGCGGCTGAATTCGCCCAATGACGTCGTGGTGAAGACCGATGGCAGCATTTGGTTCACCGACCCGCCCTTCGGCATTGCCGGCTATTACGAGGGCGACAAGGCCGAGGCCGAATTGCCGGGCAATGTCTATCGCATTGATGGCCAGAGCGGCGAGGTCACGCTGGTGGCGGAGGGCATTCCCGGCCCCAATGGCCTGGCCTTCAGCCCCGATGAATCAAAGCTCTATATCGTCGCCTCGCGGGCCGAGCCGCGGGAATTCCTGGTCTGTGACGTGCGGGGGGCGACGCTGTCGGCGCCGCGCGTCTTCATTCGCTGCGCGCCGGGGGAGACGCCGGATGGTTTCCGCGTCGATATCGATGGCAATCTCTGGTGCGGCTGGGGCATGGGCACCGATGAATGGGATGGCGTGCGGGTCTTCAACAAGGCCGGCGCCGCCATTGGCCATATCAGCCTACCCGAGCGCTGCGCCAATGTCGCCTTTGGCGGGCGGCACCGCAACCGTCTCTTCATGGCGGCGGCGCAGGGGCTTTATGCCGTCTATACCCACGCCCAGGGCTGCCCCTATCCCGGGCCGCGCTGAGGGCTGAGAGCGCCAGGGCGACCAGCCATGCCAGCAGCGCCGCGGCCGAGATGGCCAGCCCCAGCCGCTGCACCGGCAGGGCGGCGGCGCTGATCACCACCAATGGCCCGCGGCCCGGCAAGAGCCGCGCGCGGGCCAGCCCAGTTGCGATGTCCAGGCTCAGTTCACAACCCGTGCAGCGCAGCCCAGGCCAGTGGAAGAGCGGCAGCAACACCGCTTCACCCTGCGGCAGCATCGCGCGCGGCTGCCCCGGGCGGCTGCGATCCAGCACGACGCATGGCTGGGCCGCGCAGATGCGCGCCAGAATGGCCCGGCGCGCATCCTGCTCCTGCCAGCCCAGCCCGGATTGGATGGCGGCGGCCGGCAGATACTCAGGCGGCATGAACTCGGCATAAAAGGGCTGGCGGAAGCGCGCCGGGTCGCGCTCGGCGGGGTATTGCAGCAGCGCATCGCGATAGGCCATCGCCGCCCCCGGCGGCAGCGGCAACCTCTCGGCCCAGGGGTAGAGCAGCAGCAGCGCCATGCAAGCCAGCACCAGCATCACCACCCGCCTGGCCCGCCCGCCTGCCATCCATAGCCCGGCGGCAACGCCCCCCGCCATCAAGGAGAGCCAGGGCATGTGCCGCCAGGGAAATTGCACATAGACGATGATGGGCAGATGCGGCCAAAGCCAGGTGAGTGGTGGCACCATGCTCAGGCAGAGCAGGGCGGCGCAGCGGGCGCAGGCGGCCCCACCGCCGGGGCGTGCCATCCCGGCCAGTGCCAAGCCCAGCCCCAGCGCCCAGGAGAGGTAGAGCATCGCCCATGAGGCCGCGACCGGCCCGGCCTCCGCGCCGCTGAACAGCGCCATCTGTGCCATCCGCGCTGCTGCGTTCCATCCCTCCTCATTGATCAGCGGCCGCAACAGGGCGGCGGGCAGCAGAAACCAGCCGGCCAGCGCCGCCCCCGCCACCCCGCCCAGCATCACCATGAAACCCGCGCGTCTCCCCCTTGTGGCCGCAACCCAGGCGGGAATGATCAGCGCCGCCAGTAGGGTTTGTTGCAGATGGGTGATGGCCAGCAGGCCATAGCCCAGCGCGATCAGCAGCAAGGGGATGCGGCGCTGGCCCGGCAGCATCGCACGGTCGGCAGCCAGCAAGAGCCATGGCAGCAGGCCTATCGCCACCGTCTCGGCATAGCGAAACCCCATCAGCGGCCCATGCAGCAGGCTGGCGGGGAAGAGCAGCCAGATTGCGCCTGCAACCGCCGCGCCGGAGGCCGATGCGCCACGCCGCGCCACCCATAATGTCACGCCCACCCCGCCGAGCACCCGCGCCAGGGCCAGCACCGCCGAAAGCGCCGTATCCGGCGCCATGCCCAGCCACAGCAGCGCCAACGCCGGCAGATAGGCGCCGGGGCCATAAAAGATGGGCGCAGGGCTGCCCAGCCCGGCGGTGGCCTCGAAGAACCACAGCGGCGGCAAGACCCCCCGCCAGGGCTCCTGCGCCAAATTCGTCAGCATGACGATGTGGAAACCGCCATCATAGCCGCTATTCCAGCCCGGCAGCGGCATGCCGCGCAGCAGATGCATCGCCGCTACGGCCACGCATAAAAGGGCGAGGCTGGCCGCCGGCAGGGCGCGCATGGCGGTCAGGTGGCGCTACTTCCCGCCATCGACCACCAGCACCTGGCCATTGATATAGCTCGCCAGCGGGCTGGCCAGGAACATCACCGCATTGGCGATATCGGCCGCCTGGCCCAGCCGGCGCGCGGCGATGCTGCTCATCACCCGCGCCTGACCCTCGGCGCCATAGGCCTCCCATTGCGCGATGGAGGCCGCGTTGGTCAGCATCAGCCCCGGCGCCACCGAATTGGCAGTGATGCCATGCGGCCCCAGCTCATGCGCCAATTGCCGGGTCAGGCCGATCAGCCCGTGCTTGGCGCTGGTATAGGCCTGGATGCCGGTCCGGCTGGGCTGCAGCCCGGCACCGCTGGAAATGGTGACGATGCGCCCCGACTTCGCCGCCTTCATCCCCGGCGCCACCGCCTTGGCCAGCAGGAAATGCGCATGCAGGTTGATGTCGATGACGGCGTGCCAATCCTCATCCGGCACCTCCTCCAGCGGCCGATGCACCTGCCCGCGCACGCCGCCGGCATTGCTGACCAGGATATCCACCGGCCGGGGGATGCTGGCGATCCAGCGCGCCGCCTCGCCCGGGGCCGTCAGATCGGCGCCATGGCCATGCCCGGGCAGGTCGGCACCGCTGAGATCGGTGCTGTGCACTGTCGCACCCAGGCTGAGAAACAACTCGGCCGTGGCGCGGCCAAAGCCATGCCCGGCGCCGGTGACGGCCACAATCTTATCATCAAAGCGCAGATTCATCGGGCCAACTCCAGCGGGACGGGTGTGAGGCCTGCAGTGCAATGCATCCCCGCCATGCACGCAAGGGGTGGGCGAAACGCCCCTGAGGCAGGCACAGTGGCGGAATGAAACGCTCCGGCAATCTTCGTGGCGCCGCCTTCATGGCTGCCGCCGCCTGCGTCTTCGCCTTCGAGGCCATGCTGGTGCGCGCGATGATCGCCCGTGGCATTCCCATCGAAATCCAGGTGATGGCCCGCGCCCTCGGCCAGGCTTTATGGACATTGCCTTTCCTGGCGACGCGCGGGATGGCGATCTTCTCCACCGAACGCGCACCCCTGCATGTGCTGCGCGGGCTCTGCTCGGCGGCGACCTGGGGGCTCTATTACTGGTCCTTCGCCTATCTGGATCTCGCCACCGCCACCGTCCTTTCCTTCACCAATGTGATGTTCACCACCCTCCTCGCGCAGCCGCTGCTGGGCGAGCGGGTGGGGTTTGCCCGCTGGGCCGGCACGCTGGCGGGCTTTGCCGGTGTGGCGGTGATGCTGCGGCCGGGGGCTGAGGTCTCGCTGCCCGGGGCGGTGATTGCCATTGCCGCGGCGCTGGCCTGGTGCGGCATCACCCTCACCACCAGGCGGCTGACCAGCACCGACAGCACCCCCACCATCCTGGCCTGGCTGGCGGTGGTGACGGTGCTGCTGGTGGCGCCCTTCGCGATACGGGCCTGGCAGCCGCTGGATTGGCTGGATGTGCTTTGGCTGCTGGGCTTCACCACCATCTGCCCCGCCATTATCGTGCTGGTGACCGAGGCGCTGCGGGCGGGTGAGGCCAGTGCCGTGACGCCGTTTCAGTATCTGCGGCTCATCATCATCGGCGCGCTGGGCTGGTTTATCCATGCCGAGGTGCCCGATGGCTGGGCCTTTCTGGGCGCTGGCTTCATCCTGATCGGCGCCCTCATCATCACGGTGGCGGAGGCGCGGGCTTGATCCTGCTGGAGGTTGCGCCGCTGCTGGTGCTGCTCGGGCTGCTGGCCAGTGGCCGGGTGAGCCCGATCATCGCCTGCTGCGGGGCGCTGCTGGCCGCGCTGCCGGCGCTGCTGGCGCTGCAAGGTGCGGAGCTGGGCGGATTTTTGCTGCGCGAGAGCCTGCTGGCGGGCTTCCTGGCCGGGCAGCCGGTGGCGGTGGTGGCAGGTGGGCTGCTGTTTCATGCCGCGGTTTCCGCCCCAGGCCCGGCCGAGGCGCGGCCGATCAGCCCGGCGCGGATATTTGCCGTCAGCCTGCCGCTTGGGGTTTTTCTTGAATCGGTGACCGGCTTTTCGGTCGGCGCGGTGTTTGCGTTGAGCGCGCTGCGCAGCATGGGCGTGCGCGGCGCCCTGGCGGCGGCCCTGGCGGTGCAGGCATTGACCATGGTGCCCTGGGGCGGGCTGGGGCCGGGCACCTCGCTCGGCAGCGCCATTGCCGGGGTGCCGCCGCAGGAGGTGGCACGCATCGCCGCCTGGCCCACCATGCTGTGGCTGCTGCTGCTGGCCCCGCTGCTTTGGCGCTTCATGGCCATGGCCGGGGCCGCCGCCGATGGGCGGGAGAAATGGATCCAGTTCGGCCTGCTGGCGCTGCTGGGCGCGCTGCTGCTGCTGGCCAATGCGCTTGGGCCTTTCGAGGTGGCGGGCGTGATCGCCTCAGGCATTGTGGCCGTGCTGGCGCTATGGCGGGCCGACCCGCCGGATGATCTGCGTCGGGCGCTGCGGGCTGCTTCGCCCTATCTGCTGCTGGTGGCCGCCCTGCTGGCGGCCCGGCTCTGGCCGCAGCCGCCGGGCTGGAAGCCCTTTGCGGCGTTTCCGGTTTTTCCCATCACCCATGTGGCGGTGGTGCTGCTGCTGGTGGCGCTGGGGGTGATGCTGGCGCGCGGGCGGCTTGGCGAGGCGCCGGCGGCCCTGCGCCGCGCCGCGCGGCCGGCGCTGGCGATGTTGCTCTATGTGCTGCTGGGGCGATGGCTGGCGGGCAGCGGCATCGCGGCCGGTCTGGCCGAGGATCTGGCCCATGCGCTCGGCCCCGCAGCACCTTACGCCATTTTGCCGATGGCGGTGGTCTCGGGCGTCATCACCGGCACCAATGTGGGCAGCAATGCCGCGCTGATGCCGGTGCAGGCCGCTTTGGGCCAGGAGGCCGGGTTGGCGCCCGCGCTGGTGGCGGGTTTGCACAATTTCGGCGGAGGCGCCGGGGCGGGCATGGGGGCCTCGGGCCTGGCCATGCTCTGCGGCTTGCTGGCCGATGGAACGAGGCCGGCGGCGATCTGGCGTCTATTGCTGCCCAGTATCCTCGCCGTGCTGTTTTGCGGCACCCTGGCGCTGGTGGTGCTGCGGTAACATGCAGGCTTGGGGAAGGCGGCCGCGCCCTCCCCAAGCGCCCTTTATCAGCCCGCCTTGGCCTGCAAGGCCCGCCACACCACCTCGGGCGTGGCCGGCATGTCGATATGCGCCACACCCAAAGCGTCGCAGAGCGCATTCATCACCGCGGGCATCGAGCCAGCGCAGCCGGCCTCGCCGCAGCCCTTGGCGCCGAGCGGGTTGGTCGTGGCCGGCACCGGGCGGCTGGAAAAGCCGATATTGGGCAAGTCATCGGCGCGCGGCAGGCAGTAATCCATATAGCTGCCGGTGATGGGCTGGCCCTCTTCGCTATAGGCCACCCGCTCATACAGCGCCTGTCCAATGCCCTGGGCGATGCCGCCCTGGGCCTGGCCCTCGACCAGCAGCGGGTTCACCACCACGCCGAAATCATTGACCGTGGTATAGGACACGACCTGGGCGATGCCGGTTTCCGGGTCCACTTCCACCTCGCAGAGGTGGCAGCCATTGGGATAGGCCTGCGGTGCTTCCTCGAAGACATGGCGCACATCCAGCTTGCCCGGATGCTTCGCCGCCAATTCCATGATGCCGATCCTGCGGTCAGTGCCGGCAATGGCGAATTGGCCGGCGCTGAACTCGATATCCACCACCGCAGCTTCCAGCGCCTCGGCCGCCAGCGGCTTGCCCTTTTCGATCACCAGCGCCGAGGCCTCGACGATGGCCGCCCCCGAGGCCATCAGCGATTTGGAACCGCCCGTGCCGCCGCCGGCGATCAGCAGGTCGCTGTCGCCCTGCATCAGCCGCACGCTCTCGAATGGCACGCCCAGCGTGCTGTGCAGCACCTGGGCGAAGGCGCTCCAATGCCCCTGGCCGTAATCGAGCGTGCCGGTGATGATGGTCACCAGCCCGTCCTTCTCGAAGCGCAACTCGCCCTGCTCCTTGGTGGGCGGCGCGGTGCATTCGAGGAAATTGCCCACGCCGATGCCGCGCAACATTCCGCGCGCCGCAGCCTCGGCCCGGCGGGCCGGGAAGCCGGCAAAATCGCCCGCCACGACCGCCTGGTCGAGCAGCGCGGAGAATTCACCACCATCATAAACGCTGCCCGAGGCCGCCTTATAAGGCATGGCGCTGCTGGGGATGTGGTTCAGCCGGCGCAGCGCCAGCGCATCGCGGCCCATTTCCTTGGCCGCGGTCTCGATCAGCCGCTCGAAATAGTAATTGCCCTCTGGCCGGCCGGCGCCGCGATAGGCCGAGACGGGCGTGGTATTGGTGAGCATGCAGCGCGTGTTCACCTCAATCAGCGGTGTCGCGTAGTTGCTCTGGATATTCTTGACGAAATTGCCGGTGCCCATCAGCGGCGCCACGGTCGCCAGATAGGCACCCATATTGGCGAAGCTGGTCAGCCGCACGGCAAGGAATTTGCCCTCAGCATCCAGCGCCAGCTCGGCGGTGGTTTCATGGTCGCGGCCATGCTGGTCGGAGAGGAAGCTGCCCGAGCGGTCATCGGTCCATTTCACCGGCCGGCCCAGCGCGCGGGCGGCATGCAGCAGGCAGGCATATTCCGGATAGGCACTGGCCTTCATGCCGAAGCTGCCGCCGACATTGCCGGTCAGCACACGGAATTCTTCCGTCTTCACGCCCATGATGCCGGCCATTTGCGCCCGCAGGCCAAACACGCCCTGGCTGCCCACATGCAGCGTCCAGCGGCCATCCTCCCACTCGCCGATCGCGGCGCGCGGCTCCATGGCGCAGACCACGATGCGGGAATTGCGGATATCGAGGCGGGTGACATGCGCGGCCGAGGCGAAGGCCTCCGCCACCTTGGCGCTATCCCCGAAATGGAAATCGAGCACGCAATTATCGGCGATATCGTCATAGAGCGCCGGTGCGGCACCAGCGGCACTCGCCTCCGTCACCGCATCGAGGGTTTCGATGTCGAGTTCCACCATCTCCGCCGCATCGCGCGCCGCCATGCGGCTTTCGGCCACCACGAATGCCACCGGGTCACCCACGAATCGCACACGGTCAGCCGCCAGCGGCGGGCGGGCGGTGTTGCGCAGCGGCGAGCCATCCTTGCTCTTCAAGGGCAGCGCGCATCCCATGGTGCCATAGCTGGCCAGATCGGCCGCAGTATACACACCCAACACGCCGGGCATGGCGCGGGCGGCGGCGGTGTCTATTCCCTTGATCACCCCATGCGCGTAGGGGCTGCGAACCATCACGGCATAAACCTGGCCAGGGCGGGCGAGGTCATCGGTGTAACGGCCCTGGCCCTTCAGCAGGACAGGGTCCTCCTGGCGGGGGACCGACTGGCCGATGCCGAATTTCAGGTTGGGCATATTGGTATCGGGCATGGGGGGATCTCCGTAGGTTTTCCTAAGCCTAGTGCCGAACGGGGCTTCCGCAAGGGCGCGGGGGGGCGCAGTTTGGCGGATATGAACCCGCTCGCCCGATTGCCGCGCGCGGCCCAGGGGCTGGCCTATGCCATCCTTGCCGGGCTGATCCTGACCTCGATGAATGCGGTGATGCGGGTGCTCACCCACAGCATGGATGTCTATCAGGCGCAGTTTTTGCGCTATTTCATGGGGCTGGTGGTAATGCTGCCGCTGATCCTGCGCGATGGCATTGTCGCCTATCGGCCGCATGGCATGGCGGGCCAGGCCTGGCGCGGGCTGGTGCATACGGCGGGGTTGAGCCTGTGGTTCACCTCACTGCCGCATATCCCCATGGCTGATCTCACCGCACTCAGCTTCACCACGCCGATCTTCATCATGCTGGGTGCCGTGGTGTTCCTCAAGGAAAAGGCGGTGTGGCAGCGCTGGGTGGCAGCGGCCATCGGCTTTGCCGGGGTGATCGTGGTGGTGGCGCCGCGCATGTCGGGCGAGGGTGGCATCTATAATTTCATCATGCTGGGCTCGGCGCCGCTCTTCGCCGCTTCCTTCCTCATCACCAAGGCGCTGACCAAGCGCGACAGCCCGCAGGTGATCGTGGTCTGGCAATCCATCACCGTCTCGGTCTTCAGCCTGCCGCTCGCGCTGCCCGGCTGGGTTTGGCCGGATGCGATGCAATGGGGGATGGTGCTGGTCTGCGGGCTGATGGGCAGCCTGGGGCATTTCTGCATGACCCGCTCCTTTTCGCTGGCCGATATCTCGGCCGCCCAGCCATTGAAATTCCTCGACCTGATTTGGGCCGCGGGCTGGGGCTTGCTGGTCTTTTCCGAAGCGCCGAGCCAAACCACATTGCTCGGCGCGCTGATCATCTTCACCGCCACCACCTGGATAGCCCGCAGCGAGGCGCGCCGTGCCCGCAACACCAAGGACTCGTGATGCTTTTTGAGACCCTGCAAGCCCAAGCCCAACGCCTGACCACCAGCCTCGCCCCCCTGGGTGGCGAGGGGGAAATCGTCTGGTATCGCTGGGGTTCCGGCCCGGTGCTAGTGCTGCTGCATGGCGGCACCGGCTCCTGGCGGCATTGGGTGCGCAATATCCGCTTCCTGGCCGAAAGCTACACCGTGCTGGCGGCGGATATGCCCGGCCTGGGCGAGAGCGCCATGGCCCCCGGCCCGGCCGAACCGCATAGCGTGGCCGCCGCCCTCGCGGCCAGCCTCGCGGAATTGCTCGGCCCTGAGCGGCTCTATGACCTGGCAGGATTTTCCTTCGGCTCCAATATCGGCACCCATCTCGCGGCCATTGAGGGCGCGCATGTGCGCAGCCACACCATCATCGGCGCCGCCTCGCTGGGCTTTCAGCGCCAGCCGGTGGAATTGCTGAAAATCCGCGACAAGCAGGGCGAGGAGCGGATGGCCACCCACCGCCTCAACCTCAATGCGCTGATGCTGAAAAACCCGGCGAATATTGATGACGAGGCGGTGCGAATCCAGGAATGGAATACGGTGAATGCCCGGCTACGCAGCCGCGGCTTCGCCTCCGGCTCATCACTCAAGGACCAATTGCCGCATGTGGCCGCGCCCATGCGGGCGATCTGGGGCGAGTTCGACCAGGTGGCCTGGCCGCATATCCCACAGCGCCTGGCCATGCTGCATGAGGCACGGCCGGAACTGATCTCGCACATCATCCCCGGTGCTGGGCATTGGGTGATGTATGAGGCGCCCGATGCCTTCAACGCCGCGCTGCTGCGGATGCTTCAGGCCAAATAGCGGCGTTCGATCGCGTAGTAATCCTCGAAGCCCACGGTCTCGTAAAGCGTGTCAAAGCTCACCAGCCGCTCGGCCCTGCCTTGGGCCGCCATTTCGGCCAGCGCATCCTGCTGGGCGCGGATGGTGGCGTTGAGCAGGGTGACGCCCAGCAGCAACAGCTTATAGCCCAGCGCCTCGGCCTGGGGGGCGTTCAGCCAGGGCCGGCCGGGCTTTTCGATTTGCGCCAGCATGGTGGGCGTGGCCACGCGGCGGTTCAACTCGGCCATTTCCGCCTCACTCTGCGGGCCTTCGAAATAGACGATATCGGCGCCCATACCGGCGAAGGCTTCCGCCCGCCACAACGCCTCTTCCAGTCCCTCCGCCGGGCGGGCATCGGTGCGGCCGATCACCAGCAGATCACCGCCGGCGGCACGGATCTCATCGCGCATGTCAAGCGCGGCCTGGAGGCGGAGGCGCACCTCGTCCCGCGGCGCCACCGCCAGCCCTTGGGCATAGCCGCAGCGCTTGGGAAAGACTTGATCCTCGATCATCACGCAGGCGAAGCCGGCCTGGGCATAGCCCTGCACCGCGCGGCGCACATTGGCGGGGTTGCCAAAGCCGGTATCGGCATCGCCGATGATGGGAATGGCGGTGGCGGCGCAGATGTCGCGCCCGGCGGAGAGCATCTCGCCATAGGAGATCAGCCCGGCATCGGGCAGGCCGATGCGCGCAGCACTCACCGCATAGCCGCTCATGAAAGCGGCGGGGAAGCCGGCGCGCTCGATCATGCGCGCACTCAGCGCATCCCAGCAGCCGGGCAGGGTGGTGATGCTCTCACGGGCTAATAGGGCGCGCAGTGCGGCGGCTTTGTTCATCGGGTTTCCTCACGCGTGATGCGGGCCAGGATGGCGAGGGATGCAATCGCCGCCAAGGAGAGGGCAGCGGTGAACCACATGGCCGCCACGCCAAACCGCTCCAGCAGCAGCCCAAACAGCACGGGGGCGGCGGCCGCGGCAAAGCGCGCCGGCACCGCCAGCCAACCGGTGCGCCCGCCATAGCCGGCGGGGCCGAATAGCGCGAGCGGCAGCGTGCCGCGGGCGATGGTGAGAATACCATTGCCCCCGCCATGCAGCAGCACGAAGGCAATGGCCGCCGGCGCCCCCCAGAGCATCAGCAGCAGCACCCCCAGCGGATGCGTCGCATTGGCCAGGGTGGCAGAGACCAGCGGGCTCCAGCGCCGCAGCACGCCAATTTCCAGCAGCCGAGCACCCACCTGCGCCGGCCCGAGCAGCGCGCCGGCCAGCACCACCGTGGCGGCACTGGCCCCGGCCAGGGTGAGCATGCCCGGCAAATGCGCCGCCATCGCCGCCGAGGTGAAGCCGGCCACCGCGAAGACATAGGCCAGCAGCGCCAGCGCCAGCAGCCCGGGCGGGCGCCCGGCGGGGGCAGCGGCCACGGCGGCGGCCACCGCAGCCTCGGCCCGGCGCGGCAGCAGCCAGCCATTCAGCGGCAGCCCCAGCAAGGGCATGATGACGGCCCAGACCATGCAGGCGCCGCGCCAGCCATAATGCGCCTCCAGCCAGGTGGAAAACGGCCAGGCCACGGTGCTGGCGAAGCCGGCAAAGAGGGTGATGCCGCTGATCGGCCCCCGCGCCCCCGCGCCGAAGAGTTTTGCCAGGGTGGCGAAGCCGGCCTCGTAAAGCCCCATGCCCATGGCCAGCCCCAGCAGCGCCCAGGCCAGGCACAGCCCAAAGAAACCCTGCGCCAGCCCCAGGGTGAAAAGCCCCGCGCTCATGATCAGGTTCGAGGCCATCAGCACCCAATGCCCGCCATGGCGGTCAATGGCGCGGCCGGCCGCCGGGCCGATAAAGGCCGAAAGCAACAGCGCCGCCGAGAAAATCGCAAACACCGTGGGCGTGGCCAGCCCCAAATCCCGCGCCATGGGCGCGGCTAGGATGGCGGGAATGTAATAGCTGCCGCCCCAGGCCATGGTCTGGGCTAGGCCGAGTGCCAATACGGCGCGCGCCTTCGGGCTCACGGGTAGTGGATCGCCAGGATTTCCAACTCCTCCGGCCCGGTTGGGAGTTGCACACGGGCCATATCCCCCACGCCCTTGCCCAACAGCGCGCGGGCGATGGGGGCGAGCCAGGAGATCTTTCCGTGGTCGGCATCCCCCTCCTCGGAGCCCACGATCATCACCGTCGTTTCGGAATCATCGGCGCGAGCATAGGTGACGGTGGCACCGAAAAAAATACGGTCCCGCTTGGTCTGCGCCGCGGGGTCCACCACCTGCGCATTATCCACCCGCTTGCGGAGAAAACGCACCCGGCGGTCAATCTCGCGCAGCCGGCGCTTGCCATACTGGTAATCGGCGTTTTCCGACCGGTCGCCGAGCGCCGCCGCCCAGGAGACGATCTCCACCACCTTGGTCCTCTCGTCATACCACAGAGCCCGCAGTTCCTCCTGGATGGCGGCATAGCCCGCCGGCGTCATGTAGAAGGGTGTGCCTGCCGGGATGGCAGCACCTTCCTCCTCGTCATCATCATCCATGCCCATTGGCCTGCGGCTCGCCGAGCGCGGCCAGGGCCTCTGCCACCACCGCGCGCCCCTCGGCCGAAAGCGGCGCCTGCGGCGGCAGCGGGTCGCCCACCGCGAATCCCTGCCATTGCAGGGCGCCCTTGATGCAGGCGGCCAGCGCGTATTGCGCGAAAAGCTCATTGATCCGCCAGAGTTGGCGCTGCAGCGGCAGCGCCGCCGCCCAATCGCCCGCCCGGCACAACTCGTAGAGCCGCACCGATTGCCGGGGGATGACGCAGGCTGGCCCCGCCATCCAGCCCACGCCGCCGATCAGCATCACCGCAGCCGGGATATGCGCCGAGGCCGAGAAGACATCCATCCGCCCTTCCACCCGGTTCAGGATGGAGAGCAGCCGCCCGGTATTGGTCGAGGCATCCTTGATGGCGATGATGCGCGGATGGTGGCTGAGCTTTTCGATCGCGCCCAAGGAGAGGTCGCTGCGCTGGAAATTCGGGTTGGTGTAGAGCACCACAGGCAGGTCGGTGGCGTCGGCAATGGCGGTGAAATAGGCCACGACGCCAGCCTCGGCGATGGGAAAATAGGCTTCCATCAGCGCCAGAATACCATCCACCCCCAGCCCCGCGTAATCGCGCGCCTGGGCCATGGCATCGGCGGTGGTGGTGGCGGCAACACCGGCGATAACCGGCACCCGGCCGCCGGTTTGCTCCACCACGATGCGCACAATCTCACGCCGCTGCAGGGCGTTGAGATAGGCGAATTCGCCGGTGGAGCCCAGCGGCGTCAGCCCATGCACGCCCGAGGCGATGAGATGCTCCACCAGCGCCCGCAACGGCGCCTCCAGCACCGCGCCATCGGCGCCGATCGGCGAGACGAGATAGGGGAAGACGCCAGCGAATTTACGCAAGATACATACCGCCATTGATGTGCCAGACCTGCCCAGTGACGAAGCTGGTCTTGTTGGAAGCGAGGAAGACCGCCAGATCGGCGATTTCGGCCGGCTGGCCGATGCGGCCGAGCGGGAAGGTCTTGGCCCTTTCGAGAATCTCCGCCTCGCTATTGCCGTAGCGCGGCTGGGCGGTGTCGGTCATGCCAGGGGCGATGGCGTTCACCCGGATGCCCAGCGGTGCCAGCGCCAGGGCGGTGGCCCGGGTCAGCCCGATAATGCCGTTCTTGCTGGAGGAGTAATGCACCCCCCGCGCATCGCCGCGCACGGCGGAGGAGGAGAGATTGACCACCGAACCCGGCTTGCCCGCCAGGGCGCGGGCAAAGGCCTGGGTGAGAAAGGCGCCGGCCTTGAGGTTGAGGCCGAGCACCGCATCCCATTCCGCCTCCTCCATCTCCAGAAAATTGCAGCGGGGGAATATTCCGGCATTATTGACCAGAATATCAGGCAGCCCCAGCGCGGCCACGGCCGCTTCATGCAGCGCCCTGCCGCCGGCCACGGTGGCGACATCGCCCTGGAGCAGCGCGCAGCGCCGGCCCAGGCTGCGGATATTCGCCGCCAGTTCCAGCGGCTCCTGGTCCAGCCAATTGAGCGCGATATCCGCCCCGGCCTCTGCCATCGCCCAGGCGCATGCCGCGCCAATGCCCTGCTGGGCCCCTGTGATCAGCGCCACGCGCCCTTGGAGATCTGTCATCATGCCAGCATGGCCCGACCAATGGGCGGCGTCACGTCCCGGTCTTTCGACTCCTGCCATGACCCGCTATCTGGAACCGGCGGGCTTCCAATCCGACACAGGGAACACCCATCATGCAGGCAATCCGAAGTTTGAAGACGATCGGCCTGATGAGCGGAACCAGCCTCGATGGCGTTGATGCCGCCTGGGTGGAAACCGATGGCGAGACGGTTTCGCGTCTCGGCCCCGCCATTACCCTGCCCTATGCGCCCGAACTCCGCCGCGACCTGCGCCTGCTGCTCGACGCCGCGCCGGGCCTGAGCGCCGATGACCCCTGGCTGGCCGATGTGGTTCGCCGCCTGACGGAGCGCCATGGCGAAGCGGCGATCAAAATCCGCGACGAAACCCAAAGGCAATTGGGCGAGGGAACGGAATTGCTGGGCTTCCACGGCCAGACCATCCTCCATCGCCCGGCCGAGCGGCGCACCTGGCAGGTGGGCGACCCCAGGCTGCTGGCGCAGATGACCGGTATTTCCGTGGCCTATGATTTCCGCTCGGCCGATGTGGCCGCAGGCGGGCAGGGGGCGCCGCTGGTGCCCATCGCCCATGCCGCGCTGGCCGCGAGCCTGCCCAAGCCATTGGCGGTGCTCAATCTCGGGGGCGTGGGCAATGTCACCTATATCGGTGCCGATGGCGCGCTGCTGGCCTTTGACACCGGCCCCGCCAATGGGCCGCTGGATGACTGGGCGCGCAAATCCCTCAATATGGGCTATGATAAGGATGGCCATCTGGCCAGCGCCGGCACCGCCGATGGCGCGGTGCTGGGCCGGCTCATGCAGCACCCCTACCTCGCCGCCCCGCCGCCCAAATCGCTCGACCGGCTGGATTTCAGCGAGGCGTTTCGCGATGCCGGGGCGGACCAGCTCTCTCCGCAGGATGGCGCGGCCACGCTGGTGGCCTTCGCCGCGGTGTGCTGCGCCATCGCTGCACGACATTTCCCCGAGCCCCCCCTGCAATGGCTGGTCACCGGCGGCGGCCGGCGCAACCCGGCCATCATGAAGGCGCTCTCGGCCGTGCTGGCCGAACCGGTGCGCGGCGTGGAGGTCGCGGGCTGGAATGGCGATGCGCTGGAGGCGCAATGCTTCGCCGTGCTGGCCGCGCGCGTCACCCGCGGGTTGGCGCTCTCCTACCCCTCCACCACGGGGGTGCCCGAGCCCATGCGCGGCGGCCGGGTGCTGGGGGCCTTGCTGTAGAAGCGGCTGAGGCATACCAAAGCGCATCCGTTTCTCCGAGGGCCGCCATATGCGACGCCGTTTCTTCCTCTCCACCGGTCTTGTCCTGGCCGCCCCCGCGCTGGCCCAGCCACGCCAGGCGCTTCCGCATGAATGGGTGTTTGGCAGTTGGATCGGCGGCCAATTCCCGCCAGGCGAGATCGGCGGGCAGGAATGCCTGGGCGGCGCCACGGTCATCTTCCTGCGCGATGTGGTGTTGCGCGCCACCGCACTCGATGTGGCCTATCGCCAGCGGCTGATCGAAACGGTGGCGCCCATTCCCGATGGGTTGGAGTTCCGCTTCGTGCCGGCCGCCCCCATGGGTGGGGCCTTCGGCAATCGGCCACCGCCGGATGCCGGCTTTGGCTGCGGTGGTGACCCCAACCTGCTGCGGGTGCGCCGGCGCACGGCCGATGAGATCATCTTCCCCGACTGCAATGAATTTCCCTCACCCCTTCGTCGTTGCAGGCCCGCCTGATGCGTATCGCCCTGATCCATGCCCTGCGGCACAGCCCGCCACCGGTTGAGGCCGCCTTTGCCCGGCTCTGGCCGGAAGCGCGGCTGATGAGCCTGCTCGACACCAGCCTCGCCGCTGATCTGGCCGAGGCCGGCGCCCTGACGCCGGCCATGACCGAGCGTTTTCTCACCCTCTCGCGCTATGCCGCCGGCACCGGGGCGGATGGCATTCTCTTCACCTGCTCGGCCTTTGGGCCCTGCATCGAGGCGGTGGCGGCAGCACTGGCGCCCATGCCGGTGCTCAAGCCCAATGAGGCGATGATCGAGGAGGCGGTGGCGGGCCATCGCCGCCTGGGACTGCTCTCCAGCTTTCAGCCGACGCTCGATTCCATGCCGGCGGAATTCCCCGAAAGCGTGACGCTGAAGCTGTCACTGGCGCGCGGCGCGCTGGCGGCGCTCGATGGCGGCGATGTGGCCGAGCATGACCGCCTGGTGGTCGCCGCCGCGGCGGAGCTTGGTGATTGCGAGGCGATCTGCCTCGCCCAGTTCAGCCTGGCGCATTGCGCGGAGGCGGTGGCGGCGCTGACGGGAAAGCCAGTCTATACCACCCCAGACAGTGCGGTGCGCAAAATGCGGCGGCTGCTGGGGGCCTGAGGCCCGCCCTAAAACAGTAACGGCTCCGCCGGCGGGCATTTACCCCGCCGCTTCACAGCCCGCCCTTTTCGGGCGGGCCTTCGAATTTCAGCCCGTCACCATCACGATTTTGCCGAAATGCGCATTGGCCTTCATATGTGCCAGCGCCTCGACCACGTCATCGAGGTGGAAGGTGCGGTCGATCGGCAATGCCAGGCTTCCAGCCTCCATCGCCGCCCAGAGATCGGCGCGCATGAGGCGGACAATCTCGCGCACCTCCTCGGTGCTGCGGGTGCGGAAGGTCACGCCGATATAGGAAATCCGTCGCGCGGCATGCAGGTCGAAATCAAACTCGGCCTTGGCGCCACCCAAGCGGCCGACATTGATGATGCGGCCCAGAATGCGGGTGGCGGAGAGGGTCTGGCTGACCAAAGGCCCGCTGATCATATCCACCACGGAATCGACGCCCTTGCCGCCCGTGGCCTCCAGCACCTGCTTCACCCAGCCTGGATTGTTGGTATCCACCGCCAGGGTTGCGCCGAATTCGGCCAGCCGCGCCCGCTTTTCAGGATTGGTGGAACTGCCCACCACGACCGAGGCGCCCATGAATTTGGCGATCTGCAGGCCCATCAGCCCCACGCCCGAACTGGCGCCCTGAATCATCACGGCGCTGCCCGGCCCGGCCAGCCCATGGGTCACCACGGCATTGTGCATGGTTTGCAGCGCCACCGGCAGGGTGGCCGCCACTTCCCAGCTCATATTGGTGTCGGGCACCAGATTGACCCGGCCCCAATCGGTCACGGTGTATTCGGCATAGCTGGAATTCATACCCCCCATCACCCGCATGCCGGGCTTGATATGGTCGGGCACGCCGGGGCCGCATTCCACCACCTCGCCCGCGGCCTCTAGCCCTGGTATGGCGCCAATGCCGCCCACCGCGCCATGCGCATGGCCCGCAGCCACGCCCAGATCGGCGCGATTGAGGCCGATGGCGCGGAGCTTGACCAGGATTTGCTCGGGCCCCGGGGTGGGGATGGGGATATCGCGCAGGGCAAGGCCTTGCTCGGTGACGATTGCTGCTTTCATGCCCCCGTCCTGGCCTCAGCGCCGCGTGATGTCAACGCGGCGCGGCGGATCAAAAACCCGCCCCGGGCTGCGCCAGATAGACCAGTTCGGCCGGCGTGCTGGCCCGCCCCAGGGCCGGGTTGCGATGGGGAAAGCGGCCAAATTGCACGATCACGGCGCGATGCGCCCAGGCATAGGCGATGGCGCCACCCGGTCTTGCCATCGCGGGCCTATCGCGCAGCCCGCCGAACAGCGCCACTGAGAGGTTCTGATCCGCCATGGCCTCGCTGTGTTCGAAGGGCAGATAGGCGAAGATGCGCTCGGTGGGGGTGAGAAGCAGGTCCTGCTGGCCAGCCAGCAGCCGCGCCGCGATGGCGCGGGCATGGCCATCGCTGGTAAAGGCTGCCGCCTCGCCGCGATGCAGGTTGCGGGGAAACTGGTCCAGCACCACCAGCAGGGCCAGGGCGCCATGCGGGGTTGTGGCCCAATCATCCAAGGCCCCCTCGCGGGCCGGGGCGAGCAGGGGCGCGAAGGCATCGCGGATGCTCGCATCAAAGGTCGGGTTCTTGCGAAACCAGACCTCGCGCGGGGTGTCTGGCCCCTCGGCGAACCAAAATTGCAGAATGCTCTCAGGTGTCACGCAGCGCCCTATCCATCAGAATGACCGAATGCACTGCCCGGCGGCCGGAAAGCCCCTCAATCTGGTGCCGGCAGGAGGTGCCATCGGCCACAATCACGTCCTCGGCCGCGGCGGCGCGCACCGCCGGCAGCAGCGAGGCCTCGGCCATGGCGCGCGATGCCGTCTGGTTCGCCGCCATATAGCCGAAGCTGCCGGCCATGCCGCAGCAGGAAGAGGTGATGGGCGCCACCTTCAGCCCCGGCATCCGCCCCAGCGCGGCCAGCGCCGGCGGGAAGGCGGCAAAGGCCTTTTGGTGGCAATGGCCATGCACATGGGCGGTCGTGGCTGTCTCGCGCCAGGGCAGTTCGGGCTTGTCGCGGTCGAGCAATTCACCGATCAGCATGGCGCGGGCGGCCAGGGCCTCGCTCTGCGCCCCCGGCAGCAGGGCCAGAAATTCATCGCGTAGCGTGGTCAGGCAGGAGGGCTCAAGCCCCACCACCGGCGCGTCGGAGCCGGCCAGGGCAGCCAGGGTGCGCTGCGCCTCGGCCCGCGCCTTATCCACCATGCCGGCCGCCAGATAGGTGCGGCCGCAGCACAAGGGCCGGCCGCCATCACTGGCCGGGCGCACCCGATAGCCGGCGGCGCCAAGCACCCGCACCGCGGCCCGCAAATTCTCCGGCTCAAAATAGCGGTTGAAGGTATCGCCAAAGAGAATGACCTCCCGCCCGCTCGGGGTTTGTGCCTCGCTGTCCTGGAAGGGATTACCGACGAATTCGGGCAAAGCGCGGCTGGCGGCGAAGCCGGTGGCGGTTTCCATCAGCCGCGCCAGCGCCGGCACGCGGTTGCGCAGATTGGCCAGCCAGGGCAGCCGCGCGGCAATGGGGGCATAGCGCGGCAGCGCCGCCACCAGCCGCTCGCGCAACGAAAACCCGTGCTTCTGGCCGCGGGCATGCTGCACCTCGATCTTCATCCGGGCCATGTCCACGCCCGTCGGGCATTCGCGCTTGCAGCCCTTGCAGGAGACGCAGAGCGACATGGCCTCCCCCATGGCATCGCTGGCCAGAGCCTCGGGCCCGAGTTGGCCGGTCAGCGCCAGGCGCAGCGTATTGGCCCGGCCGCGTGTGAGGTGCTGCTCCTCCCGCGTCACCCGATAGCTTGGGCACATCGTGCCGGCGTCGAATTTTCGGCAGGTCCCATTGTTGTTGCACATCTCGACGGCGCCGAGGAAACCATTGGGATGCGCCGACCAATCGAGCGCCGGGGTCATCGGCGTCGCGGCATAATCCGGGAAATAGCGGAACAGGCTGCGGTCATCCATTTTCGGCGCCCGCACCACGCGGCCGGGATTGAGCATGGCATGAGGGTCGAAGGCGTCCTTCACCGCCTCGAAAGCGCGGGCGATGCGGCTGCCGAACATCGGCTCGTTGAATTCCGAACGGACGATGCCATCGCCATGCTCGCCGGAATGGCTGCCCTTGTATTCGCGCACCAGTTCGAAGCATTTTTCCGCGATCTCGCGCATTTTGCGGACATCGCCGCCATCCTTCATGTTCAGCACCGGCCGGACATGCAGGCAGCCCACGCTGGCATGGGCATACCAGGTGCCCTTCACGCCATATTGGTCAAAGACCTGGGTCAGCCGCTCAGTGTAATCGGCCAGATCGGGCAGGGCGACGGCGCAATCCTCGATGAAGGAGACCGGTTTGGCGTCGCCCTTCATCGACATCATGATGTTCAGCCCCGCCTCGCGCACCTCGGCGATGCGGGCCTGAAAGCCGCCATCCACCGCGGGCACCACGGCGCCGGGCAGGCCGAGATCGGCCATCATCTCCTCCAGCCGGGCGAGGGATTCCAGCAGGGGCGCATCCTCATAGCCGTGGAATTCCACGATCAGCAGGCTATCCGGCTCGCCGCTGCCGCCCGCGGCGTTTTTTACCATCTGGTCGATGGTGGCGCGGTAGATCGGGATGGAGCGGCCCAGATCGATCATGGTGCGGTCCACCAGTTCGACCGCCTCCGGGTTCAGCGTCACCAGGTGTTGGCTGGCCTGCATGGCGCTGCGGAAGCTGGGGAATTGGCAGATGCCGACCACTTTTCGCGGTTTGATTGGCCAGAGCTTGAGGTCCAGCGTCGCCGAAAACGCCAGCGTGCCCTCGGAGCCCACCAGCAGCCGCGCCAGATTGCCCCGCCCGGCGGCGCGGCCGGCGGGCGTCAGCGCATCGAGATTATAGCCGCCCACCCGGCGCAGCTGTTCGGGGAAGCCGGCGGCGATCTCAGCCGCTTCCCTTTCGCCCAGGGCCAGCAGGCGGGCGACCAAATCCGTATTGGGCTCGCCCTCGCCAAAAAAATGCCGGCTGCCATCGGCCAGCAGCGCATCAATGCCCAGCGTATTATCGGCCATCAGCCCATAGCGGATGGATTTGCTGCCGCAGGAATTATTCCCAGCCATGCCGCCCAGGGTGCAGCGCTGCCAGGTCGAGGGATCGACGGGAAAGAATTTGCCATGCGGTTTCAGCGCCTCGTTCAGCGCGCCCAGGGTGATGCCGGGCTGCACCCGGGCCACATCGCCCTCCACGCTGACGAGTTGGCGCAAATACCGGCTGCAATCCAGCACCAGGCTGTCATTGACCGTCTGGCCGCATTGGCTGGTGCCACCGCCGCGGGCGAGGATGGAGACGCCCTCCTCCCGCGCCAGGCTCATCGCCGCCTGCACATCCTCGATGGATTTCGGCACCACCACGCCCACCGGCATGACCTGATAGATCGAGGCATCGGTGGCGTAGCGGCCGCGATCGGCCGGGTGGAATAGCACCTCGCCGGCGAGGTTCTCCCGCAGGCGGGTGGCGAGGCGGCTATGGGCCATGCTGGGCTTGGTCAGGGCGTTCATTCCAGCCTTCTAGCCTGACCCGGGCGATTTGGGGCATGGATAAGTCCGATGATTTTCGCATGCCAAACGCATTGGCAGGCACCCAACAATCGCGGCACAAGCGCGCAGCACAGGAGACAGACCGATGGCCTATTTCGAATCCAAGCGCATTGCCGGCCGGCATTACCTGCAAATCCCCGGCCCCTCGACGGTGCCTGACCGGATCCTGCGCGCCATGGACAATGCCACCATGGACCATCGCGGCCCCGATTTCGGCAAATTCACCGCGCAGCTGCTCGAGAAGGTGAAATTCGTCTTCAAGACCACCGCCCCGGTGGTGATCTACCCGGCCTCGGGCACCGGCGCCTGGGAGGCCGCCCTGGCCAATACGCTCAGCCCCGGTGACCGGGTGCTAATGTGCGAGACCGGCTGGTTCGCCCATCTGTGGCGTGAATTGGCCGAGCGCCTGGGCATTCGCCCCGAATTCATCAAGACCGATTGGCGCCGCGGTGCCGATGTGGCGGGCATCGAGGCCCGGCTGCGCGAGGATAAGGGCCATGAGATCAAGGCGGTGGCCGTGGTCCATAATGAGACCAGCACCGGCTCCACCTCCCGCATTGCCGAGGTTCGCGCTGCCATCGACGCCGCCGGCCACCCCGCGCTGCTGCTGGTGGATACCATTTCGGGCCTGGGCAGCATGGATTACCGGCATGATGAATGGGGCGTGGATGTCACCATCTCGGGCAGCCAGAAGGGGCTCATGCTACCGCCGGGCATTTCCTTCAATGCGATCTCGGCCAAGGCCATCCGCGCCAGCGCCGAGGCCAAGATCGGGCGCAGCTATTGGGATTGGGGGCCGATGCTGAAATCCAACGCCACCGGCTATTTTCCCTCCACCCCCGCCACCACCATGCTTTATGGCCTTGATACTGCGCTGGACATGATGGCGGAGGAGGGGCTGGAGAATGTCTTCGCCCGGCATGACCGCCATGCGGAGGCCACCCGCCGCGCCGTGCGCGCCTGGGGGCTGGAGGTGCAATGCGAGGACCCGCGGCATTACTCCTCGGTGCTGACGGCGGTGCGCCTGCCTGAGGGGCATTCGGCCAATGCGCTGCGCGCCACCATTCTGGAGCAGCACAATATGAGCCTGGGCAATGGCCTGGGGCAGCTCAATGACCGGGTCTTCCGCATCGGCCATCTGGGCGATTTCGGCAATCTTGACCTGGTGGCGACGCTGGGCGGGGTGGAGATGGGCCTCGCCGCCGCTGGCGTGCCGCATAAGCCCGGCGGTGTGCAGGTTGCCATGGCCTATCTGGCCGGCAATGCCGGGCCGCAGGGTTAGGGCCGGCCTATAGGCTGCCTGCCTGCCCGGGTTTTCCCTGGGCAGGCTGCTTTGCTTGCTGTCACGCCCCTATAGGCTGGGCACGCGCTGATGCCATTCTGTCACCCGTTGATAGGCATCGGCAGCATTGAGCACCCGCCCCTCGGCAAAGGGCCGAGCAGCGAGTTGCAGGCCAATGGGCAGGCCCCGCCGATCCGCACCGCAGGGAATGCTGATGGTGGGCAGGCCGAGATAATTGAACGGCCGCGTATTGGCCGAGACGGCCATGAACCGCGCCCAGTTTTGCGGATCAACGTCGATATCAGTCTCGGCCAGGCTAGGCACAATGGTCCGCAGCGTGGGGGTCGCCACCAGATCATATTGGCCCAGCGCCCGCTCGCAAAAGGCGCGCAGCAACGGCCCACGGCGTGACAGCGCCTCGATATACAGCGTCGCCGGCAGGGAATAGCCGCCATACAGCCGGGCGGAGAGATGCGGCGCGTAATCGGCCGGGTATTCGCGCATCCAATTGGCATGAATGGCCGCCCCCTCGGCGCGGGAGACCACGGCAGTATAAGCGCCCACCGCCGCCATTTCCGGCACCGCGATGCGCGTCACCGTCGCACCCAGGGCGCGCAGTGCACCCATCGCGGTCTCGAAGGCGGCGGCCACTTCGGCGTCGATCCCATCGAAGAACCAGTCCTCCACCACGGCGATGCGGGTGCCCGCGAGGCTACCGGTCAGTGCCGCCTCGTAATCGGGCACTGCCTCGGGCGCGCTGGTCGGGTCATCGGGGCAGCGCCCTGCGGTGATGGTGAGAAAGCGCGCAGCGTCACGCGCCGTGCGGGTCAAGGGCCCCACATTATCGGCCGAGAAGCTGAGCGGCATCACCCCGCTGCGTGGCACGCGGGTTTGCGTCGCCTTCAGGCCGGTCACACCGCAGAGGCTGGCGGGCAGGCGAATCGAGCCGCCGGTATCAGAGCCCAGCGCCGCAAAGAAAAACCGCGCCGCCACCCCAGCACCCGAGCCGGAGGAAGACCCACCGGTGCAGTAATCCAGGCCAAACGGATTGTGGCAATGGCCGAAATGGCGGTTATGGCCGGTCGGGTTTTGGGCGAATTCGGCCATGTTCAGCGTGCCCATATCCACCGCACCGGCAGCGTCGAGGCGTTGGAGCACCGTGGCGGTGCGCTCTGCCACGAAGTTGCGGCGAATATGGCTGCCACAGGTGCTGACGCGGCCTTGGCGATAATACATATCCTTATGCATCATCGGCACGCCGGCGAGCGGGGGCAGGGTGGCGCCGCTCGCCCGGGCGCGGTCCACGCCATGCGCCTGCGCGCGGGCGCTCTCCGCATCGAGGCGAATAACGCTGTTCACCTGACCATCATGCTGGGCGATGCGCGCCAGGCAGGCTTCCACCAGGGCGGCCGAGGTGGTTTCACCGCGGACCACCGCATCGGCGGCCTCGGTCATGGAGAGGTCGGTCAGGCTCATGGCTGGGGCTCCATGCAGGCGCGCAGCGCCGCATCGAAGCTGCTGGGTTCATCCTCAAACACCATCGTGCCGCGCAGCGCCTCAAGGGCCGCAATCAGCGCCGCCATTTCCGCCAGCCCATGCCGGGCCGCTTCGTTGGGAACGGCAACGCCTTGCCAGAGGCTGATGGCCTCCATGGTGGGGATGACCATCCTGGGTTCGCTCATAGCCACATGCTCCTTGCCGATCTGCTGCAGGTAAGCAGCCTGCCCTGGGAAAGGCCCGGATGGAACCCGCTGCGCGACACGGCCACCACCCTCTCGCCAGGCAATGCCCAGATAATGAGCAGCGCCAATATCCAGGCGGATTGATTGCCTTGGACTGCATGTTAATACTCTTCTGCAACCCAGAGGTGAATCGATGCACGTTCTTTCTATCCTGATCTTGATCCTGGCCCTGAGCCTGCCGGCCGCGGCCATGGCCCAAAGCGTCGCTGCCACCACCACCACCACCCGCACCACCGGGGCACGCCCCGCCGCGACACGCGCCGCGGCACAGACCCCGCCCCGCCCCGCCCGAACCCCCACCCCAGCCCAGGCGGCGCAGCACCAGCGCATGCGTGACTGCAATGCCGAGGCACGGCGGCGGAGCCTGACTGGCACATCGCGCAAGGAATTCATGCGGCCCTGCCTGCGCGGCAATATGCCCGCAGCCACGGGCAACGCCGCCGCACCGGTTGCTCGGCAATAGAACATCTGAAAAAAGGCTAGGGGAAGCAAGATCGAGGGGCTTTGCCCCTCGAGCACCCCAGCAGGAAACTTAGTTTCCTGCACCTTCGTTTAATAATTGATTTTTGGATATTATTTTTTGCGCTGTTCGACTTAAGTGTGGATAGCTTGACGTCATCGGAATGAATCGCGACCCTAGCACCATGGCACCAACCGATCCTCGATTCGTAAAAGCCGTCATAGATATGGAGGCCGAACTCGGGGCTCTTAGGGTGCTGATAGACGTGGCCATCGCTTCCAGCATTGTTACGCCGCAGCAGTTAACCGCGTTTGAGAACCTCGTTCAGCAGCTATCTGTTTTAGCGGAAGTCGATGCCGAACATGAGGATGCTAAGGACTTTCGGAAGCGCGTGGGGGAAGCCTTGCGCACTCATCTTGAGCAGATTCGCGCAATGTTACCCAAGCCCTAGCGATTGACTCATAGAAAGCCTTCCGGAGTTTCGCGCGATCTGCTGAGAGATAACTCTCAACTTCTTCCGGTGTCATCATGAACGTATTTAGTATCTACGATTTGGTGGTCATATGATCGAAGCGTGGCATTTTGCAGACGCGTGCGTTCTCGACCAAGCGCGCCGGAACGGAGGATTTTATAAGTCAGTTTCGGCGCGGATGCCGGGGCAACTTAACTGCTGGACGATCAGCAGCCGGAATCGCTTCGATCTTATTCGCGATGGTAATGGCGGATTTACCGGCGTCGGCTGGATGAGTCACGCTGATAAAATTGATATTTTCGAAGCCATCAGAAAGGAAGTAAAACCCGACGCGCCTTCCCGAAATTCTTGCTTTTTCGCATTTTGTTCACACGAAGAGGCTTTGGCGGCTCAGAAGTCTTGGGGCAGCTTCCAAGGACAGGAGCCAGAGCCAATTATCATCCAAGAGGATTCTAACGTCTTTCAGGGTGATGCCGATTTTTATACTAATGCAGGAGCTTACGGCACACTGAGGTCTGCTGCCTACCGATACTGGCTTGGTAGGACGACGCCGAATCCGAAGCTGGAATATCTGATTGACGGGACAGTGTTCTTCAAAAATTGGCAGAGTTTTACGTCTATCTAAGCGCGCAGTCGAGCAACGCCTTCCCCGCTGTGCCCTTCACCATCGCCCGATGCCACCCAAGGTAGTTCCCGAGATATCGCGTCGAGACGCCACGGCAACGGCCATTCACCAGCACTTTGATCTGGCCGTGATGGGCATTGACCCGTCCAAGGCCGAGACGGCCCTTCTGGCGCCGCTTAGTCGGCACCGGGTTCGCCTTCACCGCATGAGAGATGATGGTCGGCACTACGATGCGACGGTGCTCGGCGCCAGCCGCTACAGCGGCCTTCACATATGCCTTTGCACCGTCAGAACAGACCACTGAGCCACCCGCAATTCTGCCTTCCAGAGCCGCCTCAATGGCGGTCAGGGAAGGCAGGATCGCCTCGTAGATGCCTCCCGCGTTGTCGAGCGCCGTCAACACGGGAACCTGTTCGTTGGACAGTCCACGCTTCGTCGCGCCCCATCCCAAAGGACGAGCCGCGCGATGCTCGGGTGCCTTACCCTTCACCCATCCCCGGCTTCCCTTGAACGACCTGACGAAGAATGTCTCGTCGGCCTCAATGACGCCCGAGAGGAGGGGCGTGTTGTCGTTCGCAGCGGCCTTGAGAAACCTGTGACGCCAACGCCAGACAGTCGTGTGGTTTACCCCGATACCCGCCTCGATGATTCGGCGCACCGAGAGGTGGTCCGTCATATATTGGAGATATCGGCCCCATTTTTCGGGCTTACGCGCTCGCGCCATTGGCGTGCCGGTCAGGATGTTGAAGGTGCGACGGCACTCTTGCGCCCGGCACCGGAACCGTTGACGGAGGTTCTTGTCTTTGCCGTGCAGAACGACATCGGTGCCGCGGCAATGCGGGCAAGTTTTTGACTGAATGACCGATTGGGTGCGGCGCACCAGTGAGATTGCGGCGATCTGTTCGGAGATTACGGTCTGGATGATGGCTTCGAGATCGAGAACCTGTTCGGGACCGAGCGTCCTAATCTCGCTTTTAATGGCGTTAAGTTGTTGAAGTTCCATGAGTATAGTGTCTCATGGAGTTCTATTCCGTCAACCGAATTATGCCCGGTTTTGCTGTTTCCACACCCAAGTGGAACAGCGCATTATTTTTTAATTAGATCATTTTATTGTGTGATTATAATATTAAGGCCTGTGTGGTGCGCCCTTGCCAACGGAGCAGGGTTTCAAAAATGTCAGAGATCCGGCAAGTGATCCGATATATATGTCGACCCTGGTGGGATAGCGCCTATGGGGCGAAGCCCTTTCGCTGTTTCCTCTGCCATCAGCCCAGCCACGTCGCCGGGCTGCTGCCCAGTTTCATGGCCGGGCCCTCCATCGCGGGCGTCTCCTGCAGCAAGGCGGCATGGCGCACGGCGGTCATTTCGCCAAAGTCGCTGGCATGGGTTTCCAGAAGATCGGCAATATTCTCCTGGCTGGGCTCAATAACGGAAAACCCATCCGCCATCCGGCCCAGGCTGCGAATCCAAATCCCCGTGCGCGCCAGTGAGACCCTCACCCGCCAGGAGCCGCCCTCCTCCGCCCGACGGATCATCGCCGCCATCACCCCGGTGGCCAGAAGATAGCCGCTCGCATGGTCCAGCGCCTGGCAGGGCAGAACCCGTGGCAGGGCATCGCCAGCGGCGGCGGCCTCATCGGCATTCATGCCCGTTGCGGTCTGGGTCAGGCTGTCAAAGCCACGCTTGCCGCCCCATGGCCCCATCACGCCATAGGCCGAGAGATGGCCAATGATGATGCCCGGGCGCAGTTCCGCCATGCGCTCATCCGAGAAGCCGAGGGAGGCCAGCGCGCCCTCGCGATAGCTGCGCAGCATGGCATCGGCGCCGGTGAGCAATTCGGCGAAGCGCGCCCCATCCTGCCGCAAATCCAGGGCCGCATTGCGCTTGCCGCGCCCGGTATCCATCACCAGTGCTGGAATGCTGGGCAGATGCGGCGCGGTGATATGCAGCACATCGGCACCATGCGCCGCCAGGGTGCGCCCGGCCACCGGGCCGGCAATCACCCGGGTGAGATCGAGCACCCGCAAGCCCTGCAGCGGGCGTGCGGCGGCGGCGGGCAGCGGGGTTTTCGGCGCCTCGCCAATGCGCTCGATGGTGACAAGCGGCTGGGCCGCCAGGGCATCGCTTTGCGGATGCGCCAGCCATTGCGCATGGCTGCGCAGGGCGGAGACGCAAAGCCCTGCCGCTGTGGCCTCGGTTTCAAATGCCAGGCTGCGGCGGGTGAGCAATTCGCCCGCCACCGCCTCGCGCGTTGGCGCGCAGGCCAGAAGCGCCAGAATACCCGCCCGATGATGGGGAAAATTGGTATGCAGCCGCACAAAGCCATCAGCCGTGGGGTAGAGGCCGGCGATGGAGTCCCATGATTCATGAGCCTCACCGCCGTTCAGGCGAAGATGCCGCTCGCTGCGGAATTCCACCGCGGCATGGCGCATATCCACGGCCACGGTCTGCAGCCCTGCCCCCCGGGCAGCATGCAGTGCCGCCGCGGCCAGCCCGCTGGCGGCGATGGAGGCCTGGGCCGCCGCATCCACCCTGAAGGAGGAGCGCAACACCGGCGCCTCCCCCGTCAGGCGAGCCATGGCGGCCAAGCTGGTCGGCAGGCCCACCGCCTGCATCAGGTCATTCATCATAATGGCAAAGAGGGTGTCACGCCCGGCAGGCGCTTGCCAGCCCGGCCCCTCAGAGGGCGAAACTCAGCCCGCGAGGCTCACATGCGCTGCAACCACCCGCCAGCCTTCGCCGGGGAAGCGCACCCAGGACTGGGTCTGCCGCCCCACCCGTGTCAGGCCCGGGCGGGTGAATTCGGTCCAGGCAATGCCATGGTCCGGCCCATAGGTGGTGATGATGGTGCGGGTCAGCGCCCGCTCAGCCTGGGCTGGACGGGCGGCACGGAAAGCCGCGATCTCGGCATGGCCATAGAGATGCTCGTTGATCCCATAACGCACCGTCTCCGGCGCCACCTTAAAAATCTCGTCCAGCACCGCGACGTCATTGGTGTTGAGTGCCACCTCATAGCGGTTGAAGGCGTCAGTCAGCCCGGCCAGGGCTTCGGGGTTGTTCACTTCCATCAGCAATCTCCTTATGCGCGGCATCTGGTCCGACCAAACCTCGGGGCTTTAGCAGGCTAACCCCTCCCACCAGAAAAATGAACAAAATCAATAATAAAACGAAGGTGTATAAACTAAGTTTCCTGCTGGGGTGCTCAAGGGGCAAAGCCCCTCGATCTTGTTTCCCCGCGCTTTTCGTTCTTCCGCAGCCTGTTGGATGGTTAGCCCTAGGTTTTGGCCGCCAAATGTGCCCGCCAGCCGCCGCGTGCCGAAATGTCAGGCAAGCCTGCCAGCCCTGCGGGTTCGGCGATGAAGCCGAGCGGCGCGGAGCCATCCGCCAGCCGCACCCGGGTAAAGCCCAGTGGCGGTGGAATCTCCGCCAGGAAGGGGCCGAGCGAGGCCGCTGGAATGGCCCAGACCTCACCCAGAATGGCCACACCCCCCTCGGCCACCCGCAGCATGCCCGGCCGTGGCCCCATATCGAATAGGCGATATTCCTCGGTGGTCCGCCCCTCGGCGATGAAGCGCCCGCCATGGCGCAGCACCTGGTGGTTCAGCCCCAGCCCCGACATATGCGCACCAATGCAGAACAGCGCGATCTCCTCGGCGCCGATCACGGGCTGCGGCAGCGCCTCGCCCATGAAAGCCGCACCCAGCGCGGCCAGGCGGGCCTCGGAAAAGGCCGCTCCCACCAGGGTGATGCCGCAGGGCACGCCATCGCCGCGCCGGCCATTGGGCAGCGCCAGAGCGGCGAGGTCGCAGAGATTGACGAAATTCGTATAGGTGCCCAGGCGCGAATTGGCGGCGATGGGCTCAGCCTGCAAATCGGCCAGGCTGGGCAGGCCCGGATGGGTGGGCAGCAGCAGGGCATCAGCCTGGGTGAAAATCCCCCCCGCATGCAGCCGCGCCTGGGCTGCGGCATGGAAATCGGCAAAGGCATCCACGGTCAGCTTGTTGAGACCGCCTTGCAGAATGCTGCGGGTGATGGGGTGCAGCGTCTGGGGTGCATGCTCCACCCGCGCGCGGATGGCCTCAGTGCGCTCGGCCACCCAGGCGCCCTCGTAAAGCCGGCGGGCCACGGCCAAAAGCGGTGCGATATCCACCCGGATGATCGTGGCACCCGCCGCGGCGCAGGTGTCGATCGCTGCTGCAAAGCGGGCCGCGTCATCGGCGGTGTCGAAGCTGAGCTGTTCGGCCAGCGGCACCGCGATTCGGCAGGAAGGGGCAGGGGCGCCCAATGCCCGCCAATGCGCCGGTGCTGGGCGGGAATAGGGGTCTGCCGCGTCCGGGCCGGCGGCGAGTTGCAGCACCTCGGTCGCATCCGCCACGCCATGGGCAAATATGCTCACGCAATCGAGGCTGCGGCAGGCCGGCACCACGCCGCGTGTGGGCAGCAGGCCCAGGCTGGGCTTGAGCCCCACCAGCTCCTGCGCCGCGGCCGGAATGCGGCCACTGCCCGCAGTATCGGTGCCCAGGGAGAAGGCGGCGATGCCGGCGGCCACAGCGGTGGCCGAGCCGCTGGAGGAGCCACCCGGAACATAATCAGGCATAATCGCATTGCGCGGCGTGCCATGCGGGCTGCGCACCCCCACCAGGCCGGTGGCGAATTGGTCGAGATTGACCTTGCCAACCAGCAGCGCCCCCGCGGCGAGAAGCCGCTGCACCACCGGTGCATCCTCGGCTGGCATGACAGCGGCATCGGGGCAGCCGGCGGTGGTGGGCAGGCCGGCACAGTCGATATTGTCCTTCACCACGAAGGGAATGCCCCAGAGCGGCCGGCCGCAGGGCCCCTCCGCCGTCAGGGCTCCGGCCCGGGCGCGCAGCGCATCGGGCGCCACCTGGGTGATGAAGAGTGCAGGGTCGGCAAAGGCGGCGATGCGCTCCAGCACCTCCTCGGCCACCTTCATCGGCGAAGCCCCGGCCGCGTAATGCGCCCGCAGCCCGGCAAAATCCCGCCAGCTCATCGCAGCAATTCGGCCGCTGCCCGCATCAGCGCGCCACCGGGGCGGCGCAGCGCCTCGAGGATGGTGAAGTGATTGGCGGCGGCCACCGGCAGCAGCGGCCCCGGCGCATGCGCCGCCGCACGCATGGCATGAAAATCGCGCGATTGCCGGCAAAGCTCCGGCAGTTCCGCGCTGCCATAGGCAATGGCGATGGGTTTCTGCACCACCGGGCGGCGAATGGGCGAGAGGCTCAGAATCTCCTCATCCGTCAGGCCGAGCTTCTCATTGAGATAGGTGTCGCGGATTGGCCCCAGCTCGAAAATGCCCGAAATGGCGAGCCCCGCGGCCACGGCCGGATGCTCGGCCCCCATGGCGGTGAGATGGCCCCCGGCCGACCAGCCGCTCAGCACGATGGGCCCGCCCATGCCATGCTGCCCGCCATGCGCGCTCAGCCAATCGAGCGCTGCATGCACCTGCCAGGTGATCTGCGTGAGGCTGGCCTCAGGGGCGAGTGAATAGCCATGCACCGCAAAGCCCCAGCCCATGGCCAGCGCGCCCTCGGCCATGGTCCAAAAATCCTGCCGCCGGTTGCGCTGCCAGTATCCGCCATGGATGAAGGCCAAAATCGGCGCCGCCGGGTCCGAAGCTGGCCACAGATCCCAGGCCTCGCGCTCAGTCTCGCCAAAGGCCATGGCGGCCAGGGGCGGTGCCATGAGGGCCGAGGCGGCGGCGCGCTCGGCGATCAGCGCCGCCGCATCGGGCACCGCGGTGTTGTTATTATAGGCTAGGTCGCGCTGTTTCTGCGATGCGGTGGCCCAATCCATGGCGCTATCCCCTCAGCTGATCACGCGGATGGGGCTGCCGGCCTGGAAGGCTTCGATCACCTCGACAGCAGTCTCGAAATAGGCCCGGTAATTCTCCTCCGACACATAGCCCAGATGCGGCAGCAGCACGGTGCGCGGGGCGGATAGGATCGGATGATGGGGCGGCAGCGGCTCCGCATCGAAGACATCGAGCCCTGCCCCGGCGATGCGGCCCTCATGCAGGGCGGCGAGCAGGGCCGGCTGATCGATCAATGGCCCGCGGCTGGTGTTCACGATCACCGCGCTGGGCTTCATCGCCGCCAGTTCCGCCGCGCCGACAATCCCGCGTGAGCGATCGGACAAAATGAGATGCAGCGAGACCACATCCGCCATGCGGAACAATTCCGCCTTGGAGACCCGGGTGGCACCGGCCGCGGCGGCGGCCTCATCGGTGAGGTTCTGTGACCATGCCACCACGCTCATGCCAAAAGCCGCGCCAACCCGGGCGACCCGGGAGCCGAGCTTGCCCAAGCCGACAATGCCCAGCACCTTGCCCTCCACCGTGTGGCCCAGATGCCCAGCGCCCAGCATTTGCTGCCAGCGCCCGGCGCGCAGATTGGCCTGCTGCTCCGCCAGCCCGCGCATGGTGTTCAAAATCAACCCCCAGGTGACATCCACCGTGGGCGCACCAAAGCTCGAGGTGCCGCAGAAGGTGATGCCGCGCTCGGCGCAGGCGGCGGCGTCGATGCCGCGATTGCGCTCGCCGGTCGTGATGAGGAGCTTGAGATTGGGCAGCCGCTCTATCAGGGCGCGGTTGAAGGGGGTGCGCTCGCGCATTGCCAGGATCGCATCGAAGGGCATCAGCCGCGCGACGAGCGCGTCTTGATCGGTGATCGTGTCGCGAAACACGGTCTTTTCCAGGCCCGCCAGCCGCTCCCATGGTCCTCGCTGCAGCACTGCGCCCTGGTAATCATCGAGGATGGCAAGGCGGGTGAGGCTTGGCATGGGCATATCCTGTGTCTGATGCCGATTGGCGGGAATTTCTTCGCTCAGTCAATGGTCAGGCCGTATGATCCCCGTTATCCACTGCGAAAGAACCTATCATCACGACAAACCACACGGTTAAGATGATGAATTGAGAGTCGGATTCCCTGAAGGACCACCAGCGCCCCATGTCAGCCGCCGCCCAACCGAATGCGCATACGCTGCCTGGGGCCGATGCCTTCCGGCTGCGCGCAGGGAATTTCAATCTTCTGGTGCTGCGCCTGCTCGATGGTCGGCCTGAGGTTGTGCTGCCCGCGCTGGGCGATCAATTCCGCCGCGCCCCTGGCTTTCTGCGCTTCGCACCCATTGCCATCAGCCTCGATGATCTGCAGGTCTCGCCGGGGGAGGTGGATTTTGCCGGGCTGATCGCTGGCCTGCGCGGTTTGGAGATCATGCCCATTGGCGTGGTCGGCGGCACGCCGGCGATGCGCCAGGCCGCCACGGCTGCGGGCCTCTCCACATTGCGCCCCGCCGGCGGCACCCCCGCTCCCGCCCCGGAAGAGGCCCCAGCGCCCGCCGCCGAACCCGCCCCACCGGCGGTGGCCCCGGATTTTCGCGGCAGCGGCAGCAATGCCATGCTGGTGACCCAACCGGTGCGCTCCGGCAGCCGCATTTACGCCGAAGGGGCCGATCTCATCATCATCGGCACCGTCAATCCCGGTGCAGAGGTCATCGCCGACGGCAATATCCACATCTATGGCGCCCTGCGCGGCCGGGCCGTGGCCGGCGCCAATGAAAACCCCGATGCGCGCATCTTCGCGCTGAATTTCGACCCGGAGCTGATCGCCATCGCAGGTTTCTATGCGGTGCGGGAAGGCCTGAGCGGTGCGCCCATTGGCCGCGCCGTGCAGGCACGTCTCGATGGCGAAGCGCTGCATTTCGAGAAACTTTAGGAGCCCCCCCGAACATGGCACAGGTCATCACCGTTACATCCGGCAAGGGGGGCGTGGGCAAGACCACCTCCTCCGCCGCCATCGCCACCGGCCTTGCCCAGCGCGGCAAGAGAACCGTTGTGATCGATTTTGACGTGGGGCTGCGCAATCTCGACCTTATCATGGGGGTCGAGCGCCGCGTGGTGTTTGATATCGTCAATGTGATCAATGGCGAGGCCAAGCTCAGCCAGGCGCTCATCAAGGATAAGCGGATCGATGGCCTCTTCATCCTCCCCGCCAGCCAGACGCGTGACAAGGACGCGCTGAGCAAGGAGGGTGTGGGCATCATTATCGAAGAACTCATGAAGGAGTTCGACTACGTCCTTTGCGATAGCCCCGCCGGCATCGAGAAGGGCGCGCTGATGGCGCTCTATTATGCCGATCAGGCGATTGTGGTGACCAACCCCGAGGTGAGTTCGGTGCGCGATAGTGACCGCATCCTGGGCGTGATCCAAAGCCGCTCCAAGCGCGCCGAGGAGAAGCGCGAACCGGTGAAGGAGCATCTCCTCGTCACCCGCTACGACCCGGTGCGGGTCGAGCGTGGCGAAATGCTCAAGCTGGAAGACATCCGCGAAATCCTGGCCATCCCGCTTCTGGGCGTGATCCCGGAGAGCGAGAGCGTGCTCAAGGCCTCCAATACCGGCAATCCGGTGATTATGGACGTCGAAAGCCCGGCCGGGCAGGCCTATACCGACGCCGTGGGCCGCTTCCTGGGCGATGACCGGCCGCACCGCTTCCTGGAGGTCGAAAAGAAGAAGACCGGCCTGTTCGGCCGGCTGTTCGGTGGGAGGGCTGCCTGATGTCCTGGTTGGATATTTTCCGCGCGCGCGAAAAACCAAAACCCGTCACGGCATCGCTTGCCAAGGATCGGCTGCAAATCATCCTGGCGCATGAGCGTGTTGGCCGGGGCAGGGAGGATTTCCTGCCGAAGCTGCAACAGGAGTTGATCGCCGTCGTGGCACGCTATGTCACCGTTGACCCCGAGAAGGTTAAGGTCAACCTGGAGCGTGGCCAGGGCATGAGCGCCCTTGAGATCAATATCGAATTGCCGGGCAATGGCACGGCGGGGCGTTCCGCTGCGGCATAAAGCCCCCAAGCCCCTGGCGGCCATGCCGCCCGTGCCGCCGCAATCTGGCAGCGAGGGCGGCATTATTAACCGCCTTGGTGATTTCACCGCGAGGCAAGCTGTTCTAGCCTGCCCGCATGCCGAATCTGCAAGACGCGCTGGCCTTCATCGCCGCGCATGAGACCCCCTGGCCCCGCGACCTGCGCGCCCATCTGGAAGGTGGCTTCTTCGAGCCGCCGCCCTTCAACACGCTGCTTGGCCCCATGTCGCCGCGCGGGCCGACCAATGCGGTGATCTACCAGCATGGCCAATGCGTCGGGCAGATCGGCAATAGCCTGCAGATCGACCAGACCTTCTCGGTGGCCAAAAGCTATCTCGCCATCCTGGCCGGCATCGCCGTGGCCGATGGGCTTATTGCCGATATCGACCGGCCGGTGCGCGAACTCGTCGATGATGGTGGCTTTGACAGCGGGCAGAATGCCCCCATCACCTGGCGGCATTTGCTCACCAATACCTCCGAATGGGAGGGCACGCTGTTCGACAAGGCCGACAGCATCGATCGTGGCCGCCAACTCGCCACCGAAGGCGGCGCCACCAAGGGCAATCGCAGCCTGCAGGCTGCCGGCACGCATTGGGAATACAATGATGTGCGGGTGAACCGCCTCTCCCTTTCCCTGATGCGCGTCTTCGGCAAGCCGCTGCCCGATATCTTCGCCAACCGAATCATGATCCCCATTGGCGCCTCCGATGACTGGCGTTGGGAGGGTTATTCCAATGGCTGGGTCGAGGTGGGCGGCCTGCCGATGCAGGCGGTGCCGGGCGGCTCGCATTGGGGTGGTGGTATTTCCATTCATGCCCAGGATATGGCCAAGGTGGGCATGCTCGTCGCCCAAGGGGGGGCCTGGGCGGGGCGGCAGCTTGTACCGGCAGAATGGCTCGCCACCTGCACCACGCCCTGCGCGCTCAACCCGGCCTATGGCTTCCTCTTCTGGCTCAACACGTCACGGGCGAAATGGCCAGCGGCGAGCGAGCGCGCCTACTGCTTCTCCGGCGCGGGCGGCAATACAACCTGGATCGAGCCTGAGCAGGGTATCGTGGCGGTCTTCCGTTGGCTCGACCCTGCACATCTCAATGAAGCCATGGGGCTGGTGCGGGCCGCCCTGGCATGAGTTGGTCTGCCGATTGGTCGCATCGCGTGCGCTGGGCCGAATGCGACCTGCATGGCCATGTCAACCACACCGCCTATCTGGTGATGTTCGAGGATATGCGGGTCGCCCATTGGGAGAGCCTGGGCCAGAGTTTTAAGCCCAACTCGGTGGGCCCCGTCGTTGCCCAACTCACCATCCGCTATCTGGCACCGCTGGCCTTTGGCGATGAGGTGAGCCTGAGCCTGAGGGTGCTGAGCCTGCGGCGCACCTCCTTCATCCATGAGTACAAGGTGCTCAAGGATGGCCAGCCGGTTTTCGAATGCCTCGCGGTGCTGGTTTGCGTCGATAATGCCACCGGCGCGCGCATTCCCATCCCGCCCGAGGCCCGGCGCCTGATGATCGAACGTGATGGCGCGGCGGCCGAATAATGTGTTGATCACCGGCGCGTCATCCGGCTTGGGTGATGCGCTGGCCCGGGCCTGTGCGGCCCCTGGGGTGACGCTGCATCTCTCCGCCCGCAATGCCGCGCGGCTGGAGGCCACCGCCCAGGCTTGCCGTGAACTGGGTGCCACCGTGCTGCCCCAGATCATCGATGTGCGTGACACCAATTCCATGGCCGATTGGATCACCCATGCTGGCCGGCTTGATCTCGCCATTGCCAATGCCGGGATCGGCACCGGCACCGGTGAGGGCACGGAGGATGCCCCCGCCGCCCGCCATGTCTTCGAGACCAATATCAATGGCGTGCTCAACACCGCCCTGCCGGCAATGGATGTGATGGCGGGGCAGGCACCGGCCGAGGATGGCTGGCGTGGCCATATCGCGGTGATTGCCTCCATCGCCGCCTTTGTCGCCGGCCCCAGCGCGCCGGCCTATTGCGCCAGCAAATCCGCGGTGCAGCGCTGGGCCGAGGCGCGCGACCATAGCGAGCGCAAGCGCGGCATTCGCATGCATGCCATCTGCCCCGGCTTTGTCCGCACGCCGATGACCGCGGATAACCCATTCCCCATGCCCTGGCTGATGACGCCTGAAGATGCGGCCCGGCGCACCCTCGAGGGTATTGCTGCGGGCAAACTGAGAATTGCCTATCCGCGCCGGCTTTACGCTATCGCCCGCCTGGTGGGGGCGCTGCCGCCGCTATGGCGGGCCGCCCTGCTGGGCCGCACGCCGCCCAAGCCGGCAGCAAAACCCGGCGGCTGAAACCGCATAGTCGGCGGAATAAACTGCCGCGCCGCCGCTCGCCCGCCGCGCTTTCCATCCCCCGCAAACTTGCGGCACTGCACCAAAGCGCTATGTTTCCCCCAGCCACACGGAATTAAAAGGGACAGGCGTTTTCATGAAGGTTTTGGTCACCGCCAAGCGCGTTGTGGACTACAACGTCAAAATCCGCGTCAAGGCGGACCACTCCGGGGTTGAGACAGCCAACGTCAAGATGTCGGTCAACCCCTTCGATGAGATCGCCATCGAAGAGGCCGTCCGCCTCAAGGAGAAGGGTGTCGCCAGCGAGATCATCGTGGTCTCCGCCGGCCCCGCTGCCGCTTCGGAACAAATTCGCACCGGCCTCGCCATGGGCGCTGATCGCGGCGTGCTGGTGCAGCATGATGGCGTGCTGGAGCCGCTGGTCGTGGCCAAGCTGCTGGCCGCCATCATCGCCAAGGAGCAGCCCGGCCTGGTCATTCTGGGCAAGCAGGCGATTGATGACGACATGAATGCCACCGGCCAGATGCTGGCCGGGCTGCTGGGCTGGGCCCAGGGCACCTTCGCCTCCAAGCTGGAGGTCAAGGGCGAGACCGCCGTGGTCACCCGCGAGGTCGATGGCGGTCTGGAGACGGTCGAGGTCAAGCTGCCCGCCATCATCACCACCGATCTGCGCCTCAATGAGCCGCGCTATGCCTCGCTGCCCAATATCATGAAGGCGCGTAAGAAGACGATCGATACCCTCACCCCCGCTGATCTCGGCGTGGACCCCACGCCGCGCCTGACGGTGCTCAAGGTGGAGGAACCGCCTACCCGCAAGGCAGGCGTGAAGGTGGGCTCCGTGCAGGAGCTTGTGGAAAAACTGCGTGGCGAAGCGAAGGTGATCTGACCATGGCCATTCTCATTCTTGCCGATCATGACGGCGCCGCCATCTCCCAGCCCAGCCGCAGCGCTGTGGCAGCGCTCGCCGCCCTCGGCCCGGTGCATCTGCTGCTGACCGGCGCCAATGCCGCCGCCGCCGCCCCCGCCGCCGCCGCCGTGGCCGGTGTGGAAGCCGTGCTGGTGGCCGAGGATGGCGCCCATGCCGTGCCCGCCGTGGAGGGCCTCGCCGCCATGGTCGTGGGCATGGCCGGTGGCTATAGCCACATCGCCGCCCCCGCCTCGGCCACCGGCAAGAACCTGATGCCGCGAGTCGCCGCCCTGCTCGATGTGCAGCAGATTTCCGAAGTGGCCGGCGTGGTGGATGCCGATACCTTCATCCGCCCGATCTATGCCGGCAATGCCCTGGCCACGGTGAAGAGCGCCGATGCGAAAAAGGTGCTGACCATCCGCGCCGCCAGCTTCGATGCCGCCCCCGCCACTGGCGGTGCGGCCCGGATTGAAACCATCGCCGCCCAGGCCGGCTCTCCCCTCTCCACCTTCCTCGGTGCCGAGGGCGTGAAGAGCGAGCGGCCGGATCTGACCTCGGCCAGAATCGTGGTCTCGGGCGGCCGCGCGCTCGGCTCCTCGGAGAATTTCCACCTGATCGACAGCCTGGCCGATACGCTGGGTGCGGCCGTCGGCGCCTCGCGCGCGGCGGTCGATAGCGGCTACGCTCCCAATGACCATCAGGTGGGGCAGACCGGCAAGATCGTGGCCCCAGACCTCTATATCGCGGTGGGCATTTCGGGTGCCATTCAGCATCTGGCCGGCATGAAGGACAGCAAGTTCATCGTGGCCATCAACAAGGATGAGGAAGCGCCGATCTTCCAGGTCGCCGATTACGGCCTAGTGGGTGACCTCTTCGCCGTGGTGCCCGAACTCACAGCGGCATTGCAAACAAAGTGACGGAACTGGTTCTCACGGCGGCGCCGGCCGCGCCTGCGCCGGAAATCCGCAGCGTGGGCGTGGTCGGCGGTGGGCAGATGGGCCGCGGCATCGCCCAGGTCTTCGCCGCCTCCGGCTTTCCGGTGGTCCTGGCTGATATCAGCCAGGAAGCCCTGAATCACGCCCTGAAAATGGTCGAACGCGACATGCAGCGCCGCGTCGATCGCGGCAGCATGACCGCGGAGGATCGGGAAAATGCCCGCCTCAACCTCACCACCACCACCGATTACGCGGCCTTCGCCGAGAGTGATCTGGTGATCGAGGCGGTCACCGAGAATGAGGGCCTGAAGAACACCATCTTCAAGAACCTCCAGGCCCATATCAAACCCAGCACCATTCTGGCGACCAATACGAGCAGCATCAGCGTCACCCGGCTTGCCGCAGCGACGGATCGGCCCGAGCGTTTCATCGGCATCCACTTCATGAACCCCGCCCCGGTCATGAAGCTGGTGGAGGTGACTCGCGGCCTGCCGACCGATGAGCCCACTTTCCAGGCCGTGGCGGCGCTCGCGGAGCGCATCGGCAAGCGCCTCGTCTCCTCCGCCGATACCCCCGCCTTCATCGTCAACCGCATTCTGATCCCGATGATCAATGAGGCGGTCTATGCGCTGTATGAGGGTGTGGGCGATATTCTGGCGATCGATAGCGCCATGAAACTCGGCGCCAACCACCCGATGGGCCCCTTCGAACTGGCCGATTATATCGGCCTCGATACCTGCCTGGCGGTGATGCGGGTGCTGCATGAGGAGCTGGGCGACAGCAAGTATCGCCCTTGCCCGCTCCTGGCGAAATATGTCGATGCGAATTGGCTGGGCAAGAAAACCGGCCGCGGCTTTTACGACTACACGGTCACCCCGGCCCGGCCGACGCGTTAGGGAGAAAGCGGGCAGGGGGCCTTCGCCAGATGCCCCCACCCCCTACCGGCCCATGGCGAAGCGGCGTATGCGCTGGGGCATGAACACATCCTCCACGCGCCCCTCCGGCCGTATCCCCGCCGCCTTGCGCGGGCTTTCGATGGACACGGGCTTTTCGAAGCACGCCGAGGGCTCCTGCCTCATTCGCATGGGCAATACCGAAGTGCTCTGCACCGCCTCGGTCGAGGCCCGGGTGCCGCCCTTCCTCCGCGGCAAGGGCGAGGGCTGGGTCACCGCCGAATACGGCATGCTCCCCCGCGCCACCCATACCCGCGGTGATCGTGAAGCGGCGCGCGGCAAGCAATCCGGTCGCACCCAGGAAATCCAGCGCCTGATCGGCCGCTCGCTGCGCGCCGTGGTGGACCGCAAGGCCATGGGCGAGATGAGCATCACCGTCGATTGCGACGTGCTGAACGCCGATGGCGGCACACGCTGCGCCTCTATCTCCGGCGCATGGGTCGCGCTGCACCTGGCGCTGAAGCATTGCGTGGCCAATAATATCCTCAGCGCCATCCCGCTGATGGATCAGGTGGCAGCGGTGAGCTGTGGCATTTTCGGCGGCGTCTGCGTGCTCGACCTTGATTATGCCGAAGACAGCAATGCCGAGGCGGATGCCAATTTCGTCCTCACCGGCGCCGGCGGTCTGGTCGAAGTGCAGGGCACTGCCGAGGGCGCGCCCTTCTCGGAGGGCCAGTTGCTCGAATTGCTGGGCCTGGCGAGGCTCGGCACGGCGGAGATCTTCGCCGCCCAGAAGCGGGCTGTCGGCCTTGCCTGAGGTCCGGCGGCTGCTGCCGCCCGGCCGGCTGGTTCTGGCCAGCCATAATGCAGGCAAGCTGCGTGAGCTGCGTGCCTTGCTCGCGCCGCGCGGCTTTGCGGTGGTGAGTGCTGGCGAACTCGCCTTGGCCGAACCGGCCGAGACGGGCACCAGCTTCGAGGAGAATGCCGCGATCAAGGCGCTGGCCTCGGCCCGCGCCACGGGCCTGCCGGCGCTGGCCGATGATAGCGGGCTGATGGTCGCAGCCCTCCGCGGTGCCCCGGGAGTTTATACCGCCGATTGGGCGATGGCCGATGATGGTGGCCGCGATTATGCCGTTGCCATGGCCCGGGTGGCGCGCGAGGTGGGCGACAACCCCAATCGCCGCTGCGCCTTCGTCTCCACCCTCGCCCTCGCCTGGCCGGATGGGCATGTGCAGTTTCACGAGGGCCGGGTGGAGGGCCATTTCGTTCACCCGCCACGCGGCAGCGGCGGCTTTGGCTATGATCCGATGTTCATCCCCGAAGACGAGACCCGAACCTATGGCGAGATGACCCCGGAAGAGAAAGCCCGCACCAATCATCGCGCCCGGGCTTTCCAGGCTTTTGCCAGCGCCTGTCTGGACTGACGCGCTGCCTTCCGCCACACCGACGGCGCATGAGCAATATCCCCCCAACCCGTGCCGCGGCACTGGCGCATCTTGAGGCCTTCGCCCCGCGCATGGGCCGGCTCTATGCCGCCGGGCGCAATACCGACCCCGGCCCAGGCCAGCGGCAGGATGTGAGCGAACTTTCCGCCCATATCCGCCATCGCCTCATCACCGAGGAGGAGGTGGTGCGTCTGGCCCTGGCCCATCACGGCGCAGAGGCGGCGGAAAAATTCATCCAGGAGGTGTTCTGGCGCAGCTATTGGAAGGGCTTTTTAGAACTGCGCCCCAGCATGTGGCGGCATTTCGAAAGCAAGGTCGCCGCCGATCAGGCGCGCCTGGCCACCGATGCCCTGCTGCGCGGCCGCCACGAAATGGCGATGATGGGCCTCACCGGCATCGAATGCTTCAACGCCTGGGTCCATGAATTGAAGGAGACCGGCTATCTGCACAATCATGTGCGGATGTGGTTCGCCGGCATATGGATCTTCACCCTGAAGCTGCCCTGGGCGCTGGGGGCGGATTTCTTCCTGCACCACCTCAAGGATGCCGATCCGGCCTCCAATACCCTCAGCTGGCGTTGGGTGGCGGGCATTCAGACCCCGGGCAAGCATTATGTGGTGCGGCCGGAGAATATCGAGCGCTACACCAATGATCGCTTCAACCCCGAGGGCGAGTTGGATGTCTGCTGCGAGCCGCTCAATGAACCGCCCCCCCCGCCGCCGGGCAGCCTGCCACCGGCCGATGCGGCGCGCGGCCGCGTCGCGCTGCTGCTGCATAGCGATGACGTGACCTTCTGGCCCGAACGCTGCGAGGTGGTGGCGCTGGCCGGGCTTTCCGTGGCCAGGCCCTGCGCCGATGGCGCTGCCAATTTCGCCGAAGCCGCGCTTGAGGATGGGCTGGCCATGGCCGAGGCCAGGCTGGGTACCCCGGCGGCACGGCTGACACCGGGTAGCCTCGCGGCATGGGCCATGGCGCAGGATGTCGATGCCATAGTGACGCCTTGGGCTCCGGTGGGCTGGGTGGCGGATGCCCTGGCGGTGGCCGCTTCGGGCGTTCCGCTGCTGCGCGCCCGCCGCGCCTGGGACAGCACCTGCTGGCCCCTGGCCCGCGCCGGCTTCTTCCCCTTCAAGGACAAAATCCCGACAATCCTGCAGGAATTGTCGATCGCGCCCGACGCCCTGCCGCTCTTTGGCCGCTGACCATCAGCCCAGCCCGCGCCGGCTGATGATAGACAAGCAAAGACTTGGGGCATTATCCGTTCAAACGGAATCGTTTGAGCGGATAAACATGCGCGACAAACAAAAGTTTAGAGCCTGTGCAGTGAGCCGTGGCGAAGGAAGCAGGCTCTAGCCTTTGTTTTGCCGCATTTTCCCAGTCGCCTTGCGAAGCCGCAAGGCTTGAAAATGCTCTAATCCCCCGGCAGCCACACTTTGAAGGTGGCGCCTTGCCCCGGCTCACTCTCGATGATGAGTTGGCCGCGGTGGCGATTGACGATGTGCTTGACGATGGCAAGGCCGAGGCCCGTGCCGCCGGTGCCGCGGCCGCGGCCCTGCTCCACCCGGTAGAAGCGTTCGGTCAGGCGCGGAATATGCTCGCGCGGAATGCCCGGGCCATCATCGGAGATGGCGAGCAGGATGCCCGGCCGGTTGGGAAGGCGCGGCCCGCCGCCGGTCACCCGCGTGAGGCTCGCGCGCACCAGACCCTCGGTTTTGCCGTGGCGCAGGGCGTTCTCCAGCAGATTGCGCAGCACCTGCGCCAATTGCTCGGTATCGGCGGGGCTGGCCAGAAGGCTGGGCGGTGCGGCAATCTCGATGCGCGTGCCCTTCGCCAGGGGCTCCAGCGCCACCGCCTCGGCCCGCAGCAATTCAGCCACATCGGTCTCGCCCTGCGGCGGCTGATGTTCCGACAATTCGATGCGCGAGAGGCTCAGCAGGTCATCGATGAGCATGCGCATCCGCTCACCCTGCGTGGCCATGATGCCCAGAAAGCGCTCGCGCGCCTCCGCATCATCCTGCGCCGGGCCGCGCAGGGTCTCAATGAAACCGATCAGGCTGGCGAGTGGCGTGCGCAATTCATGGCTGGCATTGGCGACAAAATCTGCCCGCATGCGCTCGACAGCGCGCATCTGGCTGCGGTCGGAGAGCACGACCACCACCCGGCCGCCATCGGCGAGCGGCGGGTTCATCGGGATAGCCTGGGCGTGCAACTCGCGGGCGACGGGCACGGGCAGGTGCAAATCCGTCCCCTGTGCCGTTTGCTCGGCCAAGGCCCGCTCCACCGCCCCTGACAGGGCCGGGTGGCGCAGCAGCGCCGCCAGATCCCCCCCCGCGCCCGATTTGAGGCCAAAAAGCTGCCGTGCCGCGCGATTGGCGCGCAGCGCCGAGCGATCCTCCGCCAGCACCAGCAGCGGGTCCGGCAGGTTTTCGACAATGGCCTCATCGGCCGCGCGCAACCGGCCAACCAGGGCGCTGCGGGCCTGCAGGCTGCGGGCGAGGCGTGTCAGCGCCTCCTCGATATCCGCCACCGCCGGCAGGCGGGGGGTGCGGAAGGGGCGGGAGAATGCATCATCATCCGCCGCCGCCGCCTGCAGCGCCGCGGAGAGCCGGGCCATATTCACCAGCCAGAACCAGGCCAGGCCCAAAGCCATCAGGGAGACGGCCAGCATGGCCAAAATGGCGCTGCGGGTGGAAACCTCCTCGGTCAGCAACAGCACCAGCTGCACCAGCAGGGGCACCGCACCGAGAATAAGGGCGGTGCGCAGCAGGCGGCCCAGCGGGGGCATCAGCTGCCCGGCCCGCCGGGAATCGGCGCTGCGTCTCGCAGCACGGCCTGCCCGTTCTGGAATTCGAGAATGGCCAAGCCGCGCCCCAGCACGCCATCTGCCATCAATCGGATCGGCCCATCGGCACCCTGAAACGCCATGCCAATGGGCAAGGCGCGGCCCCCCTCGCGCGCAGCACGGGCTGCAAGGGCCGCCGCATCATAGGCTGTGCCGGCAAGGCGGGCGGGCCTTTCGCCAAAATTCTCCAAGAAGCGGTTGTCAAAGCTGTTGCGCGCAGCGGGATCGGGCCCGGTGAAGCCAGCGCCCGCCAGCACGCTCTCCTGCGCAATCTGGCCATCGCCTGCCCAGAGATGGGTGCCAAACAGCCGCGGCATGGGTGCGAGCCCCGCCGCCACCAGCCCCTGGACGGCCTGCCGCGCCGCCGTGCCGGCCTGGGACAGGATCAGCGCATCCACCCCGCCCTCCGCGGCTAGGCGGGCGGTGAAATCCCGGCCATTTTGGCCTGCATCTGAGCCGGGCCGGGTGAGCATCACCACCGGTGCCGGCAGCCCCGCCTCGGCCAGAATGCTGCGCAGCGCCGCCACCAGCCGGCGGCCAAATTCATCATCGGCGCCGAGCAGGCCGATGCGGCGCTGCCCGCCCGAGACCGCGACACTGGCCAGGCGACGCGCGACCTGCGCCGGGGTCACGCCCAGCACCCACACGCCATTGCCTGCCTGGCTTTCATCGCTGGTGAAGGAGAGCATGGGTACCGAGGCGGCCTGGGCCGGGCCCGCGGCGGCTGCGGTCTCTCCCAGGGTGAGAGGGCCGATCAGCACGCCCGCGCCATCGCCAATCGCTGCCCGCGCGGCCTCCAAGGCCCCCGCGGCGGAGCTGCGGGTGTCACGCGGCAGGAATTCAATCATCGTGTCGCTTTGGTCGAACAGCGCCAATTGCGCGGCATTGAGCATGGAATGCCCCAGCGCCGCATTGGGCCCGGAGAGCGGCAGCAGCAGGCCCACGCGCTGGCGCGCCACCGCCGCAGCCGCGGCCGGCGGCGCCATCACCGGCGCCTGCCAGGCCTGGGCTGCGGGTGCCCGCGGCCTCGCGGCCTGCTGTCGCACTTGCGGTGCACAGCCGATCAGGGCCAACACTGCCATCACCCATGCAAGACGCATCCACCAATCTCCCTGCCGCCGGCATTTCGCCCCCACCAGGCCCCCAACCGGGGCTGACCCTGGTGGCGACGCCGATTGGCAACCTTGACGATATCTCACCACGCGCACTGGCCGCCCTGGCGGGGGCGGATGCCGTGCTGTGCGAGGACACCAGGGTAACCTCTAAGCTGCTCGCAAGACATGGCATTTCCATAACGCTTTGGCCACTGCATGATCACAATGAGGAGGCACAATTGCCGGGCTTGCTGGCCCGGCTGCGTGATGGTGCGGCCTTGGTGCTGGTGAGCGATGCCGGCACGCCTCTGATGAGCGACCCCGGCTTTCGCCTGGTGCGTGCCGCCATTGCGGCCGGCGTTCCGGTGCATGGCATTCCAGGCGCCAATGCGGCTGTGCTGGCGCTGATTCTCTCCGGCCTACCGCCGCATCCCTTCATGTTCGTGGGCTTTCTGCCGGCGAAAGCGGGTGCGAGGGACGCCGAATTGGCGCGTTTCAAGGCCATGGAGCAGGCAGGCCTATCCGCCACGCTGGTCTTCTATGAGGCGCCGCATCGCGCCGCCGAAACCCTCGCCGCCCTGGCGGCATCGCTGGGCGAAACCCGCCCCGCCGCCCTGGCGCGCGAATTGACCAAGCGTTTCGAGGAAGTGCGGCGCGGTTCTCTGGCCGTGCTCGCCCAAGGGGCGCTGGACGACCCGCCGCGCGGGGAGGTGGTCTTGCTGGTGGGGCCCGCCCCCAACGAGGCAATGGGCCAGGCCAGCCTCGATGATGCGCTGGCGGTGGCGATGGCCGCCATGAGCCTGCGCGATGCCGCCGCCAGCGTGGCGCTGGCCCATGGCCTGCCGCGAAAATCTGTCTATGCCCGCGCGCTAGAACTCGCCGCCGAGAAAAAGCGTCCAGATTAATTCCAAATGTTGCATGCCAGGGGCGAGATTCTGTATAACGCCCTCTGCTGCGCGTTTATCCGAGTGGTGCCTGCTGTCCGGCGTTCCCATGGGGGTGGGTTCGCGCTATCAGGGCAGCGGCCAGGGGAGTGTGGGGATGTTTGTTGCTTCCGGCGTGATGCGCTCGGCCTTTGCCGTCGCTTTGCTGTGCGGTTTGGCTGCCTGCGGTGGCAATGCCGGGCGGCCGGGGCCCACGGCGGCCCATAACAGCGCCGCACGCAGCTATGACCCTCCAGGCCCGCCTTCTGACCCTTGGGGGCCCTATATCCGCGAAGCGTCGCGCCGTTTCGATGTGCCCGATCGCTGGATCCGGGAAGTGATGCGCCAGGAATCCGGCGGAAGGGCCACCGCCACCAGCCCTGTCGGCGCCATGGGGCTGATGCAGGTTATGCCCGGCACCTATCGGGAACTCCAGTCGCGCTACGCCCTGGGCGATGATCCTTATCATCCCTATGACAGCATCATGGCTGGCACAGCCTATCTGCGTGAGATGTATGATCTCTTCGGCTCGCCCGCCTTCCTTGCGGCCTATAATGCTGGCCCGCGCCGGCTTGAGAATTACCTCTATAACCGCTCCGGCCTGCCCAATGAAACGCGCAACTATGTGGCGCGCATTGGCCCGGGCGTGCTGCGGGCCAGCCCAGTGCGCCGCGCGCCGCCAGAGGTCTATGCCGCTGCTGAACTCCCGGTGCGCGTGCCGCCGGGCCCGCGTAGGATGGACAGTGCCACAATGATGGCCCTGCAGGAGCAGCGTGACCTGCGCGAACAGAATGCCCGCTATGCCCGCCTGCCAGACCCTGAGCCGGCAACGCCGATCCTCACCGCAGCCCGAGCCACGGCCCCCGCCATGGCCCGCCCGGTTGCCTTGGCCAGCGGCGGGGTGGTGGCGATGGAGCCCATCGCCGATGGCTCCACCCCTGGCGGCCAGCAGGCGATGGCAGAGAGCGCGGCGCGCGCCGGCACAGCGCAGGTTGGCACAGCGCAGGTCGGCACAGCGCAGGTCGGCACAGGGCAATCTGGCACCTCTCTGGCTGGCTACGACCAGCCGCCGGCGGAGCGGCGGGTGATCGCCGCCGCCATGGAGCCCATCGCCGATGGCAGCACGCCCGAGGGTGCAGCCGCCCTAGCCGAGAGCGCCAACCGGCAGGCCATGGCCAATTCTCCCACCGGCCCGCTCGCCCGGCCTGTCTATACGCCGAGCCCGGCCCGGGCGAATGGCCCTAACCTTGCCGCTGCATCATCGCCTCGCCGCTTTGGCCTGATCGGTTCGGCCCAGGCCGCCAGCCTGTCGCCGGAGATTCGCCCAGTTGTGGCGAATACCAGCTCAAGCTGGGCGGTGCAGGTGGGGGCCTTCTCCGATGAGCGCCAGGCGCGCAGCGCCGCGGATGCGGTCGGCGGCGGGCGGGTGCAGGTGCAGCCGGTCCGCGTTGGCCGCTCCACCCTTTATCGCGCCCGCGTCGTGGGCATGACGCAAGGCGGCGCGCAACAGGCCTGTGGCCGGGTGCGCGGCCCCTGCATAGTGCTCAGCCCCGACGCGCAGGGGTAATGCTGGCAGGATGGAGCATGATGCGTTGCGGCGGAACCGCCATAAACGCTGCTTTATTCTCTCAACAATGGCTGGACCACGCGGCGTGAACCCAGCCTGGGCTGGGCATCCAGCCTCGCCCGCCTCAGGGCCAGGCCTGCCAGACCAAATGCACCCCCAGCAGCACCAGCGCGGCGAAAAAACAGCGCCGGAACAGCGCCTCATTCAGCCGCTGCCGCAGCATGCTGCCCAGCGCCTGGCCCAGCAGCGCCGGCAGCAAGGCGAGGGCTGAGCCACCAAGCTCCGCCAGACCCAAATGCCCAGAACCGCCGATCACCAAGGCGAGCGACAGCGCCGAGACCAGCAGCGAGACACCCATCGCCTGTACCAAACGCTCCTGCGGCAGGCCGCTGGCCTGCAGCCATGGCACCAGCGGAATGACGAAAATCCCGGTGCCGGCGGTAATCACTCCGGTGACCAACCCGGTTGGAATGGCCAGCCGGGCCGAGGCGCGCGGTGACAGGCTGAGCCGCAAGGCGCTGACGCCCAGCAATCCATAAGCCACCACCATGCAGCCCAGGCCCAGCCCCGCGAGCCGCCCACCCAGCCCGCCCCAGGCCCACCAGCCGGCGCATGTGCCCAGCACCACGGCGGCCAGCATGGGGCCGAGTTGGCGCAGCAGCCCGGGCAATCCCGGCCCCGCCATCTGCACCATATTGGTGACGATGCTGGGCACCAGCAGCAGCGAGGCAGCCTGCAGCGGGTGCAGCCATAGCCCCAGTAGACCCATGGCGATGATGGGCAGCCCCAAACCCACCACGCCCTTCACCAGCCCGGCCAGGGTGAAGATCAGGGCAATGGCGATGCCCTCGGTCACGCCCGCCGGCCCGCTGTAAGCGCCGCTACCATGCCGGCCCCAGCGGCCGCTTGCCGGCCCCACCCGCCGTCTCACGCACGAAAACCGGCCAGGCCAGGCCCGAGACGCGCCCGCGCAGGCTGCGCAACAATTCCAGCGCCCGCGCATCCGGCACGGCAAAGCGCGCAGTGCCCGGCGCGGCGTCCAGCGCATGAAGATAATAGGGCTTGATGCGATGCGCCAACATGGTGCGCAACAGCCCCTCCAACGCCGCTAGGCTGTCATTCACCCCGGCCAGCAGCACGGATTGGCCGAGCAACACCACGCCCGCACCATGCAGCGCCCGCAGCGCCGGCCCGGCAGCGGGGCCGAATTCCTGGGCGTGATTGGCATGCACGCACAGATAAAGCGGCGTCTCCAGCCGCAGCGCCGCCAGCAATTCGGGCGTGATCCGGCTGGGTTCGGCCACCGGCACGCGGCTATGGATGCGCAGGGTGTGGATATGCGGCAGCGCTGCCAGCCGGCCCAGAATATGGGCCAGCCGCCGGGGCGAGAGCATCAGCGGGTCGCCGCCGGTGAGAATGACCTCCCCCACCTCCGGATGCGCTGCAAACCAGCCCAGCGCAGCCTCAAGCTCCGCCTCGTTCAGCAAACCGCCATCGGGGCCGACATGTTCGCGCCGGAAACAAAACCGGCAATAGACCGGGCAGGCCAGCAGCGGCTTGAGCAGCGCGCGGTCGGGGTAGCGGTGCACCACGCCCTTGATGGGCGTGAAGGGGGCATCGGCGGTGGGGTCGGCCATTTCATGCGGCTGGCTGAGCGCCTCATCGGCATGAGGGATGTATTGCCGGCCCACAGGATCATCGGGCGAGGCGATTCGCGCCTGGACCTCCGGCGTGAGAGCGATGGCATAGCGCGATTGCAGCGCGCTGAGCGCGGGCAGCGCCGCGGCGGTGATCAGCCCGGCATCGAGCAGGGCCGCAGCATCGCGCAGGGTTTTTTGGGGCAGGGCCATGGTGGGCTGGCAGTAGCTGGGCTAGGGCAGGGGCCGCAATGGCCCTTCCCGCATGGCACCCCGAACGTTTGGCGGCAAGGCTGCCCTATCTGGCGGCGCGCAGCCGTATTCTGGCCGCCACCCGCGCGCATTTTTCCGCCCGCGGCTATAGCGAGATCGAAACCCCCGCTTTGGTGCCCAGCCCCGGGGCGGAGGTGCATCTGGCGGCCTTCGAAACCGCCTATGAGCCGCATCTGGGGGCCGGGGCGCAGCAGCGGCTCTTCCTGCGCACCAGCCCCGAACTGGCCATCAAGCGCTTGCTGGCCGGCGGTGTGGGGCCGGTCTTCGAAATCGCCCGGGTTTGGCGCAATGGCGAATTATCCGCCCGCCACGCGCCGGAATTCACCATGCTGGAATGGTACCGGCCCGGGCTCTCCATGGCCGGGCTGATGGATGAGGCTGAGGCCTATCTGCGCGCCGTCTGGCCCGATTGCCCGGCCGCGCCATTTCGGCGGATCACGATGGCGGAGGCGTTTTTTCGCTGGTGCAACGGACTCGATATCCTGGCCACGGTACGGCCGGACGGCCAGGGGGACGCGGCAGCGCTGCAAGCGGCCATGGCCAGTGCCGGGCTGGAAGTCCGGCCCGATGAGGATTGGGAAAGCGGCTTCTTCCGCCTGCTGCTGGAGCATGTGGAGCCCCGCCTGGCCGCCGAGCCCAGCTTCCTCACCCATTGGCCCAGCCCGCAGGCGGCGCTGGCAAGGCGTGATGCAGCCGATCCCCGCGCCGCGCTGCGCTTCGAGCTCTTCGCCGGCGGTATGGAACTGGCCAATGCCTTTGAGGAACTGACCGACCCGCAGGAGCAGCGTCTGCGCCTGGAGGCTGATATGGCCGAGCGGGTGCGGGTGCATGGCCCGGGCGCCGCCTGGCCGGTGGATGAGGATTTCCTGGCAGCACTTGAACTGGGCATGCCGCCCTGCGCCGGCATAGCTTTAGGCCTGGACCGCTTGGTGATGCTGGTCTCTGGCGCGCGACGAATAGCGGACGTGCAATGGCTGCCCTGGCAGGGCACCTAGAGGGCCGCCCAAAGCAACGGGATCAAAGGGCCTTTCGGCCGTTTGCGGGAGGCTCTGGGAGGGTGGAGTTTCCTTTACCGCACGCTCTCTTCAGATATCACTTGAGCTTAACGTCAACAACCGCGCGCGGCCATCTGGAGTGGCCCCATCAAATTCGTAAAGCCTTTGCGATGAGCCGCTCGGATTCCGTTGAGTGTCTGCTGCCGTCGCCGCTGCCGCTGCAAAAGACCCAGTCTAAAACTGCATGTACAGACGCTGCCACAGTTGAAAGCCTGCACCCAATGCGGTGACGCGGCGATAGCCGTAGGTGGGCCGGGCGTCGGTGATGGCGCGGATCTCGGCAATGACCTCGTCGTCCTCTGCGCGGGCATAGGGACCTCGCCGCGGGCGATCGGGGCGCTGCAGTTGCTCCACCAGGTTGGAGCGGG
>CAMDJV010000017.1 GCA_945901085.1 Rhodovarius crocodyli | reverse complement strand
CGACCAGGACATAAGGGTGGTCCTTAGCGGCACCGGCCACGGCGAGTACATTGTCCAGGCTCATCGATACGTCAGCGATCAGGATCTGGGTGATGGCCTGCATAAGCGTCTTTTTCGGCTTGCCAGTGCTGTCCAATTCAGCGCTGCTGTCGGCCGCGTCATGGCTGGCCGGGTTGTCGCCGCCATGGCCCTCGCGCAATTCGCGGTACATTTTCCAGCAGACCCAGGCCAGCAGCACGCCGCCCGCCAGGGTGATGCCAACGATGCTCAACAATTGTACGGTGATTGAGGCGAAGCCGATCCGCATCAGCGTGGCTGCGATGATGCCCCATAGGATAGCCTTGCGGCGCTGTTCGGGCGGCAATCCGGCGGCGGCCATGCCCACCACAATCGCATTATCGCCAGCCAGAACGATATCGATCATCAGAACCTGGAGAAGAGGCACAAACCAATCGGGCATCCGGCGTCATCCTATTTTACGATTCGACGCGCCGCTCTTAAACTTTTGTTCATGTTTACGCAATGCGCAGAATGCCGCCCCTGGACAGGCCGCGCCAGTGGGATCAAACCCGAAAACCTCAGCCCTTTCTGTCGAGGCCGCCATGGTTCCCCGTTATTCCCGCCCCGCGATGGTCGCCATCTGGTCACCCGAGGAACGCTTCCGCATCTGGTTCGAGATCGAGGCCCTGGCCGCCGAGGCAATGGCGGGCCTGGGCACCATCCCCGCCGCCGCGGCGCAAGACATCCGCCACAAGGGCACCCCCCGCGCGGCCTCCATCGATGCCGCCGCCGTCGAGGCGATCGATGCGATCGAGCGGGTGACGCGCCATGATGTCATCGCCTTCCTCACCTGGATGGGCGAGGGCATTGGCGAGAATGCCCGCTTCATGCATCAGGGCATGACGAGTTCGGATGTGCTGGACACCGCCTTCGCCGTGCAACTCACCCGCGCGGCCGATCTGCTGATCGAGGGCGTCGAGGCGCTGCTGAAGGCCCTGCGCGCCCGGGCATTGGAGCATAAATACACCCCCACCATCGGCCGCAGCCACGCCATCCATGCCGAACCCACCACCTTTGGCCTCAAACTCGCCGGCCATTATGCCGAATTCGCCCGCAATCTGACGCGGCTGCGCGCGGCCCGCGCCGAAATCGCCACCTGCGCCATCTCCGGCCCCGTCGGCACTTTTGCGAGTGTGGACCCGCGGGTGGAATCCTTCGTCGCCGAAAAACTTGGCCTCGCGGTGGAGCCAGTCAGCACCCAGGTGATCCCGCGTGACCGGCACGCGGCCTTCTTCGCGGCCCTGGCCGTGGTGGCCGGCGGCATTGAGCGCCTGGCGACCGAAGTGCGCCATCTGCAGCGCTCCGAAGTGCGCGAGGCGGAAGAATTCTTCCATGCCGGCCAAAAAGGCTCCTCGGCCATGCCGCATAAGCGCAACCCGGTGCTGAGCGAGAATCTGACCGGCCTGGCCCGGCTGGTGCGCGGCTATGCCATGCCGGCGCTGGAGAACATCACCCTATGGCATGAGCGCGACATCTCGCATTCTTCGGTGGAACGGGTGATAGGGCCCGATGCCACCATCACGCTGGATTTCGCCCTCGCCCGGCTGACGGGGATGATGGAAAAACTGACGGTCTATCCTGAGCGGATGGAAGAAAACCTCGAATCCCTTGGCGGCGTCGCCCATTCGCAAAAAGTGCTGCTGGCGCTCACTCAGGCCGGGATGAGCCGTGAGGGCGCCTATGCCGCGGTGCAGGCGGCGGCCATGGCAACCTGGACAAAACTCGGCCAGCCCGATGCCAAGCGCTTTCGCGATAATCTTCTCGGGAGCGCCGAGGTGGCGGCGTTGATGGATGGCGTGGCACTGGACGCGGCCATGAACCCGGCGCGCGATTTCAGCCATGTCGACACCATCTTCGCCCGCGTCTTCAGTGCTTAGACCATGCTAAGAAAATGATGCAGCGTCTTGGGCGATTCCGCCTCAACGCATCATTCTCTAAAAGCATAATATTCTAATTATGTTATCCTCTGTGTCGCCGGAGCACCTTGCGCTATAGAAGCAACATGGCTTTGGATCTGATCGCATGACGTCATCTCTTCGCTTCCTGGCTCTGGGCGTGCTGCTCATGGCCGCCGTGCCGCAACTGGGTCTTGCTCAGACGCCGAGGTCGCAGCCGCAATCCCGGCAGCAGCCAAGCGCGGCGCAACCTCCCGCCGCACAGACACCGGCCCCACAGACGCAGGCCGCACAGGCAGCACCAACCGCGCAGGCACCAGCCCAGCAGCCGAGCGGCGCCCAGGCGGCCAGCGCCGCGCCGCCAGCCGCCGAAACACCCGCCGAGCAAGGTTGGTTGGGCAGCTTCAACCGCACCCTCTACGCCTTCAACCGTGAGGTCCGCGGGCATGTCAACGCCATCGGCGAGCGCCTGCCCAGCCTGGGGACGCTGAACCCCGAAATCCGGGAAGGTGCCTCCAACCTTCTCACCACCTGGCTGGCCGAGCCTTGGCAGGCGCTGTCCCTGGTCGTCGCCGGCCGCCCGGCCGATGCCTGGACGGTGCTGGACCGCGTCGCCGTCAATATCACCCAGGGCAGCGCCGGCCTGCGCGACCTTGCAACCGAGCGGCGCATGCCAACTGCCCCATATGCCGATATGGGCCTCGCCCTCTGCGCCCGCGGCGTGCCCGAAGGCCCCTATGTGGTGCTGCCGGTCATCGGCGGAAGAACGCTGCGTGACGGGCTTTCGGACATCATCGTCGCCAATGCGCTGATTTATGCCTCCCTCGTTCCCTTCACCGGCCCCACCCCGCCACTCGAAGTTTTCATCGCAGTGGAGTTGCTGGACAGTATCCCAGCTTGGATTCTGGCAGAGCGGATGGGCCGGGCCGAGAATGTGGATCAGGCCAGGATGAATTTTGACGATGCACGGCGCGCCTATCTGGCTGCACGCCGCAGCGCCTGTGACAAGTTGCGCGCCGCACCCTGACAGCAAGGCCATCGCGGCCCAACAACCCTGCCGGTGCAAGCCGGTCTTATCGCAACAGGGCCATATCGCCGCCCTGTTTTCGCCGTAAGCTTCGGGCATTAAGCTCCATATCAAAGGAGGTCCACCTCATGCGCTCCCTGCTCCGCTTTTCCGCTGCTGCCCTGATGGGGCTCGGCTTCATTGCCCTGGCGCCGGTTCAGGCCGAGGCCCAGGGCTATAAGCCGCAATATATCTATCAGCCCGAGACTTACCGCTATGTGCCGCCGCCAGCGCCGGTCTATTACCCGCCACGCTATTATGCGCCGCCGGTCTATGTGCCGCCGCCGGTCTATTACGCGCCCCGGCCGCGCTATTATGGCGGCTATCACGGCGGGTATCGCCATGGCCATGGCCGCCGCTGGTAAGCGAATCGAGGATGGCGGCGCTGCCGCCCATCATCTGGGCTTTGCAGATATGACCTGAGGCCTTTCTACCGCACGCACAGGCTCGGATGTCACTCTCCCCGGCTCCGGGCTGCAAAGCCTGACATGCTTTTGTGAAGTCAGCCCCTTTTCATGTGTACCCTCATCCTGCTCCATCGCCCCGCCGCCGCCTGGCCCGTCCTCATCGCCGCCAATCGCGATGAGCGGCTGGACCGCGAATGGGACCCACCCGCCGCCCATTGGCCCGGCCTGATCGGCGGGCGGGACCGGCTGGGTGGCGGCAGTTGGATGGCGGTGAACCATCATGGGGTGATGGCCGCCGTGCTCAACCGGGTGGGCAGCCTGGGGCCAGAGCCCGGCAAGCGCTCCCGCGGCGAATTGCCCCTACTCGCACTCCAGGCGGCCTCGGCAGCCGAGGCCGCCGCCCGCATCGCCGGCTGGGATGCCGCCCAATGGCGCCCCTTCAACCTCGTCCTGGCCGACCGCCATGGCGGCCATTATGTCGAAGGGCTGGGCGAGGGCAGCCCGCGCGTCACCACCCTGCCGCCCGGGCTCTCCATGGTCACCGCCTATCCGCCCAATGATACCGCAAGCCCGCGCACCGCGCGGCATCTGCCCCGCTGGCGTGCGGCACCGGCGCCCGACTCGCCCGATGATTGGGGCGCCTGGCCCGCCCTGCTGGCCGATTCCGATGGCGAGGCCGCCCAGGCGCTCAACGTGCCGCCGCGCCATGGCTTTGGCACCGTCTCGGCCTCATTGCTGGCGCTGGGGGTGGAGACACGCTGGGATTTCGCCGCCGGCCCGCCACACCAGGCGCCCTTCCGGCCGGTGCCAGCGCTCAGTGGCCCTCCCTCTCCCCCGCTGCTATAGGCAGCGGAGGAATTCGAGGACGACGCGCATGGCACGCAGGCGCCAGCTTTACGAAGGCAAGGCGAAGATTTTGTTCGAGGGGCCCGAGCCCGGCACCCTTGTGCAATATTTCAAAGATGATGCCACCGCCTTCAATGCCCAAAAAAAGGGCACCATCACCGGCAAGGGCGTGCTGAACAACCGCATCAGCGAGTATTTCATGCTCCGCCTGGGCGAAATCGGCGTGCCCACCCATTTCATCCGCCGGCTGAACATGCGTGAACAGCTGATCCGCGAGGTGGAGATCATCCCGCTCGAAGTCGTGGTGCGCAATGTCGCCGCCGGCAGCCTGGCCACGCGGCTCGGCATCCAGGAAGGCACCCGCCTGCCCCGTTCGATCATCGAATACTACTATAAGAACGACGCGCTGCAGGACCCGATGGTGAGCGAGGAGCACATCACCGCCTTCGGCTGGGCCGGCACCGCCGATATTGATGACATCGTCCAACTCACCCTGCGGGTGAATGACTTCCTCACCGGCCTGCTGCTGGGCGTCGGCATCACCTTGGTCGATTTCAAGCTGGAATTCGGCCGGCTTTACGAAAATGACGAGATGCGCATCGTCCTCGCCGATGAGATCAGCCCGGATAATTGCCGCCTATGGGACAGCAAAACCGGCGAGAAAATGGACAAGGACCGCTTCCGCAGGGATCTCGGCCGGGTCGAGGAAGGCTATCAGGAGGTCGCACGACGCTTGGGGATTCTCCCCGAGGCGGGCGTGCGCGATTTAAAAGGGCCGGAGACGGTGCAGTGAAAATCAAGGTAACCGTCATGCCCAAGCCGGGCGTGCTTGACCCCCAGGGCCGCGCCATTCAGCAGGCGCTGGGCTCACTCGGCTTTGCCGGGGTTCAGGAGGTGCGCGCGGGCAAAGTCCTGCTGCTCGATCTGGCAGAGACCGACCCCGCCGCCGCCCGCGCCACCGCCGAGGCCATGGCGCGGCAATTGCTGGCCAATACCGTCATCGAGAGCTTCTCGGTGGAACTGGTGTGAAGGCACTCTCCTTACGCGTCTTCATCTGGCTGTCGGTGGGGTTGACGGCGCTGCGCATGGCCAGCGCCATCGCCTATCTGCTCTTCGGGCCAGCCCTCGATGTCGCACCGCAACACGTCACCACCCAGATCTTCTTCGTGCTCAGCAAGGCCTTTCTTGGCGGGCTTTTCTGGCCGGTTTCCCTGGCGCTGGCTGGGTTTTCCAATCCGCTGGGCTGGCTCTTCTACCCCTGGTGGGCGTGAGCCATGGTCAAGGCCTCACTGCTGCTCATGGCGCTGCTGACAGTGCTCGCCGCCATGGGCCTGCGCTGGCGTGAGGGCAAAGGCGGCCCGCCGGCCCAGATGAACTGGGTCGAGAAGCAAAAGCGCAACGCCAATCGCTGGGTGACCGCCGCCGCTATCGCGGCGCTGGTTACCATCCTACTGCTGGGTGGGCTGCAATGGTTGCGGGTCTGGCAGGGCTGATGCCACACTTCTTGCCAGAGGTGGGATATGCAACCCAGCGCCGGCATTTTGCTGTTCTTCCCCGTCATTCCGGCAGCCGTGCTGGGTGGCATCCTGCTTGGCATGGCCGCTGCCGCCCTTCCGCTGATGTGGATCGCCTATTGGCTGCTACCGCCGGCTTGGATGCGCGACCTCCCGCCCCGCACCATCTTCCTGGCCTGCATGCTGGTGGCCCCCATTGTGCTGCTATCGGCGGTGATGGGCGCAGCCTTGATGGACACGCGCTACGAATTCGCCGAGCCGGAAAAGCCCAGCCTCGAACAAGTGCGGGAGCGCCAAGCGCTGTTCCGCCACCTCCTACCCAACCGCGCCATGGGCAGGCCACAGGGCGAGGCAGACTGAGGCTGGCGGCTCTTCTTCCGCCGATCTGGGCCGGATCGAGCAGCCCAATGCCCCCACCCGCGCGGCGCATCAGAGTTTCCTCACCATCTCGATGCCGGTTGGCCGGGTTGAGGTGAGTGTCGGTTTGGGCCATGGCTGGACCCGGGCGAGCGAGTCCTGGGTATCCCATCTGCGGCTGGGCATCGAATTTTAAGCGAAGGATTGGGCATGAAATCGGCGGTGGTGGTCTTCCCCGGAACGAATCGCGAGCGCGACATGGCGATCGCGCTGGAGCGCGTCTGCGGCCATCGCCCGGCCATGCTGTGGCATCGCGACACCGCCCTGCCCACGGGGCTGGACCTTGTGGTGCTGCCCGGCGGGTTTTCCTATGGCGATTACCTGCGCTGCGGGGCGATGGCGGCACAATCGCCCATCATGGCCGCCATCCGCGAATTCGCTGCCGGCGGCGGCCATGTGCTGGGCGTTTGCAACGGTTTTCAAATGCTGTGCGAGGCCGGGCTGCTGCCCGGTGCGCTGCTGAAAAATGCCGCATTGCGCTTCCTGGCGCAGGATTGTTCGCTCAGCGTGGAGCGCACCGACACCGTCTTCACCCGCGGCTTCGCCCCCGGTGCGGTCTTCCGCGCCACCATGGCGCATGGCGATGGCAATTATTTTTGCGACGCTGAGACCCTGGCGCGGCTGGAGGGCGAGCGCCTGGTCGCGCTGCGCTATGTGGGCGAGAACCTCAATGGCTCGGTCAATGCCATCGCCGGCGTGCTCTCGCCCAATCTGCGGGTGCTGGGCCTAATGCCGCATCCGGAGAATTGCGTGGACCCGCTGGTGGGCGGCACGGATGGGCTGCCCATGTTCGCCGGGCTGGCCGAGGCGTTTCAACCGGCCTGAGCCTAGGGGGGCAAACCGCCCCCCATGCCCATCAGCCCTACCCCGCCCGACCGCCGCGCTCGATATTCCAGATCACCGGGAAGCCGAAATCGATCACCCCGCGCAGCTCCGCCCGCCAGGCCGCCGGCGCGCGGAACTGCCCGGCAATGGGGAAGGTGGCCTGCGCCACCGCCGCGCGGTTCAACTCGGCCGCCAGCGCCCGGCGGCGCTCCGGGTCGCTCTCCGCCTCGAAGCGTTCGAGGATCGGCGTCATCGAGGCCTCGCAATAGCCCCAGGGCTGGTTGTCGGTGCAGTTGAAGCCAATGCCCATATTCGAGAGCGGGTCCGCCATGTCGAAGCCGGTATAGACCACCGGCAGCACGCTCCAGCCACCACGATCCAGCGGCGCGCGCTGCACCCAGCGCTGGGCGATGGAGGACCAATCCGAGGCCTGGACATCCACATTAAAGCCCGCCCGCTTCATCCGGTCGATCAGCACGAGGCCGAAGGGGTTGAGCAGCGCCGAATCGGTGGGGTGCATCAGCACCACGCGTTCATTGTTGTAGCCGGCCTCGCGCAGCAGAGCGCGGGCGCGTTCCAGGCTGGGCGTGGCGATGGCCTCGCTGCCGAGCGTACTGCTGAGCGTTGTGCCGCACATCAGCATAGATGCGCATTCCGGCCGGCCGATCTCGGCAAAGCCGGTCGCGGCCAGAATCTCGCCGCGGTCCAGGCATTGCTGCAAGGCGCGGCGCACCAGCACATTGTTGAACGGCGCCTGGTGGTGGTTGATGCTGACCGCATACATCATCTCCGCCTGGCCCGAAGCCTGGGAGATCACGATATTCCGGTTCGTCCGCATCCGCGGCAGGTTATCAACCGGCGCATATTCCAGGTAATCCACCTCATTCTGCTGCAGCGAGAGCGCGCGCATCGAGATATCGGGCATGGTGATCATTTCCACCCGCTCGACCTTGGCGAGCTTGCCGCCCGCCAGACCATCCGCCGCCTCATCGCGGGCGACATAGCGCTCATTGCGGCGGAAGAAGGCGCGCTCGCCCGGCACCCATTCATCGCGCAGAAAGACGAAGGGGCCCGAGCCGATGATCTCGCGCACCTGCTGGGTGGGCGGCGTGGCATTGGCAATGCGCGCGGGCATGATGAAGGGCACATGCACCGAGGGCTTGCCAAAGGCCTCGATCACCCCGCCATAGGGCCGGGCAAGGCGCAGGGTAAACGCATCGCCCCCCGTCGCCACCAATTCCGCCGTCGCCGCCATCAGCCGCCGGCCGATCGAATCGCGATTGCCCCAGCGCTTGAGCGAGGCCACGACATCCTCGGCCGTCACCGCCGCACCATCATGGAAGGCGAGGCCCGGGCGCAGTCGGAAATTCCAGGTCAGCTTATCCGCGCTCACCTCCCAGCCCTGCAGCATCTGCGGCTTGAAGCGGCCCTGCATGTCCATCGAGACCAGCGTGTCATAGACAAGATAGGCAAAATTGCGGGTCACGAAGGAGGGGCTGGAGATCGGGTCCAGATTCTGCAGCCCGACATTGACGACGAAGCGGAAAGCCCGCTCGCGCGATTGCGGCAGTGCGATGGTGGGGGCGGCGATGAGGCCGGCTGTGGCGGCCAGGCCGTGGCGGCGGGTGAGCATGAAGAACCTCCTTGTCGTCGGTGAAAGATCAGGCAAGCCGGCCGCCATCGACGGGCAGCGCCACGCCATTGATGTAGGAGGCCTCGTCGCTGAGCAGAAACAGCACCGCCGCGGCCACCTCGGCCGGGGTGCCGAAACGGCCCATGGGGTTGCGCGCGCGGGTATATTCCTCGCGCTCGACGGCGCGGTTGCCGGCGGCGGCAAAGCTCTGCCGCAGCATCGGCGTCTCAATCGGACCAGGGCAGACGGTATTGGCCCGAATGCCTTGGGCGGTGTGGCCGGTGACCAGGCTGCGCGTCATCAGCACCACCGCGCCCTTGCTGGCGGCATAGGCGGGGAAGACCGGGTTGCCCACCAGCCCCGCCCCCGAGGCGAAGGTGACAATGGCGCCACCACCCGCCTCCTCCATCAGCGGCACCACATGCTTCAGCGCCAGCCATGTGCCCTTCACATTGATGGCGAAAAGCCGGTCCCATGCCTCCTCCTCCACCTCGGGCAGAGGGGTGGTGGGGCCGATAATGCCGGCAGCGGTGACCAGCAGGGTGATGGGCGAGAGCATCGCGGCGGCGCGCGCCATATCCGCCCCGCGCGCCACATCGCCCACCATCATCACGCTGCCCGGGCAGGCGGCGGCCGTCTCCTCCAGCCCCGCCGGGTCCCGGTCGAACAGCACAAGCCGGGCACCTTCCGCCGCCAGGCCCCGCGCCACCTCCCGCCCCAGCCCTGAGCCAGCGCCGGTAACAAGACCATTGCGGCCAGCAAAGCGCAGCGCGGCTCTTGGCATGCCAATCTCTTCCATCATAGGGAAGGCTAGGCCCGGGCGCGCCTCGGGCACAAGCGCACCGAGCGCATCACCCGCTCAAACGACATCGTCTGAACGGGTAAAACTGCTCCGCTCTACTCGCCCAGGCCGCCATCGGGCTCGGCCCGCATCTTGGCGAAGAGGTCACGCGCCACGATCATCGCCTCGCGCACCGTGGGCAGGCCAACATAGCCATTCATGTGCATCAGCGCCTCGATCAACTCATCCTCGCTCCAACCCATGCGCCGCGCCATGCGCATATGCACGGCCAGTTCCGGCCAGGCATGAATGGCGGTGTCGGAGACGATGCAGATCAGCGCGCGGGTCTTCATATCCAGCCCCGGCCGGGTCCAGAGCATGCCGAACACCGCCTCACGCGCGTAATCGCCGAATTTCTCCATGATGGGGTCGTTATAGACATCCTGCGACATCGCCTGGACGGCGCCCTCGCCCAGCAATTGGCGGCGCACCTTGGTGCCCTTTTCCCAGTTCTCACTCTTGGCCATGTGGTCTCTCCCCTTGGTCTGGCTGTTCACTCGGCGCGCATATTGGCAGCGCGGGCGACCGCCGCCCAGGCCGGCACCTCGGCGCGGATGCGAGCGGCGAAATCCTCCGGCCCCAGCCAATCCGGCACTGTGGCCTGGGTGGCCAGACGGGCCTGAAACTCTCTATCGCGCGTCACCGCCGCCAAATCCGCCGCCATGCGCGCGACCAGCGGAGCGGGGGTGCCAGCAGCGGCCAGCAGCCCATACCAGGTGCCCGAATCCGGCACGTCATGGCCCAGCTCCGTGAGCGTGGGCACATCGGGGATCTCCCGCACCCGCCGCCGGCCAAAGGCCACCAATGGCCGCAACTGACCATTCTGATACGGCCCAATCGCGCCCACGATGGTCTGCATGAACAGCGCCACCCGCCCGGCCAGCACATCGGTCAGCGCCGGTGCGGTGCCGCGATAGGGGATATGGGTGATGTCGATGCCCAGCGCCTGCTTCAAGGTCTCACCGCCGAAATGGCCATTGCCGCCATTGCCGGTGGAGGCATAGGCCAATTCACCCGGCCGGGCGCGCGCCGCGGCCAGCAAATCATCCAGCGTGCGGATCGGCTGGTTCGGCCCGGTCCAGAGCACATTGGGCGAGAAGGCGATCATCCCCACCGGGGCGAAATCGCGCACCATGTCATAGGGCAGCCTGTAGAGGCCGGTGTTCATCACGATGTTATTGCCGCTGAACAGCAACGTGTGGCCATCAGGGGCGGATTTCGCCACCGCATCGGTCGCCAGCGTGCCATTGGCCCCGCCGCGATTCTCGATGATCACCTGCTGGCCCCAGGCGGTGGCGAGCATGGGCGCGACCAGCCGGGCGACATAATCCGTGGGCCCACCCGGCGGAAACCCCACCAAGATACGCACCGGCCGCTCCGGCCAGGCGGCTTGCGCCAGGGCGTGCCTGGCCAGGGTCGGTGAGGCCAAAGCAGCAGCAAAGAAGGTGCGGCGGCGCGGCATGGGTGTCCTCCATAATCGCCCTCATGCGGGGCGTTGGGGGGATCATAGGCCCGGCCAGGGGTCACTCCGCAATAGGGGCATGGGCCGTTCCGGGGGCGCCGCCGCCCGCCCTCACATCCCGCCGCTGAGCACCACCAAGGCGCTGCGCGGCGGCGTGCCGGCGGTGAAGTCCGGCCAACGCGTGGCCGGGCGGGCGTAGCTGCGCCCCGCCCCGGACCCTGGCCGGCGCAGCATGGCGAAGAGCGCCGAGCCATCCACCGCCGGCAGCAGCCCGCCAATCGAGGCGCCGCGCGGCGCGGCAAGCACCATCTGCCCATCGCCCAGCACCATGCCGGCATCGCCTTCCACCGCCTCGGTGCCCAGCCAGGTCCGGCGTGGCCCGTCCAATGCCGCGACCTGACCTCTGGGCTCCCGCGCACGGGCCAGAGTTGCGATGCCATAGCGCGCCGCCGCCGCATCACCCTGCGGCCGCAGCACCTGGCTGCCCTCGCCCGCTGAGGTCAGAATGAGGCCCGATGCGCCATAATGCAGCGCAGCCCCCGCCGGCATGGGCGTGGCGCGGGCGGAGACCAGCGCGGCGGCCATGTCCATCCAGGCATTCTCGGCCATCGGCTCCCAGGCCAGGCCGGAGGGCCCTATCCGTGCCGCGGCCAGGCTGCCCTGGTCCAGCGCATCAGGGTCACTGCCCGGCCCGGCACTGATGAAGCGCGCCAGCCCGCGCGAGTGCGCCAAAAACACCACGATCCGGCCATCGGGCAATTCGGTGGAAGCGCCATCCCAGGCACCGCTGCCCAGCGCGGTGCGCTTGGCTGGAATCGCCCCCGGCTCGGCCGCGCTGCATTCAACCACCCAGCCATGGCCGGCACCCACCCGCCCAGGCAGGCGCGGTGCCCAATCCGAAGCCTCACCCTCGATCATCAGCAACCTTCCGCCAGGTGCGGCGCAACCACCGCTGAGGCCAAAGACGCCCTGCACCGCCCCCCCCAGCCGCTCCGCCCCCGGCCCCTTGGCCCGGCACAGCGTGGCCCCGGTCAGCCGCCTGGCCTGGAACCCCCCGGCCGAGACCACCCATTGGCCGCGCTGCTCCAGATTGATGATGCTCGCCCCCTGCATCATCGCCGCCACCTCCGGGCGGTCCCGCCCATCGGGAAAGGCCATGGCAGGGTCAAGCTGCGGATGGGTGATGGCCAGCACCATGCGCGGCAGCCCATCCGTGGCGCGTGGCGAGGCGATGGCCGCCACAAGCCGGCCATCCCAGCCGAATTGGCCGCCCGCCGCCTCGGCCTCCGGAAAAGCCGGCGCCCAGGGGGGTGCATCGGGCAGCACGCTATCGCCCCAGCGGATGAGGGTATCCATCCGCCAGCCCGGCACCAGCGCGGCACCCTGCTGCGGGCTGAGCGCCTGGGAGGGGCGGAAAGGGAGGGCGAGGGCTGGGCTGCTGAGCAGCAGGGCGCGGCGATGCATGGCTGTTCTATCCTTGATCACGACGGGGCGGGCAATGCCGGAGATTGGGACTCAACGCGGCCATATTATCGGCCTAGGCTCCATCGCAGAAGTTTCATCGGAGCCCAGAGCATGACCCCTCCCCGCAACAGCAACGCCGTGCGCGACGTCGCCAACGTGCTGCATCCCTATACCGATGCCCGCGCGCATCAGGCCAATGGCCCGATGGTGATCACCCGCGGTGAGGGTGTGCGGGTCTGGGATGACCAGGGCCGCTCCTATATCGATACCGTGGCCGGGCTGTGGTGCGCCGCACTCGGCTTCTCCAATGAGCGCCTGGTCGAGGCCGCGGCCGCGCAAATGCGCAAACTGCCCTTCTACCATGCCTTCACCTCCAAATCGCATGAGCCGGTGATCGATCTCTCCGAGATGCTGATCGAGCGCGCGCCGGTGCCTATGTCCAAGGTCTTCTTCGCCAATAGCGGCTCGGAAGCCAATGACAGCGCGATGAAGATGATCTGGTACTTCAACAACGCCATCGGCCGGCCGCAGAAGAAGAAGCTCATCGCCCGCATCAAGGGCTATCACGGCGTGACAGTGGCCGCCGCCTCGCTCACCGGCCTACCCTATAATCACAAGCTGTTCGACCTGCCGATCGCGGGCGTGCTGCACACCTCCAACCCGCATTTCTACCATGAGGGCCGCGAGGGCGAATCCGAGCAGGATTTCTCCACCCGCATGGCCGCAGAGCTGGAGGAGATGATCCTGCGCGAAGGCCCCGACACGGTGGCGGCGATGTTTGCCGAGCCGGTGATGGGTGCCGGCGGCGTGATCGTCCCCCCCGCCGGTTACTGGGAAAAAATCCAGGCCGTTCTCAAGAAATACGACGTGCTGCTGGTCGCCGACGAGGTGATCTGCGGCTTTGGCCGCACCGGCAATTACTGGGGCAGCGAAACCTTCGGCATGCAGCCGGACATCCTGGTCTGCGCCAAGGCGCTCTCCTCCTCCTATCTGCCGATCTCGGCGGTGATGGTGAATGACCGCGTCTTCCAGGGCCTGGCCGATGGCTCCTCGAGCCTGGGCACCTGGGGCCATGGCTTCACCTATTCGGGCCATCCCGTCGCCGCCGCCGTCGCGGTTGAGACGCTCAAGATCTATGACGAGATGGATCTGGTCGGCATGGTGAAGCGGACCGGACCGGTGCTGCAGGCCGGAATTCAGGCCCTGGCCGACCACCCGCTGGTGGGTGAGGCGCGCGGCGTGGGCATGATCGGCGCCTTGGAGCTGGTGGAGGACAAGGCCACAAAGCGCAACTTCGATGCCTCGAAGAAGATCGCCGTGCGCGCCCAGAAGCTCTGCGAGGCCCAAGGCCTGATCATGCGCGTGCTGCCTGGCGATGGCATCGCCTTCTCGCCGCCACTGGTGATCTCGGCCGATGAACTGGCCGAGGTCTTCACCGGCGTCACCCGCGCCCTCGATACCCTGGCAGTGGAACTTCGCCGGGAAGGCTTTGCCATCGTGTAGAGCATGATCCGCGCAAACGGCATCGTTTGAACGGATCAAGATGATCGACAAACAATAGCTTAGAGCCTGTGCAGTGCGCCTTGGCGAAGGAAACAGGCTCTAACACTTGAACGGCCATTGAATTCTGGCTATCGTTGAAATTGTTGCGAGTGATTCGCAAATCACTCGCATGTCAACCGGGAGGCCGCCCATGGGTCGCGACCACAGCCATATCGCCCGCCGCTGCGAACGCGCGGTGGTGACCGCCTATCGTGAGCTGCGCGACACGGGAGCCGAGGATTTCGCCGCCTTCCAGGCCTGCACCACACTCTATCGGGTGCATCATCCCGAGGCCTCGCTCTCCGAGGCGCGGCGGCTGGTGGCGGAATGGGTGGATCATCACGTGGTGCGCGCCAGCATCGCACCCGCACCGGGCTGCGAATGCGACTAGCACCGCTTTCGCCCTCGGCCCTGCCGCGGGCGAAAGCGCTCTCCAGCCTGATCGGCTGGAACCAGACCCTGGCCGATTGGCAGGTCTTTACCGAACACGGCGCGGTGATGGCCTGCGATGACGGCCAGCCCGAACTCGCCGCCACCGTGGCCACGCTGCGTTACGGCCCTGCCATCGCCTGGATCGGCATGGTGCTGGTGCGCCCTGACCTGCGCCGGCAGGGCCTGGCCCGTGCCGGCATGGAATGGGCGGTGGCGAGCCTGCACGCGGCCGGCGCCACCTCCATCGCCCTCGACGCCACGCCCGATGGCCGCGAGGTCTATCGTCGCATGGGTTTCACCGATGCCTGGGGTTTTTCCCGCTGGCACATCCCGCCCTTGCCCCGCCTCCCCGGCCCACGCCCGATGACCGAGACCGATATCCCCGCCGTGCTGGCGCTCGATGCGCAGCATTTCGGCGCCGACCGTGCCTGGCTGCTGCGCCGCATGCTCACCCGCAACCCGGGCTGGGTGATCGAGGCGGGCGGGCGGATCGCTGCCGCCGTGCTGGGGCGCGATGGCACGCGCTGGCGCCAGGCCGGGCCGCTCTGGGCCGAGACAGCGCCGCACGCTCAGGCGCTCATGGCCGCTGCCCTGCCCGATGGCGGCATCGCCGATCTGCGCGACGGCCAGGCCTTCCTGCCCTGGCTGGAGGCCGAACTCGCCGCCCCCATGCGCCCCTTCACCCGCATGGTGCTGGGTGAGCCCTTGCCGCCGATAGGCCCGGCATGCGTGGCCGTGCTGGGGCCGGAATTTGGCTGAAGGCAATTTTAGGTAACCAAACGGTTCGCTTCTCTTGACGCCGGGCGCGGCCCCGCCCCAGGCTGGTGCCCATCCAGGGAAGGACAACAAACATGCGTGAACTCAACCGCCGCGCGATCCTCGGCACCGCCCTTGCATTGCCCGCCATGCACGCCCGCGCCCAGGCATTTCCGTGGCGCCCTGAACGCCCGGTCACGCTCGTCGTGCCCTGGGCCGCCGGTGGCTCGACCGACCAGATGGCCCGCATTGCCGCCGCCGAATTGGAGGATGCGCTGGGCCAGCGCTTCGTGGTGGTGAACCAGCCCGGCGCCTCAGGCTCCATCGGCACCCGCAACGTGCTGCAGGCCGCGCGCGATGGCTACACCTGGGCCGCCGGCGCGGCGGTCGATGTGGGCTGCTACAAGGTGCTCGGCCTGCTCGACACCCAATTGTCGGATTGGAACCTCTTCTTCACCGTGGCCAATGTGAACACCATCTCGGCCAATCCGCGCGCCGGCTTCACCGATTTCGGCCAACTCCTGAACGCCCTGCAGACCCGGCGCGACGTGGCGGTGGGCACGGCCGGGCAATCCTCCGCCGGGCGCAACATCATGGAAGCGGTGAAGGCCGCAGCCCCTGGGGTCAATTACCGCCACGCCACCTATGATGGCGGCAACCCCGCCGTGCTGGCCGCCGTGGCCGGCGAGGTGCCGGTGGTGGCGCAATTGCTGGTCGAGATGGCCGAAATGATCCGCGGCCGCCGCCTCATCCCCCTCGCGGTGCAGAGCGAACAGCCGGTCACGCTGCAAGGCTTCGGCACCATTCCCTCCATTCGCCAATGGCTGCCCAATATCCCAGCACCGCTGAATTATTTCGGCCTTTGGTTCCCCAAGGATGTGCCCGAGGTGGTGACCCAGACCGCCACCATGGTCTGGCAGCAGAAAATGGCCAGCAGCGCGCGGCTGCGCGAATACGCCGAAGCCCGCGCCGCCGTGCTCTCCCCCATCCATAGCCAGGAAGCCTTCGACCGCGCCTGGATCATGGTGCGGCAAACCGCCTGGCTCTACCATGATGCCGGCACCGCGCGGGTTTCGCCCGATACGGTGGGCATTCAGCGGCTTTGAGCGTGCGCGGCACCCATGACAGGCCCTTTGGCCTGTTCTGGCTGGCCCTGGGCTTGGCCATCGCCTTCGAATCCTGGCGCATGCCCAGGCTCGAGGAACAGGGCATCAACCCCTATACCATCCCAGGCCTGGTGCCCGGGCTGCTGGGGCTGATCCTGGGCATTTTCGGCGTGGTGCTGTTCTTTCGCCGCGCACCCATGGCCGAGGGCGTGGCGCTGGAAGGCAATGATGGCGGCGTGGCCGAGCCCTGGCGGGTGGCGCTGGCCTTCCTGCTCTGTGTGGGCTTTGGCGTGGGTGCGCTGGGGCATGGCCCGCCCTTCTGGCTGGGGGCGGGGCTCTTCCTCTTCCTGGCCATCATCCTGTTTGAATACCCCGACCATAAGGCCGCCGGCACGCTGCGCTATGGCATCATCCGCGCGGCCCTGGTCGGGGCCATCGGCGCTGCCGCCATCACGCTTATTTTCCAGGAAATCTTCCTGGTGAGGTTGCCTTGAATGTTTGAAGGTCTCGCCCTGCTGGGGCAGTCGATGCTGACCTTCGCCGAGCCGCGCGCGCTGGTTTATACCTTCGGCGCCACGCTGCTGGGCATTCTCATCGGCTGCATGCCCGGCCTCTCCGCCACGCTGGCCATCTCGCTGCTGACCACGCTGACCATCCGCCTGCCGGCGGGCGATGCCATCCTCATCCTGATCTGCGCCTATGTCGGCACCATCTATGGCGGCAGCCGCAGCGCCATTCTGCTCAATATTCCCGGCACCGCGGCCAATGCCGCCGCCTGCCTCGATGGCTACCAATTGGCCAAGCGGGGCGAGGCCGGGCGTGCCATGGGCATTGCCACCACCGGCTCGGTGGCGGGTTCGCTCTTCGGCATTGTCTGCCTGGCCATCCTGACGCCGGCTTTGGGCGAGGTGGCGCTCACCTTCCAATCCTATGAATTCTTCTGGCTGGCCCTGTTCGGCGTGATGATGTCAGGCTCCATCACCGGCTCAGACCCGCTCAAGGGCTGGATCATGGGCATTTTGGGCCTCTTCGTGGCGCTGATCGGCCAGGATGGCATCCACGCCCATGAACGCTTCGCCTATGGCGACCCGAATCTGGCCGGCGGCCTCTCGCTCATCCCCACCCTGGTCGGCGCCTTTGGCTGCGCCGAGGTGCTGACGGTGATGGGCGAGCGCTTCAAGCAGGCCCGGGTCTACGCGGTGGACAGCATTCTGCCGCGCATCTCCGACGTGCTGAAATACTGGAAGACCGTGCTGCGCTCGGGCGTGATCGGCGTCTATATCGGCATCCTGCCCGGTGTGGGTGAGGATATGGCCGCCTGGTCCAGCTATGCTGCGGCCAAACGCGCCAGCAAAAACCCCGAGGAATTCGGCCATGGCAGCGTGGAAGGCCTGATCGCGGCTGAGACCGGCGACAATGCCTCCATCCCCGGCGGCATCATCCCCGCCCTGGCCCTGGCCATCCCCGGCAGCGCGCCGGCTGCGGTGCTGCTGGCGGCGATGATGATCCATGGCGTGAAGCCCGGGCCAATGCTGATGATCGAGAACCCAAGCTTCGTCTATGACGTGGTGGCGATGAATGTCTATGCGACCTTGGGCATTCTGTTCTTCGGGCTGTTCCTGGTGCGGCCGCTGCTGAAGATTCTGACGGTGCCGCGCAGCATCATCATGCCCATCATCTTCGTGCTCTGCGTCGTGGGCAGCTTCTCCATCGCGCAACGTCTGTTTGACGTATGGACCATGCTGGGCGTGGGCGTGGCCGTCTTCTTCCTGCGCCGCTATGGCTACCACCCAGCCCCCTTCGTGCTGGGGCTGGTGCTGGGTGACCTGATGGACAAATCCCTGCGGCGCGGCCTGGTGATCTCCGATGGCGATCTCACCCCCTTCTTCACCCGGCCGATCTCGGCGGTGCTGGCGGTGATCGTCATCTTCACCCTGGTGATGAGCATCCCGGCGGCAAATATCGCCATCCGCCGCGCCGTCTTAGGCATCTTCCGCAGACGCGCGGCTTAGAGCCGTTTCACCGAAAGCGAAGACAGTGAGACGGATCTAGCTTTTTGTTTTTCCACATTTTCCGAGTCGCCTTGCAAAGCCGCAAGGCTTGAAAATGCTCTAATCGCCGCGCGCCTGGCGCATCGCCGCCACAAAACCCTGCGCGCTATCACCCAGCCGCGCACCCAGGCGCCTGGCCGTGGGGTTCAGCGCCGAGACCACACCGCCCTGCCAGCAGGACATCCCATCGCCAATATGCGCCGTCCAGGCCGAGACGGTGCCGGCAGCGATGCCCCGAGCTTCGAGCGCGGGTAGGCGGGTATGGCCCGCGCCCTCCAGCCCGCCATCGGCGTCATTGTAAAGCGCGGCGAAGACCGGGAATTTTGCCGCCGTCTCCGCCCGCCCGCCCAGCAGCCCGCCATGGCTGCCGATCAGCGCAATGGCGCCAATATCCTCGGCCGTGAGCAGCGAGGCGCTGTCGATGGCGATGCAGCCGGGCAGGTTGTGGCGGCTTTCGCTGGCCGGCGGCGGCGCGGGGCAAGGCGGCAGCCCCACCGAGAGCCGGGCCAGCGCCTCCGCCCCGCTCATCCCCTCGCTGAGACCACAGCCCCGGGCGGCATCGTTGAGGCTGGAGATCACGCCGCATGTCGCGGTATCGCCGCCATGGCCGATGCGCGCGCTGCGATGCGAGACGGCAGCGGCCGGCATGCCCAGTGACTGCAACAATGCCAGCCCGGCAATCCCCGCCTGGTCCAGCCCAAAGCCGGCATCATTGAGCAGCACCGCGGCCACGCCGGCCCGCGCGCAAAGGGTGGCGGCATAGCGCCCGGCATGCGAGCCTCCAGCCACCACGGCGCCGCGCGCCTCGGGCCCAAAGCGGGTCACGCTATCGATGATGATGGGCTGTATCGGCATCCCTGCCTCCGATGACTCTATCTGGCAGCAGAATAGCGGTTGGCTCTTCCCAAGGGCAATTGTTCGCCTTATGTTCTCATTCATGCCGCAGCCCTCCCCCCGCCTTGCAGACCCGGTGGCAGCCCTTCGCGCCAAAATCGCCGCCCTGGAACGGGGCGGTCTTGCCCCCGCGCACGGCCCGCACCCTTTCGGCCATCCCGCTCTGGATGCCGCCCTGCCGCAGGGCGGGCTGGCACGCGGCGCGCTGCATGAGGCAGCGGGGCGCGGCCCCGAGGTCGAGCATGGCACCGCGGCGGCGCTGTTCATCGCCGGCTGCATGGCGCGCCTCGGCGGGCCCATCCTATGGGCGATGGAGCGGTGTGACCTCTTCGCCCCCGGCCTCGCCATGGCCGGCCTGCCGCCGGACCGGCTGCTCTATGCCGAAGCCGGGCGGGTGGAGGCGGTGCTGCAGGTGATGGAGGAGGGCCTGCGCGAGCCAGCCTTGGCTGGTGTGGTGGGCGAGGTGACGGGCCGGCTTTCGCTCAGCGCCTCCCGCCGGCTGAGCCTGGCGGCCGAGCGCGGCGGGGGGCTGGCCTTCCTCCTGCGCCGCAGTCGGCGGCCGGATGACCCGGCGCTGGAGGAGCCCTGCTCGGCCCATACACGCTGGCGGGTGGCGGCACTGCCCAGCGCCCCCCCCTTGCGCCGCGTGCCCGGCCTGGCCCGGGCGCGATGGCGGCTGGAATTGATGCGCGCCCGGGGCGCCGAACCCGGTGAATGGGATGTGGAGGCTTGCGATGCGACGGGTCATCTCGGTGTGGTTGCCGACATTATCGACCGATCGGCTGGCGCCGCCCCCTCTGCCACAACAGTGGCCGAGCTTGAATACGAATACGAACCCGAGCCGGAATATGCACCCGCGCTCATACCGGCCGCTGGCCGCAACAAAATCCGCCGCCGCGCCTGATACCCAAGGGCTGCCCAAAGGCCTCACCGAAGGCCCCTTGGTCACCCGCGCGCATAATGGCCGGCGTCAGGTGGTGGCCGCCGCCAATGCGGCGGCCCAGGCGCTGGGCATCAGCCCCGGCATGCCCCTGGCCGAGGCCGAGGCCCGGCTGCCTGGCCTCGCCGTGCATGAGGCCGCCCCCCTGGCGGATCAGGCAGCACTGGAGGCGCTCGGCGCCTGGTGCCTGCGCTACACCCCCCTGCTGGCCGCCCCCGCCGAGGCCGCTCTGCTGCTCGATATCACCGGCTGCGCCCATCTGCGGGGCGGCGAGGAGGCGCTGCTGGCCGATCTGCTGGGCGAATTGCAGGCCGCCGGTTACGCCGCCCGCGCCGCGCTGGCCGGCACCCCGGGCGCGGCCTGGGCCCTGGCCCGCTTTGGCCAGAACCCCAGCATTGTCCCCGCGGGCGAGGAGGCCGCGGCCCTGGCGGCATTGCCCCTGGCCGCCCTCCGCCTCCCGCCAGACATGGTGCAAGGCTTGGCCCTGCTAGGGCTGGAGCGCATCGGCCAATTGGCCGAGATGCCCCGCGCATCCCTCACCCGCCGCTTCGGCACCGCCCCGCACCAGGCGCTGGACGCTGCCTTGCAGGGCGAGCCCATCACCCCCTGGCTGCCCGAGGCGGTGCTGCGCCAGCGCACCAGTTTCCTCGAACCCCTGCTGACCGCCGAGGCGCTCGCCATCGCCATCCAGCGCCTGGTGGCGGCGCTTTGCGACGAACTCGCCCGCATCGACCGCGGCGCGCGCATCCTCGATATGCATTTCGAGCGCGTCGATGGCAGCGTGCAATCGCTGCGGGTGGGCACCGCAAAACCCTCCCGCGCGCCGCTGCACCTCGCCCGCATGCTGTGCGAAAAACTCGACACCGTGGCGCCGGGCTTCGGCATCGAGGCGATGCGCCTGGTCGTGCCCCTGGCCGAACCATTGCGGCCACAACAATCCAGCGCGGGTTTTGCCGGGGCACCGCACGGCGATATCGCCGCCCTGGTGGACCGGCTGAGCAACCGGCTAGGCGAGGGGCGGGTGTTTCGCATGGCGCCCACCCCTTCGGATGTGCCCGAGCGTTCGGCCCGCCGCGTGCCGCCCCTCACCGCACCACCCTCCACCTGGCCGCTGGATTGGCCGCGCCCGGTGCGCGTCTTCACCCCCCCCTTCCCCATCGAGGCCATCGCCGCGCTGCCCGATGGCCCGCCCGCCGCCTTCACCTGGCAGCGCCAGCGCCGCCGCATCCGCCGCGCCGATGGCCCCGAGCGCATCAGAGGCGAGTGGTGGCGCCATGAGGCCGAAACCACGGCGCTGCGCGATTACTGGCAGGTCGAGGATGAGGCCGGCCGCCGCTACTGGCTGTTCCGCCGCGGCGATGGCCAGGACGAGGCGACGGGCGATCTGCGCTGGTTTCTGCATGGGCTCTTCTGAATGACCGACACGCTTCGCCCCGCCTCCGAGGAGGAAATCGCCGCCACCCTGGCGCATGGTCTGCGCTATGAGGGCCGCCGGCGGGTGCATGACGCCGATACCGCCATGGCCCGCGTCACCGCCGAGCGGCTGGTGCGCCATCTGCGCGCCAGTGGCTTCGTGCTGATGAAGCGCCCCGACCTCGCCGCCCCCAGCACCACGGAGCATATCCCGCGGTGAGCTATGCCGAACTCCAGGTCACCACGAATTACTCCTTCCTGCGCGGCGCCAGCCACCCGGCCGAGTTTTTTGCCCGCGCGGCAGAATTGGCCATTCCGGCCCTGGGGGTGGTGGACCGCAATTCGCTCGCCGGCATGGTCCGCGCCTGGGAGGGCGCGCGCGCGAGCGGGGTGCGGCTGGTGGCCGGCTGCCATGTTGACCTGACGGATGCACCACCGCTGCTGCTCTACCCGCAGGATAGGCCGGCCTGGTCGCGGCTGTGCCGGCTGCTCACGCTCGGCCGCGCCCGCGGCGGCCATCGAGGGTTTTCGCTCGCCTGGCAGGATATCGATGCCCGCGGCCTCATCGCCATCCAATTGCCGGGCGAGAAGCTCAATCTGCCACGCCTGCGCGAAACCTTTGGTGAGCGCGCCCATCTCGCCCTCACCCTGCACCACCGCCCGGGCGACGCCCTCCGCCTCGCCCGGCTGGCCGATGCCGCGCAGGCCGCGCGCGTGGCCACCGTCGCCACCGGCAATGTGCTCTACCATGTCGCCGGGAGGCGGATTTTGCAGGATATCGTCACCTGCATCCGGCAGGGCTGCAGCATCGATGCCGCCGGCGCGCGGCTGGAACGCCATGCCGGCCGCCACCTGCTGCCGCCCAGCGAAACCGCCCGCCTCTTCGCCCGCCACCCCGAGGCGGTGGCCCGCAGCCTGGAGATCGTCTCGCGCTGCCAATTCGACCTCGGCCAATTGCAATACCAATACCCCGATGAGGCCGAACACCCCGGCGAAACCGCCCAGGCCACGCTGGAGCGCCTGACCTGGGCGGGTGCGGCCGCGCGCTACCCACAAGGCCTCGATGAGCCCACGCGCGCACAGCTCCACCACGAACTCCGCCTCATCGCGCAACTGGATTACGCACCATATTTCCTCACCGTGAACACCATCGTCCGCTATGCCCGCGGCCAGGGGATTCTCTGCCAGGGCCGCGGTTCGGCAGCCAATTCGGCGGTGTGCTACGTGCTGGGCATCACCAGCATCGACCCCACACGCTCGGGCCTGCTCTTCGAGCGCTTCGTCTCCGCCGAACGGCGCGAGCCCCCCGATATCGATGTCGATTTCGAGCATGAGCGGCGCGAAGAGGTGATCCAATGGATCTATGAGCATTACGGGCGCGAGCGTGCGGCGCTGTGCTGCACGGTGATGCGCTTTCGCGCCCGCGGCGCGGTGCGCGATGTGGGCAAGGCCATGGGCCTGCCCGAGGATGTGACGGCCGCCCTGGCCGCCCAGGTCTGGGCCTGGAGCGATGAGGGGGTGGAGGAGGAGCACGCCGCCGCACTCAACCTCAATATGGAGGATCGGCGGCTGCGCCTCACGCTGGACCTGGCGCGGCAATTGATCGGCTTCCCCCGCCAACTCGGCACCCATCCCGGCGGCTTCGTGCTGACGCGCGACAGGCTCGATGACCTCGTCCCCATCGCCCCCGCCGCCATGGCCGAGCGCCAGGTGATCGAATGGGACAAGGATGACGCCGATAGCCTGAAGATGATGAAGGTGGATGTGCTGGGCCTGGGCATGCTGGGCTGCCTGCGCCGCTGTTTTTCCCTGCTGGAACAACACCATGGCCTGCGCATCGACATGGCCTCCATCCCGCCCGAGGATGCCCAGACCTACCGCATGATCGCCCGGGCCGACACGGTGGGCACCTTCCAGATCGAAAGCCGGGCGCAGATGTCCATGCTGCCGCGCATGCAGCCCCGCACCTTTTATGATCTGGTCATTCAGGTGGCCATTGTCCGCCCCGGGCCAATCCAGGGCGATATGGTGCACCCCTATCTGCGCCGGCGGGAGGGCCGCGAGCCGGTCACCTTCCCCACCGAAGCGCTCCGCCGCGTGCTGGGCAAGACGCTGGGCGTGCCGCTGTTCCAGGAGCAGGCCATGCAGGTCGCCATCGTCTGCGCCGGATTTTCCGCCGGCGAGGCCGACCAGCTGCGCCGCGCCATGGCCACCTTCAAAATGACCGGCGGCGTCACCCATTTCCGCGACAAGCTGATCGCCGGCATGGTGGCCCATGGCTATGAGGCGGAATTCGCCGCCCGCACCTTCAGCCAGATCGAAGGTTTCGGCTCCTATGGCTTTCCCGAAAGCCACGCCGCCAGCTTCGCGCTCATCGCCTATGCCAGTGCTTGGCTGAAATGCCACCACCCGGCGGTGTTCTGCACCGCCCTGCTGAACAGCCAGCCGATGGGTTTCTATGCCCCGGCGCAGTTGGTGCGGGATGCGAAAGAGCATGGCGTTGAGGTGCGCCCGGTCTGCATCAATCACAGCCAATGGGATTGCACGCTGGAGGGGGCGGCCATTCGCCTCGGCCTGCGCATGGCCCGCGGGCTGGATTTCAACCACGCCCAGCACCTGGTGGCAGAGCGTGGCCGGCCTTACGCCTCACCGGCCGATCTGCATCGCCGGGCGGCCATTCCCGCCGCCGCCCTGGTGCGGCTGGCCGAGGCGGATGGTTTTCTCGGCCTCGGCCTCAACCGCCGCGATGCGCTGTGGGCCATCCGCGCACTCGAGGACGCGCCGCTGCCGCTCTTCGCCGAACCCATCACCGATGCCCCGGTCACGCTGCCCGCCATGGCCGAGGGCGGGCAGGTGGTGCAGGATTACCGCAGCACCGGCCTCTCGCTGCGCCGCCACCCCGTGGCCTTTCTGCGCGGCGAAATGGCGGCACGCGGCATGCTGGCCAATGAGGGCCTCGCCCGGCAGCGCAATGGCCGCCGCGCCACCATCGGCGGGCTTGTGCTGGTGCGGCAAAAGCCAGGCAGCGCCAAGGGCGTGATGTTCATCACGCTCGAGGATGAAACCGGGGTCGCCAATATCATCGTCTGGCCAGCATTGTTCGAGCAGCAGCGCCGCCTCATCCTCTCGGCCCGGATGATGGCGGTGCGCGGCCAGGTGCAACATGAGGGCGGCACGCTCCACCTCATCGCCGAGGAACTCTCCGACCTCACGCCGCTGCTCGATACTGTGGGCATACGCGGCGAGAATTTCCCCCTGCCACTGACCCGTGGCGACGAGGCGCGTGGCGGCGGCGCGCGTGGCAGCATTCGCGTGCCCACGCGCGATTTCCGCTAGATGTTTAGAGCCATTTCACCGAGAGCGAAGACGGTGAAACGGCTCTAGCCTTTGTTTTACCGCATTTTCTGAGTCGCCTTGCGAAGCCACAAGGCTTGAAAATGCTAGCGTGGCTCAGCGTTTTCGGTGATGCCGCTTCAATGCATCATGCTCTCACCGGCTGTTGAAAAGCTCTGATGGCGGAGGAAAAGAGCGCGAAAGGGCTTTGCCCCTCGATCTTGCAGTCCCTCGCTATTCGCTTTTCAGCAGCCTGCTAAAAGCAACCTCCAAACCGGCAAGGGCCAATGCTGTTGCAGCCTCCATAACCATGCCGCTCCAGAACGGGCTGCAGCGCCCCGATGCAAGCGTCACCTAAGCTTCACTACATTATGCCCAATCATATTTTATAAATATTGTACCAAAACAGGACAATAGCATGAGCGACGAGATCGAAGACATCGGCAGCAACCCCAGCCCCCGCGCAGGAATCGCCGAGGTTGTGGCCGCCCGCCTGTCACGCCGCGCGGCGCTGCGCGGCCTGGCCGGGGCCGGGGCCGCCGCCGCCCTGGCCGATCAACTGATCGAGGATGCCACGGCGCAAATCGCCCAATCACAGCTGCGAACCGCCCAAATCCCGATGACCGGCGGCCCCAGCACCCTCACCTTCCCCGAATTGCACCACCAGATGGCGCAAACCGATGCGGTGGCCGAGGGCTATGAGATTCAGCACGTCATCCGCTGGGGCGACCCGGTGCTGCCCCAGGCCCCCGCCTTCGACCCGATGCGCCAGACCGCACAGGCCCAGGCCCTGCAATTCGGCTACAACAATGATTTCTTGGATTTCATCCCCCTGCCCCGCGGCAGCAATGGCTCGGATCACGGCCTGCTTTGGGTCAACCATGAATACACCTCAACCCGCCTCATCTTCCCCAGCACCGATGGCAGGCCGGTCTCCAATCGCCAGACCACGGCCGAACAAGCAGCGGTTGAGATGATGGCCCATGGCGGCAGCCTGGTCGAAATCCGCCGGGTGAATGGCCGGTGGCAAAGCCTGCCCGGCGGCACGCTCAACCGCCGCATCACTGCTGAGACACCCATGCGCCTCTCCGGCCCCGCCGCCGGCCATCCGCGCATGCGCACCAATAATGATCCGACCGGCACAAGGGTGCTGGGCATGCTGAACCAATGCGCCGGCGGCAATACCCCCTGGGGCACGGTGCTGACCACCGAGGAGAATTTCAACGCCTATTTCTCCGGCGAAGCCGCCGCCACCGGCGAGCAGGCAGCAGCCTATCGGCGCTACGGCATCCCCCGCCAGCCGGTCTATAATTGGGCCGCACATGTGCCGCGCTTCTCGCTCGACCGTGAGCCCAATGAGCCCAACCGCTTCGGCTGGATCGTCGAGATCGACCCTTTCGACCCCAACTCCACCCCCATCAAGCGCACTGCCCTTGGCCGCTTCAAGCATGAGGGCTGCACCCATGCCGTGGCACCCGATGACCGCGTGGTGATCTATATGGGCGATGATGAGCGCAATGATTACGTCTATAAATTCGTCACCGCCCGGCCCTGGAACCCCAATGATCTGAGCGCCAATCGCGACCTGCTCGATGAGGGCACGCTCTACGTCGCCAAATTCGAGGATGATGGCACGCTGCGCTGGCTGCCCCTCACCCATGGCGAAGGCCCGCTCACCTCCGCCAACAACTTCCACAACCAAGGCGATGTTCTGATAGAAACCCGCCGCGCGGCGGACCTGCTGGGCGCCACGCCGATGGACCGGCCAGAGGATGTGGAGACCAACCCCGCCACGGGCCGCGTCTATGTCATGCTCACCAATAATGCCAGCCGCACCACCGCCAATGCCGCCAATCCACGCCCGCGCAACGCCCATGGCCATGTGCTGGAAATCATCCCCCCCGGCGCTGGCACCGCTGCCGTGGACCATGCGGGGCTGGAGGCGCGCTGGGAGATTTTCCTCCTCGCCGGCAAACCAGGCCAGGATGTGGGCGCACGCTATCACCGCGCCACTTCGGACCAGGGCTGGCTCTCCTGCCCCGATAATTGCGCCTTCGACAGCAAGGGCCGCATCTGGATCGCAACCGACGGCGCACCCAGTGCCGCCGGCGTGGCCGATGGGCTCTATGCCGCCGATACCATGGGCGGCGGCCGGGCGCTGACAAAACTCTTCTACCAGGCACCAAGCGGCGCCGAAGTCTGCGGCCCCACCTTCACCCCCGACAACAAGACGCTGTTTCTGGCCATTCAGCACCCCGGCGAGGATAGCGGCAGCAGTTTCAACAACCCCTCCACCCGCTGGCCGGATTTTGACCCCGCCATGCCGCCCCGGCCCACGGTGATCGCCATTGTGAAGAAGGATGGCGGGGTAATCGGCTAAAAGTCGGGCACACAAAGCTTCGGGCGGCCAATCCAGGCCGCCCTGCATTGCCCCAGCCACATCTTCTTTGGCTGAGGCTGGACAACACTCAAGGCAGCAAATCAACAATAAAATCAAATAAAAAAAATTAGTAAACTGATTAATTTGCGCCACTCCTCTCCGTAGGGAAAAAATCTTACCTTGTAGATAGCTGAACCGTCATTAATATTTCCTCAAACTGACGCCGCTTTAACAAAGACCCACCGCCTCATTGCGTCAAAAGTTCGCCGATCGAAGCTTTGAAATCGAACTGTATCCACGGCGATAAGGCGCGGCGCCACCGCAGCCCTTTGGACGGCTCGACCGATAGCTTCGCAACCGGTTATCGAGGAGAGCAATTTTGTACTACGCCACCAAAACCCCCTATCTCACCGCCAGCCAATCCAACGTCCAGTTCCGCGCCATCCTCTCGGCTGGCGACACCGCCGGCACCAAGGCGGATGGCTCCGCTTGGCTCCTGGGCGGCGTCATGGACGGCATGGGCGCCTTCGACAATGGCAATGGCACCGTCACAGTCCTGATTGCCCATGAGATGAGGGAAACCCTCGGCGTCGTGCGCGACCATGGCGCCAAGGGCGCCTACGTCTCCCAGTTGATCGTCGACAAGGCAACGCTGGGCGTCGTCTCGGGCTCGGACGCCGTTAGCAAGGAATATCTCTGGAACAGCACGACCCAGACCTACGACCTCTCGACCGTCGCGATGTCGCGCTTCTGCTCGGCCGATCTCGCCCCCGTCTCCGCCTTCTATGACGCCGCCACCGGCCTGGGCACCCAGTCCCGCCTCTTCCTCACCGGCGAGGAGAGCGGCGCCGAGGGTCGGCCCATGGCCGTCATCATCACCGGCAGCGATGCCGGCAGCATGTATGAGCTGCCCCGGCTGGGCAATCTCTCCTTCGAAAACGTGATGGCCAACCCCTATACCGGCGCTAAGACGGTGGTCATGTCGACCGATGACACGACCCCCGGCCAAGTTTACATGTATGTCGGTACCAAGCAGTCCACCGGCTCTACCCTCGACAAGGCCGGCCTGACCAATGGCAGCCTCTACGGCGTCAAGGCCGATTTCCGCACCGAGGCCGCCAGCGGCACGCCACTCAGCGGCAGCTTCACCCTCGCCTCGCTGCAGAACGCCACCAACCGCACCGGCGCCGAGCTGCAGACCGAAAGCGGCACCGCCGGCGTCACCGAATGGCTCCGCCCGGAAGATGGCGCCTGGGACACCATCAACCCCAACCGCTTCTACTTCGCCACCACCGCCTCCACCACCACACCCTCGCGGCTCTGGGCGCTCGACTTCGTCGACGCCACCGACCCCAGCAAGGGCGGCACCTACAAGGCACTGCTGGATGGCACCGAAGGCCAGGTGATGTTCGACAACCTCACCGTCTCGCCCGATGGCACGCTGATCCTGCAAGAGGACCCGGGCAACTTCGCCGCCGCGGCGAAAATCTGGCATTACGACCCGTCCACCGACGTTCTGACCGAGATCGCCCGGCACGACAGCGCCCGCTTCGGCGATACCGGCATCTCCGCCACCGCGCCCTTCACCATCGATGATGAGACATCGGGCGTGATCGACGTGACCGACATGTTCGGCAGCGCCACCACCAAGGCCTACCTCGTCGCCTCGCAGGCGCATTACACCTTCCCCGGTGCGAATTCGACCGAAGTGGTCGAAGATGGCCAGCTGCAACTGATGACCATCAGCACCCTGCTCAATGGCGGCGCCGCCGCTGATACCATCTCCGGCACCTTCGTCGGCGAAACCATCAACGCCCTGGCGAATAATGACAGCATCACCGGCGGCGGCGGCAATGATACGATCGATGGCGGCGCTGGCACCGATACGGCGAACTTCTCCGGCGCCCAATCCGCCTATCGCATGGGCTTCCGTGACGGCGTGATGTTGATCAAGGGCGCCGACGGCATGGATCAGTTGACCAATGTCGAACAGGTTAAGTTCGGCACTGCAGCGGCGGTGAGCGTCACCTCCCTGCAAGGCAGCGCAAGCGATAATGGCCTGATCTACGCCAATATCGCTGGCAAGAACCTCTACGCCGTGGCCGATGCCTATACCGGTCCGGTCTCGGGCCTCGTGAACCAGTTCCTCGGTGGCGCCTTCGCCGATACCGTGCTCGGCACTGAAAAGGCCGATTTCGTCAATGCTGGCGCCGGTAACGATGGCATCAATGGCGCTGGCGGCAATGATGTGATCGATGGCGGGCTGGGCTCCAACTTCATCACCGGCGGCGCTGGCACCGATAAGTTCTTCGTCGATGGCCGCGCTGCCGCCACCAGCAACACCTGGTCCACCATCACCGATTTCTCGGCCGGCGAAACCCTGACCATCTGGGGCTACAAGCCGAATGTGAGCAAGTTCAACTGGGTGGCGAGTGATGGTGCCACCGGCTTCAAGGGCGTGACACTCAATGCCGACCTCGACGGCAATGGCCTGGTCGACACTTCGGTGACCTTCAACGGCCTGACCCAGGCCCAGCTGCCGAGCATTCAGTTCGGCACGGACTACATCTTCTTCGGCTGATAGGCGTTAAGGCCTGCCCCGCCATCAGGCGGGGCAGGCCAGATCAGCCTTGCAATATTTAGAATAAAATCCTATATTCGGCGATTGCTGTTTCGACAATCGCATCTGTCCGCCCGCCCAAAAGGGCGGCAATACGCCCGCCGCCCGGGTTGCAAACCAATTTGTCCGAATACCACCATTTCGCGCGAACAGCGCAATTTTTCAATGTTTTCAGTAACCGCGCCAGTCACCGCCGCAACCCATCCGCCACCAGCGAACACCCCGCCACCGCCAGCAAAATCGCCAGCCCCGGCCAGAGCGCCACCAGGGGCGCCACAAACACCGCCTCCTGCGCATTGGCCAGCATATTGCCCCAGCTCGCCGCCGGCGGCGCAATGCCCAGGCCCAGAAAGCTGAGCGCGCTCTCGGCCAGAATGGCGCCGCCCACCGCCAGCGCCGTCGCCACTGCCAAAGGTGTCACCAGCTGCGGCAGCACATGCCGCCACAACAGCCGGAATTCAGACACACCCAAGGCCCGCGCCGCCCGACAAAAATCCGCGGCCAACACCGACAGCGCGGCCGAGCGCGCCAGCCTCGCCACCCCCACCCAGCCAAAAGCCGCCAGAATGGTGGCAATGCGCAGAATATCCGCCCCCGCCTCCCCCCGCGGCAGCCCGATCATCGCGGGATCAAGTGCCGAGAGCACCACCAGCAAGGGCAGCGCCGGCAGCGCCAGCAAAGCATCGGCCAGGCGCATGATCACCGCATCCGTCACCCCCCCGGCCCAGGCCGCCAGCAGCCCGGCCAGCCCCCCCACCAGCAAGGCCATCAGCGCCGCCCCCAGCCCCACCGCCAGCGAAACCCGCGCCCCATGCAGCAGCCGCAGCAACACATCCCGCCCCAGATCATCCGTGCCCAGCCAATGCGCGGCCGAGGGGGCGGCATAGCGGTTGAACAGGTCCGGCAGGAAAGGGTCATGCCCCATAAGCCCCGGTGCCAGCAGGGCCAGCGCCGCCATGCCACCCAGAATGGCCAGCCCGGCATAGAGCTTCATCGCAGCCTCGGGTCCAAGCCCCGCTGCGCCAGATCCGCCGCCAGCGAGCCCAGCATGGTCACCACCGCCACCACCAGCAGCGCCAGCAGGGCCAGATTATAATCATTGCCCATGATGGCATCGAAGATCAGCTTGCCCATGCCGGGCCGGGCAAAAAGGGTCTCGGTGATCACCGCCCCTGAGACCAGCGCCCCGGCATCCAGCCCCAGCAGCACCAGCAGCGGCACGGCGGCATTGGGCAAGGCATGGCCAAAAGCCACCTGCATCTCCGAAGCCCCCCGCGCCCGCGCCGAGCGTATCCATGGCTCGCCCAGCGCCCCCTGCATCGCCGCCGCAGCATGCCGTGCATAGGCTGCCATCTGGCCAAAGCCCAGCGTCGCCACCGGCAGCAGCAGGAACCGCCAATCGCCCTGCCCTTCCTCCGCCGCGCCGCCCGCCGGCAACCACCCCAACCACACGGCAAAGAGGATGATCAGCATGATGCCCAACCAAAACCCCGGCATCGCCTGGGCCAGCAGCGCCAGCCCCTGCACCGCGGGCGAGAGCCGCGGCCGCAGCGCCGCCAGCACCCCCAACCCCACCCCCAGGCAAGCCGCCAGCCCCACCGCCCAGCCCAGCAGCACCAGGGTGGAGAGCAGCGCCGGCCAGAGCAGCGCCGCCACCGGCTGGGCAAAGAGGCGGGAGAAACCAAAATCCCCCCGCAGCACCGCCGCGGCCCAGGCGAGGTATCGGCCGAGCAAGGGTTGGTCGAGCCCATGCAAGGCCCGCAGCCTGGCCGCATCCTCCGCCGTCAGCCGTGGGTCGGCCATGATGGCAAGGTCAATCGGGTCGCCCGGCATCAGGCCCAGCAGCATATAGAACACGAAGGACAATGCCGCCGCTGTGACCAATATCTGCACCAACCGGGCGGAAAGCCTCATCGCACCCGCCACTGCTCCACCCAGAGGCTGGAAGGGCTAAGATGCCCGGTGGGCCGCACCCCCTCCAGCCAGGCCGGCCAGATATGGGCATCCTGACGGAACCACAGCGGCAGCGAGGGCAGTTCCTCGGCATAAATCGCCTGCAGCCGGTTCCACAGCGGCCGCCTTGCGGCCGGGTCGAGTTCGATGGGCAGGGCTTCCAGCAGCGCATTCATCTCGGCATGGCGGAAACCTGGATAGTTTTGCCCAGAGAAATTGCGCTCGGCGCGGGGGATTTCATCGCTATGCAGCGAGGCGCGCGGCACATTCTCCGGCGAGGAAATCCAGGCAAACATGGCGAGCGCCTGATGCCGCCGGCGCGACAGGGTCTCAGCAAAGAACACCCGTGGTGGTTCGTTTCGAATCCGAGCCTCAACCCCCACCGCGCGCCACATCGCCGCCAGCACCTGCTGCACCTGCTCGCGGGAGCGGTTGCCAGCGGTGGTCATGAGTTCGAGCGAGAGCCGCTCGCCCGCCGCGTTGCGGCGGATGCCATCGGGCGCCAGCCGCCAGCCCGCCTCCTCCAGCAGCGCCACCGCCCGGGCGGGGTCATAGGGATATTGCCGGATATCGGGGTCCGCCATCGCGTCCAGCGGGTTCACCAGCCCATGCGCCACCGTCTGCCGCCCCTCGAAGAGCTGGGCCACGATGCGCGGGCGATCCAGCGCCAAAAGCAAGGCCTGGCGCAGCCGGCGATCGGCCAGGATCGGATTGTCGAGATTGGTATCGATATGCTCGTAGATCAGCCCGGGTCGGAATTCGAAGCGAAAGCGGCTGGGGGCGCGCCGCTGCAGGGCGGCGGCCTGTTCCACCGGCAAACCCAACTCCCCCGCGATCATATCGAGCTGGCCCGAAAGCAGTTGCGCCTCCAGCGCCGTGGTGTTTTCCACCGTGCGGATGCGAATGCTGCGGAAGGCGGGCGTGGCGCCATTCCAGCCCGGGTTGCGCTCCAGATTCACCCCCGAGCCGGGCTGCACCGAGGCCACACGATAGGGCCCCGACCACAGGCCTGGATTGGCCGGGTTGGTGTCGTATTGCGTGCGGGTGCGATAGGCGCGCGGGTCGGCCTGCCAGATCGGCCGCTCGATATGCGCGGGCAGTGGCTGGAAATCGCCCATCGCGGCGAAATCAAAGGTCAGCCGGTCAAAGCGCAGCGTAACGGTGCGCGGGTCCACCACGATCAGCTCATAGGCGCTGCGATAGAATTCGGCGGGGCCGAACCCGGTGGCAGGGTCCCGCCCTGCCTCCCAGGCGAAGCGCAGATCATCTGCCGTGATGGGGGTATTGTCGCCCCAGCGCAGCCCTTCGCGCAGGCGCAGCGTGACGCGAATGCCCGGCCGGCCATCGGGCGTGGTCTCGCGCGCGGCCTGGCCATTCTCAAGGCTGGGCAGCGTCTCACACAGCAGGCAGACCAAGGCCCAATCGGCATCGCGGGCATTCATCGGCCGGCGGGTGAAGCCCAGCACATAGGACTTGGCCGCCATATTCTCGATATTGGGATGCAGCGTGGAGGGGTATTGGGTGATGCCGATGGTGAGCACATCACGCGGTTGCGCCGCGGCGGCAAAGCCCAGGGCCAGCAGCGCCGCGACGAGGGCGCGCATCAGCCCTTGGCTGCCTTATAGGCCCGCGCCTCTTCCCGGCTTGCCACGCCGCCGCGCGCCGCACTCCATGCCACCGGGTTTTCCAGGAATTTGCGCACTTCCTTGAGCGCGCTCTCCTCGAAATACGGCCGCTCCTTGCAGACCTCGAGCACATCCCACCAGGTGCAGAGGTGATGCAGTTGCAGCCCCATGCCCTTCATATCCTCGAAGCTGCCGGGGAAGACGCCGTAGAAGAACACCACAAAAGTGTGGTCGCAAATCGCCCCGGCCTCGCGCAGCGCATTGGCGAATTGGATCTTGCTGCCACCATCGGTGGTGAGGTCCTCGACCAGCAAGGTCTGCTTGCCGACCGGCACATCGCCCTCGATCTGCGCGTTGCGGCCAAAGCCTTTGGGCTTTTTGCGGACATAGGCCATGGGCGCCATCATTCTATCCGCCATCCAGGCGGCGAAGGGTATGCCCGCGGTCTCGCCGCCGGCCACGCATTCGATGGTCTCATAGCCGACATGGCGGCCGATCTTCTCGGCGCCGAGGTCACAAATCCGGGCGCGCGCCCGGGGGTAATAGATGATCTTGCGGCAATCGATATAGACCGGGCTCTTCCAGCCAGCGGTGAAGGTGTAGGGTTCCTCAGGGCGGAAATTGACCGCCTTGATTTCCAGCAGGATGCGCGCCGTGGTCAAGGCTGCGTCGCGGTCCCAGTCAGAGGCGTGTTGCGTGGTCATCAAATGGTCTCCGTGCTGGAGCAGGATTAACGCGCGGGCTCTGGCGCGTCCATGATCTGGGTGCTGGAAGACCCACGGGCCGGCACGGCGGCGCAGGCGCTGGGCATTGCCGAGCGGCTGGAACGGCCGTTTCGCCGCGTGCCGCTGCGCTTCGGGCGTTGGGCGGGGCTGCCCTGGCCTTGGCCGAGCCTGGCGGGGCTGGCTGATCGCTCGGCCTTTCAGCCACCCTGGCCGGCGCTGGTGATCTCGGCGGGGCGGCGGGCGGCGCCGGTGTCGCGCTGGCTGCGGGCGCGAGGCGCGCGCAATGTGCATGCCATGCGCCCGGGCCTGGGGGCGGCGGATTTCGACCTGTTGGTGATCGGCCGGCATGACCGGCCGAGCGCGGCCGACAACATCATGCTCATCCAGGGGGCGGCGCATCGCCTTACCCCGGCGGCGATGGCGGGCGCGGCGGCGGGGTTTGCGGAGCTCGCCCGGCTGCCGCGCCCCATCACCGGGCTGCTGCTGGGCGGGCCGGTGCGGGGCATGGGCATGCACCCGGAGCAGGCTGCGGCGATTGGCGCCATGGTGGCAGGGCTGGGTGGCAGCGTGATTGCCACCACCTCGCGCCGCACCGGCGATGCGGCTTCGGTCGCGCTGGCGGATGCATTGGCGCCCATGCCGCACCATCTGTATCGCTGGGGTGCCGCCGGCCCCAACCCCTACACCGCCATTCTGGCGCTGGCTGATAGGTTGGTGGTGACGGCGGATTCGATTTCGATGCTCTCGGAGGCGCTGATGACCACGAGCCCGCTCTTCATCGCCGGCCTTGAGGGGGTGGGGCCGCGCCATCGCGCCCTGGCGGGGGGGCTGATTGCTGCGGGGCTGGCAGCGCCACTCGGCGGGGCGGCGCCGCCCCCGCGTGCTGCGCTGGATGAAACCGGGCGGGTCGCGGGGGAAATCCTGCGCCGCGGCTGGGCCTGAAGTGCTGGGCATGCCGCTCAACTCAGTCTTGCCCGATCGTGGATTTTTTATTCCCTGGCGGGATGGGCGCGGCCGGCTGAGCCGACTGCGCATCGCCGCCTTGGCGGCCATGCTGCTGCCCATGCTCTGGCCGATATGGGACTGGCTGCATGATGAATTGGGCGATCTGGAGGAGATCACCGATTTCACCGGCCGCTGGGCGCTGCGCTTTCTGCTGATCAGCCTGGCCATCACGCCCATGGGGCGGGTGCTGGAATGGCCGCGGCTTTTTCAACTGCGGCGCATGCTGGGCTTGGGCGCGTTGGGCTGGGTGGGGCTGCATGTGGCGCTGTATGTGGTCGATCAGGATGGTATGCTGGGCAAGATCGTCGAGGAGATCAGCCGGCGGTTTTATCTGACCATCGGCTTCGTGGCGGTGCTGGGGCTGCTGCTGCTGGGGCTGACCTCAACCGATGGCTGGGTGCGCTATCTCGGCCGGGGCTGGAAGCGGCTGCATCGCATTGTCTTTCCGCTCGCCGTGCTGGCGGTGCTGCATGCGATGATCCAGGCCAAGAGCAATGCCTCCGAGCCGCTGGTAATGGCGGGGCTGCTGCTCTGGCTGGTGGTTTGGCGGCTGCTGCCCAAGCCGCTGGCGCTGGGGGTTTGGCTGCTGGCGGGGGCAGCGCTACTGGTGGGCTTCGCCACGGCGGGGCTGGAATATCTGTGGTATGCCAATGCCACGAAGCTGCCCGCCGGGCGGATCTTCATGGCGAATTTCAACCTCGATCTGGCGCCGCGCCCAGCGCTCGCGGTGATGCTCATTGCGCTGATATTGCCAGCGCTGCTGGTGGTGCAGCGGCTTGCCGGAAGGCGGCACCCGGCGTAACCGGGAATCATTCAGGAGGAAGCGCCATGACCCGCAAGCACCACATCGCCGTCATCCCAGGCGATGGTATCGGCAAGGAAACCACGCCCGAGGGGCTGCGCGTGCTCGATGCCGCCGCCCGCCGCTTCGGCTTTGATCTGGAGCTGACCCATTACGATTGGTCCTGCGAGACCTATGCCCAGACCGGCAAGATGATGCCCGATGACGGGCTGGACCAGCTGGCGAAATCCGACAGCGTGTTCCTGGGCGCCGTGGGTTGGCCGGGCGTGCCGGACCATGTCTCGCTCTGGGGGCTGCTCATCCCCATCCGCCGCGGCTTCGACCAATATGTGAATCTGCGCCCCTGCAAGCTGATGCCCGGCGCCCGCACGCCGCTGGCCGGCCGCACCCCGGCTGATATCGACTTCTATGTGGTGCGCGAGAATACCGAGGGCGAATACTCCTCCGTCGGTGGCCGGATGTTCCCCGGCACGGAGCGCGAATTTGTCTCGCAGCAATCCATCCTCACCCGGGTGGGCACGGATAGGATCATCAAATTCGCCTTCGAACTGGCGATGACCCGGCCGCGCAAGAAGCTGACCTCGGCGACCAAATCCAACGGCATCACCTTCACCATGCCCTATTGGGATGAGCGTTTTGCCGAGATGGCGAAGAGCTATCCGGGGGTTACCACCGACCAGTTCCATATCGACATCCTCTGCGCGCATTTCGTGCAGCATCCGGATTGGTTCGATGTGGTGGTGGGCTCCAACCTGTTCGGTGATATTTTGTCTGATCTGGGGCCGGCAGTGGCGGGCTCCATTGGCATTGCGCCCTCGGCCAATATCAACCCGGAGAAGCTCTTTCCCTCCATGTTCGAGCCGGTGCATGGCTCGGCGCCGGATATTGCGGGCAAATGGATCTGCAACCCCATCGGCCAGATCTGGTCGGGTGCCATGATGCTCGAGCATCTGGGCGAGAAGGAGGCGGCCGATGCCATCGTGCGCTGCATCGAGGTGCATCTGGCCGAGGGTGGCCCGCGCACGCGCGATATGGGCGGCAATGCCGGCACGGTGGATGTGGGCCGGGCACTGGCAGAGGCCGTCAGCCGGGCGTGATGGGGCGTTGCCCCCGCCAGCGGGCGGGGCTTAGCCTTGCAGTCGAACGGGCCGTGGACTGCGCCATGGACAGCCTGAACCGCCGCGGCAGCCTTGCCGCGGTCAGGGGCGCCGAGGCAGCGAATTGGGTGCTGGTGGATATGTTCGCCCGGGTGGCCACCGGCCAAACTTCGGCGCAGGATTCAATGCGTCAGGCGGTGCGCGCGGCGCAGCGCCATCTCAGGAGGAGTTGAGCCATGCTGACCGCAGCCCAGATCGAGGAATATAACCGCGTCGGTGCCATCGTCGTGCCCGATGTGCTGAACCCGGCTGAACTGGCCGAGCTGCGGGAGGTGACGGATGGCTTCGTCGCCCGCTCCGCCCAACTGACCACGCATGATAACATCTATGACCTCGAGGATAGCCACAGCCCCGGCCAGCCCCGGGTGCGGCGGATCAAGGCGCCGCATCTGCATCATGGCGCCTATGCGCGGCTGATGCGCAACCCGGCGATCATCGCCTGCCTGACATCGCTCTGGGGACCGGATATCCGCTTTGACACCTCAAAGCTGAACATGAAATCGGCCGGCTTCGGCGCCGCGGTGGAATGGCATCAGGATTGGGCCTTCTACCCCCATACCAATGATGATCTCGCCGCCGTGGGGGTGATGATGGATGATATGGAACTCTCCAATGGCCCGCTCTTGATCGTGCCGGGCAGCCATCGCGGCCCGGTGTATGATCATCACTTCGAGGGCCGGTTCTGTGGCGCGATGGACCCCACCAAGGGCGAATTGGATTATGGCGCGGCGATACCATTGACCGGGCGGGCGGGTTCGATCTCCATCCATCATGTGCGCGCGGCGCATGCTTCGGCGCCCAATACCTCCAACCGCGAGCGGCGCTTCTTTCTGATGCAGTTCCGCGCCGCCGATGCCTGGCCGCTGCTGGGCTTCCCCGGTGGTATCGAGGCCTATGACCGGCTGATGGTGGCAGGCCAGCCCAGCCTGGCGCCACGCCTGGCCGATGTGCCGGTGCGCCTGCCGCTGCCGCCGGCGGATTTGCAGGGCTCGATTTATGAGAACCAGAAGGCGCTGAAGAACAAGTTCTTCGCAACGCCCGCGGTTTGAAACCCGCCCGCCTGCCCGCCCTTGATGTCGCGCGCGGCGTGGCGCTGTGCGGCATGGCCGTGTTCCATATCGCCTGGGACCTCAGCGCCTTTGGGCTGATTGCGGTGGCGGTGGCGGCGGAGCCGGGCTGGATGCTGCTGGCCCGGTTGGTGGCGGGCAGTTTTTTGCTGCTGTCGGGTGTGAGCCTCAGCCTGGCCACGCGGGAGGGGCTGCGGATCGGGCCCTATCTGGCGCGGGTCGGGCGGATCGGCGCTGCCGCCGCACTGGTGAGCTTGGCCAGTTGGTGGTTTGAGCCTCAGGGCGTGATCATTTTTGGCATTTTGCATTGCATGGCCTTGGCGGGGCTGCTGGCGCTGCCGCTGCTGCGCGCGCCTGATTGGGCCTTGGCGGTGCTGGCGGGCTTCATGCTGTTGGGCGGCGGGGTTTTGCGCGATGCGGCCTTCAACGCCAAGGGCTGGCTGTTTCTGGGCCTGGCCACCAAAGTGGCACCCAGCGCTGATTATATCCCGCTCTTCCCCTGGTTTGGCCTTGTGCTGCTGGGGATGCTGGCCGGGCGGTGGCTGCTGGGCGGGGCGGCTGGGCGCCTTTGGCACTGGCAGGCGCGTGACCAGCCTGGGCCGGCCCTGGCCTGGGCGGGCCGGCATAGCCTGGCGATTTATCTGCTGCATCAGCCCATCCTGATCGGCCTGCTGATGGCGCTGATGCCGTTTTTGGGCTGAGCCACGGCGGATTGGGGTTTTTGCCGAGCCCCCCGGATGATCGCACCGCGGCAATGGGGCATAATCGGGGCTCAGGGAGATAACATCATGCTGCTGGGCTGCATCGCCGACGATTTCACCGGCGCCACCGATCTCGCCGCCACGCTGGTGCGCGCGGGCATGCGCACCGTGCAGGTGATTGGGGTGCCCGAGGGGCCCTTGCCCGAAGCCGATGCCGTGGTGGTGGCGCTGAAGTCGCGCACCGCCCCGGTGGAGGATGCCATCGCCTGGTCGCTCGCCGCCTGTGACAGCCTGCTGGCGGCTGGGGCGCGGCAGATCTTCTGGAAATACTGCTCCACCTTTGACAGCACGCCGGCCGGCAATATCGGGCCGGTGGCGGATGCGCTGATGAAGCGGCTCGATGCTGGTTTCGCGCTCGCCTGCCCGGCCTTCCCCACCAATGGGCGGACGATTTATCAGGGCCATCTCTTTGTCGGCGGTGCGCTGCTCAATGAGAGCGGGATGGAGAACCACCCCCTCACGCCGATGACCGACGCCAATCTGGTCCGCGTGCTGGCGGGGCAGACGCGCCATGGCGTGGGGCTGGTGCCCTTTGCCACCGTCGATCGCGGGGCCGGCGCCATTCGCAGCGAAATGGGCAAGCTGCGGGAATGGGGCAAGCACTACGCCATCATCGATGCCATCACCGACCAGCATTTGCTCGATATCGGCGAGGCAGCGGCGCTGCATCCGCTGATCACCGGCGGCTCGGGCGTGGCGATGGGGCTGCCGGAGAATTTCCGCCGCGCCGGGCTGCTGCCGCTGCGCGAGGATGCCGCCACCCTGCCGCCGCATGGCGGTTTTGCCGCGGTGCTGGCGGGCAGTTGCTCGCGCGCCACGCTGGGGCAGATCGGCCTTGCGCGCGAACACATGCCCAGCCTGGAGCTGGACGCGCTGGCCACGCCCGATGCCGCTGCCCTCGCCGCCCAGGCCATCGCCTGGATGGAGGGGCGGATTGGCGCCGAGCCCATCCTGATCGCTGCCTCCGCGCCGCCTGAGAAGGTGGCGGCCCTGCAGCAGAAGCTGGGCCGTGATGCGGCCGGCGCCCTGGTGGAGGAGGCGCTGGCCCTGGTGGCGGAGGCGCTGGTGGCGCGCGGTGTGCGCCGGCTTCTTGTGGCGGGTGGCGAGACCTCGGGTGCGGTGGTGCAGCGCCTGGGGCTGCGCTCGCTGCGGATTGGCGAGGAGATCGACCCCGGCGTGCCCTGGACCTATGCCGAGGGCCAAGGGCCCTCGCTGCATCTGGCCCTGAAGAGCGGCAATTTTGGCGCGCGGGATTTCTTCGTGAAGGCCTTCAACCATGGATGAGGCCGCCACCCGCGCCTTGCTGGTGGAATTGGGCGCCAGCCTGTTTGCCCGTGGGTTTTCGGTGGGCAGTGCCGGCAATATCTCCGTGCGGCTGGCGGATGGCTATTTGATCACGCCGACCAATTCCTCGCTGGGGCGGCTTGATGCGGCCGGTATCAGCAAGCTGGATCTGGGCTGGAACCATATTGGCGGGCAAAAACCCTCGAAGGAGGTGTTCATGCATCGCGCCGTGTTGACGGCGCGGCCGCAGGCGGGGGCGGTGGTGCATTTGCATTCCACCCATGCCACGGCCATCGCATGCCTCGCCGCGGTGGGGGAGAGCGCGCCCATACCCCCGCTCACGCCCTATTTCGTTATGCGGGTGGGGCGCAGCCTGCCCGTGCTGCCCTATCACCGCCCGGGGGACCCGGCGATGGAGGATGGCATTCATCAGGCCGCCAAGACCGCGCGCGCGGTGCTGTTGGCCAATCACGGCCCGGTGGTGAGTGGGGCCACGCTGAGCGATGCCGTGGCCGCTGCCGAGGAGTTGGAGGAGGCGGCCAGGCTGGCGCTGCTGCTGCGCGGCCAGGATGCGCGGGCGCTGACCCCAGCCCAGGTGGATGATCTGTTGACCACTTTCGGTTGACGCGGCGCGGGGGCGCTGGCACGCGGGGCTGGCATCCACAGGAGCCCGCGATGACCCAACCCCGCCCCGCCCCCACCAGCCATAGCCTGCTGCCCGCCATTGCCCAGCGCTGGTCGCCGCGCGCCTATGCCGATACCGCCGTCTCCGACGAGGCGCTGCTGGCGGTGCTGGAGGCCGGCCGCTGGGCCTCCTCCTGCTTTAATGACCAGCCCTGGGTCTTCATTGTCGCCCGCCATGGCACGGCCGAGCATGCCGCCATGCTGGCCACGCTGATGCCCTTCAACCAGGCCTGGGCCGCGGCTGCGCCGGTGCTGCTCTACTCCATCGCCCGGGAAAACTTCGCCCATAATGGCGAGGCCAATAAGCACGCCTGGCATGATGTGGGGGCCGCCACCGCCAATATGGCCATCGAGGCCTCGGCCCGGGGCATGCAGATGCATGGCATGGCCGGTTTTGATGGTGCTGCGGCGCGCGCGGCGCTGGCCATTCCCGCCGGCCACGCGCCGGTGACGGCCTTCACCCTGGGCTTCCCTGGGCCCGCCAGCATGCTGCCGGAAAAGCTCGCCGAGCGTGAGGCGGCCGCGCGCGGCCGCCGCCCGGCGGAGACCATGCTGTTCCGCGGCACATGGAATACCGCGCTGTGAGCGACGCGCTGGCAATCCGCCAACTCATCGAGAATTGGGCGGTGTGGCGTGACGCGGGTGACTGGGCGCGCTTTGCCACCTGCTGGCACCCTCAGGGGCGGATGATGGCGACCTGGAAACAGGGCACGGCGGCGGAGTTCATCGAGGCTTCGATCGCTGGCTGGAACCGCGGTGTTTCCATCCTGCATTTTCTGGGCGGCCATAGCAGCGAAATCGTTGGAGAGCGGGCGATCTCGCAGACCAAGATGACGATCAGCCAGCGCGCGGAAGTGCATGGCGTGATGGTCGATGTGGTCTGCACCGGCCGGTTTTACGACTTTGTCGAGCGCCATGAGGGCGCGTGGAAGGTATTGCTGCGGCAACCCATCTACGAGAAGGACCGGATGGACCCTCTGGCACCCGATGCGAAGCTCTCGCTCGATGGAGCGCTGCTGGTGCAATTTCCTGAAGGCTATCGTCACCTCGCCTATTTGCAGACCTCCATCGGCTATGCGGTGAAGCGCGACATGCCCGGCCTGAAGGGGCCTGAGGTGGAGCAGCTTTATGCCGATGGCCGGGCCTGGCTGGGCGGCGCACCACTGTCGCGTTAGAGCATCATCCGTTCAAACGGAATCGTTTGAGCGGATAAAGATGCCGGACAAGCAAAGGCTTAGGGCCTGTGCAGTGCGCCATGGCGAAAGAAACAGGCTCTGAACGAAAAAGGCGCCGCCCCTTGCAGGGCGGCGCCTTCTCAGAATGAGCGAGGTTGGTGGTATCAGCCCGCGCTGCTGCCGCCGGAGGAGGCGGTTGTCTTTGCCGCCTTGGGGGCGGCCTTCTTCTTGGCGGCGGGTGCTGCGGGCGCAGCCGCTGCGGCGGCGGGTGCTGCCGCGGCGGGCTTGGCTACGGCCTTCTTCGGCGCGGCCTTCTTGGCCGGGGCGGGCGCTGCGGCCTTGGCCGGAGCCTTCTTCGCCGCGGCGGCAGCCTTGGCGGCGGGCTTCTTGGCAGCGGGTGCCGCCTTTACCGGCGCAGCCTTGGCGGGCGCAGCTTTGGCGGCGGCCTTCTTCGGCGCGGCGGGTTTGGCAGGCGCAGCCTTGGCAGCGGCCTTCTTTGGCGCAGCGGCCTCGGCGGGTGCGGGTTTGGCGGCGGCCTTCTTCGGCGCGGCAGCTTTGGCGGGCGCAGCCTTGGCAGCAGCCTTCGCCGGCGCGGCGGCTTTGGCGGGCGCAGCCTTGGCGGCAGCCTTCTTCGGCGCAGCGGGTTTGGCGGGTGCGGCCTCGGCGGGCGCAGCCTTGGCAGCGGCCTTCTTCGGCGCGGCGGGTTTGGCCGGCGCAGCCTTGGCGGCAGGGCTCTTGGCGGCGGCACGGCTGCGCGCGGTGGCGGGCTTGGCGGCGCGCTTGGGTGCTGCAACGGCCATGGCTTGGGCGCGCGCTGTGGTCTGGGTTTCGTCGGTCACGTGTGATGTCTCCTTGGATGAAATCATCTGGTCAGTCGGGTGTGTCACGGCAGCCTCGCAGCGAGGCCGTGGATTGGCATGTGGAAACCGTCCAGCGCGTTCAGCGCGACATTCGCGCAGGCGATGGGGCAGCCCCAAGCCGGGCCAGGGATAACCGCATAGGCTATACGAGCATGGCGCATGGCGGCATTCGCGGCTTGTAATTCCGCTGCCGAATGGCACCTCCGATGCTGACGGGAGAGTGTCGTCATCGCGCCCGACATGGCTCAGCTTTTCCCTTTTCCATCGCGCGCCGCTGACGTGAAACCCGATCCGCATTCGCGCGAATCGCGCGTCAACTGCGCGAATGAATCGACGCTATCTGAATGCGCCGCGCGCCTGTCAAACACTTTCGAACAAGTTGGTAGTATTTTTGCTAAGCCCGCGGTCACGCGCGCATCACAACGCGTGACCTCAGGGCTGCAATTCAGCGCGCGCTCATCGGCACAACGCTGCGTTGCTCACGCCCGGTATAGTGCGATAGCGGCCGGATCAGCCGGTTATCCGCACCTTGTTCGAGCACATGCGCGGCCCATCCGGTGATGCGGCTGCAGACGAAAATCGGCGTGAACATCGCGATGTCGAAGCCCATCAGGAAATAGGCGGGGCCGGCGGGGAAATCGAGATTGGGATGGATGTTCTTCTCGGCCAGCATCACCCGCGCCAGCACGGCAGAGGTGTTCATCCAGCGGCGGTCGCCCACCACTTCGGCCATGATCTCGGCGTATTTTTTCATCGTCGGCACGCGGCTATCGCCGCTCTTATAGACGCGATGGCCAAAGCCCATCACCAGCGCCTTGTGGTCGAAGCGCTGCCGCAGCCAGGCCTCGGCCACATCGGGGGATGGGATTTCGCTGAGCATGTGCATCACCGCCTCATTGGCGCCGCCATGCAGCGGGCCCTTGAGTGCGGCGATACCGCCCACGATCGCGCCATGCATATCGGCCATGGTGGAGGTGACCACGCGGGCGGCGAAGGTCGATGCGTTGAAAGTGTGCTCGGCATAGAGAATCATCGAGACGTCGAAAGCCTTGATGACCTCGGGTTTCGGCACGCTGCCGAAGACCATGTTGAAGAAATTCTCGCAGAAGGGCAGCGCGGCATCGGGGGCAATGGGCTCGAGCCCCTTGCTCAGGCGGTTGGCGGCGGCAACCGCGCTCGGCGCCTTGGCCAGAATGCGCATGGCCTTGCGCCGCTGCGCCGCGTCCGACACATCGGCCACCTCAGGGTCCTCCATGCCCATGAAGGAGATGGCGGTGCGGATCATGTCCATCGGGTGGGCATTGCGGGGAAATTCGCGCAGCACCCGCAGCGTGGCCGGGCTCAGCGCACGATTGGCCCGCTCCTCGGCCTGGAAGGCGGCCAATTGCGCGGCATTGGGCAATTCGCCATGCCAGAGCAGATAGGCCACCTCCTCGAAATTGGAGAGCTCACACAGATCCTGCACGGCATAGCCGCGATAGGTGAGGCTATTGGTCTCGGGCATCACCTTCGAGACGGATGAATCATCCGCATAGACCCCCACCAGGCCTTTGCGGACTTCGACGGCTTCGCTCATGGCATTCCTCGATGCGTTGATTGTGCGGCGCACTCTACGCCTGTGTTTGGCCCGCGCAATTGCGCCACGGGCTTCACCGCGAATCCCATGCCGCGCGGGGCGTTGCAGCGCGGTGCTGCCGCCGCCATCCTGGCGCCGAACAGGGAGCCGATGATGCACTCCGCCATCCCACGCCGCGCCGCATCGGCCGCCACCCCACCCTTGCCGGCAGCCGAGGCCAGCGCGCAGCAGGCCCCGGCCCGTGGGCCGCTGGTCTGGCGCGATATGGACCAGGCAGCCCTCGATGCCGCCTATGACCAGGGCGCCTATGCGCCCAATCGTGACCAGGTGCTGGGCCGCTATGCCTCCAACAGTGCCCTGGCGCGCGCAGCCATGGGGGCACCGCAGCGCGAGGCCTATGGCAGTGCTGCCATCGAACAATTGGACATCCACCGCACCAGCGCCGCCGCGCCGGCGCCTGTGCTGATCTTCATCCATGGCGGGGCATGGCGTGGCGGGCTTGCGCGCGATTATGCCTTCCCGGCCGAATGCATGCTGCGTGCGGGGGTGCATTTTGTGGTGCCCGATTTCGCCGCCGTGCAGGATATGGGCGGAGACCTGCTGCCCATCGCGCAGCAGATCTGCCAGGCTGTGGCCTGGGTTGCGCGCAATGCTGCGGGTTTTGGTGGCGACCCTGGGCGGATTTTTATCGCCGGCCACTCCTCGGGGGCGCATATGGCAGCAGTTGCCTTGACGACGGATTGGTCCGGCTGGGGCCTGGCCGCAGATGTGCTCAAGGGCGGGTTGCTGGTGAGCGGGCTGTATGATCTGCGTGGCGCGCGGCTCTCGGCCCGCAGCCGCTATGTGAATTTCACCGATGCGATGGAGGAGGCGCTCTCACCCCAGCGCCATATCGCCCGGCTGCATGCGCCGGTGATGGTGATGCATGGCAGCCTGGAGACACCGGAATTCCAGCGCATGGCGCGGGATTTTGCCAGGGATGTGGCCGCCGCCGGCAAGCCGGTTCAGGCCATACGCGGCGAGGGCTATAATCACTTCGAAATCATCGAGACCATGGCCAACCCCTATGGCCTTGTCGGCCGGGTGGGGCTGGCCATGATCGGGGTTTAGAATATCCCCGGCTTCGCCTCCAGCAGCGTCCCCTTGGGCAGGGCGATATTGAGCTGACCCAATTCGCCCGCTGGCAGCTTTGCCAGGTTCTGCACCGCCTCGAGGAAGCGATTGGCCTCCCGCGCGGTGATGATGCCATCGGTCATGCTGCGGAACTTGTGGATGTATTGCTCGCGGGCAAAGGGGCGGGCGCCGCGCGGATGGGCATTGGCCACGCCCAGTTCATCGACCAGCGTCGAGCCATCCTTGAACAGGATCTCAACCCGGCCGCCGAAGGCCAGGGTATCGGGATCCTTCGAGTGATAGCGCTCGGTCCATTCCGGCGCCTCGCGGGTTTCGATCTTGTGCCAAAGGGCGACCGTGTCCTTGCGGCCGGCGCGCTTGGGCTCGTAGCTGTCCACATGGTGCCAGGAGCCATCCTGCAGGGCGACGGCGAAAATATACATGATGGAATGGTCGAGCGTTTCGCGGCTGGCCTTGGGGTCCATCTTCTGCGGGTCATTGGCACCGGTGCCGATCACGTAATGGGTGTGATGGCTGGTGTGGATGGTGATCTTCTCGATCGCTTCGAAATCGGTGATCGATCCGCGCATGCGGAAGGCGAGGTCGATCAGCGCCTGGCTCTGATACTCCGCCGAATGCTCCTTGGTGTAGCTGTCCAGGATGGCGCGCTTGGCCTCACCGGCGGCGGGCAGCGGCACGTGGTAATAGACGGGGTCATAGACCGTCTTGCGCCCCTTGCTGTCGGCCTGGGTGCGGCCGGCCAGAACCCAGGCGATGACGCTGTCCTCACCCTCATAGATCGGCGAAGGTGCACCTTCCCCGCGCATACAGCGGTCCACCGCCTCAATGGCCAGCTTGCCGGCATGGGCGGGGGCATAGGCCTTCCAGGAGCTGATCTCGCCCTTGCGGCTCTGGCGGAAGGAGATGGAGGTGTGCAGCGCCTGCTGGATGGATTGGAACACCACCTCCTGCTTGAGGCCGAGCAGCGTGCCAATGCCGGCCGCCGAGGCGGGGCAGAGATGGGCGATATGGTCCACGCGATGCTCATGCAGGCAGATCGCCCGCACGAGGTTGATGTGCAGCTCATAGCCCGTCGCCGCGCCGCGCAGGAAATCGCGGCCGGAGCGGCCCATGGCCTGCGCCACGGCGAGGATGGGGGGGATATTGTCGCCGGGGTGGGAGTAATCGGCGGCGAGGAAGGTGTCGTGCATATCCAGCTCGCGCACCGCCGTGCCATTGGCCCAGGCCGCCCATTCGGGGCTGACGGTGGCCGTGCTGGGCATGCCAAAGACGGTGGCGCCGCTGCCCTTCTTGGTGTGGCCGAGCGCCATGCCGCGGGCGGAGACCACGGGGCGGCGATTGACCGAGGCGATGGCCACGGCGGCATTGTCGATCACCCGGTTGATGATCATCTCGGCCACGTCCTTCTGGACGGCGACCTTATCGGTGGCGACACCGGCCATCTTCCAGGCCAGCTGGTCTTCGCGCTTGAGCAGCGCCTTGGAGGGATGAACCTTGACCTCGTGCAATTGCATCGCGTGTTTCCTCATGCCTGACTGCGCATTGCTGTAGCGGCTGATCTACAGACCAACAAGATGAGGGCATTATGCAGTTCGACCGAGTGATCAAGGGTGATGTGGTTCTGCCCGAGGGCGTGATGGAGCGCGGCTATGTCGCCATCCGCGGCGAGGTGATCGCCGCCATCGGCCAGGGCGCGCTGCCGCCAGCGGCCGAAATTCTGGACCATAGCGGCATGCTCATCCTGCCCGGGCTGGTGGATGGGCATATGCATACCGGCAGTGCCGTGGGTTTTCCTGGCATTGAGGGCGCCTCAATGTCGGCCGCTGCCGGCGGTGTCACCACCTGCGTTGACATGCCCTATGACGTGCCGCGCGCCACCACCGATGCGGCGATTTTCCGCGAGAAGGTGGAATGGGTGAACCGCACCAGCCATGTGGATATGGCGCTCTATGGCACCATCACCAAGCATAATGGCCTTGATGCCATTGCCGGCCTGGCCGAGGCCGGGGCCTGTTCCTTCAAGCTCTCGACCTATGAATATGACGCCACGCGATTCCCGCGCATCGACAATACCACCATGGTCGAGGCCTTCCGCCGGATTGCCCAGACCGGGCTGATGGTGGGCATCCATAATGAGGATCAGGAGATTGTGGAGGGCGCCATTGCGGCGGCGATCGCCACGGGGCGGACCGACCCGATCATGCATGCCCGTACCCGCCCGCCGCTGTGTGAGACCATGGCGGACCTCGCCATCTTCGAGATGGCGATGGAGACGGGGGCGCATGTGCATATCGCCCATTCCTCGCTGGCGCGCGGCCTGGATTTGGCCGAGATGTTCCGCAACCAGGGTGCCAAGACCTCGGGCGAGGTCTGCATCCAGTATCTTTGCATGACCGAGGAGGACCTGGTGCGCCTCGCCGGCTTCGGCAAATGCAACCCGCCCTTCCGCACGGCGGAGGAGGTGGAGCGGATGTGGGGCGTGCTGGCCGCTGGCAAGATTGGCTATGTCAGCACCGATCACGCGCCCTGGGGCCGCTCCAAGAAGGTCTATAATGGCGATATTTTCGCCTGTGGCGCGGGGCTGACCGGCATGCAGAGCTTTGCACCGCTGATGGCCACGCTGCTGCTGGAACGGGGGCTGCCGCTGAGCCTGATGGCCTCGCTCTGCGCCGAGCGGCCGGCGAAGTTCCATGGGCTCTACCCGAAAAAGGGCGCAATCCGACTCGGCTTTGACGCTGATCTCTGCGTGCTGGAGCGCGGCGATTTTGTCTTCGATGAGGCCGATATCCAGGACCGGGAAGATGCCAAGTGGTCGCCCTATCACGGCCGGGCGATGCGGGCACGGGTGGCGGCGACCTATCTGCGGGGCGCGAAAATCTGGGATGGCCAGAGCGTGCTGGCACGGCCCGGCACGGGGCAATTCGTGCGGCGCCAACATCGCGAGCAATTCTGGGCATGAGCGGCTGCGCGGAACTGACCGGCTGAGCCTTGCCAGCGCGGGGGCGTGGGGGCAGCTTTCCGCCATGACACGCTCTCTCATCATCGCCGGCGCCCAGACCGGCCCCATCCAGCGCGCGGATAACCGCGCGCAGACGCTTGACCGCCTCATCGCGCTGCTGGAGCAGGCGGCAGCGCAGGGCGCGCAAATGGTCGTCTTCCCCGAACTCGCGCTGACCACCTTCTTCCCGCGCTGGCTGATGGAGACCACGCAGGAACTCGACACCTGGTATGAGCGCGCCATGCCCAACCCGAATTGCCAAAGGCTGTTCGACCGGGCGCGGGAATTGGCGGTGGGGTTTTATCTTGGCTATGCCGAACTCACCGAGGATGGGCAGCGTTTCAACACCGCCATCACCGTGGGGCCGGATGGCGCTATTTTGGGCAAATACCGCAAGGTGCATTTGCCAGGCTCGGTGGAGCCGCGCCCGGGCAACCGCTACCAGCAGCTGGAAAAGCGCTATTTCCAATATGGCGATGGCGGCTTTCAGGCGTTTCGCGGCGCCCAGGAATGGGGCGCGCCCATTATGGGCATGCTGATCTGCAATGACCGCCGCTGGCCGGAGGCCTGGCGCTGCTATGCGTTGCAGGGGATGGAACTGATGGTGCTCGGCTATAACTCCGCCGCCTATGACCCCAATGGCGGCGATGCGGAGAATCTCGAAATCCGCACCTTCCATTCGATTCTCTCGGCCCAGGCCAATGCCTATTTCAACGCGACCTTCGCCGTGGCCGTGGCCAAGGCGGGGGTGGAGGATGGCGCGGGGCTGATTGGCGGCAGCGTGATTGTGGACCCCAACGGGATGATTTTGGCCCAGGCCAAGACGCTGGAGGACGAGATCATCATCGCCGAATGCGACTTCGAAAAATGCATGCAGGGCAAGGGGCCGGGTAAGATTTTTGACTTCGGCTTTCATCGCCGGCCGCAGCATTACGGCCGCATTGTGGAACAGGCCGGCGTGGAGCCCATCGCATGAGCGACAGAAAACTCGTCATCGCCGCAGCCCAGCTCGGCCCCATTCAGAAGGCCGAAGGGCGCGAAGTGGCGGTGGGCCGCATGCTGCGGCTGATGGAAAAGGCGCATCAGCGCGGCGTGCAGGTGGTGGTCTTCCCCGAACTCGCACTCACCACCTTCTTCCCGCGCTGGTATGAGGAGGATATCGCCAATGCCGCGCATTGGTATGAGACCTCCATGCCCTCCAATGCCACGGCGCCGCTGTTTGAGGCGGCGAAGAAATACGGCATCGGCTTTCATCTCGGCTATGCGGAAAAGACGCCGGATGGGCATCACTTCAACACGGCCATCTATGTGTATCCGAGCGGCGAGACGGTGCTGAAATACCGCAAGGTGCACCTGCCCGGGCACCGCGATTTCGACCCTATCCGCAAGGTCCAGCATCTGGAAAAGCGCTATTTCGAGGTGGGCGATCTGGGCTTTCCGGTGATCCGCGCGCCGCTGGGCGACACCGAGGCCAATATCGGCATGATGATCTGCAATGATCGCCGCTGGCCCGAGGCCTGGCGGGTGATGGGGTTGCAGCAGGTGGAACTCGTCATGCTCGGCTACAATACGCCCAGCCTGAACATGGATAATCGCGGCTTTGAGGCGCATCATTTGCGGGTGGAGCATAGCCATCTCTCCATCCGCGCCGGCGCCTATCAGAATGCCTGCTTCGCTGTTGCCACCGCCAAGGCGGGGACTGAGGATGGGCACGAACTTTTCGGCCATTCCATTATCGTCAACCCGCAGGGCGAGATCATGGCCCAGGCGACCAGTTGGCAGGATGAGTTGATCACGGTTGAGGCTGATCTGGGCATGTGCGCGCTGGGGCGCAGCACTATTTTCAACTTCGCCGCCCATCGTCGGCCAGAGGCTTATGGCAGCATCACCGGGCAAATTGGCAGCACACCGCCCCCGGCCTGGCGGCCTGGCTGAGGGGGAGGCCCCGCCTTAATCCCGGCGCAGCGGCTGCAGCAGCAATTGGTCCAGCCGCTGGTCGCGCTTTTGGCCATAGCGGCCGATCCCCAAGCGCAATGCGCCCTGATGATGCCGCCGCAGCGTGCCGAACCACTGGTCCCATAGGCTGAGGTTGAAGCCGAAATTGCTGTTGGTTTCCTCCAACCGCTCCGAATGATGGATGCGGTGCAGGCTGGGGGTGATGATCACCCGGCGCAGTGCAGCATCCGCCCTGGGTGGCAGGGTGATGGCGGCGTGTTCGAACATGCTCGATGCGTTGAGCATGACCTCGAAGAGCAGCACGCCCTCAGGCGGGACCCCCAGGGCGATGACCGCCGCCATCTTGATGAACACCGAGAGCAGCAATTCCAGCGGGTGAAAGCGCAGCCCGGTGGTGGCGTCCATCTCGGTATCGGCGTGATGCACCCGATGCAGCCGCCACAGCAGCGGCACGGCGTGGAAGAGGCGGTGCTGGAAATAGATCAGCAGGTCGAGCAACACGACGCTCACGGCCATGGCGGCCCAAAGCGGCAGATCCAGCATGGGCAGCAGCCCCAATCCGCGCGACTGGGCCCAGAAGGCCGCCCCCATCGCCCCGGCCGGCACCAGCAGGCGGGCCAGCAGCGCGCCCAGCATCAAAAGCCCAAAATGATGCGACCAGCGCCGCGCGCCCAAGGGGCGTGCCACCCGCCAGGGCGCCAGCATTTCCGCCAGCAGCAGCAGGGCCAGGATGGCCAGAAAAGCGCCCAGGCGCAGCATGGGCTCATGCGTCAACATGGCGTGGATATGGGCCGGCCGGGGCGCACCGGTAGGGGGGCTACCAATCCCTCTCTATCGCGCCCAGGGCGCGAAGACGGTCGGCGTAGCGGGCGGCCAGGGCGGCCTCGCTGAATTCCTGCTGCAATCTTGTGCGGCCGGCGGCGGCGCGCCATTGGGCGGCGGCCGGGTCGGCCAGCACCTCGCGCATGCGTTCGGCCATATGCGGCACATCCACCTCCGCCCAATAGGCGCCCTCCATCGGATAATACGCCTCCACCGGTTGGACCGGGCGGAGGGTGGCGCGCACCGGAAAGGCCGTCGTCTCGTCACAATATTCCTGGGTGCCGGAATAATCGGTGATGATGGCCGGCTTGCCCAAGAGCATGGCGTAAGCGGGCAGATAGCCAAAGCCTTCCGCCCGATGCGGCGAGACCACGCAATCGGTGCCGGCGATCAGGCCGAGGTAATCATCAAAACCCATCGCCTCGACGATGAGATGAATGCGCGAATCCGCGAGGCAGGCTGCCTGCAGGGCCTGCCATTGCCCATGCGGGTCGCCCCAATGATCGGCGACGAATTCGGTTGATTTGATGACCAGCCGCACACTGTCATCCCCGGGCGGAAAGGCCAATTGGAAGGCCTGCACCGCCGCCATGGGGTTCTTGCGCTCCACCGCGGAGTGGAAATCGAAGGAGCAGAGAAAGCAAAAGGCTGAAGCCTCGATGCCATAGCGCGCCCTGGGCAGGGGTGGGATGGTGGCTGGCAGGGTGATGCCCTTGCGCATATTGATCACTGGCTTGTCGAAGGCTGCGGCATAGACCCGGGCGAGATAGGCCGATGGCACCCAGATCTCATCCAGCAGATCCAGCGCCAGGCGGTGCGATTGTGGCAGCACCTCCATCTCCCACAGGAAAAAGCCGATGCGATAGCTGCCCGGCCGGCCGCCACCGGCAGGATGGGCCAGGATTTGCGGCGCCTGATCGGCATTGATGTGGATGATCACCACATCGCGCTGCATCATCACCTCCGCGGTGGCGGCAGGCAGCGGGGGGAGTGAGACCTCCGGCAGGCCCTGGCTCAGGTCACGCAGCACTGGCTGGATGCCGATGCGGCGCAGCGCCTGGGTGGTCATGCGCAGATTCACCCCAAGCCCTGTGGCGGAATCGGCCATGCCGATCACCGTGCAGCGCGGCGCGCGCGGTATCGGGCCAGCCCCGCCCTGGCCTTGGCGATAGAGCGAGGAGAAGCGGCGAAAATCCGGCCGAAGCTGGCAGACGAGCCCGGCAAACCAATGCTGCAGGCGAGAAGAGCGCCAGATGGGTTCAGCCTCGCCAGCCCCCCCGCCCAGCACACCGCAACAGGCGGCCATCAGGAATTCCATTCGCGTCAGCGCCTCTGGATGGTCATCCAGCTTTTCGGCGAAATGGCGCAGCGCCGCCGCCCCCAATAGGCGGAGGCGCCACATCTGCGGCGCCGGGCTGATGAGCAGCGCGAAAACGCAGCCCAATTGGCCCTCCTCTGTGGTCAGGTCATGGCGCTCGCGCAGCAGGGCGCTACCGCCATGTTGCAGCCTGGCAAAGCAGGAGATGATGCCAGGGGAGGGCTGACCAGGGGCGAGGCTCTCGAGCAGCGCCAGCGCGGCTTCCGGCACCAGGGCTGCATCCATGTGGTAATACGGAATTTCCTCCGTCACCCAGGCGAAGAGCAGCGCCTGTACCATCATCGGGTCGAGCAGATGCGGCGCGTGGTGGCCGCTGCGCCAATGATGGAAGATCAGCCGGGAAAGCCCAAGCGGCGCGGCCCAATCGGGCAAGGCATCGGCATTGAGAAAGCCGCTGATCGCCTGTGGCACCGGCACGCCGCCGCTGGCGACATGGCCGGGTGCGTCACGCACATACCAGCACAGGAAGGCGAAACGATTCTCCGCCGTGCGCAGATGCCACCGCGCCTCCAGCCGCAGGCTGGCGCGCAGATGCAGCATCATTCGGGTGATCGGCACCGCGCAGCCCTGTGCCAAGGCGATGGGCGCATTGACCACCTGCAGCAGCGCTTCATCCGGCTCGTCCTGGGCAGGGGCAGGCTTGCGGGGCGATGGCGCGGCGCGGCGAATCTCGGCAAAGAGCGGCTCGGCGATCCAATGGGGTTGGCGCAGCATGGTGCCCAGCACCGCGAGTTCGCGCATCAATGCCGGGGGCACCGCCTCGCCCTGCGATGGCAGGCCAGGGGATATCTCCAGCGCCATAGACAGCACCGGGTGGCCCAGATCCTCGAACCAGTGCAAGCCCTCGCGGACGAGATCGATACACAGCCGGTAATCACCCTGTGGCAGATCGGCGGTGGGCAGGCGCAGCGTGAAGCGCATTCGCCCCCCCGCCGGCAGCAGCGCCGGCGAGGCAAGCACAGCGCGCGGCTCCGCCAGGGTGGTGGGGTGGCCATGGCGCCGCAGCCTGGCCGCCAGCCGCAAAGGGTGATGCTGCGCCTGGTCAAAATCCAGCATGCCGGCATCGCGATTGTAGATCACGCCATGCAGCATGACGTCGCTGCCCTGGGCCAGGCGGTCGGCGAGGTTGTCGATGATGATCTGGAACCTCGCCGTCGCGTCGGGCAGTGCGGCTGCGCCCATGCCGGGCATGGCCTCCGCCATCGCATCGGAGGCAGGATCGGTTCCGGCCGGCGGCAGCAGGATCGCCCAGCTCGCCCAGGCAAATAGGCGGCCCGGGCGGGTGGGGCCAAAGCGGCGCGAGGCGGCGATGGCGAAGCTGCGGTGCAGCGCGGCAGGCAGGGGCGTGATGATGACGCAGCCGGGCGGCAAGCGCGCCCATAGGGCCGGTTGCATATCGCCCAAGGCGGTGTCTTCGGGGTGGAGCAGCAAGTCGATGGGCGCGGGCGCGCCGTCATCCATGGCATCGGGCAGAGTGGCGAGCCGCGCCTGAGGAAAGTGACGGAGCAGGCCTTCGGGGGGGGGTCCATCCAACGCGATCATCAGGCCCGGCGGCAGGTGGCGGGCCAATAATGCCAGCAGGCCAGCCCTGGTGGCGGGGTGATCATCACCATTCATGCCCATCGACACTCCAACATGGCGGAAGCACGCATGGCGACCATGAGGGCCACGCCACAAATTCCATAGCATGTTTGTTCGGCGATGCCTTGCCTAACAGGAGGCGGAAAAACGCTGATGCGGAGAAAAAGAACGAAAGGGCTTTGCCCGATCGCGCTCTCCCAGCAGGGTCGACATATATGTCGAGGATTTTCCTGGAGCTTTGATATTTTTAGAGCCTGCCCTTGTAAAGAAGGCTCACTACAAAGATAAAAATATTTTGCGTTTATAATATTTATACAACATAAACAATGATAATTAAATAAATCAAACGAAGGTGCAGGAAACTAAGTTTCCTGCTGGGGTGCTCGAGGGACAAATCCACTCGATTTTACTTTAGCGCACCGCTCGCTTTTCAGCAGCCTGCGCATCCCAGCCGGGTGCCGCGCTACATCGCGTAGGGCAGGCCGACGTAATTCTCCGCCAGGGTGGCGCGGGCGGCGTCACTGCCGCAGAGGTAGCGCAGCTCGGCCACCTGCACGCGATGCTCAAAACCGTCATTCATATCGCCGCGATGCAGCATCTGGGTCATCCACCAGGAGAAGCGCTGTACCTTCCAGATTCGCTCCAGGCAGAGCCGGCTGTAATCATCCATCAGCGCCTCGCCCCGCCCGGCGAAAAATGCGGCGAGGGCGGCGGCGAGGATGCGCACATCGGCAATGGCCAGATTCATCCCCTTGGCGCCGGTGGGCGGCACGATATGGGCGGCATCACCGGCGAGGAAGAGGCGGCCGAAGCGCATGGGCTCGGCGACGAAGCTGCGCATGGCGGTGACGCCCTTTTGGATGATCCGCCCTTCATTGACCTGGCTGGGCAGGCCAGTGCGGGCGAGGCGGCGGTGCAAGGCGTCCCAAATCCGCGCATCGGACCATTGCGCCAAATCCTCATCGGGGGCGCATTGCACATACATCCGGCTCAGGCTCTCGCTGCGCATGGTGGCGAGGGCGAAGCCATCGGCGTGGCGGGCATAGATGAGTTCATGGCTGGCCGGCGCGGCCTCGGCCAGGATGCCCAGCCAGGCGAAGGGGTAGATGCGGTCAAAGATTGTGAGATCGGCGGCAGGGATTGCGGCGCGGCAAATGCCGTGAAAGCCATCGCAGCCGGCGATGATGTCGCATTCGAGCCGCCGGGCCGTGCCATTCTCGCGCCAGGTGATGCTGGGGCGGTTGCTGGCGATGTCGTGCACGGCGACGCCCTCGGCCTCGAAGATCAGCGGCAGGCCATCGGCCAGGCGCTGGGCGATGAGGTCCTTCACCACCTCCTGCTGGCCATAGATGGTGACCCGCTTGCCGGTGATGGCGGCGAGGTCGATGCGGTGGTTCTCACCCTCGAAGCGCAGTTCCAGCCCGTCATGTGCGAGGCCTTCGCGGTGTAGGCGCTCGGCCACGCCCGCCTCGGTGAGGGTATCAACGCTGCCCTGCTCCAGCAGCCCGGCACGGATGCGGCCTTCGACATAGGCGCGGTCGCGCGCTTCGAGCACGACACAATCCACGCCGCGGGCCTGCAATAGGCGGGCGAGCAGCAGCCCGGCCGGCCCCGCGCCAATAATGCCAACCTGCGTGCGCATAACCCAGCCCTGCCCCAATTCCTGCTCTCAGCGAAATGGCCCTACAATGAGAAAGACGCAACAGAGGTGTGGGCGATGAGAACCCTTTACGAACTGGCCGGGGCCGATCCGGAGCAGCGCTTCAGCCCGTTTTGCTGGCGCACGCGCCTGGCCCTGGCCCATAAGGGCCTGGAGGTGGAGGGCACGCCCTGGCGCTTCACCGAGAAGGAGCGGCTGGCCTTTTCCGGCCAGGCCTCGGTGCCGGTGCTGGTCGATGGCGATACGGTGCTGAGCGATTCATGGACCATCGCCGAATGGCTGGAGGCGCAGTATCCGGACCGGCCGAGCCTCTTCGGCGGCGCGCCCGGGCCGGTGCGCTTCATCAATGCATGGGCCGATGGCGTGCTGCACCCTGCCCTGGCCCGGCTGGTGGTGCTGGATATCCATGCCTGCCTGGGGCCGGATGATCAGGCCTATTTCCGGCAAAGCCGCGAGGCGCGCTTCGGGATGAGCCTGGAGGCGGTGCAGGCCGGGCGCGAGGCGGAATTGCCGGCCTTTCGCAAGGTGCTGCAACCGCTGCGGATGATCCTGGCCAAGCAAGCCTGGATTGGCGGCGATGTGCCCAATTATGCCGATTATATCGTGCTGGGCAGCCTGCAATGGGCGCGCTGCGTGAGCGATTTCAAGCTGCTGGCCAGCGATGACCCGGTGCATGCCTGGCGCGAGCGCGGCTTTGGCCTGTTTGGCGGCATGGCCATGGCAGCCAAGGGCTATGCGCCATGAATGCGATGACGATGCGCATCGATATCGTCTCCGACGCGATCTGCCCCTGGTGCTGGATCGGCCGGGCCAATCTGGCCGCCGCGCTGGAGGAACTGGGCTGGGCCGCCGATATCCATTGGCACCCCTATCAGCTCAACCCCGACATGCCGCGCGCGGGCGTGGAGCGGGCGGCCTATCGCACGCAGAAATTCGGCAGCCTCGCCCGCTCACAGGAATTGGACGCGCAGGTGGCGGCCTCGGGCGCTGCCTCGGGCCTCACATTGCGGATGGACCGGCAAAAGCGCACGCCCAATACGGTGCAGGCGCATCGGTTGGCGAAATTCGCCGACCGGCATGGCCAGCAAAATGCCATGGTCGATGCGATGTTCCAGGCCTATTTCCAGCAGGGCCGCGATATTGGCGATGATGCGGTGCTGACCGAACTGGCGGCCACGCTGGGGCTGGATGCGGCAGGTTTCCTTGCCTCGAATGAATGCGAGGATGAGGTGCTGGCCGAGGATGCGAATTTCCGCCGGATGGGCATTAATGGCGTTCCCAGCTTTGCGCTGGCCGGCCATATCCTGTTCAGCGGAGCCATGCCGCCGGCGCAGATGGCCGCCGCCTTTCGCCGCGGTGAGGCGCTGCTGCGGGAAAAAGGCTTGCTGCCAACACCATGAAGGAGCTCAACCATGCCCCATGATGGCCACCACAGCCACGACACGCCCCCCGATGGCTGGAAACATTCCGGCGTGCGGGTCATCCCCGGCGATAGTCTGGACAGCAATACCGCCCAGACCCCCGGCATGAACCGCGCCGCCGCCATCAACCTCGCCCGGGTTGGGGCGCAGAAAATCTGGGCCGGCACGGTGCATATCCACCCCAATGCCAAGACTGGCGCGCATCATCATGGTGCCTTGGAGAGCGTGATCTATATCGTCTCCGGCCGTGCCCGGATGCGCTGGGGTGAGAATTTGGAATATGTCGCCGAGGCGGGGCCTGGCGATTTCATCTTTGTGCCGCCCTATGTGCCGCATCAGGAGATCAACGCCTCCACCGATGAGACACTGCAATGTGTGCTGGTGCGCAGCGACAATGAGGCGGTGGTGGTTAATCTTGATATTGAGCCGGTGGAGAAGCCTGAGGCGGTGAAGTGGATTGATCCGATCCATAAGAGCTAGGAGCAACATCCGCTCAAACGGAATCGCTTAAGCGGATAAAAATACAATATAAACAAAGGTTTAGAGCCCATGCAGTGAGCCAAGGCGAACGAAACAGGCTCTAACAGGAAGCGGGGATTGGCGCTGGCCGCGCTGGTGCAATCACCAGGCTTTGCAGCGGTGCTGCATCCACAGGGCTGATCCGCAGCCGGGTTGCGCGCCTGAGGGTGATCTCGGCCAGTGGCGCCACCTCGCCCAGTGGCACACCGCTGTGTGCATCGCTCAGCCGCAGCCGCGCCTCCCCGGTCAGCGCAATGCGAAAGGCGCCGGGGGGGAGATCGAGCACCAGGCCTTCGGCGGAGACGCGCGCGGGGGCGATGCAGACCTGCCGGCCAATGGCCAGCGCCTCAGGCACCAGCGGGTCGGCCATGGCGATCAACCAATTCATCGGCTGCCAATCGGGCGGAAAAACCCAGATCGGCGTATCGCCGCAGGGCAGAATACGCTCTGGCGGGCCATGGATGGCGGTGATGGCTTCGGCGTCGATGCCGGCCATGTAGATGAAGCGATAGGGCGGCGGCGTGCCCGGCGTTCCATGGCGGGCCTGAACATGGCTGCGCGGGTCGGCGATCCATAAAAGCGGCCGGGCATCGCCGAAATCGGTGGATTCCACCTGTCGCCGCCAGCCGCCCGTCGCTGCGATGGTGCGGGCATGCCAATAGGCTGCGAGCCCCGCGCGCCATTGCATGCCAGGGTCAGCCGCATCCAGGCAGGCGGTGGCGGGGTGCTGCCAGCGCATGATGGCCGGGCTGCTGCCGCCCTGGGCCGCCGCCACCCCGCCTGCGAGCAGCCAGGCCGGCCAGAGCCATGCGCGCGGCGGTAGGAAGGCGGCGCCCAGAATCACCGGCCACCAGGCCAGCGGCATGGCGTAGCGCCAGCTCATCGGCCCGGCATAAAGCGCCATGCTGATCAGCAGCGCCGCGCTGCAGGCGGCGGCGGCCACCACAATAAAAAAGCGCAGCGCCGCGGGCTGGGCAGCCGGCGGCAGCAAGGCCGATGCCCGGCGGGGCGAGAGGAAGGCCCAGGCAAGGGGCAGTGCGGCCAGCAACATGGCCAAGATCACCGGCTGGCCTGGCAGGGCTAGGATGGCAGCCCATGCCGCCTCGCCCCAGCCCTGCGAGGGCGTGAGCGGCAGATCCATGCGCTTGGAGAGCGATCCGAGCCAGACGCCCAACCCCGCCCCCAGCGCCATGGCCATGGCCGCGCCCAGGGCGGCCACGCGCCGCCGGATGGCACCGCGCCAGACCCCATCGGCCAGGGCGATCATTGCCGGCAGAACGGCATGGGCGATGGTGATGATGTTCGAGGCCGCCGCCCCGGCGCTGAGAATCAGCAGCCCCACCAGTAGCCAGGCCGAGCCATTATGGCAGACGCTGCGCCAGGCCAGGGCCACCACCCCAAGACCAATCACGAAGCCCCCGCCATGCCAGATGGGCAGCATCAGCAGGGTTTGCGGGTTGACCGGGAGATGGGCGTCAAACACCTCCATCGGGCGCTGCTCGCCCGAGGCCCAAAGGTGAAAGCCCAACCCAGCGAGCAGCAGCAGCGCCATCGGCAGCGCCAAGGTGAGGGCGCAGGCGCCCAGCCGGCGGCCAGTGATCAGCGCAGCAATCCCCCCGCCCAGCCCGGCCAGCAGGATGAAAGCCGCCGCCCCCAGCAGCCAGAAGGCCAGCCGCCAACTGCCTGTCACGGCATCGATGGTGACCGCCACCAGCAGATCGGGCAGGAAACTCGGGGTGCGCGAGGGCGTGAAGCGCAGCGCGGCCCCCAGATCCGCGCGCAATTCCTCCGCCAGCAGCGCCGGGTAGAGCGTATCGGCCTGGACGCTGAATTGCAGGAAAACCGGCGAATTGTTGAAGCTATAGGAAACCGCCAGGGCGAGCGCTGCGACCGCAAGCCAGCGCAACAGCCCCGCCATTCAGCGCCAGCGCCGATGCATCCAGAGCCATTGTCCGGGATATTCGCGGACCCAACCCTCGATGACATGGTTGAGCAAGGCGGTGGCTGCGGTCACATCCACCCGGCCGCTGGCGTCACGCGGCAATTCGAAGGGCCCTTCAAGGGCTATGCGAAACCGCCCCTGGCCCAGCCGGATGGCGCGCATGCCATAGACCGGTGCGCCAAACCGCCCGGCCAGCCGCGCGATGAAGGGATTGGCCGCCACCGGATGGCCAAAGAATGGCACTATCGGCCCGCGGCCGAAACGCTGGTCGATCAGCATGCCCAGATTGACGCCGGCATAGAGCGCCTCGGCCATGCGGATTGGCGCTGCCACACCGGCGGGGATCAGCTTGCCCATCATAGGCTCGCGCATAGCGGTGATATCGGCGGCGATGAAGCGGTTATTGGGCGTGCGGTAGAGGATCGCGGAGTTTTGCGCGATGGCGTGCGAGACCACGGCGGGCAATTCCCAATTGGCCAGATGCGCGCCAAAGACCAGCACCGGGCGGGCCATCGCATGCAATTGCAGGAATAGCGCCTCGGTGGCCGCATCGCATTCCAGCCGGGGGCCGAGGCCCTGCGGCGTGGTGCCCGCCATGATGGCCGGCAAATGGACATATTCGCAGGCGGTGCGGCCGAGATTATCCCAAGCCTCGCGGGCGGTGGCGGCAATCCAGGCCTCGTCCCGCTCAGGGAATGCGAGGCGCAGATTGGCCAGGGCGATGCGATGGGTGGGGGTGAGGGGCCCGATCCCACGCGCCACCGCAGCACCCATCGCGGGCCCAAAGCGCGACCCCATGGCCCGCATCACCAGATACATGCCACGCACCAGCATGGCGAGAAGCCACTCGCCGGCGAGAACCAGCCAGGGCTTCACAGGGTAATGACCACCTTGCCGAAGACTTTTCGCTCTTCCAGCCGCGCCAGACCCTCGGCGAAGCGCTCCAGCGGCAGCACGCTGTCGATCACCGGCGTGATGCCGCCCGCCATCTTCTCCAGCCCCTCGGCCACGCAGCGTATGGGCGCGCCAAAACTGCCGAAAATCCGCAATTGCCGCTGGAACAGCATCATCAGATTGGTCTCGGCCGAGACGCCCGAGGTCGAGCCGCAGGTGACCAGCCGCCCGCCCATGCGCAGCGACAGCAGCGAGGCCGCCCAGGTGGAGGCGCCGACATGCTCGAACACCACATCCACGCCGCGCTTATTGGTCACCCGCCGGGCCAGGCTCTCGAAACGGTCGGTGGCGTAGTTCACCACATGGTCCACGCCCAGCGCCTCGGCCGCCGCGCGCTTGCCCTCGGAGCCGATGGTGCCGATGATTGTGCAGCCCATCGCCTTGGCCATGCGCACCGCGATGGTGCCAATGCCCGAACCCACCGCATGGACCACGATGGTCTCACCCGGCTGCAATTTCGCATTGTCGAACAGCATGTGCTGCACGGTGGCATAGGTGACGGCGGCGGTGCTGGCATCCTCGGCCGAGACGCCCTTGGGCACGGCCACGCAGAGCCGGGCGGGGACATTCACCTCCTCCTGCGCGAAGCCATCGACGTGAAAGCCGCGCAGGCCGGCGATGCTTTCGCACAGATTATCCTGGGCCGAGCGGCAGGCCGGGCAGGTGCCGCAGGTGATGGCGCCATAGGGCACCATGAGCCCACCCAACGGCAGGCTCACACCCTCGCCGCAGCCGATAACCTCGCCCACCGCCTCCACACCCACGGTGATGGGCAGGACGCGCTTGGCGAATGCCATGCCGCGAAAGCCCCAAAGGTCGATATGGTTGAGCGCCACCGCCCGAACCCGCAGCCGCACCTCGCCGGGCCCGGGTGGAGGTGGTGGCTCAATCTCGGCCAGGCGGAGGTCACGTTCGGTGAAGAGTCGGAGTGCGCGCATGGGGGGGCGATAGACCGAATTTTGCCGCGCGGGAACCGTAAGCAACAAATTGATACCGGGAGGGCTGCCGCAACATGCTGCAATGAAGCGGGTGATTTGGCGCTGAGCATCGGCGCCCAATTGGCCTATTGTAACAGCCATGGACGCACAGCCGCATATCCTCGTGGTCGATGACGACCGCGAAATCCGTGAACTCCTGGGCCGTTTCCTTGAAAAGCAGGGGATGCGGGTCTCCGCCGCGCGCGATGCGCGCGAGGCGCGCAGGCTCTGGCCGTTGGGGCGGTATCATATCGTGGTGCTGGATTTGATGATGCCCGGCGAACCGGGCCTCGATTTCGCCCGCTGGCTGCGCAGCCAGTCCAATGTGCCCATCCTGATGCTGACCGCGATGGCCGAGGAGACGGACAGGATCGTTGGCCTGGAGCTGGGCGCTGATGATTATGTGCAAAAACCCTTCAACCCGCGGGAATTGCTGGCGCGCATCCGCGCCATCCTCCGCCGCACCAGTGGCGAGGGGCCGGCGCTGGAGGCCGATGCGCGGCCCATCCAATTCGCCGGCTGGGTCTTGGAGCCCGGACGGCGGCGCCTGCTCAACCCCGATGGCGCCGAGGTGCCGCTGACCGGTGGCGAGTATGAATTGCTGGCAGCGCTGGTCGAAAGGCCCAATCGCATCCTGACGCGGGATATGTTGATGGACCTGCTGCGTGGCCGCCAGGCCGGGCCGTTTGACCGGGCGATCGATGTCGCCGTCTCACGCCTGCGCCGCAAGCTGGAGGATGATGGCCGCAACCCCAATCTGATCAAGACGGTGCGTGGTGGCGGCTATGTGCTTTCCACCACGGTCGAAAGGGCGTGACGCTCTGGCCACGCAGCCTCGCCGGGCGCACTGCGCTGCTGCTGCTGATTGGGCTGCTCATCGTGCAGGCGGCGGGGCTGACGATCCATGCGCTGGACCGGGTGGAGCTGCAATCCATCATCCAGTCGCGCGAGATCGCCGGGCGCGGCTTTGCGCTGTGGCGCAACATGGTGGTGATGCCACCCGAGCGCCGGGCTGCCTTCCTGGCTGATCTGGAGATGCCTGCGGGCATGACGGCCAGTTTTGACGCGCAGACAGCCGTGCGGGCCGGTATGCCGCCGGTCAATGAGCATGTGGCCCATCGCTTCCGCCTCAATGGCCCGCCGCCCTCCTTTGGCCCCGCCCGATTCCGGCCGCGGGAGATTTTGGTGGCCGGTATCCCCCCCGATGGTTTCGTGCTCTCCATGCGCTTCATCGATGGCGGCTGGCTCAATCTGCGGGTGCAGCCCCCCCATGCCCGGCCCTGGCATAGCGATACCTTCCTGGCCGCCTTCATTGCGATGAGCGGCTGTGCGGTGGCGCTGATTCTTTGGGGTGTGCGGCGGATGATTCGGCCGGTGGCGGCGCTGGCGGCCGCAGCCGATGCGCTGGGCCGCAACGTCAATGCGCCCCCCTTGCCCGAGGAAGGGCCGAGCGAGACGGCCACCGCCGCGCGCGCCTTCAACACCATGGCCAGCCGCATCCGTCGCTTCGTCGATGACCGCACCCAGATGCTGGCCGCCATCGGCCATGACCTGCGCACGCCCATCACCCGGCTAAGGCTGCGCGCGGAATTCATGGAGGATGATGACCAGCGCCGCAAAATGCTGGCCGATCTCAGTGAGATGGAGGCGATGATCAATGCAACCCTGGCCTTCGCCCGGGATGATGCGGCAACCGAGCCTTCGGTGGCCTTCGACCTCGCCGCGCTGTGCCAGACGGTGCTGGATGAGGCCGCCGATACCGCCCCCGATAGGGCCGATGGGATCATCTATGAAGGGCCGGAGCGGCTGCGCGCCCAAGGCCGCCCGGCCGCGCTGAAGCGGGCGCTGGCCAATCTTGTGGGCAATGCCCTGGCCTATGGCGGTGATGCCCGATTGACGCTGGCCAACGAGGCCGATGCCGCGCGAATCAGCATCGAGGATCATGGCCCGGGCATCCCGGAAAGTGAACTGGAAACCGCTTTCCAGCCCTTCCGCCGGCTGGAGGGCAGCCGCAACCGCGAAACCGGCGGCAGTGGCCTCGGACTGACCATTGCCCGCAACATCCTGCGCGCCCATGGCGGCGATGTGACGCTGCGCAACCGCCGGGAGGGCGGGCTTGCGGCCCTGATTACCCTGCCCGCCGCGTCCTGAAGGCGCCCAGCCTTACTGGCTGGCCCAGACGATGCGGTGAACCCAGGCCACCTCCGACAGATCGAAATTGTAATTGGGATGGGCTGGGTTGAGGCTTTGCAGTTCAATCCGCTTGGCGCTTTGGCGGATCAATTGCTTGGCCATCACCTCGCCGAGCTTGGTGCGCACCACCACACGGTCCCCCCGGCGCACCGGCGCGCCTGGCGAGACGATGACCATATCGCCATCACGGAACACAGGCTCCATGGATTCGCCTGAAATTTCCAGGGCATAGGCGTTCTGATCGGCCACATCGGGGCCGGAAATCTCATCCCAGCTGCCACCGACCGGAAAGCCCGCATCATCGAAGAAGCCATCACCACCGGCCTGGGCCAGCCCGATGAGCGGGATGCGCCGGGCGGAGCCGCCGCGTGGGCGCGCCATATTGGGCGCCTGGCCGGAGACCAGGGCGGCAAAACTATCCACCCCGGTGCCGGTGGCGGCGAGCACCTTGGCCACACTCTCGGTGGAGGGCCACCGGGCGCGGCCGTCGGGCCCTATCCGTTTGGATGGGTTGAAGGCGGTCGGGTCGAGCCCTGAGCGTCGGGCGAGGCCGGACGCCGAGAGGCCATTTTCAGCGGCGATGGCGTCGATCGCCCGCCAGACGTCATCATGTCGCATGAGGGTGATTATCCTAGGTGTTGATTCTGGATGCAATAGGAAAATAACACGCTTTCGCTCTTGCAATGCATACAACCTAAAGTTTAAGTTCTGGTTTCGTTCCAGGAAGAGGACATCCCCCCATGGCCATCGCCCCCCGCCCACAGCATAGCCCCGTGCTGCATTCCATCACCCAATCCGAACCCTTTCGCAGCGCCGAGGAGGCGTGGTTTTGGACCATGGCCGCCCTGGTTGCGCGGCAAGATGGTGCGCGCATCGTGGCTGGCCGCGGCAGCGCCATCCGCCCCTGCGAGCCCGATGATGTGGTGCGCTGCCTCGACCGGCTTTATCGCCAACGCCGTATCGACCTCAGCCATGGCCGGGTGCTGCGCCGCTGGGGGGAACGGGGCTATTCACCCAACCTGCATGCGCCGAGCGAGCGTGGTGATGCCGCGCTGTGGCGCGAGGCCTTGTCGCGGCTGGAATGGCCTCTGCGAATCAAAGGGATAGTGGTGGGTCCGGGCTTTGCCACGGTCACCAGCCTGCGGCCATGATTCGCCCCTCCCACCGCGCCACGGCGCAGCGCCAGCAGGTTTGGATCATCTTCGGGGGCGGGGCGGATATGGCCTGGCAGCGCCTGCTGCGGCCTGGCTTTCGGCATTGCTTCGCCGCTTTGCACGATGATTCGGGCTGGCTGGTGATGGACCCGCTCGCCGGCTGCCTGGTGCTGGGCCGGGTGGATGTGCCGGCGGATTTCGATCTTCCGGCGTTTTACCGCCGCGCGGGGCTCAACCCCTTGGGGCCATTCCCAGCCGGGCGGGCCCGCCCCTGTCTGCTGCCCAGCATGCTGCCGATGAATTGCGTGGGCCTCTGCCGGGCCCTGCTGGGGGATGCAGCCCCCTTCGCGCTCACGCCGAATGGGTTGTATCGCGCACTTGAGGCACAACCGCATAAAAGGAAAAAAAGCTTGACAATCGGTGCGGGCCTGGGCTATCACAATCTCATCAACGGGCGAGTTGCGCCCGGATCGATCCCGCTACGCCATCACCATCACCATCACACCCGGCCAGGCCCGCTCACGCGGGTGCTGGCCTTTTTTTCGTCCCCGATGCCGAGGAGAGAGACGCCGATGGGCAGCCTTTTGAAAGCGCCAAAGCCGGTTCGTGTCGACCCGCCAGTGCCCCCGCCGCAGCCCATCGCACCGGCCGCGGCCGATGTGGTCCAGGCCACGGCAAGCGAGACCCGAAATCGCGCCCGGCGCGGTATCCAGGGCACCATCGTCACATCGCCCCGTGGTGTGCTGGACCCGCGGCCGACCGGCCTGCCCCGCAAATCGCTGCTGGGGGAATAACGCCATGACCCAGGCCATTTCCCCCGGTGAAATTCTGGCCCGCCAGGCCCGCGCTCTCGACCGCCGCCGCCCGCATGAAAGCAGCTGGCGTGACGCCTATGACCATGTGCTGCCGCGCCATGATCTGCAGGCCAGCCTCTATGATGCCACCGCCGCCGACGCGGCCGAGCAATTGGCCGCCTCGCTGCTGGCCGAGCTTACCCCGCCCTGGTCGCGCTGGTTTGGCCTAGCCCCCGCCGATGCCATGGCCGAAACCGAGGCCGGCCCGGCCATGGCCTTTGCGCTGGAGGGCACCACCCGCATCCTGCAAACCGCCTTTGACCGCTCGAATTTCGCCATCGAGATGCACCAGGCCTTTCTCGATCTGGTCATCACCGGCACCGGGGTGATCATGGTGGAGGAGGCACCGCTGGGTGAGGCCTCGGCGCTGCGCTTCACCGCCATTCCCATCATGTCGGCGGTGCTGGAGGAGGGCCCCTCCGGCCGGCTCACCACGATCTTCCGCGAAACCCGGCAGGATATGGCCGAGATTCTGCGCCGCTTTCCCTTCGCCGAACTGCCCGAGGCCATGGTAAAGCATGATGGCGGCGGCCAGACCTATCGCGTGGTCGAGGCGGTCTGGCCCGACAGCAATGGCACCCGCTACGCCGCCGTGCTGGATGGCGATACGCCCATGCTGCTGGCGCAGGGTGGCTTTGCCGAGAGCCCCTTCATCGCCTTTCGCTGGCTGAAGGCGCCTGGCGAGATCTATGGCCGCGGCCCGGTGGGCAAGGCGCTGCCGGATATTCGCACCGCCAATCGCGTGGTCGAACTGGTGCTCAAAAACGCCTCCATCGCCTGCACCGGCATTTGGCTGGCTGAGGATGATGGGGTGCTCAACCCCGCCACCATCGAACTCATCCCCGGCGCCATCATTCCCAAGGCGCCGGGCAGTGCGGGCCTGACCCCCCTCGCGGCACCTGGCAATTTCGATGTCTCGCAGCTGGTGCTCAATGATTTGCGCGCCCGCATCCGCTCCGCCCTGCTGGCCGACCGGCTGAACACGCCACAGGATGCCCGCATGACGGCGACCGAGGTGCTCGAGCGCAGCGCCCAGACCGCCCGTCTGCTCGGCGCCACCTATGGCCGGCTGCAGACCGAATTGCTGACGCCGATGATCGCCCGCAGCCTCGCCATTCTGGCCCGCCGCGGCGAGGTGCCGCCCGTGCTGCTCGACGGCCATGGCGCGCGGCTGCGCTATGAAAGCCCGCTCGCCCGGGTGCAGGGCCGCGCGGATGCCGCCAATACCCTGCTCTTTCTCGACGCCGTGGCGAAGATCGGCGGCGCTGCGGCGGCGCAGGTGGATGCTGCCGCCGCCACAAGATGGCTCGCCCATACCCTGGGTGCCCCGGCCGAAGTGCTGGTGCCCCTAGCCCCTACCTCTGCGCCTACCTCTGCGCCTACCTCTGCCCCCGCCGCAGCCTGAACCCGCAACCCGTATCCGGAGCCCCCCATGACCGACAGCCTCCTCGACCCCGGCGTGACCGCCGCCCCCGCCCAGGCACGCCCCAGCGATGTGCCGGAAAAATTCTGGGACAGCGCCACCGGCGCCACCCGGGTGGATGCGCTGCTGAAGAGCTATAGCGAGTTGGAGAAGCGTCTATCGCAGAAAATCATTCCCCCAGGCCCCGCCGCCTCACCCGAGGAGCAGGCGCTCTGGCGTGACGCCATGGGCATACCGCCATCGGCCAATGATTATCAGGTGAATGCACCGCAAGGCTTGGGCATCGACCCTGAGGTCAATGACATGCTGCATAAGGCTGGCTTCACCCAGGCGCAGGCGCAGCTGGTCTATGACCTCGCCGCCGAGCGGCTGCTGCCGCTGATCGGCGAGGCCGCCCAGGCCTATGAGGCCGAGCGCCAGGTGGAACGGCTGGTGACGCATTATGGCAGCGAGGAGCGCTTCCGCCGCATCGCCAAGCAACTCACCGCCTGGGGCGGCCAGCATTTGCCAAAGCCGGTCTTCGAGGCGCTCTCGACCACCTTCGAAGGGGTGCTGGCCATGGAGCGGATGATGGCGGGAACCGAGCCCAGCATGGCCCGCGACAGCGCCCCCCTCAGCGCCCCCAGCGAGGCGGAGCTGCGCCAGATGATGCGCGACCCGCGCTACTGGCAAAAGCGCGAGCCGGCCTTCGTGCAGAAGGTAACGGAAGGCTTCCGCAAATTGGTGAATGGCTGAACGAAGATCGCGATGCGGGGCTGATCCAGCCCCGGCCGCATCAGACGCTCAGCCCCCCAGACGGCCAGGCAGCGCGGGTCGCGCCTGGCCGCGGGGCTTGAGCCTGGTACCCCTCCCTCTACCGGGCTCGCCCCCGGTGCCCGCCAGCGCGCCATCCCCTTCGCGCCGGCGGGCACCCCCTATTGCTCGCGCATAACCCAGCCCCCTGGGCGCGCGATGCCGGCCAAGACGCGGCCCCGCCAGGGCCAACCGCGCCGCAGGCCACCCCCCCCACCACGCCACACAGCAAAGGAGAAGCCGGTGTCCACATCGATCGACCAGGCTTTCGTCAAGCAGTACCAGGTTGAAGTGCAGGAGGCCTATCAGCGCCAGGGCAGCCGCCTGCGCACCACCGTGCGCTCGAAGACCGATATTCGCGGCGCCTCCACGGTGTTCCAGAAGATCGGCAGCGGCACCGCCTCAGCAAAGTCACGCAATGGCATCGTGCCGGTGATGAACCTCGACCACACCAGCGTCGAATGCTTTTTGCAGGATCATTACGCCGGCGACTGGATCGACAAATTCGACGAGTTGAAAACCAACCTCGACGAGCGCGCCGTCGTTGCCAATGCCGGCGCCTATGCGCTGGGCCGCAAAAGCGATGAGCTGATCATCGCCGCCCTCGACACCTCCACCAATGAGGCGCTGGGCACCGGCACGGGCGAGACCGATAATGACGGGCTGACCAAGGCCAAGGTCCTGCTCGCCTTCCAGGCGCTGGGTGCGGCCGATGTGCCCGATGACGGCCATCGCTACGCCGTCGTCGGCTGGAAGCAGTGGAGCGAGCTGCTGGCGATCCCTGAATTCGCCAATGCCGATTATATTGGCCCGGACAACCTGCCCTGGAAGGGCATGACCCAGGCCAAGCAATGGCTGGGGGCGACCTGGATGCCGCATTCGGGCCTCACCAAGATCGGCGCGCTGCGCTACTGCTATTTCTACCACAAGACGGCGGTGGGCCATGCCGCCGCCTCGGACATCATCACCGATGTCTCCTGGCATGGTGACCGCGCCGCCTTCTTCGTCAATTCAATGATGAGCCAGGGTGCGAGCCTGATCGACAGCCAAGGTGCTGTGCGGATGCGCGCTAAGGAATAACGCCTGCCAGCGCGCCCCGGGGCCACCCGCCCCGGGGGCGCCTTCCCCTTTCCCCTGTCAGGAGTTTCCGATGGCCCTCACCGCCCTCGCTCTGTGCTCGCGCGCGCTGATCAAGATCGGCGCCCAGCCCATCGCCTCGCTCGACGAAGGCACCGCCGAGGCTGAGGTGGCCGCCAATCTCTACCCCGCCACGCGTGATGCCATGCTCTCGCTGCACCCCTGGTCCTTCGCCACGGGCCAGGAGAGCCTGCCGCGCCTGGCCGCGGTGCCCACCGCCGATTTTCAATACGCCTTCCAACTGCCCGCGGGGTTTTTGCGCGTGCTCTCGGCCGGCAGCCCCGGCTCCAGCCAGGGCTTGCGCTATCGCATCTTGGAGGAGCGGCTGCATTGCGATGCCGAGCAGGTGGTGCTGGCCTATGTTTTTCGGCCCGATGAGGCGGCCTTCCCGCCCTTCTTCGCCGCAGCCCTGGCCACCCGCCTCGCCGCTGAATTCTGCATACCGCTGACCGAGGCAACCTCACGCGCGCAGCTGCTGTTCAGCCAGGCCGAGGCCGAGCTGCGCGCCGCCCGCCATGCCGATAGCGCCCAGGCCACGCCGCGCGCCATGCGCGACTTTCCGCTGATCGCGGTGAGGGGTTGAGCATGTCCGCCAGCCGCGCCTTCAAATCGAACTTCACCGCCGGCGAACTCTCGCCCGACATGCTGGGCCGCCCGGACACGCGGGCCTATGCCAATGGGGCGGGGCTCTTGCGCAATGTCTTCATCCAATCAACCGGCGGGCTCACCCGCCGGCCGGGGCTGCGCCATATCGCCACCCTGCCCGGACCGGCGAGGCTGATCGGCTTTGAGTTCAACACCGAGCAGACCTATCTGCTGGTGCTCAGCCACGCCCGGCTGCAGGTCTTCATGGGCGATGCGGAGGTCACCTCGCTGGCCGCCCCCTGGACGGAGGCGATGCTGCCGCAATTGGCCCATACCCAGAGCGCCGATACGCTGCTGATCTGCCACCCTGATCTGGCGCCGCTGCGCATCACCCGCAGCAGCCATAGCAGTTGGACGATCGGCAATTGGCCATTCACCGAGGTGCCGACCTATCGCTTCGCCGCCCTCGATATATCCCTCACCCCCAGCGCGGTGACGGGCAGCATCACCATCACCGCCTCGGCCCCCGTCTTCAGCGCCGAGCATGCCCATACAAGGCTGCGCATTGGTGGCCAGCGGGTGGATATCGCCGCCGTGCTCTCCACAACCCAGGTGAGCGGCCAGGTGCTGGACACGCTACCCGGCACCACCGCCACCTTTGATTGGGAGGAAGGCGCGCTCAGCACGCTGCGCGGCTGGCCGGTCTGCGTCTGTTTTCATCAGGACAGGCTGGTGATCGGCGGCTCGCGTGATCTGCCGAACCGGCTATGGCTGTCGCGCACTGGTGATCTGTATAATTTCTCCACCGGCACCGGGCTGGATGATGAGGCGATCAGCTTTGGCCTGATGAGCGACCAGGTGAATGCCATTCGTGGCGTCTTCTCCGGCCGCAACCTGCAGGTCTTCACCTCGGGCGGCGAATGGATGGTGAGCGGCGACCCGCTCACGCCATCCTCCATCCAGCTCACCCGGCAGACGCGCATCGGCAGCCCGGTGGCGCGGCTGGTGCAGCCGGTGGATGTGGATGGCAGCACGATCTTCGCCGCCCGCAGCGGCCGCGGCATTTATGAATTCACCTATACCGATATCCAGCAGGCCTATCAGGCCAATGACCTGGCGCTGGTGGCGGCCCATCTCATGCACACGCCCATCAGCTTGGCCTATGACCAGCTGCGCCGGCTGCTGCATGTGGCGATGGAAGATGGCAGCCTCGCCACCCTCACCCTCTACCGCACCGAGCAGGTGCTGGCCTGGTCGGGCCAACAGACCAATGGGATGTTCCGCGCCTTGGCCGATATTGAGGGCACCATCTGGGCCGTGGTCGAACGCGCGGGCAGACAGCGGCTGGAGCGCTTCGATGACACCTTGGCGCTGGATGCAGCATTGACCGGCAGCATGGCCAATGCGGCGGCGGCGTGGAGCGGGCTTGCGCATCTGGAAGGCCAGGAAGTGGGCGTGCTGGCCGATGGCGCGCCGGTGCAGGATAAGCTGGTCAATGCCGGCACCATCACCCTCGATGAGCCGGCGCATAGGGTGCAGATCGGGCTGCGCTTCAGCCATGTGATCGAACCCTTGCCGGTTGATCTGGGGGGCGCGATGGGCATGCGCGCCACGCCGCTGCGGCTGATTTCGATCACCTTCCGGCTGCTCAATACCGCGAGCCTGGCGGTGGATCTTGGCCGCGGGCCGCAGAGCTTGCCCTTCCGCCGCTTCGATACCGCCCTGCTCGATGCGCCACCGGTGCTCTTCACTGGCGATGCCCGGCTGCGCGCCCTGGGCTGGCGGCGCGACGCCACCCAGCCGCTGTGGCGCATCGCCGATGACACGCCCCTGCCGCTCACCCTGCTTTCCATCACTACCGAGATGAGGATCACCACCTGATGGCCGCACTCTCTTCCATCGGCACCCTGCTGGGCTCGGGTGCCACCATCTACGCGCAACAGCGCGCCCGGCAGGCCCAACGCGCCACCCAGCTCGCCCAGGCCGAGGCCAGTCAGGCGGTGGAGGTGCAGCGGCAGAACCAGCTCATCGCCCAGCAGCAGGCCGAGGTCAGGAACCGCCAATTGCAGCTCGCGCGCAACATCGCCTCAACCCGCGCGAGGCTCGCCTCATCGGGTGTGGCGCCCGATGATGGCTCTGCCGCAGCCATCACCAACGGGCTGACCTCCGATGCGGCGGCGGCGGCCACTGCCTCCGATACGGTGTTTCGCGCCCAGCTTGCTTCCGGCCGCGCCTCGCTGCTGAACCCTGAAGCCAATCTCACAAGCATTATCCGTGCAGGGCGGAGTTTTGGCGGCGCGCTGAACAATTTGTTGCAGTAGCAATTTGTCGCATTAGCAATTTGTCGCCCGGCGCGGCAGCCGCCACGCCAACCCTCCCGCGCCGGGCGAAGGGGGGACAGGGTCCCCCCTAGACCCCCCTTTTTGTCGCCCGGCGCGGCAGCCGCCAAGCCAACCCTCCCGCGCCGGGCGAAGGGGGGACAGGGTCCCCCCTAGACCCCCCTTTGTCGCCCGGCACGGCAGCCGCCACGCCAACCCTCCCGCGCCGGGCGAAGGGGGGACAGGGTCCCCCCTAGACCCCCCTTTTTGATCCGCAACTTCGGGCATGGGCCGGGCCATTGCCCGCCAACCGCAATCCCTCAGGAGCCGAGCCGACCCTGGCCGACCACAGCCGCAACGGCGATGTCGCGCCGCGCATCCAATACGCCGCGAATGGCGTGCAAACCGCCTTCACCTACCCCTTCCCGATCTTCAGCAGCGCCGACCTCGAGGTGCGGCTGAACGGGTTGCTGGTCTTCACCGGCTTTTCCATCACCGGCGCCGGGCTCTCCGAAGGGGGCCAGGTGCTGTTCGACCAGCCGCCCGGGGCTGGAACGCGCATCACCCTCCGCCGCCATCTGAAGATCCTACGCAACACCGATTTCCAGCAGAATGGCGTGCTGCGCGCGCGCATCCTGAACGACGAACTCGATTATCAGGTGGCCGCCCTGCAGGAGGCACAGGATGGGTTGAGCGGGACGATCCGCCTTGACCCCTCGGAATACGCCGCCACCGTGCTGCCCCTGGCCGAAGCCCGCGCCAACCGGATTTTGGGCTTCGATGCAACGGGCGATATCACTGTCTTCCCCCAGGGTGGCACCATCACCAGCGCCTATCCCGGCGCGGTGCCGCGCAGTGCCGAGGATAAATTCTCCGAGACCCTGTCGGCCCGCGATTTCGGCTCCACCGGCAATGGCGCCACCGATGATGGCCTGGCCCTGCAGGCGGCCATGAATGCCGCCGCGGCCAGCGGCAAGCACCTCTTCATCGGTGAGGGCACCCATCGCACCACCATGGCGCTCAACCTGCCAGGCGATGCGGCGGGGCTGACCATGCGCGGGGTCATCCTCTATGCCGGGCCGGATGGCCAGGCGGCGCTCACCCTGGGCAGCGGCGGCGAGGTACGCAATGCCAATCGCCGCTATGAGGGCTTGCGGGTGTTGCGCGCCAGCCAGTCCGACTGGTCCGACGAGGCCGATATCGGCATTGTGCTGCGCAACCTCGATGCCAGCCATGTCGAGATTTTGCAGGCCGAGGGCTTCACAATTGGCCTGCGCAGCCTGGGCGACCAGCGCGGCTTTGAAGATAGCACCCTGCATCTGGGCCGCATCGCCAATAACAAGATCGGCCTCGATGTGCGCACCGGCAGCGCCGCCGGCTGGAACAATTCCATCACCTATCTGGGTGGGCATTTCGCCGTGGCCTCGGGGGTGAACCCTACCATCGGCCGCTTTGGCGTGCGCTTCTCCTGCGCCGATGGCGGCTATGACCGGCACAATCAGCACCTCTTCCTCGGCCCCGCCTTCGAATTGCAGCGCCATGGCACCCCGGGCAGCGTGGATGCCATCCCCTTCCTGGTCGATGTGGCCGATGCGCGCTGCATCACCGCGCGCTCCATCCGCATGGAGCAATGCAGCGAATATGTGGCGCGCCACACCGGCGGCGCGAATGATTGCCTCTATGAGGTCGGCTATACCGGCACCTATGGCTTCACCGGCAATGGCGTGCATTACCCCAATGGCGCGACCCGCGCCGGGGCGAGCGTCCTGTCGCTGCACCAGGCCGCAGCCGCGCATGCCACGCCCCGGCTGATCGCCGAGGCCGCCAATATCCGCACCCGCGCCTTCCGCCAGACCATCGATGGTCCGGGCGGGGTGGGCTTTGAAGGCATGGCCGTGCTCTCCGGCAACCCCGCGGGCGCGCCCACCACCCTGGATGGCTTATGCTTTGCCGGCCTTAACAACTTCATCCTCAATGCCGAGAGCATCGGCATCCCCACCTCGCGCGCCCTGGGCTTCGTGGTGGATTGCGCGCAATGCAAGGAGTTCTTCATCGCCGCAGAGGGCAGCGAATTGCGCCCCGTCATCCAGCAATTCGATGCATCGGAGAATGTGCTGGGCGTCACCTCATCGCTGCTCTTCTCCAATATGAACGCGCTCTGGGTCAGCTCGCCCACCATGTGGTGGGAGGGCAATGCCAATCTGGACAGCCTCTCCGGTGGCTATGCCGTCAACCAGCTGCAACGTGTCACCCTGCATGGAGATGCGCGCTTCGCGCTGATCGGCGTGCGTGGCGGTTCGCCCAGCGCGGTGATCACGGCGCTCCGGCTCTACACCCCCGCCATCTATGCCCCCACGGTGCTCTTCGGTGGCAGCCGCCGCTGGGGTGTGCGCGAATACACCGCCACCGATACCGGCTGGACGATACCCGCCCTGGCCGCCAATGCCACCGCCACGCGCGACGTGACGCTGCCAGGCCTGCGCCAGGGCGATTTTGTCAATGCGAGTTTTGCCAAGACCGCCGGCTTCCAGAATGGCGGCGTGATCTTCCACGCCGCTGTGGGCGGCACCGCCGGCGCCGATCAACTGCGTGTCACCGCGCAAAACATCAGCGGCGGCAGCATCACCATCGATGCCGGCACGCTGTATGTCCGCGCCGTAAAACCTCGGGTCTAGGCGGCGCATGCTCCCCCGCCGCCGCAGGCAAAAGGGCCTGGGTGTCGATATCGCCGCCCAGGCCCGTCACGTCTTCGCCGAATACCTCGCCTTCCTGCATGCCGATATCGCATCCCAGGACCCCGATCACGCCCGGGCCTTCCTCGCCCGCCACACCGCAGCCCGCGCCGCCATCACCCATATCGACGCGCTGCTCAAACTCGATGGAGGCACCGCTCAGAACAACCAGGACCAGCACACCGCCATGCTCACCCATGCCCGCCGCGCGCTGGCGGGTGACAGACCGGAGATCACATCGGATGACACCGAAGCCCAAGAGTGACTTCATTGAATTCGTCTGGGTCTGGAATGAGACGCAGGGCATGGGCACGCCCGCACATCACCGCCGCATCGCGCGCTGGTGCGATACGAGGGTGGCGGCGGGCGATCATCGGCTGCTGCTGATGGCCTTTCGCGGCTCGGGCAAATCCTCCCTGGTGGGGCTGTTTTGTGCCTGGTGGCTGCAGCGCAACCCCGAGGCGCGGATTTTGGTGCTGGCGGCCGATCAGGCGTTGGCCGGCAAGATGGTCAGCCAGGTTCGGCGCATCATCGAGCGCCACCCGCTCTGCGAGCATTTGCTGCCCGATGGCGAAGATGCCTGGGCCGCCGATCGCTTCACCGTGGCCCGCCGCGGCGTGCTGCGCGACCCCTCGATGCTGGCGCAGGGGCTCACCGGCAATATCACCGGCGCGCGGGCCGAGATGATCATCTGCGATGATGTCGAGGTCGCCGGCAATTGCGACACCCAGGCCAAGCGCGAAGATATGCGCGAGCGCCTGGCCGAGTGCGAATTCGTGCTCGTGCCCGGTGGCACGCAAATCTTCGTCGGCACGCCGCACACCACGCAGAGCATCTACCGCATCGCCGATGAGCCGCTGCTGGCGGGCTATCACCGCCTGGCCATGCCGCTGCTCGACAGCCAAGGCCGCAGCGCCTGGCCCGAGCGCTTCCCAGCCCCCAGCATCGAGGCGCTGCGGCTGCGGGTGGGCCCGCTGCATTTCGCCCGGCAGATGCAGCTGCGCGCGGTGCGCGATGCCCATCTGCGCCTCGACCCGGCCCTGATCATCCATTACCGCGCCGAGCCCGATTACCGCGAGGCCAATGGCCTAGCGCAGCTGCATCTGATGGGCCGGCGCATGGTCTCAGGCGGTGGCTTCTGGGACCCCGCCTTCGGCCGGCCCGATGGTGGCGATGGCTCCGTCCTGGCCGCCGCCTATACCGATGCCGAGGGCCATTACTACCTGCATAGCCTCACCTGGCTGACGCATGACCCGAACCAGGCCGAGGACAGCGCAACCCAGCAATGCAACCGGGTGGCCGCCATCGCCGCGGAGCTGCATTTGCCCGCCGTGCATGTCGAGACCAATGGCATCGGCAAGTTCCTGCCCGCCATGCTGCGCCGCGCCCTCGCCCAGGCGCGGGTCGCCTGCCATGTGCGCGAGCATGTCAGCCGCCGCGCCAAGCATGAGCGCATCCTCGCCGCCCTCGACCCGCTGCTGGCCGCACGGCGGCTGCTCGCACATGAGCGGGTGATGGCCGGGCCGCTGCCCGATGAAATGGCCGAATGGCGGCCCGAGGATAAGGCGGCGCGCGATGACGCGCTCGATGCGATCGCCGGGCTGATCCTCAGCGAGCCGGTGCGCCTGCCCCGCCTGCCGCCGCCGCCCCGCCCGCCTTCCTGGCGCGGTGGGGATTGACCAACTCGCCATGGCGCGCCTGGCCGAGGGCGGTGATCTCCCATCGCCCATCCGCCCTGGGCGCGGCCAAGCCCATGCCGGCCAGCCTCGCCAGGCATGGCCCATCCTTCAGGCCATCCGGCCGCCCCAGCGCCGCCACCAGCAAAAGCCGGTGCAGCGCCGAGCGGCAGCAGGTTTCAAGATAAGGCTCGTTCCAATTCACCCCAAAGCCCCCCGGCATCGCTCAAGGCCCCCGGCCCTGACTGGAGAAGCTTAACATGAATTCCCCCGAAATCCCCCCAGCCCTGATCGTCATGGTGTTGCAGACCAAAATGCTCATCGTGCTGTTCTGCATGCTGCATGGCATCCGGCGCGAATTGGACCGGCGCATCGAGCGCGGCGACCTGCGGCAGACCGATGGGCTGGCCCGCACCCGCGATGAATTGGCCGCCTTCAAGCTGGAGGTGGCGCGCAGCTACGTGCCGCTCTCGCTCATGCGCGGCGTGGATCAGCGCATCACCGATCACCTCATCCGTATCGAAGAAAAACTCGAGGAAGCCACCCGCCGATGAACCCCACCGAGATTCTCGCCCGCACCCTGCATGCCGAGGCCGCGGGCTGCGCGCTGCGCGGCGTGGAGGCGCTGGCCGCCCTCGTGCTGCGCCGCGCCCGCATGGCCATGGCCTGCGATGAGGCCCGGCTGCGCTTTGCCCAAGGGACGCTGGCCCAGGATGGCCCGGCGATGATCGTCGCGGTCTGCCGCGCTCCCTTCCAGTTCGGCTGCTGGCACCCCGGCGGCGCGGCCTGGGGGGCGGGGCCGGAGAATGCCCATCTGGCCATGTGCCGCCGGGTGGCGGCCCGTGCCCTGGCCGGCGCCCTGCCCGATATGGCGCCGGGCGCCACCCATTGGCACAAGGCCCAAAGCCTGCCGGGCTGGGCGGTGGGCCGCATGCCGCTGGCCGAGGCCGGGGGGCTTGCGCTCTATCGCCTGGCGGCGTGAAAGGCGGCATGGAACGCCATATCTACACCCTTGTGCGCCGCACCGATTGGGCGGCCGCCGAAAAGGCCGGGGCCTATACCGGCAGCGAAGATGACCGGCGCGACGGCTTTCTGCATTTCTCCACCGCCGGCCAATTGCGCGCCACCGCGGCAAAACACCGCGCCGGCGAGGCGGATCTGGTGATCGTGGAGGCCGATGCGGCGGCGCTTGGCAGCGCGCTGCGCTTCGAGCCGCCGGCGAGCGGCCGGCCGGGACTTTTCCC
>CAMDJV010000016.1 GCA_945901085.1 Rhodovarius crocodyli | reverse complement strand
CCCATCCCCGCGCTGCATTACATGATCGCCTTTGCCGGCGGCGATGACATTCGCTGCTCAGCCTATGCCACCTTCGGCACGCCCGAATTGGCAAGCGAGGCGGTGGCCGCGCTGGAGGGCCGCCGCGCCTGCCTGCTCGCCAATCATGGCGTCGTTGCCCTGGGCGCTACTTTGGCCGGCGCTGAAACCCTGGCGCGTGAGGTCGAGAATCTGGCCCGGCAATACCTGCTGCTGCTCGCGGCGGGGCTTTCGCCCGTGCTGCTCGATGGCGCTGAGATGGAAGCGGTGGCGGCACAGTTTCGCGGCTATGGCAGGCCGGTGTAATCGTGCTTTTGATGTAACACCGCCCCTTTGATGTGCCCATGAGGCCACAGCTTCTGGTGGCCATGCCGCAGGGGCTTATATCTCACTGCAATGATCAGCCCTCAACCCACGATGCGCGCCGCCTTGCTGGCAACCGCCCTGCTTTGCCTCTGCGCGGCGGGCGCGGCGCCGGCTGATCGTGCCTCCACCCGCCCGCCGCGCGCCCCGCAGGCGGCATCGGGCACCATCGGCGCCTTCCTCGCCGGCCGCTTTGCCGCCGCCCAGATTGATACCGCCACCGCCGCCGACCAACTCCTCGCCGCGCTGCATGGTGACCCGGATAATCCCGAATTGCTCATCCGCGCCTTCAGGGCCAGCGTGATGGATGGCCGTGCCGAGGCGCTGCGGCTGGCCCGGCGGCTGCCGGACAACACCTTGGCCATGCTGCTGCAACTGGGCAGCGATGCGCTGGCTGGCCGTTGGGACCGTGTTGAGCAACGCGTGCGTGCCCTGCCACGCAATGGCGCCACGGCGCCCTTGCTGCCGGTGCTGCTGGCCTGGACCCAGGCCGGCCGTGGCCAGAGCGACCAGGCCCTGGCCGGGCTGCGGCCGATGATTGAGCAGGGCCGTTTTCGCGCCCTCAATGCCCTGCATGCCGCCATGATCGCCGACCTCTCAGGCCGCATGCGTGAGGCGGAGCGTCTGGTGCGCCTGGCCCTGGCCGACCAGCCAGACCCCACCTTGCGCCTGGCGCTGCTTGGCGCCTCCATCCTCCATCGTGCCGGGCGGCCGGCCGAGGCCGACCGCCTGCTCGATCAATTGGCCGGCAATGGCGATGAAATCTCGCTGGCGGCGATCGAACCTGCCCGCAGCCTCGTGCTCGCCGGCCGCGGGGTGACCTCTCCGGTGGAGGGCATTGCCGAGGCCTATGTCGCCATGGCCGGCGCGCTGCGCGCCCAGGGCGCCAATGATGAGGCCATGCTGCTCTCCCGCTTGGCCCTGCGGCTGCGCCCCGCCTTCGGCCCCGCCCTGGTGCTGGTGAGCGATGTGCTGACCGAGGGCGAGGAACTGCCACAGGCGATGGAACTGCTCCGGCTGATCCGGCCCGATGATCCCTTACACGGCGTGGCAGCGCTGCGCCGTGCCGGGCTGCTGGAGCGGATGGAGCGTCGCGATGAGGCGCTGGCCCTGCTGCGCGAACAGGCCGCCAGCATGGCCGGCCAGCCCCAGCCGCTCATCCGCATGGGCGATGTGCTGCGCAATGCCCGCCGCTTCGCCGAGGCGGCGGCGGCGTATGGCGAGGCCGCGGCGCGCATCCCCAGCCTGACCGTGCGGGACTGGCCGCTGCTCTATGCGCGGGGCATCGCGCGGGAGCGCAGCGGCGATTTCCCCGGTGCCGAGGGCGATTTCCTGCGCGCCCTGGAACTCGCGCCTGATCAGCCTTATGTGCTGAATTACCTGGGTTATTCCTGGGCTGACCAAGGGCTGAACCTTGAACGTGCACGCGCCATGCTCGCCCGTGCGGTGGAACTTCGCCCGCAGGATGGCAATATCGCCGATAGCCTGGGCTGGGCGCTGTTCCGCCTGGGCGACCTGCCAGGCGCCATCGAATGGCTGGAAAAGGCGGTGGAGTTGGAGGTGCGCAACAGCACCATCAATGACCATCTGGGCGATGCCTATTGGGTGGCCGGGCGCGAGCGTGAGGCGGAGTTCCAGTGGCGTCGGGCATTGACCATGGAACTCGAACCCGGTGAGGGGCCGCGCATCGAACTGAAACTGCAAAACGGCCTGCCGCGTGAGGCGGTTCCGGCGGCATTGCGGCGCTGAGACGGCCGCCGATGTTCGAGCCCGCCCCCGCCAAGGTCAATCTCTGCCTGCATGTGCTGGGGCGGCGCGGCGATGGCTATCACCTGCTCGACAGCCTGGCGGTGTTTGGCCCGGCGAAGGATGTGCTGCGCCTCGAGGGCCCGGGCGCGCTGTCACTGCGGCTGGAGGGCAAATTCGCCCCCGGCTTGATCACCGAATCCGATAATTTGGTGCTGCGCGCCGCCCATGCCCTGGCTGGGGCGGCTGGCATGGCGGCCCCCTGGGGCGGGCTGGTGCTCGAAAAAAACCTGCCCGTGGCTTCGGGCATTGGCGGTGGCTCGGCCGATGCCGCAGCCGCGCTGCGCCTGCTCAACCGCGCCTGGGGCCTGGAATTTCCCCCGGAGCGGCTGCGGGCCATCGCCCTCCCGCTGGGGGCCGATATCCCGGTCTGTGTCGAAAGCCGGCCGGCGCGGATGGGCGGGGTGGGGGAGGTGATGACGGCCGCGCCCGCGCTGCCACCTGTTGCGCTGCTGCTGGTCAATCCAGGTGAGGCCCTGGCCACCCCGGCGGTGTTTCGCGCCCGGCAGGGCGGGTTTTCCGGCCCCGCGCCGCTGCCCCCCGCCTGGGCAGATGCCACCGCCATGGCGGCGAATCTGGCACGCTGCGGCAATGATCTGCAGGCGGCGGCGATCAGCCTCTGCCCCGCCATCGCCACGGTGCTGGCGGCCATTGGCGCGCAGCCGGGCTGCCTGCTGGCGCGGATGAGCGGCTCGGGCGCCACCTGTTTTGGCCTCTTCGCCACCACGGCAGAGGCCGAGGCAGCGGCCAGCGCCATGCCTGCCAATTGGTGGTCGCATGCAGGCCCCCTTTACGAACCGCCCGCCTGATGGCACTTCCCATCGGCGCCGGCACTGGGGTGTAGCCAAGTGGTAAGGCAGCGGTTTTTGGTACCGCCATTCCTAGGTTCGAATCCTAGCACCCCAACCAGCCCGCCTTTATTTTTCCATTGAATGCGTGTTGCTCAGGCAGCGTCCTGCAAAACCCTTGCCTTGGCCTAGCCTAGCCGCACCAAGCCGAGGAGGATGCAAACGGGCCTTACCGTGTCATGGTGACCCATAACCCGTAGAGCGACACCGCCCGGAGGGTGATAAGCTATTCGACCACCATATCGGGCGATGATGAGCGCCCCAAGGGAGATAAAAATGCGTTTGGGCGAAGGTGAATCGGCACGGCCGGGGGCGCGGCTGCGCGCAGCAATGGCAGCGCATAAGCCGCTGATCATCCCTGGCTGCTACAATGCCATGTCGGCCAGGGTGCTGGAGGATGTGGGTTTTCCCGCGCTCTATATGTCGGGCTATGGCACCTCGCTCTCCCTGCTCGGCCTGCCCGATGCGGGCCTCGTGACGCAGACGGAAATGGCGCTGAACGCCCGCCTCATCGCCTCCGCCGTGCGCCTGCCGCTGATCGCCGATGCCGATACCGGCTTTGGCAATGCCATCAACGTCGCCCGCACGGTGGAGGAATACATCCGCAGCGGCGTGGCCGGCATGCATCTGGAAGATCAGGTGGCGCCCAAGCGCTGCGGCCATGTCGCCGGGCGCGAAGTGATCGACCGTGACGAGGCCGTCGGCAAAATCCGCGCCGCCGCCGCGGTGCGCGATGCGATCGACCCCAGCTTCGTGCTGATCGCCCGCACCGATGCCCGCGGCGCCCATGGTGGCTCGATGGAGGAGGCGATCTGGCGCGCCAATGCCTATCTGGCGGCCGGCGCCGATCTGGCCTTTGTCGAAGGCCCGGCCAGCAAGGCCGAAGTGGCCGAAATCTGCGCTGCCGTGCGCGGGCCGGTCTTCTACAACATGACCGGCATCTCGCCGCGCATGTCAGAAAGCGAGATGGCCGAACTCGGCATCGCCGTCTGCATCCTGCCCGGCGCCGCCATGCGCGCCACCCTCATGGCCGTGCATGATTTCGCCACCGCCCTGAAGGAGCACGGCCCCATGGCCGAGGCAGAATTCGACCGCCGCTTCCAGCAGCACCCGGTCGGCAATCTGCATGTCTTCTCAGGCTTTGACCGCATCCGCGAGATGGAGGCGGCATGGCTGCCGGCCGAGAGTGCAACCAAATACGAGGGCACACTCGGCCATATGCCCAAGCCGGCGGAATAGGCCTCTCAGCCGCCGGGCAGCGCCAGCACATCCATATGCGGCACGCTGGCGCTCAGGCGCTGCTGCTCGGCCTGCGCCGCACGGGCATCGGCCCAATCCTCAATGCGCCAGGCCTCGCGCCGCTCCTGGCGCAGCGCCGCCTCGGCGCAGCCCATCGCCAATTCGCCCACCATCATGTCAAAGGCGCGCGGGATTTTCCACGGTGAGGGGCTGTGTTCCACAACATAGCCCTGGGCGGTAAAGGCCCGGGCAATCGCCGCCGGCGCCGCATGGCCCAATGCGCGGCCGCCAAAGCCCTTATCGCGCGCCTGGTCACGCAGGAAGCCGCGCGTCACCCAGGCATCGGCGCGATGCGGCGGGATGAAGCGCGCCGGGCCCGTCACATTCAGCGCGGCATAAAAGGGAATTTTGCGCGCCACACAGGCCGCCGCCATTCGCTCCAGCCAGGGCTCACTGACAAGGTCGCACAGCGCCGTATTCACCACCGCATCCACGCTGTGCAGCGGCAGATTGGCCGGCGCGTCGCGCAGATCAGCCACCAGCCCCTCCACCCGCCAGGCACCGCGCGGGGTATGCACCAAAAGAACGCCCCGCCCCGGGCTGGTCACCTTCCAGCCCATCTGCTCGGCCCGCTCGGCGATGGTGTCAAAGGCGCGCTCGATCAGTTGCGGGTCGGCATCGACCAGAATCCAAGCCTGCGGCCGGCCGATATAAAGCCCGAGCCAGCGCAGCAGCGCGCCCGTGCCCGCCCCCAAATCCATGATACGCGGCCGCGCCGGCAGCGCCGCCGAGAGCTTCACCGCCAGCATCTCATCGCGCGCCGCGGCATCATGCGGCTCGCGCAGCTCCAGCCAATCGCCGGAAAAATATTCAGCCATGCGCAAGCTCCAATTCGGCAGCGAATTTCGCCGCGCGGTCTTCCCAGCGCGGCAGGGCCTGGCCGGCGGCCCAGGCCGCCTCGGCCATCTCCGCCCGCAGCGCTGGATCGAAAATCACCCGGCGCAGCGCCCGGCTGAACGAGTTATGGTCGCCCGGTGCGGCTATGATGCAGGCGGGCTTGGGCACCACATCGGCAATCGCCCCACCTTCGGTGATGGCACAGGGCAGGCCACGCGCCAGGGCCTCGGCGGCGGCCATGCCATAGCCCTCCCACCAGGTGGCCAGGGCGAAGATATCGGCCGCCGCATAGGCGGCCTCCAGCGCCGCGCCATCCAATTCGCCGGTGAAGGTGACGCGCTGCCCCAGGCCCAGCTCCTCAGCCAGCGCCGCCAGGCCATGGGCATGCACCGTATCGCGCGCCCCACCCACAATGCTCAGCCGCCAATCCAGATCGGTCAGCCGGGCCAAAGCGCGCAGCAGCACATCATGCCCCTTGCGCGGGGTGAGCGTGCCCACGCTGATAATACCCACCGTGCCGCCACTCTCACCGCCCCGGGCGCGCCCAGCCGGATCGGTGCCGGGCTCCACCACGCCAACCGAGCCAGCCGGCACGGCAAAATCCGCAACCAGCCGCTCGGCAGTCAGGCGCGAGGTGGCGATGAGCCGCCCCATGGCCGGAAACAGCGCCATTTCCCGCGCCCGCAGCGCCTCCGCATCCTGGCCGGTTTCCAGCGCGGTAGGGTGGTGGATGAGCCCAATGGCGCGCCGCCGGCTGAGTTCCCCGGCCAAGGGCGCGAAGGCCGGCAGCCCCAGCCCATCGATCACCACAATGCTCTCCTCCGGCACCGCCGCCAGTGCCGCCCCGGCCGCAGCCTCGGCGGCGGTATCGGCCAGCGGGTGCTGCCCGGCCAGCTCGATCACCTCCACCGCATGCCCCAAGCCCCGCAGCCCTTCGACCATGCGACGGTCATACAAATACCCGCCCGAAAGCGTGCTGAACGGCGCCGGGACGAGCAGCGCCAGACTCTTGCCGGCCAGGCTCAAGCAACCGGCCCCTCAAAAGCGGCCCAGGCGATATGGCTCTCGCGCAGCAGCACCTTGATGCCATGCACCTGGCCCGCGCCCGGGCCCATCCGGCCATCCCGACAGGCCGCGGCCAGCAGCCCATGAATGTGAAAGGCCAGATATTCCGTGGTGGTGTTCTTGCCGGCGAATTCCGGCTCGGCATCAAGATTGCGATAATCCATCGCCGCGAGAATTTTCCGCAACTCATCCTTGGCCAGGCCGATATCGATCAGCAGATGCAAATGGTCGATGGTCTCGGCGCGAAACTCGGCCTCCACCACAAAAGTCGCGCCATGCAGCCGCTGGGCCGGGCCGAATTCGGCACCACGAAAGCTATGCGCGACCATGATGTGGTCAACAACGGTCAGACTGTACATCAGAGTGGTTCTCCGTAGGAAATGACAGGGCAAAGGGCGGGTTGGTCCAGCAGCGCCCCATAGCGCGCCGGCAGATCATCAAACGCCACCGGGGCTTCCAGCAGCGCATCCAGCCGCGCATCGCAGAGCAGGCGCAGGGCCAGCGCCATGCGCTCGGCATGGCTGCGCCGGCCGCGCATGGCGGGTGCCACGCTGCCCACCTGGGTGGAGATCAGCGCGAGCCGTTTTTGGTGAAAATTCTCGCCCAGCGGCAGGGCAGGGCGCGCGGCACCGAACCAACTGGCCTCAATGATCCGCGCCTCGAACCCCGCCCGGTCCAAGGCGAGGCAAAGGCCAGCCTCGCTGGCCGAGGCATGGATGATCAATTCCCGCTCGCCCGGCACCGCATCCGGGGCGGCAAAGCGCGCGCCCATCGCCTCGGCAATCGCGGCACGTGAGAGGTCACGATCCGTCACCACCACCTCCAGCCCAGGGATTTGCGCCAGCAGAAAGGCGGTGAGCAGCCCCACCACGCCAGCCCCCACCACCAGCGCACGCTCACCCGCCAGTGGCCGCGCATCCCAGACAATATTCAGCGCGGTTTCCATATTGGCGCCCAACACCGCGCGGGCGGTGGGCAGCGCATCGGGCAGCACCGCGCAGAGGCCGATGGGTGCGACAAAACGCGCCTGATGCGGGGCGAGGGCGAAAACCCGCTGCCCGGCCAGCCGCCCCGCCTCCACCATCCCCACGGCGCAATAGCCATATTTCACCGGCCCGGCGAAATCCCCCTCCTGCAAGGGGGCGCGCATCACCGCATGCTGGTTCACGGGCACGCGGTGATGCAGCACCAGCCGCTCCGTCCCGCGTGAAATACCGCTGGCCAGCATCCGCACCAGCACATCCTCCGGCCCGCGTTCGGGCAGCGGCGTGTCACGCAGCGCCACCTCGCCGGGTGCTACCACCCACAATGCGCGCGCGCTCATCGGCATAGCGGCGGCCGGGCGCGGTTGAGCGCTATGTCGCAGAGCATATCAGGGGCGATGTCATGCATGGTCCAGCCAAAGCGCAGCCCATCGGCAATGCTCTGCGCCTCGGGCAGGGCGAAGGCGGGGCGGCCGGAGCCCAGGATGATGGGCGCGATGGTCACATGCAGCCGGTCCAGCAAGCCGGCCATGAGAAAGCGCGAGACGGTCACACCACCGCCCTCGATAAAGATTTTCCGGCACCCCCTCGCCGCCAGCGCGCCAACCAGCGCCGTCAGATCCAGCCGGCCATCGGCCCCTCGCGGCAGCGCCAGCACCTCCGCCAAGCCATGCAGTCGGCCAGGGGTGGGGCCAGGGGTGGGGCCAAACGCGCGATCCTGCGCCACCACCAGCAGCGTCGCCGGGCCAGCCTGAAAGAGCTTATGCCCAACCGGCAGCCGCGCCTCGGTATCCAGCACCACCCGCAGCGGATTGGGGCCGGGCACCAGCCGCGTGGTCAGCAGCGGGTCATCGGCCGCCACCGTGCCCCCGCCCACCACCACCGCATCGCATAAGGCGCGCAGCCGATGGGTGTGGCGCAGATCACCCGCACCGCCGATCCATTGCGACACACCACCGCGTGTGGCGATGCGCCCATCCAGCGTCTGCGCCAGCCGCCCCACCAGCATGCAGCCATCGGCTGCGCCAGGGGGCGCGAGAATCGGGCCAAACAGCGCGCCGAGGCTGCCGCCAGCAGCGCCGCCCGCCAGCAAGGCCATCCATTCGCTGTCGCCGCCGTGATTCATGCCCCGCCTATGCCTGTGGAATGTGGCGACAGGAAGGGGCCTCGCCCATCAACCGCGTGAGCGGGCGCGCAATAATCCGCCAGAATCAGGCGCGGGCAGAAATCGCCAGCGGCGGCGGCTGGCGCAGCATGCGCGCGCGGCCCATCGCGCCATAGCCCGGGGCTGCGGCGCGTGGCAGTGCGGCGCTGGCGATGGTCTCGATCACCCGGCTCTGCAGCGCGATGGCGTGTTCCAGCAGCCGCCGGTTTTCCGAGCCCAGCGATTGCAGCCGCTCGGCCAGGGCGGCGGTGGTGCCACGCTCTTCGCCCACAGCCCTCATGCCGCTGCGGGTCGCAGCGGCGGTGGCGGCTGCCAAAGCCTCCGAGGCCTGCATCTTGGCGGTGGCCATGGTGGCGGCCCGGCCCAGATCGAGGGCGGCGAGCGCCTCATTCTCGGCCCGCAGCGCCTCGGCCAGGCGGGTGCCTGCCTCAATCACAGCGTCCATCATCGGTTATTCTCCTGGTTGGTCTGTTGGGCTTCCTGGATGCGGATCATGTGCGCGAGCACCATGTCGCGCAGGCCAAATCCGCCGGCCTGGGCCATGCGGTTGGCATAGGCCTCGGTCATCATGGGCCGCCACTGCGCCTCGGCCGCACCACCGCCGAACCCCCCGCGCGGATTGCTCGCGCTGGCAAAGATGGGCTGGAGCAGCAGCCCCAGCACTTGGCCCTCGAATTGCTGCGCGGCCTGGCGCATCCGCGGCGTCGCGCTGGCGAGGTTGGTGGCCATGGGCAGTATGCTCATCGGAGTTCCAATTCGGCTTGCAAGGCGCCAGCCGCCTTGATGCTTTGCAGGATCGTGATCAGCTCCCGCGGGCCAACGCCGAGGCTGTTCAGCCCGCGCACCAATTCCTGCAGAGTGACGCCGCCACTCAGCACCCCCAGCCGCCGCTCGGCCTGGTCATCCACCTCGATCTGGGTGCGCGGCACCGTCACCGTCTGGCCATTGGAGAGGGCTGCCGGCTGGCTGACCTGCGGCGTTTCAGTGACGCGAATGGTCAAATTGCCCTGGGCGATGGCCACCGTGGAAACCCGCACATTGGCCCCCATCACGATGGTGCCTGAGGCCTCCTCGACAATCACCCGGGCCACCTGGTCGGGCTCCACGCGCAATTGCTCGATATCGGTCAGCAGGCTCACCGCCTCGCGCCCGCGCAGCGCCAGAAGCACCGTGCGCGGGTCAGTGGCGCGCGCCGTGCCATCGCCAGCGGCGCGGTTGATGGCAGCCGCCATCCGCCGGGCCGTGGTCAGATCGGGGTTGCGCAGCGAGAGGCGCATCTGCTCGCGCCCGGCCAGCGCGAATGGCACGCCGCGCTCCACAATGGCGCCCGAGGATATCCGCGCCGAGGTCGGCACGCCGCGGTTGACCGAGCCCCCGGCACCGCGCGCGGCAATGGCGCCCGTGGCCACAGCACCTTGGGCCACGGCGTAAACCTCGCCATCCGCGCCCAGCAGGGGCGTGACCAGCAGCGTGCCGCCGGTGAGGTTGGTGGCATCGCCCAGCGCACTCACCGCCACATCGATGCGGCTGCCAGGCTGGGCGAAGGCGGGCAGATTGGTGGTGACCATCACGGCGGCGACATTGCGGGTATCAAGCCGCTGCTCATTGTCGCGGGTATTCACCCCCAGCCGCTCCAGCATCCCCACCAGGGATTGGCGGGTGAAGATGGCGGTGCGCAGCCTGTCACCCGTGCCATTCAGCCCGACCACAAGGCCGTAACCCACGAGCTGGTTGTCGCGCACACCCTCGATATCGGCGATGTCCTTGATGCGCACCGGCTGCGCCGCAGCCAGCCCCGCGAGCAGGCATAGCAGCCCCGCCAGCGCGGCCATCTTCGGCAATCGGCAAGAATTTCCCAGTAACATCACCCGGTTCCGATCAGCTTCGGGGGCAAACCCCGCGCTGATGGGTATCGCAAATGGCGTGCCAGGCTTTGGCGCCGCTGGGCCCGGCAGGATCTGCCGGAACTGGGCAAATAGCCGGGCCCCGCTGGGCAATTATGGATGCAGGGCAGGAGAGATGGCGATGGAGCATCGGATCAGAACGGGACAGGCGGCACCTTATCAGGCGCTGAAAGCCTCCCGTGGCGCCGGGCAGGGCGCAGCCCCGGCTGGCGGCTTCCGCATATCGCAGCTTGCCGCGCCCATCGCCCCGGCCGCTGTGCCGGGCATCGAAGTGGCAGGTTTGCTCGCCGCCACCGCCTCACCGCGTGACCATGTGGCGCGCCGCCGTGGCCGGGCGCTGCTGCGTGGGCTGGATGAGCTGCAGCGCGATTTGCTGGCCGGCACAGCCAACCCCGATGTCATGCGCGCCCTGGCCGGATTGCTGGAAGGAGAGGATGGCGATGACCCGGACCTGGCCGAAGCCCTGCGCGCCCTGGCGTTGCGGGCGCGAATCGAGCTTGCCCGGCGTGGCATCCTACGGGAGGATCAACCCGATGATTCAAGATGATGTTGCGTGCAGACCCCGATACACTTGGTGAAAATTACGCGAAAATCAGCCATGTAAGGCCTAAGCCCTTGGCTTCTCCATGACAGGGCACTATGGTGCGCCCCGCCGAAGACGGGCTGGCGCCGGGCTAGACTCGTCTGTGGCAGGGGAAGTTCTTCCATGTTGGTTACAATCCCGCCGGATTATCGTCCAAAAGAAGACGAAGAATTCATGAACGCGCTTCAGCTGGAATATTTCCGGCAGAAGCTCCTGCGCTGGCGGCACGAATTACTCCGCGAAGCCGGGGAAACTCTCAATAGCCTCTCAGCCGGTGGTATCACCGAAGCCGACCTGACCGACAGGGCCAGTGTCGAAACCGACCGTGCGCTCGAATTGCGCACCCGCGACCGCGCCCGGAAACTGATCAATAAGATCGACCAGGCGCTCGATCGGATCGACAATGGCTCCTATGGCTATTGCGAAGAGACCGGCGAGCCCATCGGCCTGCGCCGCCTCGAGGCTCGCCCCGTCGCCATCCTCTCCATCGAGGCGCAGGAGCGCCATGAGCGTATGGAGCGTGTCCACCGCGACGATTGATCGGCCGCCTTCAGGCTCGATACTCCCAGGTGCCGCCCAATTCGGGCGGCACCTCTATAAGCTGCCGCGGCAGGATGGCCGCGCCTGGCTCACACGATCTGGTTGACCAGCGCCGTCTCACCCCGCCACAGTCGCTCGAGATTCTCCAGCAGCAGATCGATCACATTATCCTCATAGGCGCAGGTCTCGCCTGCGGTATGTGGGGTGATGAAGACATTGGGCAGGGTCCAGAGCGGTGATGCTGCCGGCAGCGGCTCCTCCGCTGTCACATCCAGCGCCGCACCCTTGATCTGGCCAGCGCTCAGCGCCGCAATCAGCGCCGCCTCATCACACACCTTCCCACGGGCGCAATTGATGAGATAGGCGCTGGGCTTCATCGCCGCCAGCGCGGCCGCACCGATCAGCCCGGTGGTCTGCGCCGTCAGCGGGCAGACCAGCACCACCATATCGGCCTGGGGCAGCAAAGTGGGCAGGGCTGCGATGCCATGCACCTCATCCGCCCCCTCAGCGCCCGCGCCCGGATTGGCCCGCACGCCAATGACGCGCATCTCAAACGCCTTGGCGAGGCGGATCAGCCGCCCACCAATCCGCCCCATCCCCACCACCAGCAGTGTCTTGCCGGCCAACTCATCCTCGCGCTTTTCGAAATCGCTCATCATCCCGCGCCAGGTCTTTTGCTGCTGATTGTCCCGCGCCTCCACCAGCCGGCGGGTCATGGCGAGCATCAGCGCCATGGCGTGCTCACTCACCGCCTTGGCATTGACCCCCGCGGCACTGGCCAGGCGAATGCCATGGGCGGCGAAGACCGCACGATCATACTGATCCGTCCCCGCGCTCATCGACTGCACGAATCGCAGCTTTGGCGCCCGGGCGGGAATGTCATTGCGCCACATGCCCGAGAGGCTGAGCACGTCGATCTCCGGCAGCATGGCCTCCAACTCGGCCTGGCTGCGCGCCTCAATCGCCCGCATGGAGGTGTTGCGCAGCGCCAGCCGCGCCTTGCAGTTATAGGCCACATGGGCAAAGCCGATGGTGATGTTTTCGCGCGCGGTCAGCATGATGGGCTCCATAGGGTTTCCACAGGCTTACCCCAACCGGCGCTGGCGGCAATCCCGCTTGACCTCTCCCCTCGCCCCGGCCCAGCATGGCCCTGTGGATATGACATCGGCCAAGCTGGTCAGCCTGCATCGCCGCGAGAGCGGGGGCGAGGATACGCTCTGGGCGGTTGTCGCCTCCATGGGCAAGCGCCACCGCGTGGCCGAGGTGTTTCGCAGCCACGCCGCCGCCGCCGCCGATATGGCCTGGCGCACCCAGCAGGTGCAGGCCTATGTCGATTTCCTGCGCCGCAACGAGCAGCCCGTGCCGCATTACTCCCTGGCGCCGATCAAACGCACCGATCTGCCACGCCAGTGGAAACCCCTGCCCGCACTGGGTTTTCTGCGCGGGCAATTCATCTGAGGGTGGCCAGAGCCGCTTCACCGCAAGCCAAGACGGCGAGACGGCTCTAGCATTTGTTTTGCCGCATTTTCCGAGTCGGTTTGCGAAGTCGCAAGGCTTGAAAATGCTCTACCCCAACATTCCCGCCACCAGCAGCCCCACATTATGCCGCATCATCGCCTCATAACTCGCCGCCACCCCATCGGGCGCTGAGAGCGCATCGGCGTAAAGCCTTCCGCGCACCTGCACCCCCGCCTCGCTGGCCAGGCGGCGCAGCGTGGCCGGGTTGCCAATATTCTCCATGAACACCGCCGAGACATTCTGCGCCCGAACCTGCTGAATCAGCCGGGCCACGGCTTGGGCAGAAGGCTCGGCACTGGCCGAAACCCCCATCGGCGCCAGGAATCGCACCCCATAGGCCGCGCCGAAATAACCAAAGGAATCATGGCTGGTCAGCACCACCCGCCGCGCCTCCGGCACCCGGCCGATCTCGGCGCGAATCCAGCCATCCAGTGCCACCAGCCGCGCATCATACCCCTCGGCCCGCCCCGCCAGCCCCGCAGCCCCCAGCCCGGCGGCGATCTGCCGGACATAATGCCGTGCCAGGCTCACATCCTGCCAGGCATGCGGGTCCGGCCCCTCATGCCGATGGCCAGCATGGCTGGGCGCCTGTCGGGCGGTGAGGCCCTCGCTCGCCGTCACCATCACCCCGCGAAAACCCGCACCACGCGCCGCACGGTCAAACCAGGCATCGAATCCCAGCCCATTGCGTAAGGCCAGGGTCGCGCCGCGCAGCGCCTCGGCCTGGGAGGGGCGGGGCTGAAAATGATGCGCATCCACATTCGGTCCGGCCAGCACCCGGATATCGGCGCCCTGCGGCGCCACCTCGGCTAGCATATCGCCCAAAATCGAAAAGGAGGCGACCAGCACCGGCCGTGGCTGCGCCAGTGCCGGGGCCGCGAGTGCAAACAGAAAACAACGACGCCGCATGCCCGCTACTCCGCCCGAGACGGCCGCGCGAGCAGCGCCACCATCGCCTCACGCACCGAGGCCCGCCCGGCCAAAATCTCCGCCACCGCAGTACAAATCGGCATATCCACCCCCAATGTTGTCGCCCGCAGCAGCAGGGCAGGGGCAGTGGCCACGCCCTCCGCCACGCCGCGGCTTTCCGCCAACGCCTGCTCCAGGCTCAGGCCACGGCCCAGCCTTTCGCCCAGCGCGGTGTTGCGGCTGGTGCTGGAACAGGCGGTCAGCAGCAAATCGCCGAGGCCCGAAAGCCCCGATGCCGTCTCCGCCCGGCCACCCAGCGCCAGCACCAGCCTTCCCAACTCCGCCAGCCCCCGGGTGATCAGCGCCGCACGGGCATTCTCGCCCAGCCCCGCCCCCATAGCGGCGCCAGCGGCAATCGCCAACACATTCTTCGCCGCGCCGCCGGCCTGCACCCCCAGCACATCCTCGCTGGAATAGAGCCTGAGCGTGGCCCCACCCAGCGCCGCCAGCCCCGCCTGCCGCAGCCCCGCATCGCTGCTGGCCAGCACGCCAGCGGCGGGCAATCCGGCGGCCACCTCGGCCGCGAAATTCGGCCCCGAAATCACCCCCAGCCCCGCCCGGTCCAGAATTTCCGTCGGAAACAACCCGCTGCCCGCTTCCACCCCCTTGGAGGCCACCAGCATCGGAATTGCCGGCAGCCCAGCCAGCGCCGCGCGCATATGCTGCACCGGCACCGCCAAAATGGCGAAATCGGCCCGCTCCATGGCCATGGCAGGCGAATCGCTCAGCCGCATACTGGCCGGCAGCGCCGCATCAGGCAGCCGCGGATTGCGCCGGCTCAGCGCCATCTCCGCCGCCCCGCTGCGGGCCCAAAGCGCCACATCATGGCCCTGCCGCGCCGCATGCAGCGCCAGCGCCGTGCCCCAGGCCCCGGCACCCAGCACCGCAATCCTACTCATCGGCAACCCTCACTATCCGCACCCCGCAGCCCGCCTCACCATCGCTCAGCCGCTCCAGCAAGGCCGCCAGAATGGCGCCGCCCTCGGCCTCAAACCGCCACGGCGCATTCACCACCAACAGCCCGCAGCCATTGAGGCGCGAGGCATCCAGCGGCTCGCGCAGCCACAATTCCGCCGCCAGCACATCGCGAATACCAGCGGCACGAATGGCATCATGAAAGGCCAGCACAGGCGCCATATGCTTGATGGGATACCACGCCGCCTGCACATGCCCGCGCGCCCGGCCCCAGACCTCAGCCATCCCCCGGGCCAGCCGGCCAAACTCATCCCCCGCCTCAAAAGGCGGGTCGAACAGCACCAACCCCCTCCGCTCCGGGAAGGGGGTCAGCGCCCGGGCGCATTCATAGGCATCGCGCATATGGGCCGGCGTGCCGCGCATGGTCTTGCGCAGCGCCGCATGATCCTCCGGATGGAGTTCATTCAGCACGAGATGATCCTCAGCCCGCAACAGCGCCTGGATCAGCGCCGGGCTGCCCGGATAGTGCTGCGGCATACCCAAGGCCCGCAGCAGCCCAATATAATCCGCCAGCGGGCCATCATCGAGCGCCATCAGCCGCCCCACACCCTCCCACCATTCACCGCTGCGGCGGGCCTCCTCGGAATCGAGCGGATACACCCCCCGCCCCGCATGAGTGTCCAATACCCGAAGCGGCGTGGGCTTTTGCTGCATGCCGCGCAGCAGCCACACCAGCAGCGCGTGCTTCATGCAATCAGCGAAATTGCCGGCATGAAAGGCGTGACGATAGTTCATGCCCCCCTATCGCGGCTTGCCGCCCCGCCGCCTAGCCCCCCGTAGAGGCGCAGAATTCCTGCCAGATCTTGCGCAGCGCCGCCTGCAGGTCCTGCGTATAGCGGTCAATATCCCATGCGGGCGTGGCCAGCAGCCTCGCGCGCATGCCCTGCTTCAGCGCCAAAAGCCCCGCGCGGTCCGACCCATGGCGCACCGCCGTCTCGACATAATCGGCATCGCTATCGGCCACCCAATCGCTAAGGGCAGCGGCGGCCATGAAACTCGCCCCCATGCGGGAGACAAAAGCCTCACCACGCCGCGCCAGCACCGGCGCCCCCATCCACATCGCCTGCAGCGTGGTGGTGCCGCCATTATAGGGCACGGGGTCGAGCGCGATATCGATGTCAGCATATTCCGCCATCATCTCGGCCATGCCGGTGGGGCCGCGCAGTTCCAGCCGATCGGCGGCAATGCCCAGTGCCGCCATGCGGCGGGTAAAACCGGCCATGGCGCCAGGGTCGCGGAAGCTCGGCGCCTTCACCAGCAGGCGCGATTGCGGCAGCCGATGCAAAATTTCCGCCCAGAGGCCCAGCGTGCGCGGCGTCAGCTTGGGCAGGTTGTTGAAGGAGCCAAAGGTGAGCGGTCGCGCGGCATGCGCCGGGCCGAAATCGGGATAATACGAATCGGGCGCCGGGGCGAAGCAGAACACGGTGTTTGGCAGCCGCATCACCCGCTCGCTGAACAACCCCTCCGAACCCTCCGGCGCCACCACGGAATCGGTGATGATCCAATCGATATTCGGCACGCCGGTGGAGCCGGGATACCCCAAAAACGTCACCTGCACCGGGGCTGCCCGATTGCCGAAAAGCGGCATCTTGCCGCGCTGGGTATGGCCGGAGAGGTCGATCAAAATATCGATGCCATCGGCCTCGATCCGCCGCGCCAATTGGCCATCCGTCCAACTCGCGCATTCCACCAAATGCGCCACCCTGCCGCGCGCCTGCCGCGTTTCCTCATCATGGCTGATGCCAGTGAAATAGAGGCTGATGGGCATCGCCGCCCCATCCCAGCGGGCCAGCACCGGCTGCATGAAGATATTGACCGGGTGCTGGTGGTGCAGATCCGGCGTGATCATGCCCACGCGCAGGCGCCGCCCCGGCTCGCGGCCATTGCGAAAACTGGCCACCGCCCGCGCCCCCTCGCCCAGCCGGGCAAAGAGCCGCCGATGCAGCGCCGCCACCTCGGCCGCATCGATACTATCGGCATATAGCGCGCTCATCGCCGCACCCGAGGCCAGGGCGGTGTCCCCCGCCTCCACCTGCGCCAAAAACAGCTGCAAGGCGGTATCGGCCTCGCCCTGGCGGGAGGCGATGGAAGCGCGCATCGGCCCCGCGCCAGGCTGTGGCGCCAGCGCCTCGGCCCGGGCGAGCGCCTCCAGCGCCTCCTCCATGTACCAGGCCTCGGAGAGCATATGGGCGAGGTTCCAATGCGCCGAGCCATTCTCCGGCCGCAGCGCCACATTGCGCCGCAAAATGGTCAGCGCCTGCTGCCAGAGATTGTGGCGCAGCGCCAATTCTGCCGCCCGCACCAAAATGGCTTCGTTCTCGGAAGCCTCACTGGCCTCGCCCAGCCGCCGCTCCGCCTCTTCCCCCAAGCCCAGCCGCAGCAGGATGGCAGCAAGGTCCAGCTGCATCCGCGCCCGCTCATCCGCGCTGGGCGGTGGCTGTTCCAAAGCGGCGCAGAGCATCGCCTGGCGCAGCGATTCCAAGGCCAGGGCGGCAGCGCCGCGCTCCAGCCGGTATTGCGTCATATGCAGATGCAGCCGGCGCGGCCTGTCATCGCCGGCCAGTGACAGGGCCTGGTGGTAATGCGCCGCACCCTCATCGGCGCGCCCGCCCTCCTCCAGCGCCCGGGCCATCGCCAAATGCCCCTCCCAGCGCGCCGGCGCAGCCTGGATCGCCATGGCGTAGCAGCCCAACGCCTCGGCCTCGCGGCCCAGCCGGCGCAGCGCATGGCCGCCTTCGAGCGCTGCGTTGAAATTGCCCGGCTCGCCGCGCAGCACGGCGGCAAAGCCGGCCGCCGCCGCCTCATAACGGCCCAGCCGCGCCCGGCAGCGTGCCAGTTGCAGCGCGGCCACGGTCAGTGCCGGGTTGGCGGCCAATGCCTGGGCCAACGGCGCCTCGGCCTCGGCCCAGCTTCCCTGCTGGCACAGCGCATTGCCCAGGTTGAAATGCAACTCAGCCGGGGCGCCGGGCAGTGCCAAAGCGGCCCGATAGGCGACAATGGCGGCGGCATGATCGCCGCGGCGGCGATGCGCCATGGCCTGTTCGGCCAGGCTCTGCCAATTGATGTGCGGGGTGCGAGGCATTGGATGCGTGTGGATCATTCCCGCCGCGCCCGCAACCGTGATCAGCCGATGGCGATGATCGCGCCCTGCCGCATCTCGCCGGGCAGGCACAGCGCAGCGATGGCCGGCGCCACATCGGCGGGGCTGGGCAGCACCGCCTGATCCTCACCGGGATAGGCCGCCCGGCGCAGTCTGGTGCCCACCGGGCCCGGCTCGGCCAAATTCACCCGCAGATTGGTCTGCGCCAATTCCTCGGCCCAGCATTGCACCATATGGCGCTGCCCAGCCTTGGCGGCGCTGTAAAGGCCGAAATAGGCCGAAGGCGCCGCCGCCCGCCGATCCGTCAACACCACCGCACGCCCCGCCGGGGCGGCGCGCAAAGGCGGCTCCACACTGCGGATCAGCCGCCATGTCGCGCTGAGGTTGATCGCCATGGAGGTGATGAAATCCCTGGGCTCGATATGCGCAACCGGCGTGAGCTTGCCCAGCCAGCCCGCCGCATGGACCACAATATCCAGCCGCCCAAACCGCTCAACAATACTGGGCCCCAGCAGATCGATCTGCTCCGCACCCTCGATCAGGTCGAGCGGCACCAGGCTGGCACTGCCGCCCACGGCGCGGATCGCGTCATCGCTCTCCTCCAGCCCGCCCTGGGTGCGGCCGGTGATGACGCAATGCGCCCCCATCCGCGCCAATTCCACCGCCACCGCAGCGCCTATCCCGCGTGAGGCGCCGGTCACCAGCGCCACGCAACCTGTCAGAGCGTTCATTGGCCGGGCAGCAGCTCCGGCGTGGCGGCATGCGCCTGTTCGGCCGGCCAATCGGTCAACGGAATGGCATAATCGCCGGTGAAGCAGGCATCACAGAATTGCGGCTTATCGGCGTTGCGGCCGTTCTGCCCCAACGCACGATACAGGCCTTCCAGCGAGATGAAAGCCAAGCTGTCCACGCCGATCAGCTTGGCCATCTCCTCGATACTGTGCTGCGCGGCGATCAATTGCCGGCGCGAGGGCGTATCGATGCCATAAAAGCAGCTATGGGTGGTGGGCGGCGAGGAGATGCGCATATGCACCTCCGCCGCACCGGCCTGCCGGACCATCTCGACGATCTTCTTCGAGGTGGTGCCGCGCACAATGCTGTCATCCACCAGCACCACCCGCTTGCCCTCCAGCATGGCGCGATTGGCGCTGTGCTTGAGTTTGACGCCAAGGTGACGGATCTGGTCCGTCGGCTCGATAAAAGTGCGCCCGACATAATGATTGCGGATAATGCCCAACTCGAAGGGCACACCGCATTCGCGGGCATAGCCCATAGCGGCCGGCACGCCGCTATCGGGCACCGGCACCACCACATCGGCCGCCACATGGCTCTCGCGCGCCAATTCAGCGCCGATCAGCTTGCGGCTTTCATAAACGCCGGTGCCCTCAACCACCGAATCGGGCCGGGCAAAATAGATGTATTCGAAGATGCAAAACCGGCTCGCCGTCTGGGCGAAGGGCTTGATGGATTTCAGCCCGGTCGCATCGATCACCACCAATTCGCCCGGCTCGATATCGCGGACGAATTCAGCGCCGACAATGTCCAGCGCGCAGGTCTCGCTGGCCAAAATCCAGCTCGGCTGGCCGCCCAGATTGGGCATGGAGCCCAGAACCAGCGGCCGCACCCCCAAGGGGTCACGCGCGCCGATCAGCGCGCCATCATGCAGCGCCACCAGCGAATAGGCGCCCTGCACCTGCTTCAGGGCATCGATCAGCCGGTCGATCACATTGGTGTAAAGGCTGATGGCGATGAGGTGGATGAACACCTCCGAATCAGTGCTCGACTGAAACAGGCAACCGCGCTTGACCAGCGCCCGGCGCAGCCCCTGCGCATTGGTGAGATTGCCATTATGGCCCACCGCGAAGCCACCAAACTCGAAATCGGCATAAAGCGGCTGCACATTTCGCAGCGCCGTCTCACCCGTGGTGGCATAGCGATTATGGCCACAGGCCGCACGCCCCTTCAGCCCGGCCATGACCTTGGCATCGCCAAAAATATCCCCCACCAGCCCCAGGCCGCGATGGGTGTGGAACACCCCCCCCTCCGAGAGCGAGACGATGCCCGAAGCCTCCTGCCCGCGATGCTGCAAGGCATGCAGGCCCAGTGCCACCAGCGCCGCAGCATCGGCATGGTTCCATACGCCGAAGACACCGCATTCCTCGTGGAATTTGTCGTCGTCATGGGGATTGGTGCTGATGGTCATGCGATCCTTCAGGCCATTGGCATGGCCATGTCATCCAGATGTCGCATAGCACCGGCGCGGATATTTTTCACGGGGGGCGATGCGCCCCCTATGTGCGACTGCCAACGCGCGGACGCAACAGCTCTTCCTGCGTCGGCACCCGTGGTGCGGGAGGGGTTGCTATGCGTGGGCGGTATTCCGGCGGCAAGAGCGCCGCCACAGATTGCGCCCCAGCCACGACATTGGGCAGAAACCGCGCCTGCAGCACCGGCTCCGGCCAACGCTCGGTGGCGGGCAGGAACAGCCCGCCGATAATATAGGCCAGCACCACCAAAAACGCCCCGCGCACCAGGCCGAACAGGGCGCCGAGCGAGCGGTCCACCCCACCCAGCGCGCTATCCGCCACCCGATTGGCCACCAGATTGACCACCAGCGTGAGCACCACCAGCACGGCCAGAAACACGCCGCCCACCGCCAGCCCATCGGCCAGCCAGGGCGGTTCAACAAAGCCTTCAAAAAATGGCTTGGCGACCGGGCGAAACGCAAAGGCCGCAACCACCGCGCCAATCCAGGCGGCGATCCCCAGAACCTCACGCACAAACCCACGCCAGAACGCCATCAGCCCCGAGGCCACCAGAACGGCCAAGGCCGCCCCATCCACCCAAGTCATCCTAAACTGCCCCCGCTACGGCGCGCCGCTATAGCCCGGGCGGGCCGGGGCGGGAAGGCGCGTTCAGCCCCTCAACAGCCCCAACATGGCCGAAAGCCGCTCCGGCGGCAGCTCGGCAATCCGCAGCGCCAGCCGATTGGCCAATTCCGTCGCCTCGGGCGCGAGCCCGGCCGTATCGATCACCACCCGTGGGTGAGAAAGCTGCGCCAGCCGCGAAAGCTCATCCGCCTCATCCCAGATCAGGCCGAAAAATTCGCAGACCTGATGAATCAACCCCGCCGAGGGCCTGCCGCGATGGCCATTCTCCAGCGCCGAAAGATAGGCCGAGGACAGTTGCATCGCCTCCGCCATGGCCCCCAGGGTCACGCCCCGGGCCTGGCGCAGCGCCCGCAGCCTGGCGCCAAAGGGCGTCACACCCGCACCCTTCGCAGCAGGATATGCACCGAACCCGTATTGGCCCGGTGCGGATGCGCCACCGCCAGCACATGGCCGCGCAGCCCGGGGCCATTCAGCCAATGCGGCAATTCACGCCGCAGCACGCCGCCCTCGCCGCTGCCCTTGCCGGTGATGATGCACACGCAGCGCAGCCCATCGGCCATGGCGCCGGCCATGAAGGCGTGAAAGGCGCCATGCGCCTCCTGGGCAAAGCGGCCATGCAGGTCGAGCGTGCGTTCCGGCCGCAGCCGGCCGCGGCGCAACTCCTTCCACCGCCGCGCATCGAGCCCCGCTGGCTGCGCGCCGATGGCGACCGGCGCGGGTGGGGCAGGGCGGCTGGGCGGCATAGGCGCCGCCACCACCACCGGGGCCGGCGGCGGCGTGATGGTGGGCGCAAGTGGTGCAACCGGCATGGCACGCCCCGGCAGCGGCTTGATATGCCGCGCGAAGGCGGCCCAGAGGCTGCGATCCTGTTCGGAAAGGGGGCGGCTGCGTCGCACCTATTGCGTGTCATCCAGCAGGAAGACATGCAGCCGGCGTGGGCCATGCGCGCCCAGTTCCAGCGTCTGCTCGATATCGGCGCTGCGGCTCGGCCCGGTCACCAGCATCACATTGCGTGGCATGAAGCCGCCGGTGCGGCTGTCGCTATTCTCCGCCCGCAACAGGTCCCAAGCCTCCTCATAGGCGCCAACCACGCGGCTGGTGCGCAGCAGCACCATGGCCGTGTCGGGCAGCAGATTCAGCGTGGTGGGGCGGGTGGGGTGGCTGGGCAGCATCAGCGTGCCGGTCTCGGCAATACCGGCAAAGCCATGTTGCAACGAGGCGAAATCCTGCGCCTGCCCGGGTCGGGCCTCGATGCGCAGCATTGGCCGCTCTTCCCAGGCGAGGCCGGTGAGTTCGGGATGCGGCGCGATGGCGAGCTGCGGCGGCAGGTTCTGGGCGGCCAAAAATTCCGCAACCGCCCCCGGCACCTCCGACAGCGCCGTCAGCCGGGTGACGGTGGCGAATTCCTTCTCCAGATTGGCCACGAATAGCGCCACCTGCCCCGCATGCGCCAGGCGCGAGCGGGCGGGCATGAGGTGGCGCGGCGGGCGGGCCATGCGGGTGCGCAGCATGGCTTTCTGGTCCTCGGGCAATTCGCCCCGGCGCAGGCCACGGCGAATGCCGGCCAGAATGGCGTCGCGGCTCATTGCCGCTTGCTCTTGGCATATTGCGCCATAAACGTGCCGCCCGCCTGGGGCACCGGCAGGTCCCGCCCCGCAGTCCAGCCCCCGGCCAGCGGCAGGGCGGAGAAAGAACCCGTCTTGCGCCCCAGCAGCTTCAAGGCGCGTACCGCCAGCCCGGTGGCGGCGCGATACACCTCCGGCCGCTTCGCCAGCCAGGCCCAGAGCCCCATGGCGCTGCGGGTGGCAGCCGGCGAGAGGTGGCGTTCAAACTCCCGCTCGCGCCAATGTCGCATCATTTTGGGCAGGGGGATTTTCACCGGGCAAACACTCTCGCAGCGGCCACAAAACGTGCTGGCATTGGGCAAATGCCCGGCCTTGTCCACCCCCACCAGCGTGGGCGTCAGCACCGAGCCCATCGGCCCCGGATACACCCAGCCATAGGAATGCCCACCAACCGCGCCATAAACCGGGCAATGATTCATGCAGGCCGCGCAGCGGATGCAGCGCAGCATTTCCTGATACTCGGTGCCCAGCATATTCGACCGCCCGCCATCGAGCAGCACCACATGATATTCCTGCGGCCCGTCCAACTCCGCCGCCCGCCGCGCCCCGGTGGAGAAGGTGGTATAGACCGAAAAATCCTGCCCCGTGGCCGAGCGCGCCAGCAGCCGCAGCAGCGATGTCGCATCCTCCAGCGTCGGCACCATCTTCTCGATGCTGGCGAGCGCGATATGCACCTTGGGCAAGGTCTGCGTCAGGTCACCATTGCCCTCATTGGTGACGATGACGGAGGAGCCGGTCTCAGCGATGAGGAAATTGGCGCCGGTGATGCCCACATCGGCGGTGAGGAATTTCTGCCGCAGCCGCGCCCGCGCCTCAGTCATGATGTCGCGCCGTTCGGAAAACACCCGATCAGCCGGCAGGTCGGTATGGACGCGGCGGAACGTCTCCTCCCAATCCTCGCGGTTGAGATGGAAGGCAGGGGCGATGATATGGCTTGGCCCCTCATCGCGGATTTGCAGGATATATTCGCCCAGATCGGTCTCAACCGGGGTGATGCCGTGCTTTTCCAGGTGTTCGTTGACGCCCAGCTCCTCGCTGATCATCGACTTGCCCTTGGTGACGGTCTTCGCCCCCGCCTTCTGGCAAATCGCCAGCACCGCCGCGCGGGCCTCATCGGCGGTGGAGCACCAATGGACATGGCCACCGGCCTTCTCCACCCGGGCGGCGAATTCCTCCAGGTAGAAATCCAGATTGGCCAAGGTGTGGTTCTTGATGTCGCGGCCGACATCGCGCAGCGCCTCGAATTCCGGCAGCCCGGCCACGGCGGCGGCGCGCTTGACCTGAAAGCCCTGCTTGGCCCGGCCCAGCGCCTTTTGCAGCCCGGGATCGACCAGCGCCTCGGCCGCGCGTTGTTTGAATTGGGGGGAATGGATCTGCATGACGAACAATCTAGCGCGCTGGCTTCGGCACGGGTAGCGTTCCCACAAAGAGGAAACGCAACCATGGAATTTTCCCGCCGTAGCGCGCTGGCCGCGGCCACGCTTGCCGCAACCATCCCTGCTCGGGCGCAGACGCCCCCCATCCGGCTGGGCGTGCTGACCGATATGTCCGGCCCCTATGCCGGCAATACCGGCCCGGGCAGCGTGATGGGCGTGCGCCTCGCCATCGAGGATTTCATGCGCGAAAACCCCGGCATCCGGGTGGAAATGGTGGTGGCGGACCCGCAGAACCGCGTCGATACCGGCCTGCAGATCGCCCGCTCATGGTTCGACCGTGAGGGGGTGGATGCCATTATCGATGTGCCCACCTCCGCCATCGCGCTCGGCCTCGTCGATATCGTGAAGGAGAAGAACAAGGTGGCGCTGATCACCGCCGCCGCCGCCTCAGACCTTTCGGGCCGCGCCTGTTCGCCCAACCATGTGCATTGGGTCTATGACACCTGGGCCATGGCCCATACCGTGGGCACCGCCACGGTGCAGGAGGGCGGCGACACCTGGTATTTCCTCACCGCCGACTACGCCTTCGGCCATGCCATTGAGCGTGATACCGGCGCGTTTGTGACCGCAGCCGGCGGCCGCGTGCTGGGCTCGGCGCGGCATCCCTTCCCCGGCACCACCGATTTCTCCTCCTTCCTGCTGCAGGCCCAGGCCTCGCGGGCCAAGGTGCTGGGCCTGGCCAATGCGGGCACGGATGCGGTGAACAGCATCAAACAGGCCGCCGAGTTTGGCCTCACCCGCCCCGGTGCCATGCGCATTGCCGCCATGCTCACCCAGATCAATGACGTGCATGCGCTGGGCCTGCAGGCGGGGCAGAATCTGCTGCTCACCGAGAGTTTTTACTGGGACATGAATGATGGCACCCGCGCCTTCGCCGCCCGCTTCGCCCGCGAAATGCGCGGCCAGCACCCAGGCATGATCCATGCCGGCGGCTATTCGGCGGCGATGCATTACCTCAAAGCCGCGGCCTCGCTCGGCGTGGCAGCCGCCCGCGCCGATGGCGCCGCCGCCATCCGCCGGATGAAGGAAATACCCACCAATGACCCGCTCTTCGGCCCCGGCCAGGTGCGGGCGGATGGCCGAAAAATCCATCCCATGCACCTCTTTTTGGTGAAAAGCCCGGGCGAGAGCCGCGGCCCCTGGGATTATTTCAAACTGCTGCGCAGCCTTCCGGCGGGCCAAAGCTTCCGCCCCATGGCCGAGGGCGGCTGCGCTCTGGCGCGCTAAGACTTGCGCCAAAGGGAGTGAGGGGTTTTTATGCCCCCCTCACCCCGGGGCCAGCCGCCATGAACCATATTCCGCGTCCGAACAACCTCGAAGCGTTCTGGATGCCCTATTCGGACAATAAGTACTTCAAGGACACGCCGCGGATGCTCGCCCGCGCCGAGGGCATGCATTACTACACGCCGGAGGATAAACCGATCCTCGATGGCACGGCGGGCCTGTGGTGCTCCAATGCCGGCCACGGAAGGCGCGAGATCATCGAGGCGATCCAGAAACAGGCTGAGATCCTCGACTTCGCGCCGACCTTCCAACTCGGCCACCCCATCGCCTTCGAATGCGCCGCCCGCCTGGCCGAGATCACGCCGCCGGGGATGGACCGCGTCTTCTTCACCAATTCCGGCAGCGAAAGCGCCGATACCGCGATCAAGATCGCGCTGGCCTACCAGAAGGCCCGCGGCCAGGCGCAGCGGGTGCGGCTGGTGGGGCGTGAGCGCGGCTATCACGGCGTGGGCTTTGGCGGCATGTCGGTGGGCGGCATCGGCGGCAACCGCAAGCAATTCGGCGCCATGCTGCCCTATGTTGACCATCTGCCGCACACCCATGACCTCGCCGCCAACGCCTTTTCCCGCGGCACGCCCGCGCATGGGGCTGAGTTGGCGAACCAGTTGGAGAACCTGGTCGCTCTGCATGGCGACACCATCGCCGCCGTGATGGTCGAGCCCATCGCCGGCTCCACCGGCGTGCTGGTGCCCCCGGCCGGCTATCTGGAACGGCTGCGCGAATTGTGCACCAAGCACGGCATCCTGCTGATTTATGATGAGGTCATCACCGGCTTCGGCCGCATCGGCAAGGATTTCGGCACCGAGCGCCTGGGCGTGCAGGCCGATATCATGACCATGGCCAAGGGCCTGACCAATGCCGCCGTGCCCATGGGCGCGGTCGCCGTGCACAATGACATTTATGACGCCATCGTGAATGGTGTGGAGAACGGCATCGAGTTGTTCCATGGCTATACCTATTCCGGCCATCCGCTGGCGGCAGCGGCGGCGATTGCCAGCATGAATATCCATCGCAATGAGGATCTGCCGGGCCGCGCACTCGCCATCGAGGATTACTTTGCCGATGGCGCGCATAGCCTGCGTGGCCTGCCCAATGTGATCGATATCCGCAATTTCGGCATGATTGCCGGGATTGAATTGGCGCCGAGGCCCGGCAAGCCGACGCAGCGCGCCATGGATATCTTCCGCCGCTGCTTCGATGACGGCCTGCTGATCCGGGTGACGGGCGACATCATAGCCCTCTCCCCCCCCCTGATCATCGAGAAAAACCACGTAGACCGCATCTTCAACACGCTGGGCGAAGCCATCCGCGCCGAAGCCGCCTAAAACCGAGAAAAACAAAAGAAGGGGGCCCGGGGGAATTCCTTCCCCCGGCGCTTTGTTCAGCTTAGCAAAGCACTCCAAGACGGATCCGAAGCATCCGTCGGCGTCACAATCTGCCGCTCATTGAACCCAGCAATATCAATGCTGGAAATCCGCGCCGAATACCCATTGCCGCGCGCATCCCGTGCCGGGCTTTCGCGGTAGAACATCAGCACCCGGCCATTGGGGGCGAAGGTTGGTCCTTCCATGCCCCAGCCTTCGGAGAGGATGCGCTCGCCCGAGCCATCGGGGCGCATCACGCCGATGGCAAAGCCGCCGCGCCCGATGCGGGTGAAGGCGATGAGGTCACCGCGCGGCGACCATACGGGGGTGGCGTAGCGGCCCTGGCCGAAGGAAATCCGCCGCGGCCCGCCGCCGCCCGAAGCCATCACGTAAAGCTGCTGATCGCCGCCGCGATCGGAGTTGAAGACAATTTGCGAACCGTCGGGCGAGAAGCAGGGCGAGACATCGAGCCCGCCGCCCGAGGTCAATTGCCGCTCCCGCCGCGAGCCGACATCGATCACGTAGATATTGGCATCGCCGCCGCGCACCGCTGAGAGCACCACCGAGCGGCCATCGGGCGAGAAGCGCGGGCTGAGGGTCATGCCGCCGAAATTGCCCAGAACCTCCTGCCGCCCCGTTTGCACGTTGAACAGGAAGACGCGCGGCTGGTTATTGGCGTAGCTCATGAAGGCGATTTGTTGGGCGTTGGGGTGAAAGCGCGGCGTGAGGGCCTGCACGGCGCCATCGGTGAGGTAGCGAAAATTCTCGCCATCCTGGTCCATGATGGCCAGGCGGCGGGAGCGGCGGTCGCGCGGGCCATTTTCGGCGATGAAGGCGACGCGGGTGTTGAAATAGCCCTGCTCGCCCAGGGCGCGCTGGTAGATATCGTCGGAGATGATGTGGGCGATTTGCCGCCAGTTGGAGATGGCGGCGTTATAGGCGGTGCCGAGTGCCTGTTGCTCGGGCAGCACGTCCCAGAGGCGGAATTCCACCCGCAACTGGTCGCCCGAGGTGGAGACGCGGCCGGTGGTGAGGAAGGTGGTGCCGATCACCCGCCAATCCTGGAAGCGCGGCGTGGCGGCCGCGGCCTCGGGCGTTTGGATGAAGGCGGCGCGGTCCACCGGGCGGAACAGGCCGGAATTGCGCAGGTTGTTGAGAATGACGCGGGCCATGTCGCGGCCCAGGCGCTGGCCGTCCGGCGTGGTGCCGGCCATGTCGGGCACGGCGATGGGCACGGGCTCGGTGCGGGCGCGGGTGATGTCCACCACGCTGCCTTGGGCGAGGGCCTGAGTTGCCGCAAAGGGGGCGAGGAGCGCGGTGCGGCGGGTGATGATGGTCATGGGCGAGAACTCCCGGGCGTGATGGGTGGCTTGGTGCCGCAGGCTGCGTGGTCAATGCAAGGGCGGATGGTGCCTAGGTGGGCGATGAAAAGTGATGTTTACGGACAAATACCACATATGGTGTGCGGGTGGTTTTTGAGCACAAAATGTTGTTTTGCGGGTTCGATGCGCCGGAAAATGTCGTATTCGGACAAATACCATGGCTGGTGTGGCGGCGGGGGTGGGGCACAGGATGTTGATCGGCCGCCAGGCGCGGCCGGGACCGCGCGCGAGGTGTCATGGCCGGCGCCTGCCCTGGTTGGGGGAGAGGCCAGCCTTCCGGTTGGGTAAAGCCATAGGGGTAGCCCCACCGGGGGGAGAAAGTCAAGGATAATAAACCTAAATCCACGCCCGGGGCTCGGCATTGTTTCACCGCAGCCCCAGATCGCGCGGGTTGAAGCGGAACACCGTATCACGCAGGGCCGCGAGCCGGGCGGGCGGCAGCGGCAGCGGGTTGCAGCGCGGGCTGAGCAGGGCGCGCCGTGCGGCTTCATAGACCATGCGGGCGCGCGGTTCGGTGGGCACCGCGCCATTGGGCCGCACCGCGCGCACGGTGCCGCCGGCATCCACCTCCACCCGCAATTCCACCACGATGTTCTGCACCCCGGGTGCACCGGCATCGATGGACCAGCATTCGCCGATGCGCTCGGCGAGGCCGCTGCGCTCGGCCGGGGTGAGATTGTCCGTGCCTTGTGGCGCGCCGCCGCCCTGGGCGGGCGCGCCGGCGGGGTTGGCCCGGGCGGTTGGCGGCTGTTGCTGCTGCTGGGCGGCACGCAGGCGCTCGAGCGTGTTCAGCACGCTTTGGCTGCGCTCCTGCGGGCGTTGCACTGCGGGCGTTTGGCCGGTGCCGGGCTCCTGCCGCGGCTCAGGCGGTGGCGGGGTGGGGCTGGGCGGCAGGGGCAGCGGCGGTGCTGGGCTGGGGCGCGGCGGGCTGGGGGTGGGCGCGGGCGGGGCCTGCGCCAGCTGCGGCGCGGCCGGCTTGGGCGGGGTTGCCGTCTGCGGGGGCGTGGGCGGCGTGGGGGTGGGCGGTGTGGGGCGCGGCGGCGGTGGCGGCGGCAGGGCCGCCTGGCTCGGCGCGGGCGGCGTGGTCACCGGCGGGGGCGGGGTTTGCGCGGCAGGTGGCGTGGGCGGGGTGGACAAGGGCAGGCTCGGCGCGGCCGGCGTGGCGGCGGGCGGCGTGGGGCTTTGCGGTTGCGGCGGTGCGGCCGCCTGGGTCGGGGCGGGCGGCGGCGGGGGAGGCGGCGGCGGCGGGGCCACCGGCTGCGGGCGCTGCGGCTCTGAGGCCTGATCGGGGGTGGGCGGTGCCGGCACCTGGCTGGGCGCTGGGCGCGGGGCCGCCACGTCACCCTGCGCCTGCTGCGGCGGCACGGGGGCGATCAGCTCGACAGGGATGGCGATTTCCTCGGGTTCGGGAATTCGCCTGGGCAGAAAGTCGAGGATGAGGAAGAGCAGCGCCGCGAGATGCAGCGCCACCGAAAGCCCCACCCAGAACCGCATGCCCCGAAAGGCCGACATGGACTACCTCGGTGCGTTTTGTCGGGGGGCTTGGGGTTGGGCGCGTGGCCCGGAGAGGGGGGCGGCGGGGGCGGAGACCGGCGCGGGGGCGCGGCCTGGGGGTTGTTCTGCCAGCAGGGCCACGCGGGAGAAGCCGCCGGCCGCGATATTGCCCATTACCTCCATGACGCGGCCATAGGTGATGGCGCGGTCACCGCGGACGAAAATGCGGCGCTGCGGCTCGCCCGGGGCCTGGGTTTGCGCCTCGGCGATGGCGCGCAGCCGGGGGACCAGCTCTTCCATCTGCACCTCAGTCTCCTGGATAAAGATTTTTCCCTCCGGGTTGACGCTGATGGTGATGGGCTCCTGCTCCTGATTGAGCGGCGTGGCATTGGTGCGGGGCAAATCCACCGGCACGCCGGAGGTCATCATGGGGGCTGCCACCATGAAGATGATGAGCAGCACCAGCATCACATCGACGAAGGGGGTGACGTTGATCTCGCTCATCGCCTTGTAGCGGCGCCCGCCGCCGCCACGGCTCATCAGGGGGCTGGCCATTTACAGCGCCTCGGAGGAGGCGCGGGGCTGGCCGGCGGCGGCTTCGGTCTGGCGCGAGAGGATGGCGCTGAATTCGGCGGCGAAGCCCTCCAGCCGGGAGGCGAATTTCGCCAGCTGCGAGGCCAGGGTGTTATAGGCCAGCACCGCCGGAATGGCGGCCACCAGGCCGATGGCGGTGGCGAAAAGCGCCTCGGCAATGCCTGGCGCCACCACGGCGAGGGAGGTGTTCTGCATGCCGGCGATGGCGGCAAAGGAGTTCATGATGCCCCAAACCGTGCCGAAAAGGCCGATAAAGGGCGCGGCCGAGCCGGTATTGGCCAGGAAGGTCATCCGCTTTTCCAGCCGCTCCATCTCGCGCTGGATGGTGACCGCCATGGCGCGCTCCACCCGCTCCTTGGTGCCGGCGATGATGAAGGAATTGGTCGCCCCCTCGGTGCTGCGGCGCCATTCGCGCATGCCGGAGACGAAGATGGCGGCCAGCGGGTGGCGCGGCACATCGCCCTGCTTGCGGTATAATTCATCAAGGCTGCCGCCGGACCAGAATGCATCTTCCAGCGCATCGGCCTCGCGCCTTGCGCGGCTGAGCGCCGAGAGCTTCTCGAACACAATGGCCCAGACATAGATGGAGGCCAGGATGAGGGCGACCATCACGCCCTTCACCACCCAATCGGCCTGCATGAACAGGCCCCAGAGCGACAGGTCATGCGCGGCGGCGGCAAGTGGGGAACTGGTCACGCGGTCCATGCGGTCTTCTCCGAAAGGGTATTCTCAACAGTGGCGATGCGCGCACGCAGCGCGGAGCGCCAGGGTTCGGGCACGGCGCGGGGCCGCAGCCCCTGCTCGCCCACACATACCAGCCGCACTTTGAGGGCGGCCAAGATCTCATCACCCAGCATCACATCCTGATCGAGGTCCAATATGGCGCTCACACGGCGAATCTGGGTGCGAATGGTGACCAGATCATCGAGCCGGGCGGGGCTCGCATACTCCACCTCGATGCGCTTCACCACCAGGAAGGCACCGTGGCGGGATGCCATATCGGCATGGGGCAGGCCCATATCGCGCAGGGCTTCGGTGCGGGCACGCTCGGCCCAGCGCAGATAGGTGGCGTGATAGGCGATGCCGCCGGCATCGGTGTCCTCGTAATAGACCCGGATGGGGAAGCGGTGCGGCTCAACCATCGAGCAGGTCCGGCTGGATGGCGAAACCGGCGGGGGGTGTCAGGCCCAGATGGCGCCAGCCAGGCTCGCCCAGCATGCGGCCGCGCTGGGTGCGGAGCACGAAGCCTTCCTGGATGAGGAAGGGCTCGATCACGTCTTCGAGCGTATCGCGCGACTCGGCGAGTGCTGCGGCGAGGGTTTCGACGCCGACCGGCCCGCCATTATGGTGCTCGGCGATGCGGCGGAGATAGCGGCGGTCCATGGCGTCGAGGCCCTTTGCATCGACCTCCAGCCGGGCGAGGGAGGCATCGACCATGGCGCGGTCGGCGAGTTTGCCGGCGACCAGGGCGAAGTCGCGAATGCGGCGCAACAGGCGGCCGGCGATTCGCGGCGTGCCGCGGGAGCGTTTGGCGATTTCCAGCGCGCCCTCATCGGCGAGCGCGAAGCCGAGTTTCATCGCGCCGCGGCGGACGATGCCGAAGAGTTCTTCGGGTGTGTAGAGCACGAGGCGGAGCGGGATGCCGAAACGGTCGCGCAAGGGCTGCGCCAAAAGGCCGGAGCGGGTGGTGGCACCGACCAGGGTGAAGGGGGGCAGGTCGATGCGCACGGTGCGCGCGGCCGGGCCCTCGCCGATGATGAGGTCGAGTTGGAAATCCTCCATCGCCGGGTAGAGGGTTTCCTCGATGGCGGGCTGCAGGCGGTGGATTTCGTCGACGAAGAGCACGTCGCGCGGCTGCAGATTGGTGAGGATGGCCGCGAGGTCACCGGCGCGTTGCAGGACGGGGCCGGAGGTGGCGCGGAAGCCTACACCCATTTCGCGGGCGACGATCTGGGCGAGGGTGGTCTTGCCCAGGCCGGGGGGGCCGTGGAGGAGGACGTGGTCCAGCGCCTCGCCGCGCGCACCGGCGGCCTGGATGAAGATGGAGAGGTTTTCGCACAGCGCGCGCTGGCCGGTGAAATCGGCGAGGGTTTGCGGGCGGAGGGCGCCTTCGCCGGTGTCGTCTTCTTGGCGGGTGGGGTCGGTGATGCTCATGGGGTGTTACCGGGGAGGCTCTGCCTCCCCGGACCCCTCCGCCAGGGGCGACCCGCCCCTGGACCGTGTTCTGTTGGAGGAACCCACAGATGACGGTCCAGGCCCGGCTCGGGCCTGGCGGTGGGGGTTCGGGGGAGGCAGCGCCTCCCCTGATCTTCGGCCAGCCTCACCGGGCAAACTCCCGCAACCCATCGCGGATCAGGCCATCCAGCGTGGCGGCATCGCCGAGGCGTTTGGCGGCGCGGGAGATGGCGCCCTGGGCCTCGGGGCGTTTGATGCCGAGATTGACCAGGGCGGAGACGGCGTCGCTCTCGATGCTGCCTGCGGGCAGGGGGGCGGCGGCGCCCAGGCCGTCTTCTTCGGGCGTGGCGCGGCCGACGGCCCATTTTTGCATGGCCGGTTCGTCGATGATGCGGTTGGCGGTGGCGGCGCCGAGGCCTTTGACCTCGGCAAGGCGTTTGCGCTCCTTGGCGGCGATCACCCGGGCCAGGCCATTGGGGTCTAGGCCGCCCAGCACCAGTAGGGCCTTTTGCGGGCCGACGGTTTTGACCTCGATGAGGGCGCGGAATGCCTCGCGTTCGGGGGCGTCGAAAAACCCGAAAAGGGTGATGGCGTCCTGGCTCACCCGGGTTTCGATCAGCAGTTTTTGCACGCCCTCGCGGGCGGTCAGGCGGTCCAGCGTCTTGCGGGAGCAGGAGATGAGGTAGCCCACGCCGTTCACATCCAGCACGCAGCCGGTCTCGTGCAGGCTTTCCACGAAGCCTTTGAGGGAGCCGATCATGCCACCACCATGCGGGCCAGCATGGCCCGGGTGCCGCGGTGATGGGCGTGGCAGATGGCAATGGCCAGGGCATCGGCGGCATCGGCGCGGGCGAGGCGGGCGCCTGGGAGCAGGCGGCGGACCATGTCGGCGACCTGGATTTTATCGGCATGGCCGGTGCCGACCACGGCGCGTTTGACCTCCATGGCCTGGTATTCGGCGACCAGAATGCCGGCCATGGCGGGGGCGAGGAGTGCCACGCCGCGCGCCTGGCCGAGTTTCAGCGCTGCGGCGGGGTTTTTGTTGACATAGGTGTGTTCGATGGCGGCTTCGGCCGGCTGCCATTCGCGCAGCAGCGCGCCCAGGCCACGGAAGATGAAGGCCAGCCGCTCTGGCAGAGGGGTATCGGCCTTGGTGGAGATCGCGCCATCGGCGATATGCACCAGGCGCGAGCCCGCACTCTCGATCAGGCCCCAGCCGGTATGGGTCAGCCCGGGGTCGATGCCGAGAATTCTGGTCAAGCCGAGAGCTTTTCCAGCACCGCCTCATCCACCTCGAAATTGGCGGTGACGGTTTGCACATCATCATGATCGTCCAGCAGGTCGATCAGTTTGAGCACGGCGCGGGCGCCATCCTCATCGAGCGGCACGGTCATATTGGGGCGCCATTCCAGCTTGGCGGATTCAGCCTCGCCGAAGCGGGTTTCCAGCGCGGCCTGCACGGCGCCGAGGGCATCGGCGGCGGTGATGATCTCGTGGCCGGCCTCGCTGCTTGCCACGTCATCGGCGCCGGCCTCGATGGCGGCTTCGAGCATGGTATCGGCATCGGTGGCGGCGGGGGGGTAGCGCACCACGCCCAAGCGGTCGAACTGAAAGGCCACCGTCTCACCAAAGGCGCCGCCATGTTTGGAGAACATGCTGCGCAAATCTGATGAGGTGCGGTTGCGGTTATCCGTCAGCGCCTCGACGATGATGGAAACGCCGGCGGGGCCACGGCCTTCGTAGCGCACCTCGGCATAATCATCGCCCGCACCCACGCCCTGGCCCTTTTTGATGGCGCGATCAACGACATCCTTGGTCATATTGGCCAGGCGGGCGGCGATCATGGCCGAGCGCAGGCGGGGGTTATGCGCCGGGTCGGGTGAGCCGAGCTTCACCGCCACCGTGATCTCGCGGCCGATTTTGGCGAAGGCGCGGGCGCGCTTGGCGTCCTGCCCGCCCTTGCGGTGCATGATATTCTTGAATTGCGAATGGCCGGCCATGACCGTCCCGAACCTCAGATTCTGGTTGAATGCCGTTGGATATAGCCCGCTATTCGCCGCTTCGCCACCATCCTTCTGGGGGCTGAGTGTCTTCGATACATCTGGTCACATTTTATTTTGCTGGGCAGATTGGCGGCCATGGACCTCCCCGCACCCGCCGACCCTTTCGCCGTCACCAGTCTGGAGGCGCTGCGCGCGCTGTATGACGCACCTTCGGAATTGGTGAAAAACAAGGCGACGCAGCGGATGGATGCGGCGACGCAGCGCTTTATTGCCGCCTCGCCCTTTTTGCTGCTGGGGACCTCCGGCGCGCGGGGCATTCACATCACGCCGCGCGGCGATGCGCCTGGCTTTGTCGAGGTGCTGGACGAAAATACCCTGATTTTGCCGGACCGGCGGGGCAATAATCGGCTGGATGCCTTGCAGGATATTCTGGAGGATGACCGGGTTTCGCTGCTGTTTCTGGTGCCAGGCGCGGGCGAAACCCTGCGCGTGCATGGCCATGCCCGCATCACCACCGACCCTGCGCTGCGCGCCCGGCATATCGCCCAGGGCAAGGAGCCGGTGTCGCTGCTGGTGGTCACGGTGCGGGAATTGTTCACGCAATGCGCCAAGGCGCTGATGCGCTCGCGGCTTTGGGATGGCCGTGGCCGTCCGGAGGGGCTGCCCAGCATGGGCGAATTGCTGGCGAGCCAGGCGCCCGGGCGGGTGGAGGCGGCGGTGGTGGATGGCGGCTATGCTGAGCGGATGCGGAGCACGATGTATTGAAATTCCTGATGTGTTTCGGGGCCGCCCTGGCCCTGACGGCCTGCGCCACCCCACCCGCGCGGTATGACGCCTTTGCCGGCGGCATGGCCGCGCATGCGGCGGGCGTGGCGCGGGAGGCTGAGCGGGTGCGCCTGCTGCCATGGCCGGCCGGCCCTGGTGCGGCGGTGGCCGCGCCCGATTGCCGGAACATGGCCGAACTCGCGCCCGGCCAGCGCGCGCGCTGCGCGGTGGAGCGGCGCATGGCCGTGACCACCCTTCTCAGCCGCCATGCCCAGGCCCTGGCGGAATATGCCGCGGCGCTGGCCATTCTGGGCACGCGCTTTGACGCCAGCCCAGCCATGGAGGCGCTGGCGGCGGCGCGCGGACAGGCCATTGCCCTGGGCGAAAGCTTGCAGTCCGAAATCCCCATCGCGGCGGCTTTCCTGGAGCCGGTTCGGACCATGGATGGGCCGGTGGGGCTGCGCCCGGCCCTGGCCTATGAGATGGCGAGCCATGGCTGGCAGCTCCGCCAACAACTGGAAATCCAGGCTGTGGCACTGGAATGGCTGGAACTGCGCCGGGGTGACGAGATGGACGAAGAACTGCGCCGGCTGCGCTGGTCCATCGCCCATCTGCGCCGCGGCTTTGAGGTTTTGACGGTGAGTGACGGCGAAACCCTGCCGCATATTGCCAGCGCACGGGAGGCGCTGGGGCGTTAGCTGGTGGGGGAAAACGGAGGGCGAGCGACAATAAGATCGAGGGGCTTTGCCCCTCGAGCACCCCAGCAGGGTCGACATGTATGTCGACGAGTTTCCTGCACCTTCGTTAGGTTATTGATTTTCTTATTAATCAAAGGTCGAGGAAAATCGTCCACATACATGTCGACCCTGGTGGGTGAGCGCGCTAGGGCAAAGCCCTTTCGCTCTTTTTTCACCAGCCCGTCAGGCGCGCCGCCAGCGCCCGGCCAGGGCGGCGGCGGCGACCATGAGCCCCGCCAGCACGCCGATGGCCCCCGCGGCATTGACCGCATGGGCGCTGCCGAGTGCCGCTGGCAGCGGCCCGGCCAGGGCGTAACCCAGCGCCGCCACCCCCGCACCCAGCCCCGCACCGCCCAGCAATTGGCTGTTATAGCGGTTGGTGATCAGCCGCATGGCCGCCGCCGGTGCGACCAGCAGCGCCACCACCAGAATGGAGCCCACTGCCTCGAAGGCGGCGACGGCGGCGGCGGCCAGCATGAGATTCAGTGCGATGTCCAATAGCCGCACTGGCAGGCCAATGCTTTGGGCATAGGCGGCGTCAAAACATAGTAATTTCAGGGGGCGCCAGAGTGCTGCCACCGCTGCCGCCACGGCCAGGCCCACGCCCGCCAGCATGAAGACCGCGTGTGGCAGGCTGGCCAGGGCGGTGGCGTCGAAGAGCGAGGCCAGACCCTCGGCCTGTGGCCAGAGCAGGGTTTCCATTTGGCCGAACAGCACGCAATCCACGTCGAGATCCACGCTGCGCGCGCCGGTGACATCGAGCAGCACCAGCCCCGCGGCGAAAAACCCGGTGAAGACAATGCCGGTGGCAGCACCGCCCTCCAGCCGGGTCATTCGGCGTAAATGGGTGATGGCCGCCGCCGCGAGCAGCGCCGCCACTGCTGCGCCCAGCAGCACCGGCAACCCGCTGCGCGCGCCGGTGACGAAAAACCCCAGCACAATGCCTGGCAGCACGGCATGGGTGATGGCGTCACCCAGCAGCGATTCGCGCCGCAGCACCAGAAAACTGCCCAGCAGCCCGCAGGTGGCGCCGGCCAGCATGGCGGCAAGCAGCGGGGCGAAATCGAGTTGCAGAAACGCTGTCATGCGCGGCGCAGCATAAGGGAGGCGACAAAAAACGCCGTGCCCACCAGCACCACCGCCGCCCCGGTCGGCCAGCCAGCATGGCCGGCGGAGAGCAGCGCCCCCAGCACGCCGGAGATACCGCCCAAAGCCGCGCTGGCCATGAACATGCCGGGCAGGCGCTGGTTGAGCATGCGGGCCGTGGCCGCCGGCAGCACCAGCAACGCCACCACCAGCACCAGCCCCACCGCCGGCAGGCCGGCGATGCAGACCAGCAGGATGAGGCCCATGAGTGCCGCATCGGTGCGGCGGATGTTGAGGCCCTGCAGGGCGGCGAATTCGGCGTCAAAGCACAGCGCGCGCAGGCGGGGGAAGAGCGCCACCGTGCTGGCCAGGCAGAAGAGTGCGAGCAACCCCGCCGCCCAGGCATCCTCGGCGCGCATCGTCGCCGCCTGGCCCAGGATGAAATGCGACAGCCCGGCCTGCGCCCCCGCCGGCATGGCTTGCACCACGGAGAGGCCGACCACGCCGAGCGCATAAAAACTGGCCAGCACCACGGCGATGGCGGCGTCTTGCCGGATGCGGCCGGTGGCGGAGAGCGCCTGCACTGCCCATAGGCCCAGTGCGCCGGCGATTGCGCCGCCGATCAGCAAGGGCGGCAGGGCGCGCGGGTCGGTGCCCCACCAGGCGCCGAGCAGGGCTGCGGCCACCACGCCGGGCAGGGCGGCATGGCCCATGGCATCGGCCAGCAGGGCGCGGCCGCGCAGGAGTGCGAAGCAGCCCACCGCCCCCGCCGCCACGCCCAAAGCCGCGCAGCCCAACACCACCACCAGGGTGTTATGGGTGATCACGCCGCCAGACCCGCGCCATAGGTGGTGGTGATCATGGCCGGGGTGAACACATCGGCCACCCGGCCGGCCGCCACCACGCGGCCATTGAGCATCAGCGCATGTTCGAAAATATCCGGCACCGAGGCGAGATCATGATGCACCGCCACCACGCTGCGGCCGGTGGTGGCGAGTTTTTGCAGGACCTTGATGATTTCGCGCTCGGTGGCGGCATCGACTGCGGCGAGGGGCTCGTCCATCAGCAGCAGGTCCGCCTCCTGCGCCAGGCAGCGGGCGAGGAAGACGCGCTGCTGCTGGCCGCCGGAAAGCTGGCCGATGGGACGTTCGGCCAGGGCTGCCATGCCGACCTCGGCGAGGGCGGCGCGGGCGGCCTCGCGCTCGCGCCGGGGCAGGGCGCCCCACCAGCGGGTGCGGGGCGTGCGGGCCATGGCCACCACATCGAGGGCCGAGGCGGGGAAATCCCAATCCACGCTGGCGCGCTGCGGCAGGTAGCCGATGCGGGCACGGGCGGCGTCCAGCGTGGTGCCGAAGAAGCGGACCTCGCCGGTGCTGGGGATGAGGCCGAGTGCGGCCTTGAGCAGGGTGGATTTGCCGGCGCCATTGGGGCCGATAATGGCGGTGAGCCCCGGGGCCACATCCCAGCAGATATCGGCCAGGGCCGGGGTCTCGCCATAGAAGACATTGAGATGGTTGATGCTGAGCGGCGCCATCACAGCCGCCCATTCAGCCCGGCGGCGGGGGCGGTGCCGCCCAAGGCGCGGGCGATGGTGGTGATATTGTGATCCAGCATGCCCTCCAGCGTGCCGGTATAGGTGCCGGCCCGGCCCATCGAATCGGAAAACAGATTGCCGCCCAGGCGCACGACATGGCCGCGGGCGGCCGCGCCCTCGATCAGCGCGCGCACCGCGCGGTCGGGCACCGAGGTCTCGGCGAAGACGGCGGGGACGCGGCGGGTGACCAGCATGGCGACAATGGCCTCGATGCGGATGAGCGAGGCCTCGGCCTCGGTCGAGAGGCCCTGAATGCTGTCGATGGCCAGGTCGTAACGCCGGGCGAAATAGCCGAAGGCGTCATGCGCGGTGACCAGCACGCGCTGGGGGTTGGGGATGCCGCCCAGCGCTGCGGCGGCATAGTCATGCAGGCGGCGGAGGCGGGCGCGGTAGGCGGCCAGGTTTTCGGCCAGCTTCGCGCGGGGCAGCAGGGGGGCGAGCGCCTCGGGCAGGGTGCCGGCGGCCTCGGCCCAGAGCAGCGGGTCCATCCAGATATGCGGGTCGGCGGCATCGGGGTATTCGGGGTGGGTGCGGAGTTCGGCGCGGGGCAGGGCCTCGGCCATGGCCAGAACGCGGCGGCCGGCAGCGGCGAGGCGGGCCAGCACCTCTTCCATGCGCCCTTCCAGCCGATGGCCGTTCAGCACCACCAGATCTGCGGCGAGGAGTTTGGCGGTATCGGCGCGGGTGGGGCGGAAGAGGTGGGGGTCCACCCCCTCACCCATCAGGCTTTCCACCCGCGCGGCGGGGCCGGCCAGGGCGCGTACGGCATCCGCCAGCATGGCGGTGGTGGTGATGATGGCGGGCAGCCGGGCCTGTGCCAGCGCTGGTGCTGGGAGCAGGAGCGCGGGCAGGGAGCGCCGGGGGATGCTTGAACAGCTATTCACGTCTTCAATGATTCAGATATTTCAATGTGTTGCATGGCTTATGTGGCCCTGAGGGGTAGAGATGGCAAGCCCTGGGCCCTTGCGCCGCTTTCATCCAGCCGCAATGCTGGCGCGCATGGCCCCACGCCCACGCATTCCTGAGGATCAAGTTGTCGAATTGGCGGAGATGTTCCGCCTGATGAGCGACCCGACTCGGTTGAAGATCATCCTGGCTTGCCTCGATGACCCGGCGGCGGTGGGGGAGATGGCGGATAGGCTGGCGATATCGGCCAGCCTGGTGTCGCATCATCTGCGGCTGCTGCGCGCGGCGCGGCTTTTGCAGGCGGATAGGCGCGGCCGGCAGGTGTTTTATGTGGTGGGTGACCCGCATATCCGCTCCATGCTCTCCGACATGGTGGATCATGTGGCCGAGGGCGATGCCGAGGTGGAAACCGACCCTGGCGGCGGCGGTTAACCGCCTCCGCCTGTCTTGTCCCTATGCTGCACTGCGATTATGGTCCGGCCGAACTGGATCAAAGGGTGGCGCATATGAAAAGCGTCACCATTGTTGGGAAGCACAGCTGGGATGCGAATGGGCATGCGCCTTGTGAAAAACGGGCTTGGGGCGCTGGCCGCCCTTGCGATGACGTGGGCGATCATGGGGGCCGGTATGGCTTCGGAGACCACGACGCTGGGCGTGCCGGTGCCATGGGGCACGGGGCTGCAGGCCTCTGGTGGGCCGATCAAGACCGCCATCCATGATTTCAACGAGATGGTCTTCTGGATCATCGTCGCCATCACGATTTTTGTGGGCGTGCTGCTGGCCTGGGTGATGTTCCGCTACTCGGCGAAGCGCAACCCGGTGGCGAGCCAGACCAGCCACCACACGGGCCTCGAAATCGCCTGGACGGTGATTCCGGTGCTGATCCTGATTGTGATCGCCATCCCCTCCTTCCGCCTGATCTACTATCAGGACCGGACGCAGGAGGCCGATATGACGATCAACGTCCAGGGCCGGCAGTGGTATTGGAACTACGCCTATCCTGATCATGGTGGCTTCAATTTCGATAGCCGGCCGATTCCGACGGAAGACCTGAAGCCGGGCCAGCTGCGCAACCTGGCGGTGGATGAGCCGCTGGTGGTGCCGGCGGGGCGCAATATCCGCGTGATCAGCACGGGTGTGGATGTGATCCATTCCTTCTTCGTGCCCTCGCTGGGGGTGCAGCGCTATTCCATTCCGGGCCGCTCAATCGAGACATGGTTCCGCGCCGATAGCCCCGGCTCCTATTTTGGCCAGTGCAATCAGATTTGCGGCACGAATCATTGGTTCATGCCCATTGAGGTGCGCGCCATTCCGGCCGCCGAATTTGACGCCTGGGTGGCCTCGGCCCGGACCCGCTTCGCGGCGACCATGCCGGCTTCTGCCACGCCGGCAGTTGCAGCCGTGGCTGAAGCACCCATCTCCCTGGCGGCCATAGCCGCACCGCTTGCGCGCTAATCAGAACGAAGAGGCAAGACCCATGGCGACCGCCCACGCGCATGACGACCATCACGACCACGCCCCTGGCTTTGTGTCGCGCTGGTTGTACAGCACCAATCATAAAGACATCGGCACGCTTTATATCCTGTTCTCGCTCTTCGCGGGGATCATCGGCATTGGCATTTCGCTGCTGATGCGCATTGAGCTGCAGCAGCCTGGCATGCAGATCTTCGCCGATGGCCAGTCCTGGAATGCCATGGTCTCGGCGCATGGCCTGATCATGGTGTTCTTCGTGATCATGCCGGCACTGATTGGCGGCTTTGGCAATTGGTTTGTGCCAATCATGATCGGCGCGCCGGATATGGCGTTTCCGCGGTTGAACAACATCTCCTTCTGGCTGCTGGTGCCGGCCTTCCTGCTGCTGGGTGGCTCGATGTTTGTCGGCCAGGGCGCGGGCGCGGGCTGGACGATTTATCCGCCGCTGTCGGATAGCCAGTATCAGCCCGGCATGTCGATGGATATGGCGCTGTTCGCGCTGCACCTGGCCGGTGCCTCCTCCATCCTGGGTGCGGCGAATTTCATCACCACCATCCTGAATATGCGCGCCCCGGGCATGACGCTGCACAAGATGCCGCTATTTGTCTGGTCGATGCTGGTCACCGCCTTCCTGCTGCTGCTGGCGGTGCCGGTGCTGGGTGGTGCGATCACCATGTTGATCACCGACCGCAATTTCGGCACGGCCTTCTTCCGCCCCGAGGGCGGTGGTGACCCGGTGCTGTTCCAGCATTTGTTCTGGTTCTTCGGCCATCCTGAAGTGTACATCATGATCCTGCCGGCCTTCGGCATTGTCAGCCATGTGGTCTCGACCTTCTCGAAGAAGCCGGTCTTTGGCTATCTCGGCATGGCTTATGCGATGGTGGCCATCGGCGTGGTCGGCTTCGTGGTCTGGGCCCACCATATGTATCAGTCGGGCATGGATGTGGACACGCGGGCCTATTTCATGGCCGCGACCATGGTGATCGCCGTTCCCACAGGCGTAAAAATCTTCTCCTGGATCGCCACCATGTGGGGCGGTTCCATGCGCTATGACACGCCGATGCTCTTCGCCATCGGCTTCATCTTCCTCTTCACCGTGGGTGGCGTGACCGGCGTGGTGCTGGCCAATGCCTCGATCACCCAGATCCTGCACAACACCTATTATGTGGTGGCGCATTTCCACTATGTGCTGTCGCTGGGTGCGGTGTTCGGGATTTACTGCGGCATCTATTACTGGATCGGCAAGATGAGCGGCCGGCAATATCCGGAAATGCTCGGCAAGATTCATTTCTGGATGACCTTCATCGGCGTGAACCTGACCTTCTTCCCGATGCACTTCCTGGGCAATCAGGGCATGCCGCGCCGCTACCCGGATTATGCCGATGCGCATGCCGGTTGGAATTTGATCGCCTCGCTGGGTGCTTATCTCTCCATCGCCAGCTTCGTCTTCTTCTTCTTCGTGATGTGGGTGACCTTCCGCCGCGGTGCGGTGGCGGCCGCCAATCCTTGGGGTGAAGGTGCGACCACGCTGGAGTGGCAAGTGCCCAGCCCGCCCGCCTTCCACACCTTTGAGGAACTGCCGCGCATTCGCTAATGCGCTGCCTGGGGTAACAATACGATGAGCGATACGGCCATCAATGACCGCGTGGGGGGGGCTTCGGCCCCCCTTGATGCATTGTCCGGGCCGATTCACGCGCTGGCCGGAACTGGCCAGTCGCGATCGGACCTCGCGGCCGGTTCCGAGGTGCGGGACTGGATTACCCTGCTCAAGCCGCGGGTGCTCTCGCTCGTGGTCTATTCCGGCGTGGCGGGGCTGCTGGTGGCGCCGGGGCATATGCATCCCATCCTCGCCATCACCGCCATATTGTGCATCACCATCGCCGCCGGTGCGGCGGGCGCCATCAATATGTGGTATGACCGCGACATTGATGCGGTGATGCGCCGCACGGTGAACCGGCCGATTCCGGCTGGGCGAATCGCGCCCGATTCGGCGCTGGCCTATGGCGTGGGGCTGGCGGTATTATCGGTGGCGCTGATGGGGCTGGCCACCAATTGGCTGGCGGCCATTGTGCTGGCTGCGTCCATTCTCTTCTACGTCTTCATCTATACCGTGTGGCTCAAGCGCCGTACGCCGCAGAACATCGTCATCGGCGGTGCGGCCGGCGCCTTTCCGCCGCTCATTGGCTGGGTGGCGATGACGGGTTCGATCAGCGCCGAGCCGCTGCTGCTCTTTGCCATCATCTTCTTCTGGACGCCGCCGCATTTTTGGGCGCTGTCGCTTTTCGCCCATGCCGATTACGCCCGGGCCGGCGTGCCCATGCTGCCGGTGGTGGCGGGCGCGCGGGAGACCCGCAAGCAGGTGCTGGTCTATACGGTGGCGCTGCTGCCGGTGGCGCTTTCGCCCTGGATTATGGGGTTTTCCGGCTGGATTTATGGCGCTTCGGCATTGCTCCTGGGGCTTTGGTTCCTCAAGCATGCCTGGGCGGTATGGACCGACGAACAGGATGAGGCCGGGCGCAGCCTGACCAATGACCTGCCGGCGAAAAAATGCTTCAAATACTCCATCAGCTACCTCTTCATCCTGTTGGGTATGCTGGTGGTGGATCATCTGGTGCTGACATGACCGCTGATTTCGACAAGGAGGCGGCGGAGTTCCACCGCCGCCGGCGCCAGCGCAACTGGGCCATTCTGGGGGCGCTGATCGGGCTTGTGGTGCTGTTCTACTTCATCTCCGTGGCGCGGTTGCTGCGTGGCTGAGGCAGCGGCAACCCTCGCGCGGCGCAACCGGCGCACGCTGTTTGGCACCATGGGGTTTGTGGCCTTTATGGTCGGCGTCTCCTTTGCCGCCGTGCCGCTTTATGATCTGTTTTGCCGCGCCACGGGTTACGGCGGCACGCCCATGCTGGGCAGCGCCGCGCCGGGTGCCATGGCCAATACCACCATCAATATCCGCTTTGTCGCCTCCACCAGCCCTGGGCTGCCCTGGCATTTCGTGCCGCAGCAGGTTTCGATGCCTCTCGCATTGGGTGAGGAGGGGGTGGCCTTCTACACCGCCCGCAATGACAGTGCCGCGCCGGTGACCGGCATTTCCACCTATAATGTCACCCCCGACATTGTCGGCCGGTATTTCCACAAGACTGCCTGTTTTTGCTTCACCGAGCAGACCCTGCAGCCGGGGCAAAGCGTGGATATGCCGCTCGCCTTTTGGGTGGACCCGAAAATCCTTGACGACGCGCAGGCGCGGGCCGTGCGCAACATCACCGTCAGCTACACCTTCTTCCGCAGCCTGGCCGATGCCGAGCGCGCCGGCGCCCTGGCCAGTGCGGGGGTGCATATCGGCGCTGGAACCACCCGCTGACGGGTTGATCAAAGCCGCATTTGCCGCGATGTTGCGGCGCAGAACAAAGGGCTCTCGAAGCCCGGGAATCAGGATTGAGAATGGCCAGTTCCGCCCACGCCGCTCCCGCCCACGCCGCCACTGCCGCCGGCCAGGAGCCCGCACCGCCGCATAAGCACCCCTATCACCTGGTCGATCCCTCACCCTGGCCGCTGGTTGGCGCCTTTTCGGGCGGCGCCATGCTGTTTGGCATTGTGCTGAATTCGCATGAGGGCAATCGCTGGATGTTTCTCGCCGGCCTCGCCGGCCTGCTCTTCACCATGTTCATGTGGTGGCGCGATGTGTTGAAGGAAAGCCGCCAACCTGGCGTGCATACCCCTATCGTGCGTCTGGGCCTGCGTTACGGCATGATGCTGTTCATCGCTTCCGAGGTGATGTTCTTCGTGGCCTTCTTCTGGGCCTATTTCCACTACGCCATCTTCCCCGAGAATGTGCTGGGCGCCGAGCATGCGGTCTGGCCCCCGGCTGGTATTAAGACCTTCGATCCGTTCCATCTGCCGCTGCTTAACACCATGATTTTGCTGCTCTCGGGCTGCACGGTGACCTGGGCGCATCACGGCGTGATCCATAATGACCGCAAGGCGCTGATCCAGGGCTTGGCGCTGACTGTGCTGTTGGGGCTGAGCTTCACTGGCCTGCAGGTGCTGGAATATATGGAGGCACCCTTCGCCTTTGCCGGCGGTGGCATTTACTCCTCGACCTTCTTCCTCGCCACTGGCTTCCACGGTTTCCACGTGATGGTGGGCACCATCTTCCTCGCCGTGTGCCTGTTCCGCGCCATGGCCGGGCAATTCACCGCTGAGCGGCATTTCGGCTTTGAGGCTGCGGCCTGGTACTGGCATTTCGTGGACGTGGTGTGGCTCTTCCTCTTTGTGGCAATCTATGTGCTCGGTGCCGGTAGCTCTGGTCATTAACCGGTGAGCGGGGGCGGGGTGTCTCAGCCCCCATTGCGCTGGCAGCGCATTGTGCTGCCGAGTTTTTTGGCCTTGCCGATGCTGGCGGCCATGTTGGCCCTGGGCATTTGGCAGGTGCAGCGGATGGGGTGGAAATCCGCCCTGTTGCAGGAGCTGGCCGCGGCCCAGGCCGGGCCGCCGGTGAGTGCGGCCAATCCGGCGCCTTTTGCTCATATCATGGCCAGTGGCCGGTTTCGGCATGATCTGGAATTGCTGCTGGGCAGTGAGGTGCGCGGCACCACCCTCGGCGCTGCCCTGATCACCCCGCTCGAGCGTGACGGCGCGCCCGCCCTGCTGGTGGAGCGCGGCTGGGTGCCGCTGGACCGCGCTGGCGTGAGCCGCCCTGAGGGGGTGGTGACGGTGCAAGGCTATATGCGGCCCGCCGAGCGGCCTGGGCTGCTCTCGGCCGCTGATAGCCCCGCCGCCCGGCGCTTTCATAATTTCGACATTCCGGCGATGGGGGCGGCGCTGGGCCTGCCGGTGGCGTCTTTTGGCCTGGCGGTTGTGGTGCCTGGCCGCGCCCGGCCGGATGGTGGGCTGGGCAGCACGCCAGCACCCAATCAGGGCGGCGTGCCCAGCCCGGCCACGGGGTTCCCGGCACCCAGCAACCCGCATTTGGGCTATGCCATCACCTGGTTCGGCCTGGCCCTGGCCTGGACCGCGATTTTCGCCCTCTGGGCCAGCAGACGGATCAGCACGCCATGAATGCCGCCTATCAACGCCTGAAAACCCGCCATGCCCGCATCGCCACCCTGGGCGAGGCCTCGGCGATGCTGGGTTGGGATGCCTCGGCGATGATGCCCCAGGGCGGCGGCGCGGCGCGTGGCGACCAACTCGCCTTGCTGGCCGGCATGATGCATGAATTGGCCATTGCCCCCGAGGTGGCCGAGGATCTCGCCGCAGCCGAGGCCGAGGGCGAATGGGAAGAGGCCAACCTGGCGCTGATGCGCCACGGCCATATCCGCGCCACCGCCTTGGACACCGCGCTGGTGGAGGCCGTCTCGCTGGCCAATAGCCGCTGCGAGAAAATCTGGCGTGAGGCGCGCAAGAGCGCGGATTTCGCCCTGGTTCGTCCGGCTTTGGAGGAGGTGGTGCGCCTGCAGCGTCAGACCGCCCAGGCGCTCGCCACCGCGCTTGATCTCAGCCCTTATGATGCGCTGATGGATGGTTTTCAGCGCGGTGTGACCGCTGCCGAGGTCGAGCCGATCTTCGCCACCTATGAGGGTTTTTTGGCCGAGGCGCTGCCGCGTGCCCTCGAGATTCAGGCGAGGCGGGGGCCGGCCATCCCGCTTCAGGGGCCATTTCCCGTCGCCACGCAGAAGGCGATGGCGCAGGCGATGAGCGCGCGCATGGGCCTCGAATACAGCCATGCCAGGCTGGATGAGAGCACCCATCCGTTTTGCGGCGGCACGCCGAGCGATGTGCGCATCACCACCCGCTACCATGAGGGCGATGTCGCCCAGGCGCTGCTGGGGGTGCTGCATGAAACCGGCCATGCGCTGTATGAGCGCGGCCTGCCCGAGGCCTATCGCCGCCAGCCGGTGGGCGAGGCGGCCGGCATGGCGGCGCATGAGAGCCAGTCGCTCATCATTGAAATGCAGGCCTGCCGGGGCGATGCGTTTTTGGGCTTTCTCGGCCGGGAGTTGCAGGCGGCTTATGGCGGTGAGGCGGCGGCTTATGAAGGGGCGAATCTGGCCAAGCTCTGGCGCCATGTGCGGCGGGGTTTCATTCGCGTTGATGCCGATGAGATCACCTATCCGGCGCATGTCATTTTGCGGTTCCGGCTGGAGCGGGCGCTGATTTCGGGCGATCTGGCGGTGGCTGATCTGCCGCAGGCCTGGGGGGAGGGGCTGCAGCAGTTGCTGGGCATCACGCCGCCCGATGACGCGCAGGGCTGCCTGCAGGATATCCATTGGCATGATGGCGCCTTTGGCTATTTCCCCAGCTATACCTTGGGTGCCATGGCCGCCGCCCAGTTGATGGGGGCGGCGCGGGCCGCCACGCCGGGGCTGGATGCCGCCTTGGCGCAGGGTGACGCTAGCCCGCTGTTGGGTTGGCTGCGGGTCAATCTGCATGCCCAGGGCAGCCGGCTGGGGTTTCAGGATTTGCTGCGCTCTGCCACCGGCAAAGCGCTCGACCCTGCCGATTTCACCGCGCATTTGACCCGGCGCTACCTGACTGATTGACCGCAGCCGGGTTATAAGCCCGGCCATGCGCTATATTTCCACCCGCGGCCAGGCCGCGCCCCGCGGCTTTGAAGGTGTTCTGCTGGCCGGTCTCGCCGAGGATGGCGGGCTGTTCATGCCCCAGACCTGGCCGAGCCTCTCGCCCGATGAATGGCGCGCGCTGCGCGGCCTGCCCTATGCCGAATTGGCCACCCGGCTGCTGCTGCCCTTTATGGGCGAGGCGATTGCCGAGGCTGATTTGCGGCGGATGTGCCAGGAATCCTATGGCAGCTTCGCCCATGCTGCGGTGGTGCCGCTGGTGCAGCTGGATGAGCGGCATTTCGCGCTGGAATTGTTCCATGGCCCCACCCTGGCCTTCAAGGATGTGGCGCTGCAATTGCTGGGCCGGCTGTTTGACCATGTTCTGGCGCGGCGGGGCGAGCGTATCACCATTGTGGGCGCCACCAGCGGCGATACCGGTTCGGCCGCCATCGAGGCCTGCCGGGACCGTGCGGCGATTGATATCGTCATCCTCCATCCGGAGAACCGCACCTCCGAGGTGCAGCGGCGGCAGATGACCAGTGTGCTCTCTCCCAATGTGGCCAATATCGCGGTGCAGGGCAGCTTTGATGATTGCCAGGATGCGGTGAAGGCGATGTTCAATGACGCGCCCTTCCGCACCGAGATGAAACTGGCGGCGGTGAACAGCATCAATTGGGCGCGGATTGCGGCGCAAATTCCCTATTACGCCGCTGCGGCGTTGGCGCTGGGCGCGCCGGATCGGCCGGTGACGGTTTGCGTGCCCACTGGCAATTTCGGCAATGTGATGGCCGCCTATGCCGCCATGCGGATGGGGCTGCCGATTGAGCGCTTCATTATCGGTTCCAATCGCAATGATATTCTGGCGCGTTTTCTCGCCGGCAATGACATGTCGGCGCGCCCGGTTGAGCCCAGCCTCTCGCCGAGCATGGATATTCAGGTCTCGTCGAATTTCGAGCGGTTGCTGTTCGAATTGCTGGGGCGCGATGCTGCCGCCACGGCCGAGCAAATGACGCGCTTCCGCGCCGAGGGGCGGATGCCGGTGCCCGATGCCGCCTGGCGGGCCGCGACCGCCCGCTTCCATGGCTTTGCGCTGGATGACGCCGGAACGCTCGAAGAAATGCGCCGGTTGAAGCGTGAGAGTGGCTATGTGGCCGACCCGCATACCGCAGTGGGCACGGCTGCGGCGCGCGCCCATCCGGGCCCTGCGGATGTGCCGGTGATCATCGCCGCCACCGCCCATCCGGCGAAATTCCCCGATGCCGTGCGCGCGGCACTGGGCGAGGCGCCGGCGCTGCCGCCGCATCTGGCGGATCTTTATGAGCGGGAGGAGCGCTTCACCGTGCTGCCCAATGCGCTGGAGGGGCTTGAGAATTTTGTGCGGGCCCATGCCCGGCGCAACGCATGAGCAGCATTTGCGCCCATCGCGGCGGCGCCCTGCTTTGGCCGGAAAACTCGCTCACCGCCTTCCGCCATGCCCTTGCCTTGCCGATTGAGGAGGTGGAATGCGATGTCCATCTCTCGGCCGATGGCGTGGCCATGGTGCATCATGATGCGACGCTGGAGCGTACCACCGAGGGTTCGGGGCCTGTGGCGCATCGGACGGCCGCCGAATTGTCGGCAACGCGGCTGCGCGGGCTGAATGAAGGGCTGCCACGCCTGGCCGACTTGCTCGAATTGGTGGCGGCCAGCGGCAAATTGCTGCGGCTGGAAATCAAGGCGGATCATCAGAACCACCATGTTCCCGCCCTCTTGGCGGCGGTGCGGGTTGATCTGGCCCGCATTCCCGCCCGCATCCGGCTGATGTCCTTCCTTCCCGCCTGTCTGGCCGAGGCGGCGATGGGTGATATGGATTTGCTGATCCGCCCCTCGGATATGGCCTGGCACAGCGCGGCCTCGCTCAATGCCTATGCGGCGGGTTTGGGCTGCAATGGCCTGGGCTTTGGCTTTGAAACCGCTGAATTGCCGCGGGTTCTGCCCGGCATCACCGGCACCACCAATATCTGGCGGGCCGATACGGCCGAGGCTTTGGCGCAGGCTTTCGCTCTGGCGCCGCATTCCATCACCACCGATGACCCGGTGCGGGCGCTGGCGCTGCGCGGCGGCTGAATCCCTGCACTGGCCCCCATATGGCGTGGGGGCGGTTTTGCCGCCAAAATACCCAGCAAATATTCCCTCAGGAACCCAACCTTGCCCAGCGATGCCATCCAGGTCACCACCCTGCCCAGCGGCCTCACCATCGTCACCGAGACCATGCCGCGGGTGGAGACCGTCTCCTTCGGCGCCTATGTCGCCGCCGGCACCCGCCATGAGGATGCGGCGGTGAATGGCGCCTCGCATTTCCTCGAACACATGGCCTTCAAGGGCACTGCGCGCCGGGATGCGGCGGCCATTGCGCGTGAGATTGAGAATGTCGGGGGCCAAATCAACGCCTATACCGCCCGCGAAAACACCGCCTATTACTGCAAGGTGTTGAAGGAGGATGTGGCGCTCGCCGCTGATATCATCGGCGATATCCTGACCAATTCCGCCTTTGTGCCTGAGGAGCTGGAGCGCGAGCGCGGCGTGATTCTGCAAGAGATCGGCCAGGCGAATGACACGCCGGACGACATCATCTTCGACCATTTCCAAAACACCGCCTATGCCGACCAGGCGATGGGCCGCCCCACCTTGGGCGATGAGGCTATCATCAAGCAGATGCAGCGCGGCGCACTGACCGGCTATATGCAGGCGCATTACGGCCCGAAAAACATGGTGGTGGCCGCGGCCGGGGCGGTGGAACACGCCGCCGTGCTCGACCTCGCGCGCAGCCATTTCGCCGGCCTGCCGCAGCAGCCCGCACCGGCTGCCGAGGCCGCCCGCTACACCGGCGGCGAATTCCGCGAGGAGCGTGATCTCGACCAGGTGCATATCGTTCTCGGCTTCGAGAGCCTGGCCTATCGCGCCCAGGAGAGCCATGCCGCCATGCTGCTTTCCACCCTATTGGGCGGTGGCATGTCCTCGCGGCTATTCCAGGAAATCCGCGAGAAGCGCGGGCTGGTCTATTCCATTTACAGCTATACCCAGCCCTTCGATGATAGCGGGCTTTTCGCCATCTATGCCGGCACTGGTGAGAAGGAGGCGGCGGAGCTTATCCCCGTCACCCTCGAGGAATTGCGCCGGGTGCAGCATGATGTGACCGAGGATGAGTTGAACCGCGCCAAGGCACAGCTTCGCGCCTCGCTGCTGATGAGCCTGGAGAGCACCGGCAGCCGCTGCGAACAACTGGCCCGGCAATGGCAGGTGCATGGCCGCATCATCCCCACCGAGGAAACCAAGCAGAAAATCGCCGCCGTGACGGTGGCCGATATTCAGGCGGTGGCGGCGAAGATTTTTCGCGGCAAACCCACCCTGGCAGCGCTGGGCCCGGCGGGGAAAGTGCCGGGGCTGGCGCAGATCAGCGAAAGCCTCTCGGCATGAACCGCCTGGACCGGCTTGCCGCCCTCATCACCGCCGCGCGCCAGGCCGGGGCCGATTCCGCCGATGCGCTGCTGGTGGAAAATGCCAGCCTCTCGGTGCAGCGCCGCCTGGGCAAGCTCGAGCATCTGGAGCGCGCCGAGGGGCTGGATATTGGCCTGCGGGTTTTCATTGGCCTCCGCCAGGCCATCATCAGCAGCAGTGATACCGACCCTGCAGGCTTCGCCCGCCTGGCCGAACAGGCGGTGGCCATGGCCCGGGTGGTGCCGGCGGACCCGTTTTGTGGCCTGCTGGAGCCCCGTGCGGCACCCGATGCCACGCCGCTCGACCTGCATGACCCGAGCGAGCCCAGCGCCGAGGCGCTGATTGAACGCGCGGCCATCGCCGAGGAGGCGGCGCTGGCCGTGGCTGGCGTGACCAATAGCGAGGGGGCGGAGGCGGGTTGGAGCCGGCTGCGCATCGCCATGGTCACCTCGGCCGGTTTTGCCGGCGAATATGCCCGCACCGGCCATTCCATCTCGGCCACCGCGCTGGCCGGCAGCGGCACGGCGATGGAGCGGGATTATGATTATTCCTCCGCCGTGCATTTGGCCGATTTGGAGGATGCGGGGCTGATTGGCCGCCGGGCTGGGGAACAGGCGGTCAGCCGCCTCAACCCGCGCCGGCCGGCCACGGCGCGCTTGCCCGTGGTTTATGCGCCGCGCGTCTCGGGCAGCCTGATTGGGCATTTGTCGAGTGCGATCAATGGCGCCTCGGTCGCCCGCGGCACCTCCTTCCTCAAGGACAGCATGGGCCAGCGGGTGCTGGCTGCCGGGCTGCGGGTGATGGATGACGCCACCCGCCCGCGCGGGGCCCGCTCACGCCCCTTCGATGCCGAGGGCACGCCTTGCGCGCCGCTCACCCTGGTTGAGGATGGCGTGTTGATGAGTTGGCTGCTGGATGGCCGCAGCGCCCGGCAACTCAAGCTGGCCAGCACCGGCCATGCCAGCCGTGGCACGGGCGGCCCGCCTTCGCCTTCGGCGACCAATCTCTGGCTCGCCCCGGGCAGCGCCACGCCGGCTGAGCTGATCGCCGATATCCGCGAGGGCCTCTACATCACCGAGATGATCGGCATGAGCGTGAATGCGGTGACCGGCGATTACAGCCGTGGCGCCTCGGGTTTCATGATCCGCAATGGCCAATTGGCCGAGGCGGTGAGCGAGATGACCGTTGCGGGCAAATTGCAGGAGATGTTCCTGAACATGTGTCCGGCCTCGGACCTCATTTTCAAGCGCGGCACGGATGCGCCGACGCTGCGGGTGGAAGGGATGACCCTGGCCGGGGCCTGATCAGCCGCGCAGGCCGGGCGCATTGGCCAGGATGTCGCGTGCCACCGCGCGGTCCCGGTTGATGAGCGCGGCATAGGCGGGGCCATCGGAGAGGATGGGGTCATTGCCGCCGGCGATAAGCCGCTCGCGCGTGGCCGGGTCCTGGATTGCGTGGTGTAGGGCCTGGGTGAAGCGCGCCAATGCTGCGGGCGGGCTGCCGCTGGGGGCGAAAAACCCGGTCCAGGAGACCAGATCATAGCCGGGGAGAATCTCGCTGATCGCCGGGGTTTGCGGGGTGAGGGGCCGTCGCTCGGCGCTGGTGACGGCTATGAGCCGGGCGCGATTGGCCTGTAGGGCCGGGATGAGGCTGGAATGGCTGATGATGGCGGCATCGATCCGCCCCGTGCCCACCTCGCGCGACGCATCGGCGCCACCGCGATAGGGGATGTGTTCCAGCCGCACGCCGGCGCGGAGTTGAATCAATTCCCCCATGAAATGGCCGATATGGGCGTGGCCGGGCGTGCCATAGGTGATCTGCCCGGGCCGGGCGCGGGCGGCGGCGAGAAATCCCTGAAAATCCTCGGCCGGGAAATTCTGATGCACGGCCAAATAATAGGGCTGGGAGGTGACCTGGGCGACCGGGGTGAAGGCGGTTTCGTAATCCACCGGCAGGGAGCGGCTGACCAGGGGCAGGGTGGCGAAGGTCGCGCCCTCCAGCATGAAGGTGTGGCCATCCGGGGCGGATTGGGCGAGGGCTGCGGCGGCGATGGCGCCCGAGGCGCCGGTGCGGTTTTCCACCACCAGGGATTGGCCCAGATGCTCGGCCATTTTCGGCTGGATGGTGCGGGCGATGGTATCCGCCACGCCGCCGGCGCTATAGGGGATGATCAGCCGGATAGCGCGCTCGGGATAGGTTTGCGCCAGGGCCGGTGTGGCGAGGGTGGCGAGAATACTGGCGCGGCGGGTGAGGCGCATGGGCGGGCATTTCCTGTTTTGCCGCAAGGCTGCGGGGGGCGCGGGGCAGCGTCAAGCATAGGCTGGCTTTGCCGCCGGGCGCGGGGGCGCTATGGCGGGGCATGCGCATCCTCTTCCTGGGCGATATCGTGGGCCGCAGCGGCCGCGATGCCCTGACCGACAAGCTCCCTGGCCTTCGCGCCGCCCTTCGCGCCGATCTCGTGGTGGTCAATGGCGAGAATGCCAGCCATGGCTTTGGCTTGGCGCCGGAGATGGCGCGCGCCTTCTTCCTGGCCGGCACCGATGTGATCACCCTGGGCAACCATGCCTGGGACCGTAAGGAGATCATCCCCTATCTGGAGGTCGAGCATCGGGTGGTGCGGCCGATCAATTTCCCGCCTGGCACCCCAGGGCGCGGGTCCTTTGTGGCGGTGCTCGATGATGGCCGCAAGGCGCTGGTCATCAATGTGATGGGGCGGTTGTTCATGGATGCGCTGGATGACCCCTTCCGCGCCGTGCAGGCGGAGTTGCAAAAACACCCGCTGGGCCGGGCGGTGCAGGCGGCGGTGGTGGATGTGCATGCCGAGGCGAGCAGCGAGAAACAGGCCATGGGCCATAGTTTTGACGGGCTGGCATCGCTGATTGTGGGCACCCACACCCATGCGCCCACGGCTGACCATCAGATTCTGGCCGGCGGCACCGCCTATATGACCGATGCGGGGATGTGCGGCGATTACGACAGCATTATCGGCATGCAGAAGGGTGCGGCGGCGCTGCGGTTTTGGAAGAAAGTGCCGGGCGAGAAACTCGCCCCCGCCGAGGGCGAGGCCACGCTGTGCGGGGTATTCGTTGAAACCGATGACGCGACGGGCCTGGCCAAGCAGGTGGGCGCGTTGCGGGTGGGTGGGCGCCTGTCGCAGCTGATGCCGGGGTTTTGAGGCGGCATTACAGCATTTTCAAGCCTTGCGGCTTCGCAAGGCGACTCGGGAAATGCGTAACGGCAGAAGCTAGAGCGGTTTCACCGGCTTCGCTTTCGGTGAAACCGCTCTAAGCCGCCCCAGGCCTTTGATCAGACGTCATAACCAGGGTTGCGCCGGTCCAATTGCCGCAGCATGGCCGGCCATTCCATCAACCCATAGGGCCGGCGCGTGCCCGGCTGGTAATTCATATAGGTCTCATCCAGCACCGCCTGCGGTACCTTGGCGAAGGGGGTGTTGCAGGCCATGGCCGCCAGCTGCGCCATGCAGCTTTTTTCCAGCCGGTGCAGCGTGTTGAACGCCTCGCCGATGGTATTGCCGGTGGTCAGCAGCCCGTGATTGCGCAGGATCATGGCGTTGTTGGCGCCCAAATCGCGCACCAGACGGTCTTGCTCAGACTCGTTCAGCACCACGCCATTGTAATCATGGTAGGAAATATGGGTGAAGCGCATCGCCGTCTGGGTCAGCGGCATCAGGCCGCATTCCAGCGAGGAGATGGCCATGCCCGGCCAGGTATGGGTGTGGATGACGCAATTGGCGTCATGGCGATGCTTATGCACGGCGGCATGGATGACGAAGCCGGCGCGGTTGATGCCGAAATCGAAATCGCCATAGCTGGTCTTGCCGACGACATTGCCCTCGATATCGATCTTGATGAGCGAGGAGGCGGTGATCTCGTCATACATCATGCCATAGGGGTTGATGAGGAAGTTGTTATCCTCCCCCGGCACCCGCATGGAGATGTGGTTGGCGCCGATATCATCCATGCCGTAGAGCGCGACGAGGCGGTAGCAGGCGGCGGTATCCACCCGCGCCTGCCATTCGGCGGGCGAGACTTTGTCGCGCATGGATTCGATGCGCAGCGTCTGTTTGGGCTGGTCGAGCATGTTTCAATTCCCTCTATTGGCAAAAGCTTGGTGCGGCCTGGCGCCGCCGGTCAATCCACAAAGATCCAACGGTAACCATCGGCGGTGTGTTTCAGCCGCCCCGCGGTGGGGCTGGGGAAATGCACCGGCAGCAGCATGGCGGGGGTATCGGCGGTGGTTTCGAAGATTTTCAGCCGCGATTGGGTGGCGGCCTCGGGGTCGGCGCAGAAGATGGTGGACCAGCTGGGTTGGTTCACCTGCAGCTGATGGTGCATCAGATCGCCGGTGATGACCGCGCGCTCGCCCTTGGAAGAAATATTCACGCAGCAATGGCAGGGTGAATGGCCGGGGGTGGGGATGATGGTGATGCAGTCATCGAGGCTGAAATCATCATCGACCAGCACGGCCTGGCCAGCCTCCATGATCGGCAGGCAATTCATCAGGAAGACATCGGGCTTGTGGTTGCCCACCGGGCCCTGCTTGGCCGCTGCCTCCCAAAAGGCATATTCCGTCTTGTGGAAGATGTATTTGGCGCGCGGGAAGGTGGGCACCCAGCGCCCGTCGCGCAGCACGGTGTTCCAGCCGCAATGGTCGATATGCAGATGGGTGCAGAAAACGTAATCGACATCATCGACCGTCAGCCCCTCCGCCGCCAGCCCATCCAGCCAGGGCTGCTTTGGGAAATCCATCGGCGCCGGATAGCCCTTATCCTCGCCAGTGCAGGTATCCACCAGGATGACATGGTGCGGCGTGCGGATGACGAAGCTTTGGTAGGTGATGACCATCTTATTGGTCGCTGCCTCATAGGTGCGCGGGTCCATCTCGCGCAGCAGGGCATGGGCGGCGCCGGGGGGGGCGGAGGGGAACATGGTTTCCGCCACGCGCCAGGGCCCGTCGCGCTCGATGATGCTGGAAATGGTGACGTCACCGACTTTAAGGCGATTCATGGCTGTTCCTCCGCGTGGAGGCCCAGCCTAATCCTGACACCGAGACGCGCAAGGTGGTGCGGGCGGCGGGACTCGAACCCGCACGGCCCCAGGGGCCGGGAGATTTTAAGTCTCATCCGTCTACCATTCCGGCACGCCCGCACATCGCCCTTATGGCCTGCCTGGGCTCAGGCGAGAAGCCGCAAAGCTTTTGCCGCGCGATAGACGGGGCCGACGAGGAAATTGCACAGCACCGTGCGGGTCAGGTGAAAGCCCAGCACCAGCGGCACGGCAAGGTCGAGCGCTTTGGCGGTGAGCGCCATTTCCGGCATGCCGCCCGGCGCCATGCCCAGCACCACGGCGGCCTGCGGCAGGCCGGTAGCCCATCCGAGCGCCAGGCCCAAAATCGAGCAGAGCAGCGATAGCGCCAGCGAGGAGAGCACCGAGGCCCAGGCCAGCCGGTGCGAGCGCAGCAGGAAATCGCGCGTCAGCCGCTGCCCCAGCGCGGTGCCCATGCCGATCTGCGCCATAATGACCATGATGTTGGGCACGCCCGAGGGCAGGTTTTCGGTGGCGGCCAGGGCGATGGTGAGGCCAAAGGGCCCCAGCATCCATGGATTGGCCACCCCGGTGCGGCGCATCAGCAGTGCCGCCGCCAGCGCGCCCAGCATCATCACCCCCAGCCAGAGCGGCTGCACCGGCAGCCTGGCGGTGGAAAACGCCGCGTCATCGGCGTGATGGGCGAAAAACCCCAGAACCAGCGGAAAGGTGAGCACGACGACGAGCACGCGAATCGTCTGGGCGAGGGTGACCGGCGCCATGGCCACACCCTCGCGCTGGGCGAGCACCGCCATCACCACCACGCCGCCGGGGACGGAGAAGAAATAGCCGGTGCGGCTGTCCATCCCGGTCATTCGGGTGAAGAAGGGCACGACGGCCAGGCCGGCGAGGATGGAGAGCAAGGCCGCGAGCACCAGCACCGGCATCGCCCCCGCCACGGCCTCCATCACCGGGCCGGAAAAGGTTTGCCCCAGCCCCAGCCCGAGCATGATGAGCGCCACCGGCCGCACCACCCCATGCACGGCGACGGGGCGAAACCAGGCGAGGGCTGCGGTGGCGAAGAGGGCGCCGATCATCCAGGCCAGCGGCACATGGGCCAGGGTGAAGAGCGCCCCGCCGGCGGTGGCCGTGATGAGCGTGATGAGGTGGGTGGTGATCGTGGGCTGCACTGCGCTGCACCATCTGCCCCGATATGCCCGGCGTCAAACCCCGGGGCAGAAACATCTATACCTTGAGCCCATAGCGGGCCAGGCCGTTGCTGCCCCCGCCTGCGGCCGTGCTGAGGCTGAGATTGGTCAGGTAGCGCTCAGCCATTTTCTGCACCTCCCGGGGGTTTTGCAGCTTGGCGACATCGAAGCGGTTATCGAGGGCGCGCACCTGCGCCTCCACCGATTGCACGGCAATTTCCTGTGGAATGCCCAGCGCCCGGGTGACGACCCGGCGCAGAATCGGGTTGCCCAGCACTTCAAGGCTGCTGGTGGCCCCGGCGGCCTTTTGCTGGAAGAGCAGCGCATCACCCACGCCGGGGGTCTTTGCCTCCAATTCCTCTCGCCGCCGGGCGGCCTTGAGGCCTTCCATCAGGTTGGCCTGCAGCTTTGGGTCACGCAGGCCCTCAATACCGTTTTTGGCGAGGTTCAGGGTTTGCGCCATGGCCAGCCAGCGCTTATCGCTCAGCCGATGGGGCAGGCTTGCGGTATTGGCCGGGTCAGCCAGCAGGACCTGCCGGGCGAGGCCCGCCTGCTCCGCAGCCTCTGGCAGGCCGAGTGCTGTGCCCAGCACGGCCAGCACCCGGGGGTCGCGCAGGGCGGCTTTGATATCCCCCGCCTTGTCCACTGCCAGCTTGAACTGGGCCATGGTGCGGGAAAGGTCAGGCTCCTTGGCGATGCGGGCAAGATCGCGCGCCTCCTGCGCAGCCTTGCTCGCCTGGCGGAAGGCCAGGACAGGATTGGCGCCGAAGCTGCCGACGCTGCCCGACATGGCTCAGGCTGACAGGCCGGGCTGCTCGCGCCGGGGCGCAGGCAGGGGGGCGATGCCGAGCACCTCCTCCTCATGGCGCATCACCCTGCGGGCCAGCTTCAGCGCCGTATAGCCATCATCGGTATTGGCGGCGGCCAGGGCCTGGGCCAGCAGGTCACGCGCGAGGGCGGAGGTGGTGGCCTCCTGGAATTCGCTGATCAGGCCGCGCGCCGCCGTAAGCCCGGCGATGCGTTCCTCATCGGCGCCGATATAGGCGGTTTGCAGCGCGAAATAGATGCGCCGGGCCGGGGTATTCGCGCCATCGGGTGCCATGATCTGCTTGCCGAAGAGGAAACGCGCCCGCGCGGCGAGTTCAATACGGGTGCGGTTGCGAAAGCGGATCGGCGCGCCATTGACGACCATCAAATCGCCTTGGCGGAGTTCGAGGACCAGTGTGGACAAGGTTTTTGCCTCCATTGTGACAGCCCAACCCCCCAAGTGCCGTTCTGGCGCAATGATGGGCGTTTTTACCAGCCGGCTGCGGGATGAGATCACGCCCGCAACCGCCTTCGTGCATCATCACCGCGCGGTGTTAACGGCCGATGAAGCCGGCCCCGATTCCCGCGGCAAACCCATCGCCTCAGCGCAGAAATTTGCTCAGCGTCAGTTCGCCCAGGCTCGATGTGACGCGGTAGCTCGCCTCCAGCGCCGTGCGCGTGCCCTGCAGCTGGGTCAGGGTCGTGGCCATGTCCACATCGGTGATGCCGGTGATCTGCCTTTGCAAAATGTCGCTGATGTCCTGGTGACGGGTTTTGGTGCTCTCGAGGTGTCGCGCCACATTGCCCAGCGCGCCCATCTCCTCCGACAGCGCGCTCTCGGCCGAGGCGAAGCCTTCTCGGAGCCTGGTCGCCAAATCGCCGAAGCCCTGGCCGAATTGCGCCTGGGCGGGGCCCAGCGCTGCCACGCTGAACAACCCGCGCAGCAGGTCGCGCGCCCAACTGCCGGTGGTCTCGCCCATGCTCTGCGCCACGGCGTTGCGATTGGCGGGCACGCCATAGGCCACCAGTTGGTTATCTGCCGCCGGCACGCTGCGCCGCGCCTCATTGGCGCCACCGGCGGGGTCTTCCAGAAAGGCGGAGAAGGGCGAGTTGCCGGCCGTTGTATTCTGCGCGGCTGTCAATGTTGCCGCGGCCACAGCGCTTGCATTGCTGTTGTTCAACCCGCCGATGGCGGTGGCGATGCTGGTGGCCATGCCGCTGCTCATCAGGGCCTGCGGGTTGGGCACGGGCGGGTGCGTGAGGTCGCTGCCGCCGAACAGATATTCGCCCGAGACCTGGGTGTTCAGCAGATTGCCCACCTCCACCGCGGCCACCCGCGCCCGTTCCTGAAAGACGGCCAGCGCGGCCGGATCCTTCGCATCGAGGCGCATCGCCACCTCGCTGCGGAAGGCGCTGGCGATGTCCTTCAGCCGCTGCAGGCTGGCCTGGGTGACGGTGATGCTGGTGGTGCTCTGGTCGATGGCGCGGCCATAGACCTCGCGGCGGGCCATGTCATTGGTCAGATTGACCAGCTGCGGCGCCTCGTGCGGCAGGTCACCCAGCCGGTCCGTCTTGCGGCCGGAGGAGGCCTGCCGGCTCAATATGTCCAACCTTGCGCGCAGCAGCGAGGCATCGGCATTCAGGCGAGAGAGCGCATCCATCAGCTTATCTCCATCAACGCACCGCGCCCATCAGCGCATCCCACATCGCCTGGGCGGTGCTCATTACCCTTGCATTGGCGGCATAGGCGTTCTGCAACTGCACCATGGCCGCCATTTCGGCGTCTGAATCCACGCCGGATTGCTTGCTGATTCTGGCGGCGATGCCCTGTTGCATCGAGGTGGCGTTGTCCTTCGCGGTCGTCGCCTCGGCCCGGGCTTGGGTGTGCACGCGCACCAATTGGGTGGCGTAATCCTCCAGGTTGCGCGCATTGGCGATGGCCGAGGTCAGGCTGCCATCTGGCCCCAGCCCGGCACTGGGAAAGCCCGGCCAGGGATTGCCATCGGCGGCCGTGCTGCCCAGCGAATGGTCCAGCACCCGGTCCAGCAGGGTGACGAAGCCGGCCGGACCACCCGCAGGGTTGGGCGTAAAAGCGCTGGGGCCGCCCGTCACAGCCACCACCACATGCGTGCCGTTGCGCAATGCTGCTGGGTTGTTCTCCACCGCGCTGTTCACCCGGATGGCCTGGGCGAAACCGGCATATCCGCCGCCGACATAGCCGAGCGTGCGGTCGGGTATATTGCCCGAGGCATCGGTGAATAGCCGCAGCCCCTGCGCATCCAGGCGCCCCGCCAGTTCGACTGCCGAGACGTCGATCTCGGCCTGCATGCGGGGCAGCACCTGGTCGCGCAGGGCGACATATTCGCCGAGCCTTCCGCCCAATATCCTGCGGGTGACATCGAGCGGGCCTATCCGCACCCCCGGCAGGCTGCCACCCGTGCCATAATAGCTGCTCGGGCCCGCGACCGCGGCATCGGTGGCGAGGATGTCCTCGCCCGCCGAGGGCAGCGGCAGCGTCAGGCCATTGCGCCCCATCAGCACCAGGCCGCCATCGGGCTGGCGCAGTGGCCGCACCGGCAGCGTTTCAGACAAGGTGCTGATCGCAAGGTCGCGCTTATCCTCCAGATCGGCCGTGGTGCGGCCCGCGCCGCGATTGGCGCTGATGAGGCGGGTGAGTTCAGCAATCTGGCGCAGCGCGTCATTGGCGCGGCCCACCTCGGTGACGATGCCATCCTGCGCCTGCTGCCGGGCGGTTTGGATGGCCTGGCCGGCATCCTGCATGCGGTTGGCCACGCTCTGCGCCGCGTTGAGTGCCGCGCGGGCCAGTTCTGGGTCGGCTGGGTTGGCGCGCAGGGTGGTGAAGGCTTCCCGCAGGCTGCCCAGGGCATTGCCCAGCGATGTCGCATCCTCCGGCCGGCCCTGCACCGCCTCAATGCCGGCCAGCAGGCTCTCACGCGCCGAGGCGGCTGCGGCGGCGGCACCGCGGCCATCGCGCTCGGCCAGCAGCGCCAGATCCACCTCACGTCGCGCCTCGGCGCTGCGCACGCCGAGCGGCTGGCCGGCATAATCGGCCGATACGTTCGAAACCGTTTTGCGCGTGTAGCCCTCGGTGCCTGCATTGGCGATGTTCTGCGAGGCCTGGGCCAGCGCGCGCTGGGTTGCGGCCAGGCCCGATCGGGCGATGCTGAAGGCGGCGTCGAGGCTCATGATGTTGGGTTATCCTGGCAGTGGCGTTATCGTGGCCAAGCGCTTCAGCGCTTCATGTTGATCGTGTCCTGCAGCAACTCGTCGGTCGTGGTCACCACCTTGGTGTTGGCGGTATAGGCGCGCTGGGCGACGATCAGCTTGGTGAATTCGCTGGCGATATCGACATTGCTGCGCTCGACCGAACCCGCCACCAACTGCCCCGCGCCATCGGTCGCCACATCGGTTACCCGCGCCTCGCCACTCTCAACGGTGCGCATGAAGGCCTGCCCGTCGAGCCGTTGCAGCGCATTGGGATCGGAGAAGGTGACGAGCGGGATGCGGCCCACCACACGGGATTGTCCATTGTCATAATTGACCGTGATATTGCCATTATCGGCGATTTGCAGCGCCGAATAGGAGCCTGGCGGCACGCCGTTTTGCGCGATATTGCGCACCGAGAATTCCCGCGCGGCGAATTGCGTCAGGCCGCCCGCCGATCCGATCTTGCCCAGATTGAGCACGATATCCTGTCGGCCTTCACCCAGATCGCTGGAGAAGGCCAGCGTCGCCCCATCGCCGAGCGCTGTGGTTCCCGCGGTGAGGTTGGTGGCTGCGGTGAAGCCGCCGAGCGTGCCCGCATCCACCGGCGGTGTGGCCGTGGCACCGAAATGCAACCGCACCCTGCGGGTGGTGGGCACCGCCTCATCGGGCAGCGTTATGTCCAGGTCCCATTGGCTCGTCCCTGCCGGCGGCGGGCCGGGGGTGGTGACCGGCTTGAAGGTGAGGTTCGCGACATGCGAGGAGCCCAGCGCGTCATACAGCGGCAATTGGGTATTCACCGGTGTCACCCCATCGGCAGGCAGATTGGCCGCCAGTTCAATCAGCGTGGTTTCCACCGGGTTGAACAATTGCCCGCTGATCTGCAACGGGGCCAATGCGGTGCGGTCTGGCTCGCCGATGCCGCCCAGCGGCCAGCCCTGCAGATAGTAGCCAGAGCTGTTGACCAGATAGCCTTTCGTGTTCACCTGGAAATCGCCGGCGCGGGTGACGAATTGCCGCTCATCGAAGACCGCCACCCCATTCTTTTCACCTTGCGATGCCGCGACGGAAAAGAAACCCTGGCCACTGATGGCGAGGGAGCTCGGCCTATCCGACTGTTCGACCGTGCCCTGCACCGAATTGGTATAATCGGGCCGGGCCCGCACTGTGTCTGATGAATTGGAGCTGCGCGAGGATTGCGTCACCAGGTTGATGAAGCTGGTGTCCACCCGCTTATAGCCCACGGTCTGGCTATTCGCGAGGTTGTTGGAGACATTGGTCAGCGCGCGTGATTGGGCGTTCAGGCCGCTGATAGCCGTGGTCATGGCACCGAAAAGAGACATGGCGTGTCCTGTCACCGGGTTGGAAGGCCGCCGCGGCGGCAACCCGGCGCGGCGGCAGCGCCTTTGGGGGGCGGCCGTGCCCCGCCACGCAGCTTTCATGCCAGGGCGGGAGGGGGGTGGAGGCGGCATTTTCGCGCCCTGACCGGCAATATCTGCCGCGAAGCTGCGGCGCTTTCCCCCCATCGCCCTGGCACGCCCCATGCAACGGTCTCGCCGCTGCGCCACCCCGGCATTTCCGTCGGGCGGCATGAGGAGAGCCTGACGATGTATGCCAGCCTCGCGATTCAGCCGCCGGTGCAAACGCCGAGCAATACGGCCGCACCCAACGCGGCCTCGGCATCCGTGGCGGCCGAGGCCCAGGGCTTTGGCGAGGCGCTGCGCCGCGCCGTGGCCTGCCCCGTGGGCCTGGCTGGCCTCGGTGCCATGGCCGCCGAAGCACCCGCCGCCATCCCCGGCGCCACCCCCACCGCTCCCCCCGCCCTGGCATTGGCCCCCGGCAGCGGTGAGGCGGCCGAAATCATGGAACTGGCCGCCCTCTTGCCGGCGGCATTCGCCCTGGCCGCCAGCGAAGCCGAACCCGCCTCGGCCCCCGAAGCCCAGGCGGCGGATGACATGGCCGAGGCTTTGCAGGGCTCGAACCCAGCCGCGCCGGCAGCTGATGGGCTCGCCGCGATGCTGGGCCTGGTGATGATGCCGCCACCCATGCCCGCCCCCGCAACCCCCGCCATGGCCGCGATGGCGCCCGCAGCCATGGCCGCCGCCGCCACCCCCGCCCCCACCCCCGTCCCCGCCCCCGTCCCCGCCACTATCGCGCCTGAGGCGGCGCCCGCTGCCAATCCGCTGCAGCTCAAGGCGGCATCGCAGCGCGGCAGCGCCGCCGCGGCGCCGGGGGGGGCGGAACACGCTCTGCCGGCCGCTGAGGCGGCGCCTTCAGCCACAGCGCCAGCGCCCTTGGCCCCGATGCCGGCGGCACCCCCGCCGGTGGCGCATGCGGCTGCGCATCATGCCCCGGCCCCGCCGGCCCTGGCCCCCCAGGCTGAAGCGAGCGCCACCGCCGATACCCAGCCCGCCCTATTGCCCGCCATGCCCCAGCCCCCGGGCCTAGCCCCGCGCGAGGCAGGGCCTGCCGCGCCCATGCCCCCGGCCCGCCAGGTCATGCCCATGGCCATGGCCATGCTGCTCTCGCCCGGTGCGACGCCCACGCTCTCCGTCACGCTGGATCCGGCGGAGCTGGGCCGTCTCGAAATCCGGGTTGGGCGTGAGGCGGGTGGTGCCAGCCTGCGGCTGATCGCCGAGCGGCCGGAAACGCTGAGCCTGCTGGTCCGCGATCAGCGTGACCTGCAGCAGGGCCTGGCGCAGAGCGGCATCACGCTCAATGCCGATGGCATACGCTTCGAAATGGCGGAGCAGGATGGCCATGCCCGGCAGGAGCAGCAGCGCCGGCCAGGCAGCCGCCGGCCCCAGGGGGAGGCCAATTCCACCAGCCCGCAGCAGGCCTTCCAGCTCTCGCTGCTTGATATCCATATCTGATCGGAGGAAACCGCCATGAGTGCCAGCCTTGCCAACACCACCGCCAGCGCCGCCGGCACCACGGGCACCAGTGGCCAGCGCCAGACCAGCGGCAAGGCCATCAGCGGCCTGGGCACGGATTTCAACACCTTTCTCACCCTGTTGACGACGCAGCTGCGCAATCAGGACCCATCCAATGCGATGGATGTGAACAAGATGACCGAGCAACTCGTGCAGTTCACCGCCGTCGAGCAGCAGGTGCAGACCAATAGCAATCTGCAACAGCTCATCACCCTGCAGCAGGGCAATACAATGACCACCGCCTCGGGGCTGCTGGGCCGGGTGGTGGAGGTGGAGAGCCGCCAATTGGCGTTGCAGAATTCCCAGGCCGCACTCCGCCTGCCCGCCGCTGGTGCCGCCCGCAGCGCGGTGATTCAGGTGACCGACCAATCCGGCCGGGTGGTGAGCGAGGCACGCCCCACCCTCACCGCCGGGGCCACGAGCACATGGAGCTGGGATGGCCGTGACAGCAATGGCCGGCAATTGGCCGATGGCAGCTATGGCTTCACCATCCAAGGCCGTGACGGCAATGGCGCGATGGTGGCCATCAGCGCGGGCGTGCTGGCCCGGCCCACCGGGGTGGAGCGCGGCGCGGATGGGGTGACCCTGCGCTTTGGGTCGCTGGCGCTGGGCTATGACAAGCTGCGCTCGGTGCAGCCCTGATGGCGCGGGGCTGATCATCGGGTCGGATTTTCCTGGCCGGCTTAACCTTCCCGCAACCATGCCCGGCATATTCTGCCGCCATGCCGGATAGAACGCATCACCTTGCCGCGGGCACCTCGCCGCAGAGCCCTGAAGGGCGCTTCGCTTGAAGGCCATGCTGGCCAATCTGCTGGCGCTGGGCCGGCTGCGCCTGGCCGCGCTGGGCGGCGTGGCGGCGGCGCTGCTGCTGGGCATCACCCTGCTGGCGATGCGCGGTGCATCCCCGCCCATGGCGCTGCTCTATGGCGATCTCGATACGCGTGATGCCGGTGCGGTGGTGCAGTCGCTCGAGCGGGCGCGCATCCCCTTCCGCATCACCGGCGGCGGCACGCAGATCATGGTGCCGGCCGAGGATGTGGCCAGGCTGCGCCTTTCCCTGGCGCGCGAAGGCCTGCCCGCGGGCGGCAGCGTCGGCTACGAATTATTCGACCGCAATGAAAGCCTGACCACCACCCCCTTCCAGCAGGATATGAACCGGCTGCGCGCGCTGGAGGGCGAGTTGCAGCGCACCATCCGCAGCCTGTCAGGCGTGCGCAATGCGCGGGTGCATCTGGTGATGCCCCGGCGCGAGGCCTTCTCGCGTGAGAGGGCGGAGGCGCAGGCCTCCATCGTGCTGAGCATGCAAGGCAGCCAACGGCTGGACCGGGATGGCGTGCAGGCGGTGCTGCACCTTGTGGCCACCGCCGTGCCCGGGCTGCAGCCGCGCAATATCTCCATCATCGACAGCCGGGGGGAGTTGCTGGCGCGCGGCGGGCAGGCCTTGGGCGGCGCTGCGGGGGCTGCGACGCAGGAGGAGATGCGCCGTGGCCAGGAGCTGCGCATGGCGCGCGGCATCGAGGAGATGCTCGAGCGCACGCTGGGCGTGGGCCGGGTGCGCGCCGAAGCCTCGATCGATCTCGATTTCGAGCGTGTGGAGCTGCGCGAGGAGCGCTTCGACGCCGATAATCAGGTGCCACGCAGCACCCAATCCAGCAGCGAAACCAGCCGTGGTGCGGAGCCGGGCAGTGTTTCGGTGGCCAATAACCTGCCCGGAAGTGAAGCCAATACTGGCAGTGCCAGCACCGAATCGCGGCAGGAGGAGACGACCAATTTCGAGATTGGCCGCACCACCCGCAATTCGTTGCGTGAACATCCGGTTATTCGCCGCCTTTCGGTGGCGGTGCTGGTCGATGGTGTGGCCGAGCCGGTGGAGGCGGGCCCGCCGCGCATTCGCGAACGCACGGCCGAGGAACTGGCAAGGCTGAGCACGCTGGTGCGCGGCGCCGTGGGCTTCAATGAGCAGCGCGGCGATAGGGTTGAGGTGGTCTCCATGCGCTTTGCCGAGCCCGAGGCGCCGCCGCCGCTGGGGATGCTGGGCATCGATCTGCCGCAGGCGATGGTGGCAAGGCTGGTGGAGACGGGGGTGCTGGCGCTGGTGGCGCTGCTGGCCATTTTGTTGGTGGGCCGGCCGCTGGCGCGGCGCCTGGCCATCGCGCTGGCGCCGCAGCCGGCGCTGGCCGGTGCCATGGCCGCACCCGCCCTGAACAGTGCCGGCCAGCCGATGATGGCGGCTGCACTGCCCGACGCCACGCCTGGACAGGCCTTGGCAAGGGCCGAGCAGGATGGCGGTCTGGAGAAGATCGAGACCCATGTCCGGCCCTCCTCCATCCAAAAGCTGGCGGCGATCGTGCAAACCCAGCCCGATGCGGCGATGACCGTGCTTCGGGGCTGGATGTCGGAGGATGACGACCTATGAGCCGCTTGCTGAAAGGCGCGAATAAGGCCGCGGCCATCATCCTGGCCCTGGGCGAGGAGGATGCCGCACCGCTCTTCGAGCGGATGCATCAGGATGAAATTCGCGACCTTTCGGCCGCCATGGCGGCCCTCGGCCCCATGGCTCCCAGCGAGGTTGAGGCCGTGCTGGCCGAATTCTGCGAAACCATCGGCCAGCCGGGCAAAATCTTCGGCAGCCTGGCCAGCACTGAGCGCATGCTGCTCAAGACCCTGCCGCCCGACCAGGTGCGGCAGATCATGGAGGATCTCAGCGGCCCGGCCGGCCGCACCATGTGGGAAAAGCTGGGCAATGTGAATGAGGCGGTGCTCGCCAATTACCTCAAGAATGAATACCCGCAGACCATTGCCGTGGTGCTGTCCAAGATCCGCCCCGAGCATGCGGCGCGCGTCCTGTCCCTGCTGCCCGATCGCCTCGCCATGGAGGTGGTGATGCGCATGCTGCGGATGGAGAATGTGCAGAAAGAGGCGCTGGAGGGTGTGGAGCGGACGCTCAAGGCCGAGTTCATGTCCAACCTCGCACGCACCCAGGCGCGCGACAGCCACGAGATCATGGCCGAGATCTTCAACAATCTCGACCGTGCCTCGGAAGGGCGCATCATGGCCTCGCTGGAGGAGCGCAATCGCGAGAGTGCCGAGCGCATCCGCAGCCTGATGTTCACCTTCGAAGATCTTCGCCGGCTCGACGGCCCAGGCATCGCCACGCTGTTGCGCGCATTTGATAGCGAGAAGCTCCTGTTGGCACTCAAAGGCGCCTCGCCCGAACTGCGCGACTTGTTCCTCAGCAATATGACCGGGCGGGCCTCGAAGCTGATGCGTGACGATCTCGCCGCCATGGGCCCTGTTCGCCTCAAGGATGTGGATGTGGCGCAGGCCGCCCTCGTGGTCGCCGCCAAAGAACTTGCAGCCCAAGGCCAGATTACCCTGGCCGAAGCGCGCGATGAGGAGATGACCGAATGAGCGACACGCCCGAAGCCTTCCAACCGGCCAGTGCCACCGAACTCGCGGCCAAGCGCAGCGGCGCCATGGGCCCGCGCGATGTGGAGGCGGCCTATGACATTCCGGTGCAGGTCTCTGCCGTGCTGGGGCGCGCCACCATGCAGGTGTCGCAATTGCTCAAGCTCGGCCGCGGCGCGGTGGTTGAACTCGACCGAAAACTGGGTGAGGCGGTTGATATTTATGTCAATAATCGCCTTGTCGCACGCGGCGAGGTGGTGATGGTGGATGATAGCCGCCTAGGGATCTCGATGACCGAAATCGTGAAATCCGACAGGGGCGGCTGATGGCACGCCTGCTCATCATCGGCACGCTGGAGGGGGAATTGGGCCAGGCGGGCCGGCTGGCCCATGCCCGGGGTGCGCGGCTGCTGCAGGCCGATGGCACCATGGCGGCGCTGGAGGTGCTGCGCAGCCAGGGCGCTGACCTTGTCTTCTGCGACATCGCCCATGACGTCGCTTGGCTGGTGCAAACCCTGCTGGAGGAGCGCATCGCCACCCCCGTCATCGCCTGCGGCCGTACCCATGATGCCGAGGCGGCGTTGCGGGCGATTCGCGCCGGCGCACGGGATTTCCTGCCCCTGCCGCCCGATGCTGAGCTGATCGCCGCCATGCTCGCCGCCGTCTCCGGCCATGATGACGCGCCTGTGGTGCAGGATGGCCAGATGCGCGCGCTGCTCGAGCGTGCGGCGCAGGTCGCGCGCAGTGAGGCCTCGGTGCTGATCACCGGCGAGAGCGGCACGGGCAAGGAGGTGATGGCGCGGCATATCCATGCCGCCTCGCGCCGCGCCCGTGGGCCCTTTGTCGCGCTCAATGTGGCGGCGCTGCCGGAAAGCCTGTTGGAGAGCGAGCTGTTCGGCCACGAGAAAGGCGCCTTCAGCGGCGCTGTCGCCGCCCGGCGCGGCAAGTTCGAACAGGCCGATCGCGGCACCATTCTGCTCGATGAGATCGGCGAGATGCAGCCGCATTTGCAGGCCAAGCTGCTGCGCGCCATTCAGGAGCGCGAGGTGGACCGGCTGGGTGGTGCGGCGCCGGTGAAGATTGATGTCCGCATCCTCGCCGCCACCCATCGTGACCTGGCGGTCGAGGTGCGGGCGGGGCGCTTTCGGGAGGATTTGTATTTTCGCCTCAATGTGGTGACGCTGCGCATCCCACCGCTGCGCGAGCGCCCAGGTGATATCCTGCCGCTGGCGGCGCATTTCGCCCAGCGCTACGCCCAGGTGAATGGCCTGCCGCAGCGTGGCCTTTCGCCCGCGGCCCAGTCGGCGCTGCTGGGCCACCCCTGGCCGGGCAATGTGCGCGAGTTGGAAAACGCCCTGCACCGCGCCGTGCTGCTGGCCGAAGGGCGCGAGATTGGCCCCGAAGCCATTGAATTGCTGGCCACGGCGCCGTTTCAGGCGGTGGCCGAGGCCATCGCGATCATCCCAGCCGGCCCGCGCCCCCTCAACAGCCCGGTGGCAGCCCTGGTGGGCCGCAGGATGGAGGAGGTTGAGCGCGAACTCATCCTGGAGACATTAGGTCGTTGTCTAGGCAACCGAACCCGCGCGGCCGAAATTCTGGGTATTTCCATCCGCACCCTGCGCAACAAGCTGCATGAATATCGCGGCCAGGGTGTGGCGGTGCCCCCCGCCGCCAGCCAGCTCGCCCCGGGCGAATTGATGCCGCTGGAGAGGGGTTGAGCCATGGATGGCATGGCGCTGCCGGCATGGCTCAAGCAGATCCGCATCGGCTCCGATATGGCGCTGGTGGCGGGCGTCATGCTCGTGCTGGCCATCTTGGTGGTGCCGCTGCCGCCGGTGCTGCTGGATGCGGCGCTGGCGATCAACATCACCGCCTCGATCCTGGTGCTGATGGTGGCGCTGCTGCTGAAAAAGCCGCTGGAATTCGCCTCTTTTCCGCAAATCCTGCTGATCACCACGCTGTTCCGGCTGGGCCTGAACGTCGCCACAACCCGCGCCATCCTGGCCGATGGCCATCAGGGCCCGCAGGCGGCGGGTGATGTGGTGGCGGCCTTTGGCGGCTACCTCATGGCGGGCGATATCGTGGTGGGGATGATCGTCTTTGCCATCCTGCTGTTGGTCAACCACGTCGTGGTCAGCGAAGGTGCGGGGCGGGTGGCGGAGGTCTCGGCGCGCTTCCATCTTGACAGCCTGCCCGGCAAACAAATGGCCATCGATGCCGACCTCAATGCCGGCACCATCGACGAAAACCAGGCCCGGCATCGCCGGCGCGAATTGGAGCAGGAGAGCAGCTTCCACGGCTCGATGGATGGCGCCTCGAAATTCGTCAAGGGCGATGCGATTGCCGGGCTGGTTTCCACCTTCATCAATCTCCTCGGTGGCTTTGGCATTGGCATTCTGCGCCATGGCATGCCGCTGGGTGAGGCGGTGGAGACTTATTCCATCCTCACCGTGGGTGATGGGCTGGTGGGGCAGATACCCGCCCTGCTGGTGAGTGTGGCCGCCGCCATCGTGGTCACCAAGGCGGCGGGCGAGGAGCGGGCCGATGTGCAAATGGCGCGCGATCTGGGCGGCTGGAAGCCGCTTGCGGTGGCCTCGGGCATCTCGGCCTTCATGGGTGTGCTGCCGGGCATGCCGCTCATTCCCTTCACCCTGCTGGCCGGCGGCACCGGCGCTGCCGCCTGGTTCCGCCGCAAGCAGGATATGGCCCCCGCGCCCAGCGAGGCCGGCCAGGCGCCGGGCGCCGATGCCGAGCCGCCGGTGGGGCAAATCCTGCGGATGGACCTGCTGCGGCTGGAACTGGGCTATGGGCTGCTCTCGCTCGCCGCCGGCGATGCGCCGCGGTTGACCGAGCAGATCCGCGGCCTGCGCCGGGCCATCGCGCAGGATATGGGCTTTGTGCTGCCCGCCATCCGCATCCAGGACAATATGGAACTGCCGGCCGACACTTATGTGGTGCGGGTGAAGGAGATCGAGGCCGGGCGCGGCCAGCTCCGCCCGCCGTTGCTGCTCGCCATCGACCCCAATGGCGGCGTGCCGGATATGCCCGGCGAGCGCACCCAGGAACCCAGCTTTGGCCTCCCGGCCCTGTGGATCGAGGAGCGCCAGCGCGAGGAGGCGCTGGCCCGCGGCGCCACCGTGGTGGATGTGCCCGGCGTGCTGGCCACCCACCTCACCGAGATCGTGCGCGAGCACATGGCCGAATTGCTCAGCTTCTCCGAAACCCAGAAGCTGCTGGATGAATTGCCGCGCGAGCAACAAAAACTGGTCTCCGACCTGATCCCGCAGCAGATCGGCGTCTCCGCCCTGCAGCGCGTGCTGCAGGCGCTGGTGAATGAACAGGTCTCGATCCGCGACCTGCCAACCATCCTCGAAGGCGTGCAGGAGGCTTTGGCCGCCAATATGCGCGCGCTGCCCGCCATGCTGGCGGTGGTGCGCGCCAAGCTCTCCCGCCAGATCAGCGAGGCAGCGCGCGGCCCCGCCGGCCATGTGCCGCTGATCACCCTCTCCGCCGATTGGGAGGTGGCCTTTATCGAGGCGCTGGTCGGCCCGGCCGAGGAGCGGCAATTGGCGATGGACACCCAAAAGCTGCAGGAATTCCTCGCCCGGCTGCGCAGCCTGCTGGAATTGGCCGATGAGCAGGGCGAGAATGCGGTGCTGCTCTGTGCGGGGCCGCTACGGCCGCATTTGCGCGCCATTGTGGAACGCTTCCGCCCCGCCACCGCTGTGCTGGCGCAGGCGGAGATTCATCCGCGCGTGCGCATCCGCACCCTGGGTTCGATCTGAGTGAAACTCAACACATTCCGTGCCGCGAATATGCCCGCCGCCATGGCGCAGCTGCGCGCCGCGCTGGGCGAGCATGCGGTGCTGCTGCAAACCCGCGAATTGCGCGAGGGGGTGGAGATCACCGGCGCCAGCCCCCCCTCCGAGGCCGGGGATGACGAGCCGTGGATGATCGAGCCCGAGCCCAGCACTGGCCCTGCCCTGGCCAGCCTGCCGCTCGATCAACCGCTCTTCCTGGTCGGCACGCCCGGCGCGGGCAAGACCCTGAGCTGCGTGAAGCTGGCCACCCGCGAGGTGCTGGCCCACCGCCCGCCGCTGATCATCACCACCGATGCGGCGCGGGCCGGCGCGGTGGAGCAATTGGCCGCCTTTGCCCGGGTGCTGGGTGTGGTTTTCGCCGTTGCCACCACCCGCAATGCGCTCACCAAGGCGATCGCCCGCGCCGCACCCGGCCAGGCGGTGCTGGTGGATACCGCCGGCTGCAATCCCTTCGACCCCTCGGCTGCAAAGGCGCTCGCAAGCTTGATCCATGGTCTTGGCAATATCGTGCTGGTGCAGGCTGGGGGGCTCTGCGCCCAGGAGGCGCGCGAGGAGGCGCGGGCCTTCCTCGCCCTGGGCGCCACCCTGCTGCTGCCCACGCGGCTCGATGTGGCGCGGCGCATGGCCGGCACCCTGGCCGCCGCCCGCGCCGGCCTTGCCATGACCGAGGCCGGCACCAGCGCCGACCCTGGCCTTGGGCTCACCCCCATCACCCCTGCCTTTCTGGCGGCCCGGCTGCGGGGGCGGCCGGAATGAGCGGGCGGGTGCTGGGCGTGGCCTCCGGCAAGGGCGGCGTGGGCAAGACGGTGCTGGCCATCGGCCTGGCCCAGGCCCTGGCCGAGGCGGGGGAGAGGGTGCTGCTGATCGATGCCGATCTGGGCCTGGCCAATGTGGATGTGCAACTCGGCCTTCCGGCCGGGCCTGATCTGGGCATGGTGCTGGCCGGCAGGTTGGGTTTGCAGGCGGCGCTGCACCGCCATCGAGGTGGCTTTGCCGTCCTTCCCGGGCGTTCGGGCAGTGGCGCGCTGGCGGGCTTGGGGGCTGATTCCATGGCGCAATTGCTGGTGGCGGCGCGTGGCAGCTTTTCCATCATCCTGCTCGATATCGGTGCGGGGGTGCAGGCGGCGCAGCGCCGCCTTCTGGCCCTGGCGGACCTCGCCCTGATCGTCGCCACCGAAGAGCCCACCAGCCTCACCGATGCCTATGCCGTGCTGAAATTGCTGCGGCAGGACCGCCCCGATGCCGATGCCCGGATCATCGCCAATATGGCGGGCGGCGCGGCGGGGCTGCGGGTGTGGCAGGTGCTCGATGGGGCGGCGCGCAATTTCCTGGGCGCGCCGGTGGGTTTTGCCGGCGCGGTGCGGCGCGATGGCAAGGTGGCGGATGCCATCCGCCACCAGCAGCCCATCCTGCTGCGCCACCCCACCAGCCAGGCGGCGGCGGATATCCGCGCCTTGGCAGGCGGGCTTAGCCGCTGAGCCGCCATGTTATTGGTGAACTCCAGCCCATGCTGGCCGCCATCGCCTTGGCAAAACGCCCGCCGCGCGCTTGACTGGGGCTTATGGAAACGCTGCCGCTCTCGGGCCTCAAGGTGCTCGACCTCACACTCGCCCGCGCCGGTCCCACCTGCGTGCGGCATCTGGCCGATTGGGGCGCCGATATCATCCGGGTGGAACCCCCGGGCAATGCCGATGGTTTTGGTGGCGCGCGGGATGGCTTTGATTCCACCAACCTGCACCGCAACAAGCGCGGCATCGCGCTCGACCTGAAAAGCCCCGCGGGCCATGCCGCCTTCCTGCGCCTGGTGGCCTCGGCCGATGTGCTGGTGGAGAATATGCGGGTGCAGGTGAAGCACCGGCTGAAGATCGACCCGCAGACCCTGACTGAGATCAACCCGCGGCTGGTCTATGCCTCGATTTCCGGCTTTGGCCAGACCGGGCCCTATGGCAATCGCGGCGGCGTGGACCAGATCGCCCAGGGGCTGGGCGGCCTCATGTCCATCACCGGCGAGCCGGGGCGCGGGCCGATGCGGGTTGGCATCCCCATTGATGACCTCACGGCCGGCAATCTGTTGGCCTTGGGCGTGATGATGGCGCTGTTCGAGCGGACAAAAACCGGCCGCGGCCGCTGGGTACACACCTCGCTGCTTGAGGCCCAGGTCTTCATGCTCGATTTCCAGGCCACACGCTGGCTGATGGATGGCGAGGTGGCCGGCCAGGCCGGCAATGACCACCCGGTGAATACCCCCATGGGCGTCTTCCCCAGCGCCGATAAGCCGATCAACATCGCCGCCTCCAGCCCCAAGCTGTGGGAGGTGTTTGCCCGCGCGGCGGGGCGTGAGGATTGGCTGGCAAAGCCCGAATGGGCCACCCCCAACGGCCGCACCCAGGACCGTGCCGCGCTCAATGCGGCGATTTCCGAAGAGACGAAAAAGCACCCCTCGGAATGGTGGATTGACCGGCTGGAGCAGGCCGGCATCCCCTGCGGCCCGATCAATAATATCCAGGAGGTCTTCGAGGACCCGCAGGTCCGCCATCTCGGCATGTCCTGGCCGGTACCGCATGCCCGCCTGGGCACCGCGCAGGTCGTGCGCACGCCGCTCAATATCGAGGGGCTTAAGCCCGGCGTGCATCGCCCCGTGCCGGCGCTGGGCGAGCATGCCGACGAAATTCTCACCGAGGCCGGCATGTCGCCGGCCGACATCGCCTCACTCCGCGCCAGCGGCGCTTTAGGGAACTGATTATGGAATTCGCAGACGGAAAAATCCTGGCCACCATCAAGGACGGCGTGGGCACCATCACCTTCAACCAGCCCGAAAAGCGCAATGCGATGAGCATCCCGATGTGGGATGGCATGGCGGCCGCCCTCGATGCCTTTGAGGCCGACCCCGCCGTGCGCTGCGTGGTGCTGGAAGGTGCGGGCGGCAAGGCCTTTGTCAGCGGCGCCGATATCAGCCAATTCGAGAAGAGCCGTTCGGATGCCGAGGCGCAGAAGGAATATGGCCGCCTCACCGGGCATGGCCGGGAGAAACTCACCAATTTCCCCAAGCCGGTCATCGCCAAGATTCAGGGCTTTTGCCTCGGCGGCGGCATGGGCATTGCCATGTCCTGCGACATGCGCATTGTCGGTGAGGGCAGCGAGTTGGGTATTCCCGCTGCCCGGCTGGGCATCGCCTATGGCTTTGATATGGTCAGCGCCCTGGTCAGCCTCGTCGGCCCCTCCAACGCGCATATGATCCTGATGTCGGGCGACCGCTTTTCCGCCCCCGAGGCGCTGCGCATGGGGCTGATCAACAAGCTGGTGCCGGCCGAGGAACTGGACGCCGCCGTGGGCAAGCTCACCGCGCAACTCGCCATCAACGCGCCGCTCTCGCTGCTGGCCAATAAGCGCACCGTGCGCGCGGTGCAGGCGCGCGACCCGGATATGGCCGCCATCGACGCCGCCTCCGCCGCCTGCTTCGACAGCGCCGATTATGCCGAAGGCCGCCGCGCCTTCATGGAAAAGCGCAAACCCGTCTTCACGGGCCGCTGAGATGGACGCCCGCGCGCCCAGCTACTCCACCGCCTGGCCCTCGATTGAGGGGCAGGTGAGCCCACAGGAATGGCAGGCGCGCTGCGACCTCGCAGCCTGCTACCGGCTGATGGATCTGCACGGCATGACCGACATGATCTACAACCACATCACGCTGCGAATCCCGGGCACCGATCACCTGCTGATCAACCTCTACGGTCTGCTCTATCGCGAGATCACCGCGACATCGCTGGCCAAGATCGATGTCGAGGGCAATATCATCTGGAAGCCGGATACCGATTACGGCATCAATAAATCCGGCTATGTCATCCATGGTGCCATCCACACCGCGCGGCCGGATGTGGCGGCGGTGATCCACACCCACACCCGTGCGGGCATGGCGGTGTCTGCCATGCAATGCGGGCTGCTGCCGCTGACGCAGACGACGATGCGCTTTGTCGGCCATCTCGGCTATCACGATTACTATGGCCCGGCGGTTGATCTGGCCGAGCGGGAGAGCATCGTGGCCGATCTCGGCCCGCATGATGCGATGATCATGCGCAATCACGGGCTGCTCACCGCCGGGGCCACGCTGCAACAGGCCTTCAACACCATGTATCAGTTGGAGGGCGCCTGCCGCGCCCAGGTTGATGCCATGGCCGCGCGCACCGAATTGACCATGCCCGGGGCGGATATCCTGGAGAAGACCGCGCATCTCTACCAGCCCGGCACCCGCCGCCCCTATGGGGTGCTGGAATGGCATGCGCTGCTGCGCCTGCTGGAGGCCGAGCAGAAGAATTCCGCCTTCCCGCCCTATTGGAGTTAAGCGGGCCGCAAAAGAGCCCGCGCTATTGAGGACACACCGATGACACCGCGCCGCGCCTTGCCCCTGCTGGCCCTTTTGCCCGGCCCCGCGCGGGCGCAGGCCGCCTTCCCGGATCGGCCGATCCGTTTCATCGTGCCCTTCGCCGCCGGCGGCAATAGTGACGTCACGGCGCGGCTCTTTGGTGCGCGCATTGCAGCCCGCCTCGGCCAGCCGGTGGTGGTGGAAAACCGCTCCGGCGCCACGGGCGCCATCGGCACCGAGGCGGTGATCCGCGCCCGGCCCGATGGCTATACGCTGCTGATCGGCAGCCCCGGCTCCATCGTCAATGGCCCGCTGCTCATGGCCAATCCGCGCTACAACACCATGACCGACCTGGTGCCGGTGGCGCTGCTCGGCCAGGTGCCGATGATGATCATCGTCCGGCCGCAAATCCCCGCCCGCAATCTGGCCGAATTGGTGGCCTATTCCCGCAGCCGCCCCGAGGGGGTGAGCATTGGCACCTCCGGCGTGGGTGGCGCCAATCATCTGCCGCTGGAACTCTTCAAGGCGGCAACAGGGGCCAATATCCTGCATGTGCCCTTCCGCGGCGGCGGCTCCACCCTGTCGGATTTCCTCGCCGGCAATGTCGATGGGCTGCTGATCGAATTGCCCACCGTGCTGGAGATTTATCGCGAGGGGCGCGGGCGCATCCTGGGCGTCTCGGCGGCGGCGCGTTCGCCACAGGTGCCCCAGGTGCCAACCTTCATCGAACAGGGGATCGTGGGCTACCTCGCCTCATCCTTTGTTGGCCTCTTCGCCCCCGCCGGCACGCCCGAGCCGGTGCTGGCAACGCTGCAGGTCGCCCTCGCCGAGGCGGCGGCGGACCCGGATGTGGCGGCCCGCCTGCTCTCCTTCGGCGCCACCGCGCCCATGCCGGCTGAGTTGACCACGCCGGGTTTCCGCGCCCTGCTGGAGGGCGAATTCACCAAGGCCCGCCGCGCCATCGCGATAGCGGGGCTGCGCCCCGAATAATCAGAAATGGATGAGGCCGGGGGCGAAAAACCCCAGGCCCGCCAGTGCCATCCCCAGCGCCCCCAGCCCCAGCCCTGCCCAGAGCAGCAGGGCCACGCCGGTGATGATGCTGGCCGAGGCGACGACAATGCCGACCTGGAAGCTGGCCGAGGCATATTCGAACATGTGGTAGCGCTCCATGTTCAGGTTGCGGCGTGCCTCGGCGGCGCGGGCGCGGGCCATCAATTCGCGCCTGCCCTCGCCGGTATCGGGCTCGCTCTCCCAGCGCGCCGCGGTGTCGCGCCAGCGCTGCACTTGCGCTGCCGTGCCCTCGCTGGGCGCCAGCAAGGCCGCCTCGGCGGCGGTGCGCACCGTGGTCTGGCGAATGGTGCGGGCCTGGAAGAAGGACCAAAGATTGGCGGCCTCGACATTGGCGTTCAGCGCCTCGGTCTGCGCAGATTTCGCCCCGGTCTCGGCAATGGCCAGGAACAGCGCCAGCACCGCGATCAGCAGCGCCACGCCCTTGTTTTCCGCGCCATGCGGCGCGCCATGTCCAGCCATGAAGAATCCCCCATAATGTTGCCGGCGGGGGATGCCATGGCCGCGCCCATCGCGCTAGCCTGAGGCCATGGTACATGCTCCCAATCGCCCCCCCGCGGGCGCCCCGCCCGTCCGTATCAACCTCTATTCGGACACTCAGACCAAGCCCACGCCCGCCATGAAGGCGGCGATGATGGAGGCAGAGGTCGGTGACGAGCAGCATGGCGATGACCCCACCGTTCATGCGCTATGCGACAAGATGGCCGCGCTCATGGGCAAGGAAGCGGCGATGTTTCTGCCCTCTGGCACCATGTGCAACGTCATTGCCATCCTCACCCATTGCAAGAAGGGCGATGAGGTGCTGGCGCATGAAACCAGCCATATCCTGCACAGCGAGGGCGGCACCCATGCGGCGCTGACCGGCGTGCAAATTCTGCCGCTGCAAGGTGCCCGTGGCCAATTCAGCGCCGATGCGGTGCGCGCGGCCATTCGCGCCAAAACCCGCTACGCGCCGCCGCAGCAATTGCTCGAGGTGGAGCAGACCGCCAATATCGGCGGCGGCACCGTGTGGTCATTGCAGCAATTGACCGAGGTGACCGATGTGGCGCGCGAGCAGAGCTGGAACACCCATATGGATGGCGCGCGGCTGATGAATGCCTGCGTCGCCGCCGGCGTGGCACCGGCCGAGATGGTGGCTGGTTTCGACAGTGTTTGGCTGGATTTCACCAAGGGCCTGGGCGCGCCGCTGGGCGCTGTGCTCTGTGGCTCCAATGAATTCATCGGCCAGGCCTGGCGGTGGAAGCAGCGCCTGGGTGGCTCCATGCGCCAGGCTGGCATGTGCGCGGCGGCGGCGATCCACTCGCTGGACCATCATGTGGAGCGCCTGGCGGATGACCATGCCAATGCCAAGGCGCTGGCCCGCGGCCTGCGGCAAATCCCCGGCCTGATCGTGGAGGAGCCGGAGACCAACCTGGTGTTCTTCGACATCGCCGCCACCGGCATCTCGCTCGATGCCTTCCAGGACCAGATGCGCGCCCAGGGCATCATGATCTCGGGCCTGGGCGGCCGGGTGCGGGCCTGCACCCATCTCGATGTCACCGCGCCGATGATCGACGAGGCGCTTGGCGCCATCCGCACTGTCCTCGCCGCGGCCTGAACGGGGTTCTCGCGCCGAGGCCGCCGGCCGCGCCGCCGAGGCGCTGGCCGAGGCGGCCTTGGTGGCCGATGGCTGGGTGGTGCTCGGCCGACGGCTGCGCACACCCGGTGGTGAACTTGATCTGGTGGCGGAATGCGAGGGGGTGTTGGCCTTTGTCGAGGTCAAGGCCCGGCCCTCGCTGCGTGAGGCCGCTTTCGCCCTGCAACCGAGGCAGCGCGCCCGTCTGGTGATGGCGGCGGAATACTGGCTGGCGGAAAACCCCGGCCATGGCGCGGTGGGGATACGATTCGATGTGCTGCTAGTGGCCGCCGATGGCAGTGTGCGGCGGATCAAGGATGCGTTTCGGCCGGGGGATGAATAGGTTGCTGCAAGCGGAGCGCGGGGGGGAAGCAAGATCGAGGGGCTTTGCCCCTCGAGCACCCCAGGAGGGTCGACATGTATGTCGACGAGTTTCCTCCACCTTCGTTAGTTTATTGAGTGTGGGATATAATTCTTTCAATTGGATTGTTGGGAGAATAATATAAAAATATCAGAAATTTAGGGAGATCGTCGCCTTATTTTTCGACCCGGTGGGAGAGAGGGAGGGAGCAAAGCCCTTTCGCTCTTTTCCTCCGCCAAAAGCTAAATCCCGATCCAGCCCCTGATCGCCTCGCCATCGCGCTCCAACTCCGCCGTGGAACCGGCCCAGACGGTGCGGCCCTTCTCCAGCACATGATGCCGATCCGCCAGCCGCTTCAGTGCGGCCAGGTTCTTGTCGATCACCAGAATCGACAGCCCCTCCCGCTTCAGCGCCGCCAGGGTCTGCCAGATTTCCGCGCGGATCACCGGGGCGAGGCCCTCCGTCGCCTCGTCCAGAATGAGCAGATGCGGGTTGGTCATCAGCGCGCGGCCAATGGCCAGCATTTGCTGCTCGCCGCCCGAGAGGGTTTTGGCGGATTGGCCCTGGCGCTCCTGCAAGCGCGGGAACAGGGCAAAAATCCGCGCCAGATTCCAAGGATTGCCGCGGGCAAAACGGTTGGCGGCGGTGGCCAGCAAATTCTCCCGCACGCTCAGCATGGGGAAGACCATGCGCCCCTCCGGCACCAGCCCAATGCCGGCCTGGGCGATTTTTTCCGGCGCCAGCCCGGCCATCGCCGCGCCACGCAGCGCCACGCGCCCGCCCCGCGGCGCATTCAGCCCCATGATGGCCCGCACCGTCGTGGTCTTGCCCATGCCATTGCGGCCGAGCAGCGTGGCAACCTCGCCCTCGCCCACCCGCAGCGACACATCAAACAACACGGCCGAGGCGCCATAGCCTGCTTGCAAGCCTTCCACTTCCAGCATCATGGCGATGATTCTTCCGCCAGATAGGCATCCTGCACGGCGGGGTTGGCGCGAATCTCCTCGGCCGTGCCGGTGGCGATGGCGCGGCCATAGACCAGCACGGTGATCCGATCCGCCAGCGCGAAGACCGCCTCCATGTCATGCTCGATCAGCAGGATGGCGACGCTCCCCTTCAGCGCCCGCAGCGTCTCGGTCATGGCCAGGCTCTCGGCGGCGCCAAGCCCGGCCATCGGCTCATCCAGCAGCAGCAATATGGGCCGCGCGGCCAGCGCCATGGCCAGTTCCAGCAATTTGCGCTCGCCATGGCTGAGATCGGCCACGCGGGTGTCGTGCCGCGCCAGCCCCACCTGTTCCAGCAGCGCGCGGGCGGGTTCAAGCAGCGCCGCATCGCGCCCCGCCGCGCGCCAGAAGCGAAAGGAATGCCCAGCCCGGGCCTGCACCGCGAGTGCTACATTGGCCTCCGCCGTGTCATCATCGAGCAATTGCACGATCTGGAAGCTGCGCGCGAGGCCGCGCTTCACCCGCGCCGCCACCGAAAGCCGGGTGATATCCTCGCCGCAGAACACCACTTGGCCCGCATCGGGGGTGATCTCGCCGGTTAATTGGCCAATCAGCGTGGTTTTGCCCGCACCATTGGGGCCGATCAGGGCATGGAGTTCGCCCGGGCGCACCTCCAGCGAGACATCATCAGTGGCGGCCAGCCCGCCAAAGCGCTTGCGCAAGCCTTGCACCCGCAGCACCGGCTCAACCACGCCGCGCCCCCCGGCCCAGCAGCCCCATAATGCCGCCGGGTGCCCAAAGCACCACGGCCAGCAAAATCGGCCCGAGGAAAAACTGCCAATTCTCGGTGATGCCGCCCAGCACATATTCCATGCCCACCAGCGCCGCCGCCCCCACCACCGGCCCCAGCAGCGTGCCCACGCCACCCAGAATGACCATCACCATGATCTCACCGGATTTTTGCCAGGCCATCAGGTCGGGCGAGACGAAGCGCAGCTCATTGGCGGTCAGCGCACCGGCCAGGCCGCAGCCCATGCCGGCAATGACGAAACCGGCCAGCTTGTAGCGATAGGTGGCAATGCCGATGGCGGCCATCCGGCGCTCATTCTGCCGAATGCCCTCCAGCACCCGGCCAAACCGGCTGCCCACAATGCGCCATTGCAGAAAAAGCCAGGCCACCAGAAAGCCCAGGCAGAGCCAATAGAGTTGGTCCGGCTGCCGCAGATCAAGGCCAGGGACGAGATTGCGCCGCCGCACCAGCAGCCCGTCATCACCGCCATAGGCCTTGAGGCCGACAAAGAGAAAAAACCCCATCTGGGCAAAAGCCAGGGTGATCATGATGAATTGCACGCCGCTCGTGCGCAGCGACAGCGCGCCGATCACCGCCGCAGCCACACCAGCCACCAACATGGCAATGGGCAGGGTGACCAGCAATTCATTGCTGCCAGGAATGACGCCGAAAATCGGCTCGCCCAGGCGAAAATGCTCCCACAAAATACCCACCGTATAGGCGCCCAGCCCGTAATAGAGCGCATGGCCAAAGCTCACCATGCCGCCATGGCCGAGGATGAGGTTGAGCGAGGCGGCAGCAATCCCCAGGCAGAGGATGCGGGTGGCCAGGCCAATGGTGGCGGGCTGGCCCAAGGCCTCGGCCGCCCAGGGCAGGGCGATGGCCCCAGCCAGCAGCACCGCAAGCGGCAGGGCATTACGCATGGGCCGGAAACAGCCCCCGGGGTTTGACCAGCAGCACCACGGCCATCAGCACATAGACACCCATGGAGGAGAGCGCGGCACCCAGCGCATCGGCCTCGCTGCCCGCCATCACCTGGCGCAGCCAGCCGGGCACGAAGCCGCTCAACAGCGTCTGCGTGACGCCCACCAGCAGCGCGCCGAACAGCGCGCCCCGCACCGAGCCAATGCCGCCTATCACCACCACCACGAAGGTGAGGATGAGAATCTGCTCGCCCATGCCCACCTGCACATTGCTGACCGGCCCGGCCATCACCCCCGCCAGCCCCGCCAGCAGCGCCCCCAGCCCGAAGACCACGGTATAGAGCGCCCGGATATCCACGCCCAAGGCGCGCACCATATCCCGATGGGTGGCGCCCGCGCGCACCAGCATGCCAATCCGCGTGTGCTGGATCAGCCAATATAGTCCCAGCGCCACCAGCAGCCCCACCGCGATGATCAGCAACCGAAAGCTGGGATAGGGCAGGCCGGGCATGATCTCGATGGAGCCGGCAAAGCCCGGCGGCAATTGCACCAGCAGTGGCTGGCGGCCGAAGAGCATGGTGATGCCCTGGTTGAAGAACAGGATCAGCCCGAAAGTGGCCAGCACCTGGTCCAGATGGTCACGGGCATAAAGCCGGCGCAGCACCGCCACCTCCACCACCATGCCGGTGGCCGCCGCCGCCGCCAGGCCGGCCAGCAACCCCAGCCACCAATGCCCCGAGGCCTGCGCCACCAGCGCGGCCGCATAGGCCCCCACCATGAAGAGCGAGCCATGGGCGAGGTTGATCACCCCCATAATGCCAAAAACCAGCGTCAGCCCCGCCGCGAGCAGAAACAGCATGATGCCGAATTGCAGCCCATTGAGCAGCTGCTCGACGACGAGGGCACTCACGCGCTCAAATACGGCATTGCGCGGCGAAGACGTCGGCGTGGTTCTCCAGGATCTTGTCCTTGGTGACGATGGCCAATTGGCCATTCACCCGTTCCACCTTCAGCGAGAACCAGTCCTGGATCGGGTGCTGGTTGGTGTTGAAGCGGAAATTGCCGCGGGTGCTGGCAAAATCCGCCCGCAGCATGGCGGTGCGGAAGGGGTTGGCCTCAATCGAGCCGCGGGTCTGCCGCAGCGCCGCACCAATGGCGCGCGCCGTGTCATAGCTTTGCTGGGCGTAATAGGTGGGCATGCGGTTGTGCTTGGCGCGGAAGGCGGCAACGAAGGCCAGGCTCGCAGGGTTGGCAAAATCGCTGTTCCAATGGCTTGAGAGGTTTACCCCCTCCGCCGCATCGCCCACCGCGGCCAGCGTGCCGGCATCCATCGAGGGGGCGGGCATCACCTGCGGAATGCTGGCCAGCAGCCCCGCCTGGGCATATTGCCGCAGGAAGGCGATGCCGAGGCCACCGGGGTGGAACTGGAACACCGCATCGGGCCGGGCGGCGCGGATTTGCGCCAGTTCGGCGGCGTAATCGGTCTGGTCGAGCCGGGTGAAGATCTCCTGCACCACCTCGCCCTTATAGAGGCGGCGGAAGCCGGCCAGCGCGTCGCGCCCGGCCTGATAATTCGGCGCCAGGATGAACATCCGCCGATAACCCAGGCGGTTCGCCAGCTCGCCCGCGCTCTCATGCAGGCTGTCATTCTGCCAGGACACCACAAAGTAGTTCCGGTGGCATTCCCGCCCGGCGAAATTGGAGGGGCCGGCATTGGGCGAGACATAAATGGCATCGCCATCCAGCACATCAGGCGCCACGGCGCCGAGGATGTTGCTGAAGATCACCCCGGTGAAGAGCTTGATCCGCTCATTGCGCAAAAACCGCTCGGCCACGGCCTTGCCCTGGGGCGGGCGGAAGCCATCATCCTCCACCAACACCTGCACCGCCTGGCCACCCAGCCGGCCCTGCTCCTGGTCGATGGCGATCTGAAAACCATCGCGGATATCCTGGCCGATATAGCCGCCCGGGCCCGACAGGGTGGTGATCATGCCGATCTTGAGCGGTGCGCCCTGGGCGAAGCTGGGTGCCGCGAGCGGTGCCAGGCCAAGTCCGGCCATGAGAAAACGACGTTGAATATGCATGCAAGCTCCCAAAGATGCATCGCGTGCCAGCACGCGCGGTGATGTGCCCTGCAGCCCTTATGGCTTGCCGGATTGTTTCAGTGGTTCGCTGCCATCATGCACCCGGCCGCAGCGCGGGCAGGCGCCCTTCTCGGCGCCATTATCGGCTGCCGGCAGCTTGGGTGGCGCGGCCTGGGCCAGCCCCATCGTCGCCATGGAAAGCCCGGTTATGATTGCGCGTCGCTGGATCATCATGCTGTCCTTCATGCGGGAAGCCTTTTCGGCCTGCAAGAATTTTGTGAAAATCAGGTCATCCCGGCAGGCAAACCCAGCCAGCCGGCGGCTGCTTGCCGGGATGGAGGCTGGAGCAATGCGGGCAGCGCCGCGCCGCCTCACTCTCATAGAAGGCGCTGAACAGCGGCGGCAGGTCTTTCACAATATCCTTCACCTCCAGCGCCACCCGATGCACCAGCCCGCCGCATGCGAAGCAGAACCACTCGAAGCCATCCACATCCCCATCGCGCCGCGTGCCCTCAACCACCAGCCCCACACTGCCCTCCTGCGGGCGCTGCGGGGAATGGCGCATATGCGGCGGCAGCAGAAAGACATCGCCGGCGCGGATCACCACATCCTCAATCTTGCCGCGATCATGCAGCTTCAGCACCATATCGCCGCGCAGCTGGTAGAAGAATTCCTCCACCGGATCATCATGGAAATCGACCCGCTGATTGGGCCCACCGACAATCATCACCACCATCCCATCGGAGGTCTCGAACAGCGATTTATTGCCCACGGGCGGCTTGAGCAGATGCTGGTGCTCATCGATCCAGCGGTTGAAGTTGAAGGGCAGCCTCATGCCGCTTGCGCCCCGGGCAGGCGCAGGCCGCAGGCGGCAAAGGCGGCGCGGGTGGCGGCTTTCTCCGCCTCGGTCAGTTCCAGCATCGGCCGCCGCACCGCGCCGCCCACCTGGCCCAGCAGCTCCTGCCAGTATTTCTGATGGCTTTGCGGCTTGCTGGCGGGGCGGGTGGATTTCAGCGCCTGGCGCACCGGCGCCAGACTGGCGCTGATCGCCCGCGCCTCAGCCGCGCGGCCGGCAAAGGCGGCATCCGTATAGGCGCGCATCCGCCGGTCCAGCGCACTTTGCAACAGATAGGGCGGCGAGGAGCAGAGATAGACCTGCCAATCCAACTCCAGGATATTGTCCAGCCACTCCTCCTCGGCCGCCGTGCTGACGATCAGCTTGCCGCGGGTGAGGTGTGTCAGTTCCACATACATCTCGCGCGGCACGGAGTATTTGATGCCGACGATATTGGGGATTTCGGCGATGCGGGCGCAGAGCGCCGGGCTCATCAAATAGCCACTATCGGGGTGCGACCACATGCAGATGCCGATTTTCACCTGGGCGGCGATGTGGCGGTAATATTCCAGCAGCAGCGCGTCCCGGTCATGCACGAAATGCAGCACAGGGGCATGCACCACGATGAAATCGCCACCCACCGCCTCGGCATGGCGGGCCAGTTCGATCACGGTGTCGATATTCTGGTCGGAGGCGCTCATCACCGTGCGCTTGGCGGTGGCGCGGGCGATCTCGGCGGCGATCTCGAAGCTGCGTTTGCGCTCGGCCAGCGACATCGAGAAGAACTCGCCCTGCTTGCCGGAGACGAAGACCCCATCAATGCCCAGATCGGTGAACCAATGGCGCAGATTGGCGGCGAAGCCGGCCTCATCCAGCGCCAGGCTGCCGGGCTGAAACGGCATCAGCGCCGCGCACCATATGCCGCGCAGATGGGCCTTTGCGTAGTCCTTTGCCGCGCTCATCCGCCGCCTTTCCTCTCCTCGCCTGGGGGTTAGTATGCGCAAGGGCGGGCCCGATTGCCAGCCAGCCAGCCCCCGCCGCAATATAACCGCGAGGGAGAAACACCATGGCCTATGACGACATCCTGAATCTCACCCGCGTCTCGCCGCATGTCGGCGCTGAGGTGGCCGATATCGACATCACCCGCCCATTGAGCGAGCGCCAGGTGAGTGCGTTGCAGCGCGCCTTAGCGGAATTCGGTGTGCTGTTCTTCCACGAGCAGAAGTTCGACCATGACAGCCAAAAGCGCTTCGGCCGGTATTTCGGCGAGTTGGATATCCACCCCAATACCCCAGGCCCGCCCGGCCATCCGGAAATCCTGCCAATTCATGGCGATGCCAATTCCAAGGTGGTGGCGGGCGAGGGCTGGCATTCCGATGTCTCCTGCACCGCCAATCCGCCTTTGGGCTCCATCCTGCACATGCATGTGCTGCCCGAGAGCGGCGGCGATACGCTCTTCGCCTCGGCCGGCGCGGTCTATGACAGCCTCTCGCCGCGGATGCAGGCCTATCTGGAGGGGCTGACGGCGTTTCACTCGGGCGATCGTTACTATCGCTGGCGCAATGCCAAGGAGGGCATTGATGATAGCGGCCGGCGCTACCCCTCGGCCAATCATCCGGTGGTGCTGCGCCACCCGGTTTCGGGCCGCAAATCCATCTACGTCAACAGCTTCTTCACCTATGCCATCAATGAATTGCCGGAGGAGGAGAGCGAGGCGATCCTGAACTTCCTCTATTCCCGCTTTGCCGACCCGATGTTCCAGACGCGGTTTCGCTGGCGGAAGAATTCGGTGGCGTTTTGGGATAATCGGGCGGTGCAGCATTTGGCGATTTGGGATTATTTCCCCCATACCCGCACCGGCAGCCGGGTGACGGTGAAGGCGGCGACTTAGC